>NZ_JBIAIP010000007.1:189567-386659 GCF_042871485.1 Streptomyces sp. NPDC005791
CGGGGCCCAGCCACATCAAGCCCCTCCGGCGATTGAGGAGCGGGGTCCGGGGCAGAGCCCCGAAGACCCGCACCGCGCAGGCCCGTTCCCACGCCCCGCACCCGCACCCGCACAAGAAGGGGCGCACCCGGAACCCGGGTACGCCCCAACCCACCGCAGACGCTCAGCCGCGCCGCCGCACGTCAGCGCTCGGAACGCTCACGCGCCCGGTCCGCCGCGTCCTGCGCCCGGTCCCGGGCGCCGGCGCCGGCGCCGGGCCGACGGCCCTTCGCCTGGTCCGAGGCGCGGTCCGGACGGTCGGAGGAACGCTCACGCGCCTCGTCCCGCTCACCGCCCGCCTTCTGCTGCTTGGCCTGGTCGGCGAGTTCCTGCGCCTTGTCCTTGAACTGGTCTGCGATGCCCATGCTGTTCACTCCAATGTGGGTGCGTGGGGGTGGTCCCGGTGGAACCTCGCTCAGACTTACACACCTGGACATTCGCCGCATTTCGATCATTCACGAGAGGCTCGGGCCTCTTTGTCCGCCTGCCCACCGGCCCCCACGAGCCCCTTGCTCACACCGTCCAGCCGCGATCCGAAGCGCTGCATCTCGCGCTGCCCGACGGCCCCGATCACCATCGGCAGATATCCCCGGAGCGGCTGCATCCCGCGCAGCCACCACTGGGCGTACACATGTGCGGAGCGCCGTTCGATCCCGGCCACGATCCGGTCGACGGCCGGGCCCAGGGGATACGTGCGGTTCGTCGGCCACGGCAGCCGCTGCCGCAACTCCCGCATGACGTCGTCCTCGTCGGCGCCGCGCACCATGTCCGTGTCGGTCCAGGACAGATAGCCGACCCCGACCTTCACGCCCCGGTGGGCGACCTCGCCGCGCAGGCAGTGCGCGAACGCCTCCACGCCCGACTTGGACGCGCAGTAGGCGCTCATCATCGGTGCCGGTGTGATCGCCGCGAGCGAGGCGATCTGGAGGAAGTAGCCACGGCTCTCCATCAGCACCGGCAGGAAGGCCCGAGCCGTCACGGCGCCACCTATCAGGTTCACCTCGATGACCCGCCGCCACGCCTCGGGGTCGGAGTCCACGAGCGGACCTCCGGCGGCGACGCCCGCGTTGGCCACGACGGCATCGATCTTCCCGAAGCGTTGCTTGACCTCTTGGGCGACCCGGCTCATCGCCACCTGGTCGGTGACGTCCGCGTGCCAGTGGTCGCTCGGGGAATGCAGGCGCTTGGAGACCTTCTTCAGCTCGTCCGGCTCCAGCCCGACCAGCGCCAGCGTCGCACCGCGCGCCGACAGCTTGCGGGCCAGCAGCTCGCCCACCCCACGCGCCGCGCCCGTGACGACGACGACCTGTCCTGCGAGACTCCGCCTGCCACTCATGCGACCTCCTCCTCGCGCACGGCTGCCGCCGTGCTGCCCGCACCTTCCACAGTGACGTACGAGGCGACCAGTTCACGGAGCTTCGCCGTGACCACCTCGGGCGCCTCGACCGGCGTCATATGGCCCGTACCCGGGAGCTCGGTGAGCCCGAGGCTCTGCGGCAGGGCCGCCTCGATGGCCCGCGCGTGCACGGGCGGCGTCAGCCGGTCCTCCGTGCCGGTGATCACCGCGGTCGGCAACCGCAGCTCCCGTAGCCGCGCCTCGAGGTCGAGCTCCGCGAGTACGTGCCCCCAGGCGACCCGCGCCCCGCGCGGACACGCGTGCACGATCCTGGCACAGGCGTCGACCTTGTCCGGGGACGAGCCCCGTCCCATCGTGGCGTATTTGAGTATCTTCTTCGAGACCGCCGTGACCGGCCCGAGCGGCGCGCGCGCCCCGAGGACCGCCGCCGTCATCCGGGTACGGAGGGCGCCGGCCCGCAGGGGCAGCACCAGCGACTCGGCCGTCAGACGCGAGCTGCCGGTGCTGCACAGCAGCACGGCCGCCCCGTGCTCCCGCAGGGCGTCGCGGCCCGCTGCCGCCATCAGCGTCATCCCTCCCATGGAGTGCCCGCCGAGCACGGCCTTCTGCCCCGGTGCGAGCGTGGCCCTCAGCACCGCCTCGAGGTCGTCGGCCAGCGCACGGGTGCTGCATCCGCCGGGGCCGGCCGCGGGTGAACTGCCGTGGCCCCGCTGGTCGTAGACGACAACCCGGTGATCCACCGCGAGGTCACGCACCTGGGCGTCCCAGAAGCGGGTGCTGCACGTCCAGCCGTGCGCCAGGACCACCGCGGGAGCGTCCTCGGGGCCGTGCAGTTCGACATGCACGCGCGAGCCGTCGGCGGATACGACGCCCAGTTCACGTACGGGCACCGGAGGGGTGCGGTTCGTCTCTGTCAGCCGGCTCATCGTGCGGCCTCCTCGGGCACGGCGCGCACCACGGAGCGGGTGGCGGGGGGACGGATGACGTCGTACTCACCCAGGTCGACCGAACGGGTGGCGCGCCGGAATTCGGCCGTCGTGCCCGGCCAGACCGTGGTGTTGCGCCCCTCGGCGTCGAGGTACCAGCTGGTGCATCCGCCGGTGTTCCAGACGGTCCGCCTCATCCGGTCCTGGACCCGCCGGTTCCAGCCGCTGACGGCGTCAGGCCTCGCGTCGAGCGCGGCGCGCCCGCCGAGGACGTGCAGCTGGCGCAGGAAGTCGGCCATGTAGTTCAGCTGGGATTCGATCATCAGGATCATGGAGGAGTTACCGAGCCCCGTGTTGGGGCCGATGATCGTCATCCAGTTGGGGAAACCGGCCGCCGTCGCACCCCGGAGCGCCTGCATCCCGTCCTTCCAGGACTCGGCGAGGGTGATGCCGTCGGCGCCGACGACCCGGGTGGCGATCGGCATGTCCGTCACATGGAATCCGGTACCGAGGATGATCACGTCGGCCTCGGTCTCCGAACCGTCCGCCCCGACCAGGGTGGAGCCCCGCACCTCGGACAGGCCGGAGTCGACCACGTCCACGTTCGGCTGCGCGAGCGCCGGGTAGTAGGCGTTGGAGAGCAGGATGCGCTTGCAGCCGATGCGGTACGAGGGGGTCAGCTTGGCCCGCAGCGCGGGGTCCTTGATCGCCCGTGCCATGTTCGCCTTGGCTATGGACTCCACGAGCCCGAGCTGATCGGGGTGCTTGGTGAAGGCGCCGACCTGCAACTCCCGGATGCCCCACAGGAGTCCACGCCGTGCGGTGGCCGTGAACGGCAGTGTGCGGTGCAGCCACTTCTCGGCGCCGCTGATGGCACGGTCCATGCGCGGCATCACCCACGGCGGGGTCCGCTGGAAGAGGGTGAGCCGGCCCGCCTTCGGCTGGATCTCCGGGACGATCTGGATCGCGGAGGCGCCCGTGCCGACCACGGCGACACGCTTGCCGCTCAGGTCGTAGTCGTGGTCCCACTGCGCGGAGTGGAAGACCTTGCCGGGGAATTCGGCGAGCCCGGGGATGTCCGGCAGCTTCGGGTCGGAGAGCGGACCGGTGGCGGAGACGACCGCGTCGGCGGTGATCGTGGAGCCGTTCGCCGTCTCGATCACCCAGTGCAGCTCGTCGTTGTCCCAGCGCATGACCGTGACTTCGTGGTTCAGCCTGATGTGCGGGCGCAGACCGAAGGTGTCGGCGACGTGCTCCAGGTAGGCGCGGATGTGCTGCTGCCCCGAGAAGGTACGCGGCCAGTCGGGGTTGGGTGCGAACGAGAACGAGTACAGATGGGACGGTACGTCGCAGGCGCAGCCCGGGTAGCTGTTGTCCCGCCAGGTGCCGCCGACCGCGCCGGCCCGTTCGAGGACCAGGAAGTCGGTGACGCCTTCGCGGCGGAGCCGGACCGCGGCTCCGAGGCCCCCGAATCCGGATCCGATCACCGCCACGCGTACATGCTCGTGCTGGGCCATGCTGCCGCCTCCCCGCGGTACGTGCGTAACTCTGCCAGCAATCACTGGCATTGTTGGGAGGGTAGAGCAGCTCCGTACCGATGGGTAGGGGGCGGAGCCAGGAAAGTTACCGGCGGTACAACATAGGGTGCGGGTGTGGCCGAAGGACGCGAGCACCGTGAATACCGCATGGAGGAGTTGGCCAGGGAGGCCGGCATCACCGTGCGGACCCTGCGCTTCTACCGGGAGCGCGGCCTGATCCAGGCACCCCGCCGAGAGGGCCGCATCGCCTGGTACGACGACCACCACCTGGCCCGACTGCGCACCATCACCGGCCTGTTGGAGCGGGGGCACACCCTCAACGGCATCGCCGACCTCGCCAGCACCTTCGACAGCGGCCGCGACGTCGCCGAGGTGCTCGGCCTGGGTGAACCGTCCGCGGAGACCCCGGTCCGGCTCACGCCGGAGCAGCTCGCCGACTACTTCCCGGACCAGGCGACGGCGGAGAATCTGGCCGCCGCCATGGAGCTGGGCTATCTCGGTACCGACGGCGACGAGATCGTCCACATCAGCCGGCGCCTGCTGGAGGCGTCGTCCGAGTTGGTACGGGCCGGGGTACCGCTCGACGCCGTACTCTCGGCCGGCCGCCAGGTCCGCGAACACGCCGACGCCCTCGCCGACCTCTTCGTACGCGTCCTGCGCACCCACACCGCCCGCACCGACCCGGACCAACTGCGCACGCTCTCCCAGGCGGTGGTGGACGCCGAGCTCTCCATGGCCCTGGACAGGCGGCTACGCGAGGACGATCAACGCTCGTAGGTGACCGTCACCGGCGCGTGGTCGCTCCACCGCTCGCCGTGCGTGGCGGCGCGCTCCACCCACGCCTTCACGGCGCGGCCGGCCAGGCCGGGGGTCGCCACCTGGTAGTCGATACGCCAGCCCGCGTCGTTGTCGAAGGCCCGGCCACGGTAGGACCACCAGGAATACGGGCCCTCCTGGTCCGGGTGCTGCGCGCGGACCACATCCACGTACGCGGCCTCGTCGAAGACCCGGGTCAGCCACTCCCGCTCCTCGGGGAGGAAGCCGGAGTTCTTCTTGTTGGACTTCCAGTTCTTGAGGTCGGCCTCACGGTGGGCGATGTTCCAGTCGCCGCACACGACCACCTCGCGCCCCTCCGCCGCCGCCCGTTCCTTCAGCCCCTGGAGGTAGGGGAGGAAGGCGGCCATGAAACGCTCCTTCTCCTCCTGCTTCTCCGTACCGACCTCACCGGAGGGCAGATACAGACTGGCGACCGTCACGCCCGGGAGGTCCACCTCGACATAGCGGCCGGCGGTGTCGAATTCCTCACTCCCCGGAATGCCGAACCCTCCGAACCCGATCTGGACGCGCTCCGGCGCGTGCCGCGTGTAGACGGCGACCCCTGCGCGCCCCTTGGCCGCGGCCGGGGCGAACACGACGTTCCAGCCCTCGGGCTCACACACCTCCACGGGGAGCTGCTCCGCTTCGGCGCGGACCTCCTGGAGACAGATCACATCGGCCTCGGTCCGACCCAGCCACTCGACGAAACCCTTTTTCGCGGCGGCACGGAGCCCGTTCACATTTACCGTGGTGACAGTCAGCATCCCAGCACAGTACCTACACCACCTAGTGCATAGCTGTACCATCGCTCGCATGAATATCCAGCCTCGGCCTTTCGACCACCCCGATGCCGTCAAACTCAACGACCAGGTGCAGCTCGAATACGCCGAGCGCTACGGCGACGGGGGCGACATCACACCGCTCGACGCCACGATGTTCGACCCGCCGCGCGGACTCTACCTGCTCGCCTACGACGACGAGGGCCGCCCCCTGGCCACCGGCGGCTGGCGCAGCCAGGAGGAGAACGACGAGGGGTACTCCGACGGCGACGCCGAGATCAAGCGGATGTTCGTGATACCCGAAGGCCGTGGCAAGGGCCTCGCACGCCGCCTCCTCGCCGCCCTGGAGGCGGACGCCCGTGCGGCCGGGCGCTCCCGCATGGTCCTGGAGACCGGCGACCAGCAGCCCGAGGCGATCGCGCTGTACACGTCGAGCGGCTACACCGTCTGCACGAAGTTCGGCCACTACCGCACGTACGACAGCAGCATCTGCATGGCCAAACCGCTGGCCTGAGAACCTCCGCACGGACCGGTCGACCCCGGTGAAGAGGGCCCGTCGGCGACCGCAGGAGCCCGGCTCCGCGGTCGGCACCGACAGGGAACTACTCGTGGCCGAGCGTGAGGAAGCGTGCCGGTTCGTCGAGGACCGCGCCGGCGCCTTCCTCGTCCGTCATGCGCGCGGCGAGGGTCGCTTCGGCCAGGCGGGGCGGGAGAGCTTCTCCGAACTTGAGGCCACGAACCGCTCGGCTGCTGACATCAGGCAGGCACAGCCCCGCCTCGGTGTCCGCACGGGCCGTCTGCCAGAGCTGAGGCGTGAGGTCGTCGCGCAGTCTGACCCACTGGTCGCTGACACGTCGGTGCGGGGCTGCCACCGAGGCCAGCGAGGCGGCCAGCGTGGCGTTGGCGCGGTGGCCCGCCCAGGTCCACCAGCGGACGTCACCGTCACCGTGCCTGCTGATCACCGTGCCACCGGGGTGGACGGCGTGCAGGTGGACGTCGCGTGCTTCGGCGAGTTTCGCCGTGGCGCGCGCGGTGAGGCGGACCGGTGGATCCTGACCGAGGAGTACGTCCCGGGCGGCGCGGGTCAGGGCGAAGGAGCGGATGCGTTCCCCGCCGAAGCCGCTCCAGCGGGCACGCCCGCCCTCGTCCGCCGGTTCCACGAAGCAGCGCTTGCGTGTCCAGTCGATGTAGGTCACCAGCCAGTTGCGGCCGGCGAGGAGCAGCTTGCGCGGGCCCTCGATCTCCTCGGTGAGCAGGTCGGGGTCGGTGCGGCCGATCTCGTTGCGGCCGTTGAGTACGGTGAACTCCGGCGGCGCGGTGAACATCGCCGTCAGGTTCATGAAGTGACGGTGCCCGTAGCGCCGTTCGGCCTCCGGGCCGATGAACAGCAGTCCGCCGTCCTGATCCAGGTACCCCTCCTCGACCAGATGACGGGCGATGGGCTGCGCTCCCGGCCCGAAGGGGCCCATACCGCCCCACCACTCCTGCCACAGGTTCTCCCCGACCCGGTGCTCCTGGAGGCACAGGGCCAGAAGCTGCTGGGCCACCAGGTGGCGTGGCTCGGGCGGTGCGACGACGGGCTCGACCCAGCCACGTGACCACTGCAGCAGAAGCGCAGCCGACGCGAGCAGGCCTTCGGGTTCCAGCGCGAGGAAGAGGCAGTTGCGTGTCGTACCGGTCCGGCGTCCGGTGCGGCCGATGCGCTGGAGGAAGGAGGCGACCGTGGACGGCGCGTCGAGCTGGATGACGCGGTCCAGGTCGCCCACGTCGATGCCGAGTTCCAGGGTGCTGGTGGAGACGATCACACAGTCGCGCGCGTCGGCGAAGGCTTCTTCGGCCCGCCGCCGTTCGTCCACGGACAGCGAGGCGTGCGACAGGAACGTCGTGACGCCTTTCAGGCGCAGTCGCTCACCCAGCTCCTCCACGGTGCGACGCGTCTCGCAGAAGACCAGGCGTTTCTCACCCCGGTGCAGCCCTGCGATGACGGTGGCGGCGTTGGCGACGGAGCCGACGTAGTCGAGTTCGACCTCCCCCGGCGGCGGTGCGGCAGGGGCCCGCACCTCCCGCCCCGCGCCCGCTCGGCGCTCCTCGGCGAGGTGCGGTGCGACCACCCGCGCGGGCCGGCGCCTGTGTCCCGATCCCTGCAGCCAGGTCAGCAGTTCCTCAGGATTTCCGATGGTGGCGGACAGGCCGATCCGTTGGAGGGGGCGGCCGACGATACGGCTCAGGCGCTCCAGTACGGCGAGCAGATGCCACCCCCTGTCGTCACCCGCGAACGCGTGCACCTCGTCGACCACGACCGTGTGCAGCCCCGCGAAGAAGGAGCGGTGGTCGACATGTGCGCTGACCAGCATGGATTCGAGTGACTCGGGTGTGGTGAGGAGGATGTCGGGGCGCTGGGCGAGGATGCGGCGCCGTCGGCCCGTGGTGATGTCGCCGTGCCACAGCTCGGCCGTGCGGCCCACCCAGCCGGTGTAGGTCCGCAGCCGTGGGTGGAGGTTGTTGAGCAGGGCCTTCAGCGGACACACGTACAGCACGCTGGTGCCCTTCCAGCCGTGCCTCCCCATGCGCGTCAGCAGGGGGAAGGACGCCGCTTCGGTCTTTCCTCCGGCGGTGGGCGCGAGGAGCACGGCGTCCTCCCCGCCCAGGAGCGGCTCGATGGCCTCTTCCTGCAGGGGGCGCAGGGAGCGCCAGCCGAGGGTGTTGACGATCTGGTGACCGAGGACGGGGTCCAGGAGGTCGAAGGCGTCGGCCGGTTCCCTCATGGGAGGGCCGGGTCGTCGTCCAGGTCCAGTGCGATGTCCCCGGCGCCGGTCGCCGCGCTGCGTTCCGTCTCGTTGAGTTCGGCACTGCTCAAGGTGAGCGCGTAGTGCAGGCGGGGGTCGAAGTCGGGGAACTCGTCGACCCGGTCGAGGACGTCGGCGACGAGCTTGCGCAGGTACAGGCGTGGGGCGATGCCGACCTTGCCGCCGAGGGACCCGGTGACGGCACGGGCCAGCTCGTCGAGGTAGGCGTCGTCCACCCGGTCCGTGAGCCGCTGCGGGTGGCGGGCCGCTCCCGTGTAGAGGTCCCGCACCTTGCGCCCGAGTTCACCGAGCGAGTCCAGGTCGAATCCGGCCAGTCGCAGCTGGACGGCGCGGGGCGAGTCGAAGCGGGGGTCGGTGGTGAAGTCGGTGGCCAGCCGCTGGGCGAGGGGCGCCAGGCGCTGGACGCCCTGCTGCCCGTCGTAGAAGGCCGGGGTGCCGGTGATGACGAGGAAGAGGCCGGGAAACCGTCCGGCGTCGATCTCGTCGAGGAGCTGACGCAGGGCGTTGAGGGACTTCTCGCGTACGTCGCCGCGCACGCGTTGCAGGGTCTCCACCTCGTCGAGGACCAGCAGCAGTCCGGGATGTCCGCAGTCCCGCAGGACGGTCAGCAGGCCCTGGAGGAAGCCGAGGGCACCGAAGTGGTCGAGGTCGCCCCGGATGCCCGCGGCGCGTTTCGCGGAGGCGGCCACCGACTTCTGGCCGCCGAGCCAGGCGATGAGTGCCTCGGCGGTGGCCCCGTCGCCCGACGCCACGGCCTGGCGGTAGCCGCGCAGAGCGGCGGAGAAGGCCGGCGTGGTGCGGGCGACGTCGGCGAGACGCCGTTCCAGAAGCTCGTCGACCGCTGCCGCCAGGGCCTCTTCGTCGTCATCGGCGATGTCGTCGCTGTCGAGGACCTCTTCCTCCAGGGCGTAGAACCAGGAGTCGACCACCGCGCGAAGGGCCGAGGGCTGATGGGTGGCGGTGGTGAGGCGTTCGGCGAGTCTGCGGTAGACGGTCTCCAGCCGGTGCAGCGGCGTTTCGGTCTCGGAGATCTGGACTTCGCTGACGGCGAGGCCGTGGCGTTTGGCCCGCTCGGCGAGCCACCGGGCGAAGAAGGTCTTGCCCGAGCCGTACTCGCCGCGCACGGCGTGGAACGCGGAGCCGCCGCGGGCGACCGTGGACAGGTCGCCCTCCAGCGCGGCTTCGAACCGGTCCAGGCCGACGGCGAACAGGCCGAGGCCCGACTGCGGAACCGTTCCCCGCCGCAGCGCGTCGACCACGTCCCGCCGGCGTGCGGTGCTGATCTCGGATGCCGCGGTGCTCATCGCGTGTCTCCCGGGAACTGCTGCGCGAGCAGCACCTTGTCGAGCTGGACGGTACGCCCGGATTCCACGAGCTGGAGCACGGGGTAGCCGTCGATGTTGAGAAGCCGTTCCAGGACCGTCGCGAAGCGCTCCGGGTTGCGCTGCGACTTCCCGGTGGCGGCCTGGGCGGCGGCGGCCACCGCCCCCGGGGACAGCTTCCCGCCTGCCGCGAGCAGGGCGTCGAGGGCCGCGGCGACGGCCTTCTCACTCGGGGCGTGGCGCACGAACTCGCGCTGCGCCTTGTACGGGGCGGACTGCACGGCCTGCTCGCCGAGCGTGCCGTGACCGGGCAGCATGAAGATGCCCTCGCCCTGCTGGTCCTGCTCCGGTTTCTTCGTGCGCTGCTTGACCGCGAGGCCGTCGGCGGCGACGGGAACGGGCACGGCCGCGCCCTTGTCCTGCCACCAGCCGGGAGCGGTGCGTTCAGCGGGCAGCAGCGTCCAGCCCGACGGGATCAGGTCGGCGGACGGCACGAGGGTGATCACGGGAACGGTGACCTCGGCGAGGGAGGCACCGCCGTGATAGCCGGCCTGCCGGCCTGTGTAGCGCAGGTCCTCCCGCCAGGCCGCGGTGATGCGTCCGTTCCCTGCCAGCACGCGGGATCCGGCCAGCGCGACCTCTCCCTGCCCCGGTGCGCCGGTGTGCCAGCGGGCGCCACCCACTCCTTCGGCTTCGGTCTGCTGGTGGCCGCGCGGGGTGCGGTCCAGGACGTGGCCGTGGTCGGAGACGAGGACGACGGGACGGCCGTGGTCGAGGGCCGCGTTCAGCAGGTCGGACAGCTTGGCGATGTCGCCGATGCCCCACCGGCCGCGGGCCCCCTCGCGGCCGTCGGCCAGGGCGTCGTCGATGGTGTTGACGACGACGGCGACGATGTCGTCGGACGGGAGGGTCTCCAGCAGTTCGGGTGCCAGCCGGTGACCGGGCGGCCCTTCGTAGCCGCCCTTGTGGAAGAGGTGCGCGCCCCGGTGGCGCTTGCGCCAGAAGGCGGCGAACCCGGAGCGTTCCACGCTCTGCCCGCCCTGGGCCGGCTGACCGCAGAGCAGGGACGCCCTGCTGATCGTGGTGAGGGAGGGCAGCATGGACACGGCGGCCCGGCGGGCGGCCTCCTTGCCGGGCCGGGGCTTGGGTACGACCTCGGTCCACACCCGCCGGTCCAGCTCACCGGCGAGCTGGACGGCGACGTCGGCGCTCATGCCGTCGAGGACGAGGATCAGCGGCCGGCCGCCCTCGCGTGCGAGCGGCGCGGCGGCTTCGGCGAGGACGTCCTCGATGAGCAGGGCACCGCCCGGTGCCTGCGGGGAGGCGGTCTCCGTCCAGAGCGCGAGCTTGTGGGCGAAGTCCTCGTCGAGCCGCGTCCGACGCGCGCGGACCGCCCCTATCAGCCGGTGGTAGGCCTCGCCGACGGTGGTGTCCCGCGAGGTGTCGCCTTCGGAGAGGACTCCGACGGCCATGTCCGCCCAGCCGGAGGACGCCATGTGTTCCTGTACGGCCTGGGCGACCGAGTCGGCCGTCGGCATGGGGGCGTTCAGCCACCGCACCAGGCGCACCGCGGTGCGGGCCGTCTCGGTGGATTCGGCGTTCAGCGCGGACAGTTGGTGTTCGGCCAGCTCGCGCAGGGCGGCTTCGGCGGGTGCGACGGGGCCGTCGAGGGTGGCCGCGAGGGTACGCAGCCGGCTGCGGTAGCCGGAGGGGAGCATCCGGTCCGCGCCGATCAGCGGGCTGAGCCGGGCGTCGGCGGCGAGCCGGTCGGCGCGGTCGAGTACGGCCAGAACACGGCCGCGTGCCTCGGTGCGTTGCGGGCCGCTGCCTTCCGCCTGGGCGATCCAGCGGGTGACGACTCCGGTGGCGGCGTCGGCGAAGGGGCGCAGCGCGTCGAAGGTGGCGAGGGCGGAACCGAAGAGGGTGCCGAGCGCGAATCCGGCGGCCTCCGCCGACCGGGCGGAGAGCGCGGCGGACGCCAGCGCGCCCAGGGGCAGGGCGTCGGCGCCCCGGTTGTCGGCGGCCAGGGCGAGCAGGGTGGGTGCGGCGGGGCCGACGGCCCGTGCCAGCCACTCGCTGAGGCCGGCCCGCTCGGCGGCGGGCAGCGCGGCGAACAGGGTGGGGCCCGCTGTGGTCCGTGTCCAGGCGAACAGGGCGTCGGCGTCGAGATCGAGGGTGTCGGCGGTGGTGTCGCCGAGTCCGAGCCGGGCGCCGAGCAGGGCCCGCACGGCCCGGTCGCGGGTGAGGACGGCCCCGCCGCGCGGCCAGCCGTCCACGGGCTCGGCCGCCAGCAGTGCGTCCAGGAGCCAGGTCTCCTTGACCATGCGGGCGTCGAGGTCGGTGGCGCCGAAGAGCTGCTTGACGATGTCGGCGGGGTCGACGGCGAGGGGGCGCCGGCGCACGGCGTGGGCGCGCAGGTCCCAGCCGAGCTGGTCGGCGGGGACCGCGCCGGTGACGACGAGGACGCTGTCGCCGTCCGGGTCCTCCTGGGCCCGGTGGCGCTGCCAGGCGTCGGCGATGCCCAGCGGGGAGTTCTGCTCGGTGATGCGGACGCTGCGGTTCCTGCCGTCGACACGGACGGTGAACGCGGTGTCCTGGTCGCCTCCTTCGTAGGTGGCGTCGACCAGCACCAGTCGCCGTCCTTCGGCGTGCGGGAGCTCGGTCTCCAGCAGCACCTCGATGGCCCGTCGGCCGGCGACGGGACGGCCCGGCATCAGCTGCCCTCTTCCGCGTGGTGCTCGGCGTCCGGCACCGCACGCCAGATGATTTCCACCGGTGTGTGCGGGTGGGCGGCACGGAACCGCTCGATCTCCGCCCGCACGGCGTCCAGTTCGTCGGTGAGCCGCGACTCCAGGGGGGAGGGCCCGGAGGCGATCACCCGCCGGGCGGACTGCGGGCTGCCGCCCGGCCCACCCTGCGTCGCCTGCGGTGTCCACGGTGTCTGCTCGGGGTGGGAGCGTACGGGCTCGGAGGACACCGGGGGGTTCCCGTGCTGCGACAGGGCGATCTGTTCCGGCCCCGGGACGGGAGCCGGCGGCTGGACCGGCGGCTGGGACGCCACCGCGTCCACGTGGAGGGCCGCCTCCACGATCGCCATCCCGGTCTCCCGGACGCCGCCGAGCACGGGCACCAGTGAACGCTCGAACTCGGAGGCGCGGGCGGTCTCGGCGACCTGTGCCAGCAGCCGGCGGGCGCGGTCGCCCAGGCTGTCGTCGCGGTCGGCGAGCAGATGGACGTTCTTGAGCACCCGCCACACCGCGTCGTCGTCCAGGATGCGGAGCACGTCCTCGGCCGTGCTCATGACGGTGGCCAGGTCCCGGTCCGGGCTCTCGTAGGAGGCACCGGCCAGTTCCCGTACGAGTGCGGTCGCGTCGCTGCCGTGGCGTCCGAGACGGGCCAGCAGTCCCGCGGCCTCACGCAGCATCGCTGTGCGGGGGGCCGGCGTTTCGCCGTCGAGGCCCAGCAGGGCCGCGTGCCGGTCCAGGGAGGCGCGTACGCCCACCACGCTCTTCTCGTACTCCTCGACCTTGTCCCGGACGTCCTCGGCGAGCTTGTTGATGTTCCGGGCGAACAGGGCGGGCTTGGCGCGGACGCCGAAGAGCCGCCCGGCACGCTCCAGGGCGCGCGCGTACTCCTCGTCGCTGGGCAGCGGCTGCGAGCGCAGCGCCCAGCCGGGACCGATCGCCCCGAGCTCGGGGGCCGCGGTCTCGGGGCCGGAGCGGTAGACCCAGGCACGGTCGTCGAGCAGGGCGTACGCGGCGATCAGGAGGTCGGTGATCTGCTTGTCGAGACCGGCGTGGCCGAGGTCCTTGGTGATCCAGCCGCGGATGTCCTCGGTGGTGAGGTCCCCGCGCTCCTGGTGCTGGGCGGCGGCCTGGTTGATGCGGGTACGCCAGTCGGCGCGCAGCACGAGCGGGCCGTCGTGGACGGTGCCGAGTTCCAGGGGTTCCACGATGCGCTTGACGGTCCTCAGCTGATGGCTGTCGACCTCCACCCGGCCGCCCTCGTCCATGGCCCGGGTGATCCACTCCAGGGTGGTCCGCAGCTCGGCCGCGGTGACGGCCTTGCGCTGACCGGCCCGGTCGGGCCCGAAGTCGGGGTGCTTCGGGTACAGCGCGGCGAACAGGCCGTCGGCGAGGTACACCGCGTTGTCCGCGAAGGGTCTGCCGCCCTCCGGCTGGGGCCGCGGGAACTCCGGCTGCAGGGAGAGCACATGGCGGCCTTCGACCACCTCGGCCGCCCTGGTGCCGTCCTTGACCTCCGCGATGCCGTACACCTCGCCGAGCGAGGCGGTGAGCGTGCGGGTGAGGGTCTCGCGGCCGACCTCCAGCTGGCGGCGGGCCTTGGCCCGGTCGTCCGGCGGGTAGTTGCGCGTGTAGTCGGCGAGCCGGTCGCGTTCCAGCAGGAAGTTGATCCGCATCAACCGGCCCAGCTGGGCCTTGCGCTGCTCGGAGAAGAAGTCCGGCAGCCAGACGAGGGTGGCGGCGGTGTGACCGTTCTTGATCAGGTCCCCGACGCGCTGGAAGTCGTAACTGGGGAACTTGTCGGCATCGTCGAAGGGGTAGTCGATGACGAAGCGGATGTTGCCCGGGGTGGCCGGGGTGAACTGCTCGTCCGACAGGTCGCGCGCATCGCGTACGTTCCCGAAGACGAACTCCGCGGTGCGCCGGGTGCCCCGCCAGATGATCTCCTTCTGGGGGACGAGCTGGCCTTCCTTCACGCCGAGCTCCTCCCACAGCCTGTCCCGCAGCCAGACGCGTCGCACGCCCGCCTTGTCCTCCCCGGCGGCGGCGTCGAGCAGGGGCTCGACGTCCAGGTCGGACAGGTGCAGGGAGAAGACGGGATCGGTCTCGCCCTCGGCACGCAGCTCGGTCGGGTACTCGCCCTGCAGGGCCCGCATCCGGTCGATGACCTTCTGCCCGACGGGCACGGTCCGCGACCGTACGGAGCCGTGGTTGAGGGCCGCGAGTCGGGCCCCGGTGAGCCGGCGCAGCGCGGGCACGTCGGGGGCGAGCGCGGCCAGCAGCAGGGTCTTGACGAACCGGTCGTCGGCGAGGAAGTCGGGGTGGTCCTCCCTGCCGTACTTCTCCAGCAGGTGGGCGCGGGCCTTGGTGTGGAAGCGCTGGGCGGCCTCGGACTCGTGCTTCAGCTTGTCGGTGAAGGCGGCCCCGGTCCCGTCGATCAGGACGTCCCACAGGTCGCCGAGCGGGATCAGCTGCCCGAGCTCGGCGCCGGCGTTCTTCTCCAGGAGCTGCTGGACGAGCTTGAGGCCGGTGCGCTCGCGCTGGAGCGCACCGGACAGGGCGACGAGCACGTTCAGCAGGGCGGGCGAGAGCGGGTAGACGGTACGGAAGTCGTCCCATCCGGCCTGGGTGGCACCGCCGTCGTCCAGGAGGACGTCCTTGACCAGCGGGCTGAACCGGTCGACACCCGCGAAGGCGGTGTCCAGCACACTCTGCTGACCTGGCCGGGGTTTGAGCACCCGCTCCTTGATGATCTCCGGGAGGTTGCGGTCCTCCAGGTCGACGACGGTGAAGCGCTCCTGCAGGTACTCCAGCGCCTGCTCCATGTTCTGCACGTCGGATCCGAGGATGTCGGAGCCGACGAGCTGGGAGAGGTCACGCTGGCGGGAGATGAAGGAGATGATCGGCACCGGCCGGTCGGGGTTGCTGGACTCGATCAGCTTGACCAGCTTCTGGATCTCGTCGTTGACGAAGGTCCGCTGCTGCATCCGGGCCTGCAGCCACAGGATCAGCTCGTCCAGGAAGAGCACCACGCCGTCGTAACCGAGCTGCCGGGCGTGGACGCTGATGGCGCTGAGCCCGTCGTCCAGGGACAGATAGGCTGCCGCGTCCCCCCGGATACTGTCCGCATACGCCTTCATGGGGCCGCTGACCAGGGCGGACACCAGCCGCTTGCGCCGGTCGTCCCCGTCGGGTGCGGCAAAGGCGGCATCGAGCTCGGCGCCGGTCCACGGGGTGTCGGCGACGGCACCGATCACGGCCAGCCCGTCCTCGTCCACCACGGGCTCGGACGCCGCTCCGGCGGTGGGCAGCAGCGGTACGAACGCCTCGTCCCCGAGGGAGGCCCGCAGGTTCCGGGCGTCGGACAGCAGGGAGTCCGCTTTGAAGACCAGGGGGGTGGGTGCGTCGGGAAACCGGTCGCGCACGGTCTTGGCGTAGCCGCCGAGCAGCGCCGATTCCAGGTTGGCGGCGCCGACCAGGTGGTAGGGCACCATGAGGAACTTCTTGCCGCGCAGCCACTCGTCGTGCTCGGCGACCACCTCGCGCAGCCGGGGCTTCTGCCGGGTGGCGGGCTCACCGTTGAGCACGGCGTGCAGCACGGTGAGGAAGTGGCTCTTACCGGCGCCGAACGAACCGTGCAGGTAGGCGGCGTGCGAGCTGTTCTTCTTCACGGCGCTGCGGATCAGCTTCAGCGCCGTGTCGAACTGCTCGCGCAGCTGCGGGGTGACGACGTACTCCTCGACGGAACCGGCCGAGGAGCCGGTGAAGCCCTGCGACAGCTCGACCTTGAAGTCGCCGGCGTGGACGTCCTCCCTGATGTCGAGGACGTCTCTCAGCGCGATGTTGCTGCCCCTGGCCATCAGCCGCTCCTGCTCCCCACACATCCGGCCCGGCCACCCCAGCCGGGTACTCGGCGGAGCCGACCGGTCACCCGCGTCCGTACCGCCGCACAACCCCTCCATCCTGCCAGGTCGCGTATCCGGGCGAGGCGGCCCGAACCGGATCAGGCTCGCGCACGCCGTCGAGCGGCTGCCGGACGCTGCACGAGGATGTCCGCCGAGGTGTGGTTCAGGCCGCCTGCCGTCAGCTTGTGCACCCAGGGGCCTGGCTCGGTGGCTGCTCTCGCCATGGCCTCATGAAGAGCGTCGAAGCGTGCGATCTGCTCCGAGACGGTCAGGTTGTTGTTGGGGAACAGGAAGAAGCGGGCGGAGTGCTCCACGACGGCGGCGAGCTCCAGTACGTTCGACATGATCCGCATGTCGGATCCGACACAGATCCGGCCGTCCGTGGTGGCGTCCCGGATCCATTCGACGTCCAGCACCTTCTCGGCAGCCGCCACCCCGTACCACTCGCCGATCGTGACCGTGTCCGGGAACAGGCGCTTGACGGCCTCGGCGAACCGCTTCCCGTTGGTGCTCCGATCGAGGAAAAGCCTGATCCCCCCGGGTTCAGTCACGAGGCCGCCTTGAGTCCCATCCGGTCGGACACCTCGGTCACCTCGTCGGCGGGGAGGTCGAAGTCATAGGCGATGTCCTCGGAGACCTCACCCGCCTTGAGCAGCCCCTGGACCACGTGAAGGGGAGTACCGGTCTTGGTGAAGTAGGGACGGCCGAAGTTGATCCCCGGCCGCACGCTGAGATCGGCGACCTCGTATCCGGGCAGCCCGAGCTTCGCGGCGTACCCGTCGGCGCTGTCCTCGTCGTACTCGATCTGCTTCATGTGCCGTTCGACGTCCACGGCCGCGAGTGCGGCAGCGGCGAACCGACGGCGGTGCAGCTCGCCGCGCTGGCCGAGGTGATGGCGTCGCCCAGCAGGGCGGCGATGACACCCCGGCGAAGGCCAGACCCGCAGTCACGGCGAGCAGGCGTCCACGTCCGGGTCTGGTGAAGGTGGCGCTCGTTGCTGCGAACACGACGCTCCCAGGGTCGTGTGCCAAGGAGCGTGCGGCAGCGCCCGAGGTGCCGTACAGCCGGAGCACCCGTGCCCGGCCAGTCTGAGAGCATCCTGAGATCGGATGAACGCGGCCGAGGGCGCCTGTTGACGCCCGTCTGCCGACTCGGCAAACGGTTGCCGCAGCCGTATCCGGCGACGAATCCGGGCGCGGCGGCGTTAGAGGTTCAACCGGCATGGCAGCTGCCTGGCCAGCAGCGACCCGTCTGAGATTGGCTCAAGCGCGACTCGCGGCATCATTGCCGCACGAGCTCCAGCACCTGCCCACACCTAGCGCCGAAGGTGGCGCGGAGCAGGTCCGCGGCGTCGGAGTCCTGGTCGAACAGCGACTGCATGTCGATCGCCAGCATGACGGCGAAGGTCATCGCGCTACCGAAGAACTCCTGAATCTGCTCATCCCGCAATGCTGCTTCGTCGCGGAGGAAGCGGTAGATCTGCAGGAAACCGTCGCGTACCGCTGCACCGATCGCTGGTTCAGCCCCGGAAACGAACCCTTGCAGTAGGACGGTGTGCAGTCCCCGCTTGGCGGCGAGGTCGAAGAAGCGCTCACCAATGGCATGCGCGGCGGTGTCCTCCGGCGCGAGTGCCGCGAGCGTTTCGCGCCACTCGTCGAGGAGGGTCGCCAACGTGTCCGCGAAGACTTCCAGGAAGAGCGCTTCTTTCGTACCGAACATCCGCACAACGTAGGGCTGGCTGATGCCGGCTGCTGCGGCGATCTGGTCAGTCGTGGTGCCGTGGTAGCCACGTCGTCCAAAGAGATTGCGGGCTGCGTCCAGGATCAGTCCGCGCCGCTTTGCGGCAGGCATACGGCTGCCGGAGGTGGTGCCGTCAGTGGGTTCATTGCTCATGTTGACAAGGTATCAACGGATAACTACCGTAGCTAGTAATCATACGATTACCTCTAACCGGAGTTCACGTGAAGCGTTCTGTCCCGGTCTGGCTCGCTGTCGTAGCCACGTCCCTCCCGATGTTCATGGCCACGCTCGACAACCTCGTCGTCACAAGCGCTCTGCCGGCCGTGCACGCCGACCTCGGTGCCTCGGTCGAGGAGCTGCAGTGGATCACGAACGCGTACACGCTCGCCTTCGCCGCGCTCATCCTTCTCGCCGTCGCCCTCGGTGACCGACTCGGCCGCCGGCACCTGTTCATCGCAGGCATCGCGGTCTTCACCGTCTCATCGGTCTTCGCCGCGCTGAGCGCCGACCCGACGGCACTCATCGTCTGGCGCGCGGTCGAAGGCGCCGGCGCCGCCGCGATCATGCCGCTCTCTCTGACCCTCCTCGTCGCAAGCGTGCCGGACCGCCTCCGCGCCGTCAGCATCGGCATCTGGAGCGGAATCTCCGGTCTAGGCGTCGCGCTCGGCCCGCTCGTCGGTGGCGCCGTCGTGGAGAACTGGAGCTGGGAGGCCATCTTCTGGCTCAACGTCCCCGTCGGCATCATCGCGGTCCCGCTGGCGATCTTCGCGCTGCCGAACACCCGTGGCGCCCGGGTCCCTGCCGACGTCCTCGGCGTCCTGCTCGCTGGCCTCGGCGTCCTCGGGCTCGTTTTCGGCGTCGTCCGCGGAAACGAAGCCGGCTGGACGAGTGGCGAGGTGCTCTCCGGGCTGATCAGCGGCGCCGTGCTGCTGGTCGCGTTCATCCTCTGGCAGGCACACACGTCCGCACCGCTCCTACCGCTCCGGCTCTTCCGCGACCGCAGCTTCACGCTCGCCAACATCGTTGCGATGACGTTCTCGTTCGGGGCCTTCGGTGCGGTCTTCATCCTCATCCAGTTCCTGCAGGTCGTGCAGGGTCGCAGCCCGCTCGAGGCCGGCGTCTGGACGACGCCGTGGACGCTCGCGCCGATGATCGTGGCGCCGCTCGCCGGGATTTTCGCCCCCAGGGTCGGCACGCGTGCGCTCATCACCGGCGGGATAGTCCTCCTCGCTGGCGGGCTGTTCTGGATGGCGGGAACGCTGGCCGCCGACGCGACCTTCCTCACGCTGCTGCCGGGCTTCGCACTCGCGGGAATCGGAATGGGTGCTGTGTTCGGACCAATCTCGACCGTCGTGCTCGCCCGGATGCCCCAGCACGACCACGCGAAGGCGTCCGGAGCGAACTCCACCCTTCGCGAGATCGGAGTCGCGCTCGGGATCGCCGTCCTCACTGCGGTCTTCACTGGCAACGGCGGCCAACTCACGCCCACCGGGTACGTCGACGCGGCGCAGCCGGCCGTTATGGTCGGTGCCGCCGTGGTCGCGGCCAGCGCGATCATCGCCGTGTTCCTACCCTCTGGGCGAGGAAGCGCATCCAACGGTACCGCTGCACAAGACCCTGCGGCAGCTGCACCGGAGCCCGCTTCTGCTGCCCTGCGCTAGAGCCCGTAGCCACCGAGGTCGAGCCCGCGCAAGTACCAATGGCCGCTAACCAGAAGGCCGACGAGGACCCGCGGCAGCCGCAGGTCGTTGATGATGAACTCCTGCCCGGCCTCCCCGTGGCCCGCCAGGTCGGGCAACCCGCTGGTCGCTGTCGCGCCCCAACTCCACGACGTGGTGGTGCTTTCGGGCCGCGGTTACTGGAGGCGGCAGGAGCGTTCCGCGGAGACCAACGCCGCACGCCTGGACTTCCTCGCCCGCGTCGACGGCCCTGCGCCCCCACGACACTGCGCAGAATTCGCCTGGCTGGGCACGGGTCGGCGGGAGAAGAACCCAAGGCCCGGGTGCAGGCGGCCATCGAGTCTGGCGGCTTTGCCGTCATCGACCCCTCCTGCGGGCATGGCCACCTCTCCGAAACCGACCGACACCCTTGCCTGCCACCGCGCCGAGCGACGGCATAGACATCCCAGGCGACCGAAGCGACCCAAAACGATCGCCAGCCGCATTCCGTGGTCTTTCCATACAGCTGACCACCCAACCAGATAGGGGAATCACCGATGTCAGAGCGCCATCCCATCCTGATCACCGGAGCCGCTGGCCACGTCGGCGGTGTGAGTCGAACGATCGTCGACATGCTGCTTGACCAAGGCCACCCCGTGCGCGCGTTCGTGCGGCAGGACGACGACCGCGCGCAGGCACTCCGCCAGGCCGGCGCCGAGGTCTTCGTCGGAGACCTGCTCACCATCGCCGACGTGACAGCCGCACTGAAGGGCGTCCGGCGCATCTACTTCAGCATGAGCCTGACGCCGTACTACACCGACGCCGTCAGCCTCATGGCCGCGGCGGCGCGGACCCAGGGCGACATCGAGATCTTCGTCAACATGTCCGAGTACGAGCAGTCGTTCATGACGTTCGAGAAGATGACCGCACCGGAGCAGGAACGACGTGCATGGCTCGGCGGACTCGTCGCGGACTGGTCGCCGCAGCAGCGCGCCCACTGGATCGCCGAGCAGGTGCTGGAGTGGTCCGGCCTCCCGACCGTCAACATCCGGGCGGCCATGTTCGTCGAGAACCCCCTGATGACCTGGCTGGCACTGGAGCCGCTGAGCAACGGTGAACTGCGCCTGCCCTTCGGCCACCACCGGCTCGCGCCCATCGCGGGTTACGACGTGGCGGAGGCGTGCGCGAAGATCCTGGCCGACCCCGCTCCGCACATCTCGAAGTCGTACGAGCTCAACGGTCCGGAACTTAAGGACATGCACGGGTTCGCAGAGGACTTCGGGGCTGTGCTGGGACGCCAAGTCACCTACGTACCCGAAGAGGTCGAAACCTGGAACGAGACCTACGTGGACCCTGCCATGGCAGAGATTCCCCACACCGCGGAGCACATGAAGACCCTGACCCGGCTGGTGGGCGGCGGCGGATACCTCGGCGTCAGCGACCAGCTCCAAACCCTGCTCGGGCGACCGCCAAAGACCGTGCGCTGGGCGCTGGAGAACCATCTGCGCATCCAGAATCTGGCGGCCGGTTAAGAGGTCGTTTTGGCCAAGCAACGGCCTCACGACGTCATGACGTCATGAAGGCGGAGCCATGCGCCGCCGCAGATGCCCATAGGGGCCCTCGTCGGACTGGCCGTCATCCGCGGCGCCCGGATAGGCGGGAGAGTGTGAGCCGAGGGCCCCACGGGCCCGGAGGCCGTCAAGGTCGGGCAGGTAAATCCTGGCAGGGACTGGAGCGGGGCGGCTTCGGTGGCACGGATGTGCGTCAGGTCCTCGGGGCTGGCACCAAGAGGGCCGCGAGCGGTCACGCGGTGCATCGTGCGGGGGCGCTTGGCTCACTATCACGCTCCTGCCCCCGACATCCTGGCAGCGCTCCTCAACGACGTCGGCATCCCCACCACCGCCGGTCGCACCGCCGCGATTCGGCAGCACGTGCTGGAGATGGCCGCCCCGGTTGTCGCGGAGGCTCTGAGCTATCACCGGGTCACCACGGCCAAGCTGGCCTCCGAAGCCTGAGGCACCTGGAGCCGATACGCCTCTGGGGACCACTGGCGGTCACCACCAGGGTGGACTCCTCGGAGAACTGGTGACAGTTGAATACGCGAGCCCACCAGTACCGAGGCCGTAGCAGTTCCGTTCGCCGAACGGTCACGGTGACCGCTCTGCGAACGCTTCGGCGAACTTCGCGTTTGGGACACTGGCGGGTTGGCCTGCGGCTTCTGGGTTCAGAAACAGGCACTCAGGCCCTTCCGATACGCCGCCGGGCACCCCGCCCGGGCCACCCAGGTGCGGTCGCCAGGACAGCCCACACGGTCTTGCCCGGCGCCCCCTCACGCGGGGTGACACCCCACTGCTCGGCGAGCGCGGCGACCAGCAGCAGCCCGCGTCCCGTCTCCGCGTCGACGGGCAGACCGGTGGGCGAGGTCGGCAGCCGTTCGCCCCGGGTGTCACTGACCTCGACCCGCAGCCGCCCCTCCGCTGCCCGGACCAGTCGGAGCAGCACGTCCCGACCGGGCACCAGTCCGTGCGTGACCGCGTTGGCGGCCAGCTCACCGACGACCAGGCTCACCGTGTCGTTCAGCTCGGAGTTGTAGCGGTGGCCCCACTCGTGGACTCGGTGGGAGGCCAGCCGCCGGGCGAGGCGGGCTCCACGAGGGGTGGCGGAGAAGCGGAGCTCGAACGTGTCGCCGGGGTACGGCGCCGTGAGGCCGGGGATCGTCATACGCGGAAGGCTCTCGCGACGCGCACCCCTCTCACCAGGGGTAACGGCCGTACGGCCTGGCCCTGTCGGGGTCGGGGAGCCGGCTGACGGGGCTGTACGGGACGCCACGTACAGGCTTGCTTCTCTGGTCGGTCATTCGCGGCCCAAGGGCGGTGGCCCGCCCCGGCAGTCCGTGGGTCGGCCCTCCACGGCCAAGCGCTGTACAGGGCACCACGCGTCGGGCCTTCTCCGCGCCTGTCGCCTACGGGTACGGCTTGTCGCCCTGCGCCAGCATCGCCACGTACTTCTCGATCCGGCGCGCTCGGGTCTCGGCCTTCTTGGCTTCCTGGATCCGGTACAGGATCGCGTAGCGGTTCTGCCGGTCCAGCGTCTCGAAGAACGCCGCCGCGGCCGGGTCCGCGTCCAGGGCCGCCGTGAGGTCGTCCGGCACCGTGGCGGTCTTCGCACCGTCGTAGGCCGCCTCCCAGCGGCCGTCGGCCTTGGCACGGTCGACCTCGGCCTGCCCCGGCGCACGCATCCTGCCCTGTGCGGTCAGGGCGGCCACCTTGTCCCGGTTGATCTTGGACCACTTGCTGCGCGGCCTGCGCGGGGTGAACCGCTGGAGCCACCACTGGTCATCGACCTTGGCCTTCTGGCCGTCGATCCAGCCGTAGCAAAGGGCCACGTCGAGCGCCTGAGCGTAGTCCAGTGCGACGATTCCGGGGCTTTTCCTGCGCAGCTTGAGCCAGATGCCGGGCGAGACGGCGTGGTTCTCGCCGATCCACGCCTCGAACTCCTCGGCCGATGCGAACGCGACGATCTCCAGGTCCTGAGTCACCCCAGCAGCGAACCACACCAGGCCGGTGATCATGACGCGTTCCGGCACAGTCGCACGGTCCCGGGACGCAGGGTGTCCGTGCGAAGCCTCCGCCGGGGCACTCTGCGACCATGCGGGGAGATCGTGCGCCGTGTGGACGGTGTACGCCCTTACGGAGAAAGGCACTTACCCATGGCCAAGGACGCGACCGGACTTCCCGAGGTCGACAAGGACTGGGACGTTCCCTACCAGCCGGCGGACTTCCTCGACCTCGACCGTGCGTCCATACCGCTGACGGGCAAGACACCGGCCCCCGCCCTGGTGGAGTTCGTCCATCAGCTGATCACGGCCGAGGGGCCGATCCACGAAGAGGTGCTTCTCCTGCACGCACGGGAGGTGCTGCACCTCAAGTCCTTTACGTCGCCGAGGAAGAAGCTGGTCCTGGCGGCGGTGGAGCAACTGGTCGAGGGCGGCCGGGTCGCGGTCGAGGGCGAGTTCTTCGATCTGCCGGGCCGCCCCTGCCGCTACGCCCGTCGACCGTTCCCGGGCCTTGCCAAGCGCACCGTGGAACGCGTGGCACCGGCGGAACGCCGGACCGCCCTCGCCGGCCTCATCCACGACGAACCCGGCCGCCCTTACGGCGAGGTCGTGGCCGATGCCGTCCGCTTCTTCGGCTGGACCCCAGGCACGCCCGGCGCCAAGTCGGCTCTGGCAAGCGACCTGTACCGCCTGCGCGACCAGGGGCGCATCGCGGGATGGCCGGACAGCCTGGTGGTCCAGGCGTCCTCGTAACCCCTCGGCGGCTGCTCCAGGTCACTCACATGACGGACATTCCCCCAGAACCGCCTCGTGCCTGACAGGGCCGCCCTAACCTGCTGCCACTGCTTACCGACCGAGGGAGCGAGAGAGCATGGACGTTGCGGTGGCCGGTGCCGTCGAGAGTGCCGCGGACCCGGGCAGCGGGTTCCTGCGCTGCTTCGGCCGCCAGGTGAAACTGCTGCGCGAGGCCGCGGGGCTGACCCAGGCGGAGCTGGGGGCGAACGTCGGATACGGCGAGGCGCACATCGCCTCGGTGGAACAGGGACGGCGCATCCCCAAGCCCGAGATGGTGGAGGCGGTGGACCGGGCCGTGGGCGGGCGCGGGGTGCTCGTCGCGATGAAGGGGGAGGTGGAGCGGGCGCGGTATCCGTCCTTCTTCCGCGAGTTCGTGCGGCTTGAGGCGGAGGCGGTCGAGCTCCACGCGTACGACGCGCACGTGGTGAACGGACTGCTGCAGAGTGAGGAATGCGCGCGTGCCGTGTTCGCCATGTGGCGACCGCTTCTTGATGAGGACACCATCGAACAGCGGGTAGCAGCCAGGTTGGATCGCCAGAAAATCTTCTCCAAGCGCCCGGCCCCGCTGCTGAGCTTTGTCATCGAGGAGTCGGTTGTACGGCGACCACTCGGCGGGCCACAAGTCCTGCGCAGCCAGCTCGAACAACTGCTCATGGTTGGCCACCAACGGAACGTTGAGATCCAGATCATGCCGACCGACCGAGATGAACATGCCGGTCTTTCCGGTCCGTTCACATTGATCCTCGCCAAGAACCAGCGGAGGATGGGTTACGTGGAGGCGCAGAGCGAAGGCGTTGTGCACTCGGACCCTGCAAAGGTCCAGACGCTCGAATCCACATACGGCGTCCTGCGGGCCCAGGCTCTGACTCCGAAAGAGTCGTTGGCCCGGATCGAGAAGCTCTTGGGAGAGTTGTGAAGAAGAACGTCGACGGGGCAGCGGAGCTGACCTGGATGAAGAGTAGCTACAGCGCCGGCGACGGCGGACAGTGCGTGGAGGTGGCAGCCGCAGACACGTCCGTCCACATTCGCGACTCGAAGCAGGCCGGAGGCCCGACCCTGCACGTCGGAACCGCCCAGTGGGCGACGTTCGTGCGGATGGCTGAGCGCGGCTGACGTACTGAGGACCGCATACCGGATGCGGGTGGAGCCGGAGTCCGGCTCCACCCGCACCCGACGGAGCATGGGGCGCGCCGGTCCGCCGATCCGAGGAGAGGCGCCACTCGGCACCGCAGCCACCAGCCGCTGTCAGCCGGGGATGATCTGCCCGTTCTCGATCTGGAAGTTCTCGGCCGGTGAGCAGCCGATCGATGGCGTGATCAGCAGGCTGACGACAACCGGTGCGGGCTCCGTGCTGGCGGTGGAGAACTCGCACACCGTGTGGTGGCCGGTCAGCGGGAACCAGAACCAAGCGTCCGCCTCGCCGACCAGAGCACGGTCCGACTCGCTCCACGCACCGTTCTTGAACGTGAAGACCTGGAGGCGCACGGATGCCGCGAGCGGATCGGTCTGTGACCTCAGAGCGGTGAGTGTGTACTTGAAGTCCCTGTTCAGGACCGATGTGGCGATCCGTCGGCGCTCTGCCGACTGAGGCACAGTCTGCGGTTCCTTCCCCTGACCAGCCGTCAAGCGGGTCTGCGGGTCGGTCGGCAGCGGGTTCGGCGGGCCACCAGCGGTTGCGCCGACCGTGACGGTGACGGCCGTGGCGGTGGCCAGGGCGACGCCCCAGCTCATGCATGTGCGGAAGTTCTTGATCACGACGTCTCCATGTGCGGTGATCGGTGCGGGTCTGGTCGCGGAGGCGCGTCGATGTCCAGGACGGGCCTGTGACAGGGACTGCCCGATACCTGGCGCGGGCGGGGACCGCTGCTCTCGCCACTGCGATCCCGGGCGGCGTTGATACCGCCTGACGCGGCTACTTGCCAGGGAAGGACGGAGGCATGGGCGTCGGCGCCTCGGACGAAATGCGACCGTCCCGGGTCCGATGAGGCTGCACGTCGAGAACCCCGAAGGTGAGCTGCCAGGTCGCCGGCGTCAACACCCGCTGGGTCATCTGGCCACGCGCCTCACGGAACTCTCCGGTGCCTCCGGTGATCGCGTTGACGACCGTTTTCGGTACCGGAATTCCGGCTTGCTCGCCCTGGACGGTAATCTGCCCTTCCGGCAGCACCGCGGTTGACGAGCATGGTCCCGCGTTGCGTTCGAGGTCGGCGATGACGCAGAACCCGCCGAAGCGTCCGACGGAGCGTTCTTCCGGTCCCCCGGTCGACACCAGATTCCCGCTGAAGATGAACTGGTCGCCGATGCTGCGGCCCGGTGCACCCAGATCCAGCTCTTCGCCGACTTGCAGCCGGGCCTCCACGCGGATGGTGCGGCTTTTCGCCGAGGAGCCGTCGGCAGGGTGGGCTGCCGCAGTCGCGGCCGCCTTCTGCGGGACCACGTCTGCCGACGCGGATCCCAGGGTTGCGAGCCCGGCAGAGCCGCCGAGAACCGCAACAGCGAGGAATATGAAGGGCCGGCCAGCGAAGCCCATGGTCGCCTCCGTTTCAGTAGGAGTGAACCGAGTCAGGGCCGCCCGACCTTGGGTCGGTTCACAGAGGGCAAGGCACCCGAGCAGATCTGGGGACCGTGGGCGAGAACGGACTCTGGTCGTGACAAATGCGTCCGTATTGATTCATACGGGCCTTCGTCATGCGGAAACGCTAATGGCAGTGATGGCGACGTGCTCAACAGAGAGCCGAGATGGGAGCCATTGGGGTGCACTCCCCGGGGAGAAGCCTCGTCGTCTCATCGCGACTGCCGGTTGGTCCTGTGCCCGTGATGTCGCGGCATTCCCTGGCGGTCAGCCGGGCGGCGTTCACGCTCGTCCCCCGCGAGGAGCAGACCCGTCCCGGACGTCGAACGGACAGTGCGTCCTGCACGCCTCCCGCCCGCTGTGCGGCTGCTGTGGCGGCCCCGCGCGGGCGGCCACAGGATTGACGTTGCGCCTCCGTGGAGCAAGCAGGGAGCAACCAGCACCCCTCGGTGTCCGACCCCTACGGAAGCGCCCACCAGCGGTCCAACTCATGGAGGCCGCGCTCGGCACCGGAAGGAACGCCAATGGACCAGGCCGTGACAGAAAACGGCGCGACGCCGTCGTTCGACGGGCTGCGGGCGCTGTTCTTCAACACCACGCTCAAGCGGTCGCCGGAGGTCAGCAACACGGGCGGGCTGATCGACCGCAGTGTCGGCATCATGCGACATCACGGAGTGGGCGTCGAGACCGTACGGGCCGTCGACCACGACATCGCCACCGGAGTGTGGCCGGACATGACCGAACACGGCTGGGAACGTGACGACTGGCCTCAGTTGTACGAGCGGGTGCTCGACGCGGACATCCTGGTGCTGTGCGGGCCGATCTGGCTCGGCGACAACAGCTCGGTGATGAAGCGGGTGATCGAGCGGCTGTACGGCTGCTCCAGCCTGCTGAACGATGCGGGGCAGTACGCGTACTACGGACGGGTCGGCGGGTGCCTGATCACCGGCAACGAGGACGGTGTCAAGCACTGCGCCATGAACGTGCTGTACAGCCTCCAGCATCTCGGCTACACGATCCCGCCACAGGCCGACGCCGGGTGGATCGGCGAGGCCGGCCCCGGCCCGTCCTATCTCGACCCCGGTTCGAGCGGACCCGACAACGACTTCACCAACCGCAACACCACCTTCATGACCTACAACCTGCTGCACCTGGCGGCGATGCTGCGTACAGCCGGCGGCATCCCGGCGTACGGCAACCGGCGCAGCGAGTGGGACGCGGGCTGCCGACCCGGCTTCAGTAACCCCGAGCACCGATAGCCCCCTCTGGAGGAAGACGCCGTGAGTACGCACCACTCCCCCACCCTGCCGACGGCGTCGAAGCGTGCCGCATGGCCGTCGCTGCGGGTCGCCGACTGGACCGCGACGCGGGACACACTGCATATGTGGACACAGATCGTGGGCAAGCTCCGGCTGGCTCACGCGCCCCTGCTCAACCACTGGTGGCAGGTCACTCTGTACGTCACCCCCAGAGGGCTGACCACCGGGCCGGTCCCCTACCGCAGCGGCATGTTCGACGCGGAGTTCGACTTCGTCGACCATCAGCTGCGGATCCGCAGCAGCGACGGCGCCGACCGCAATGTGGCCCTGGCACCCAAGTCGGTGGCCGCCTTCTACGCCGAGACCATGGAGGCGCTCGATGCGCTCGGCATCGGCGCGGACTTCCAGAGGCGTCCGAACGAAGTGGACCCCTCGATCCCGTTCGCGGAAGACGAGCAGCACTCCGCCTACGACGCAGAGGCAGCGCACCTGTTCTGGCGGCAGCTGCTCCAGGCGGACCGGGTCATGGGCCAGTTCCGGGCGCACTTCACGGGCAAGGCCAGCCCGGTGCACTTCTTCTGGGGCGCGATGGACCTCGCCTGCACCCGCTTCTCCGGCCGCTCCGCTCCCCCGCATCCAGGCGGCGCCCCGAACTGCGGCGACTGGGTGATGGTCGAGGGCTACTCCCGCGAACTGTCCAGCTGCGGCTTCTGGCCGGGCGGCGGAGAGGAAGGCGCGTTCTACTCCTACGCCTACCCCGAACCAGCAGGCTTCGCAGACCATCCCGTGGGACCGGAGGGCGCCTACTACAGCACGGAAAACGGCCAGTTCCTGCTCCCGTACGAGACCGTGCGCACCGCCCCCGAACCCGACCGCGCACTGACGGAGTTCCTGCAGACCACCTACGAGGCCGCCGCCGAACACGGCGGTTGGGAACGGGCACAGTTGGAAGACGACCCACGCCGGTGGAGACAGACACAATGAGCTGATTCCATCCTGAACCGTGCGTGTCAGGCCGACTGCCTGGGCCGGGTTCGTGGAGTTCGGCAAGAACGCCCAGCAGGGGAGCAGGCCCTCTCACGCGGCGGGTGGGGCCGACCTCCGGCCCCACCCGCATGTGTCCGTACGCGCCTACTCGGCAGCCTTCTTGCGGCCGCCCCGCTTCTTCTCGGGGCGCCAGGCGCGCAGGTCGGACTCCGAGAGGTGGCGTTCGGTACGGCCGAGGTTGAGCGCGCTCTGGAACTCCTCGGCCGGGTTGCCGTCCCACTCCTCGTCGAACTCGTCGTACCACTGGTGCACCCAGGGCATGGCCTCCTGCAACCCGGCCAGGAGCGGGACGAAGCGAGCGTCGTCCTTCGGCCAGCCGTCCTGCTCCGCACGGTCGTGGACGAGGTTGGCCAGGGCCTCGGCCTGCTCGCGGTGGTTCCAGCCGGCCCAGCCGAGGAGGAGCGACGAGTCGTTGTCGGTGGAGGCGCCCGGGTAGGAGATGAACCGCTCCTTGGGCACGTCGAGCTTGCCGCGGTTCGACCAGTAGGACTGCTTGACGAAGTCGGCGCCCGTGTACTTCGGCGGCACCTTGATGTCGAGCCGCTTCCCGGTACGGTCCTCTTCGCGCTGCTGCTCCCAGACCTGCTCCCACTGCTCACGCTTGCGGAGGCCGGTGTCCTTGTAGCGCAGGACGCTGAGGTAGGGGACGTGCTCGGGCTCGGTGATCGATGCGAGAACGGTCGCCAGGGAGGCATCCCGCTTGCCGAGGTGGTCCTCTGCGTAGAGGGCGGCGACGGCCTGGACGTCCTCGTCATGGCGCAGGGCGTCGGCGAGCTGGTTCACGGTGAGGGGGCGGGGCGAGGTGAACTCGTTGCGCTCCTCGAACCACAGGTCCTCGCGCTCGACGGCATCCAGCAGCCAGGCCCGCAGGGCAGCGGCCTCCCGCTTCTCCCACGGCTCGGTGGACCAGCGCCGCTTGTACTCGGGGCGCTCGATGAGGCGGATGTCCTTGTTGGACTCGATGAGATCGAGCCTGGCCTGGACAACTTTCTTGTACGGCTCGGGCCACTCTGCTGGGATCTCAAGGATCGGTGTCGACCTGTGTCGCTCGAACCATGCGGTTTTGGCCCCCTCGTCACGCACTCTGCGGGCGAGCGCGATCTCGAAGGCACGCTGACCGAGAACAAGTTGTGGCACATCGGCATCAGTCAGCTCGGCGGGGAACGTGGTTGCTCCGGCCTCCGTCGGGGTGAGCAGGCCGTACGCCCCGTACACGTTCCAGTCCAGCTCCTCCTGGAGCACGATCATCCGGGACCGGATCTTGGCCTGGGCGGTGCGAGCCTCGTCGAGTGCAGCGCGGGTCGGGATTGCGTTGGCCGTAAGGGCAGAAGGCTCGTGCTGAGCCAGCTGCTGGGCAAGCCTGTCAAGTTCACGTCCATGGGCAAGCGGAAGCGTGGCGGGGAGGGGAAACTCTTGGAGCTTGGTGCCGGTGAACTCGTAGCGCTCCTCCCAGTCCTCGTCCTGCAGGCCACGCCCGAGACCGCTGCCGCCCTTGCCTTGGCTCACCTGCTTCAACCAGAAGCAAGCCGCCGAAGAGTTCAGCACCCCCAGCAACTCCAGATGCTGCTCCTCGCTGGCCCCCGCCGGCAACTTGATCACCGGAGCGGAACGATTAAATACCTTTTCGCCTCGATCTAGAACGAAATGGTTATGTGTGGCCACAAAAGCAAAGGCGATAACCATCGGTGCACGGTAACGCTTCGGAAAGAACATTGAGTATTCGAACCATTCGAGCCCCCGCTCAATTTGGCTCTCCCCATAAGCGATTCTCTCTCGCAGGATTGTCCGGTGAGGCCACAAAAAGCAGTTGATCTCTTCCGATGAACGCGCTTCGAGTGATTCGCTGGCGTAGGGCCAGAGGGCGACGGTGGGGCGACTGATCTCGTAGTCGCGGACTGCATCCCCCTCAACCATGGACCGTTGAAAATCGGCGCTGATACCCGCCCTGCGAAGGGTTCCGCCACCTACCATGTAGGCACTGTCTTCCCGTGTCACAGCACCGGACCCTACTTCCGTATCGATGCTGTGCAGCCGAACAGATACGCCCTCAATCTTTTGCTGGAGAGGCCCGGCTCCGCCTCCACTGAGCGCCCACGGGTGTGCAGCGAACCGTGACCGTTCCGCATCCTCCGCTGAAACCCAGTCCGACTCGCTCCCGGCTTTCCCCACCTGCTGCAAAATCGCCTGCCACACCACCCCCCGCGCCGCGTCCTCCGGCTGGCTGGGCTCCCCCCGCACACCCAACACAGCCCGAACCCTGTCCGCCTGCAACTGGTTCTGGTTCCGCCCCGCCAGAATGACCGTCGGCGTTCCATGCCCCGGAATAAAGGCCCCCGACGTGTCAATCACATGCGTCAGGTCGACCTTCGGGAAGAACTCCTCGATCAGCTTCTTCCCGAACTCCCGCTTCATGAAGGAGTTCGCGGTGATCTGCCCCGTGAACCCGCCGGTGCGCTCGCCACCCCCAGCCCGCACCGCCAGTTCGAAGATCCGCTGCGCGAACGGCACCGACAACGCGTACTGCCGGTAGCAAGCGCTGTACGCGGCCTTGTAGTTCGCGTTCTCCTGTTTGTCCTTCACCGTGATGTACGGCGGGTTCGCCACGACCACGTGGTACGACCCCCGCCCCAGCAGGTCCACCTCGCGGGCGTACTCCCCGGCATCCTCCGTGCGGTAGTAGAAGGCCTCCCGCTCCCCCATCATCGTGTCGAGGGTTTCCGTCACGCCCTCCGCGCCCCGCCCGTGCAGCAGGGAGTCCCCCACCGCCACCCGGATCGGCATGTCCGGCGCGCCACTCAGCTCCCGGACCCCGCACTCCTTCAGCGCCGCGACCAGCAGCCGGAAACGAGCGATGGAGGCCGCGAAGGGGTTCTTGTCCGCGCCGTGCACCGACTCCAGGGCCCGGCGGATCAGGACCCAGTCCTGCGTGCCCGGCTCCGCCTCGCGCCACTTCTCCAGCACGCGCTTGAACATGCCGAGCAGGAAGTGCCCCGAGCCGCACGCCGGGTCGATGCAGCGCAGGCCCCGGACCTGGCCGTCCGGGTCCTCCTCGCCGTTCCAGTCGGCGGGCTTGTGCTTCCACACGGGGTCGAGGCCAAACTCCTCGATGGCCGGGTCCAGCGTCAGGTCGAGGATGAACTCCTCGACGAAGACGGGGGTCTGGAGCAGGGCGTAGGTCTTGCGGGCGTGCTCGGAGAGGTCCTGGTAGAGGTCGCCGAGGAAGCGGGTGTCCAGCTCGGGGTCGGAGAAGTCGTAGCGGACCTCGCCGTCCGCGCCGCGCTCGCGCCAGAACGCCAGCAGCCGGGTCGCCGCCTCGTAGGACGGCGTCACCTCCCACAGCGGGTTGTGACCGCGCTCGAAGAGACCGGCCGCCGTCCGGTGAGCGCCGGCGAGGGCGTCGAAGGACTCGGTGAGCCAGTCACGGTCGTTCAGCTCCGGGCTGCGGCGGAAGAAGGCGTCGTGCCGGTCCTGCGCCTCGGCCAGCCGGTCGCCCGGCCCGGAGAGCCACGCGTCGGGGATCAGCCCGTTGTCCTCGCTGAAGCGGACGAAGACGCAGGCCAGGACCCAGGCGGCGGCGATCTGCACGACCCGCTCGTCGCGCCACGTCTCGTACATGGAGGCGGTGCGCTCGGACTCCAGGGCCCGGCCGTACTCGGCACGCAGCGCGGTCGCGTACTCCTGCTCCGTCTCCGTACGCTCCCGGAGGTCGTCCTCCAGCAGCGCGACCTGCTTCTGCAGGTCCTTGAGCAGGGCGGCGTGATCAAGCGACGCGGCCCCCGTACGGTCTTCCTCGGACGACACCGGCGAAACCTCCCCATCCCCGACAAACCGGGCCGTGGCTTCACGGTCCGTGCATCCGTCCATCCTGCCAGCTCAGGCCGGAGCACAGGGGGCCGTGGAGAGCGGTCGCCGGAGTGGTACTCGGGGCTGGGCGGACCGCACCCGCCCGGGACGCGCCGCGGCCTTGCGCGTACGCCTTCCGGCGGGCGTCGCCGGCCGTGGCTGCTGCGCAGAGCGAGATCCCAAGTCCCTATGGGGAGAGGTGTTTGCTCAAGACGCGCGCCTTCCTCGCGGAGCAGGGCCCGAAGGCCCTCGTGGCTGATGTCGTCGAACGCCCCCTCGGCTGCCAGGAAGTCGGACAGCTTGGCTGGGCTCCAGGTCGAGAACGGCAAGCCGTGCTCGGCCGGCTCGGACTTGGCGATCTTCTTGATCTCCCGGCCGGTCCCGGCGAACAGGGTCTGGTCCATGGATTCAACAGAGGCGAGACGGGTCCGGCGGACACGGCGGGAAGCACATTCCGCTCGGCCAGGACCAGGTCGCGGTGAGCATCCGCCAACGCCGCGCGGGTGCGTCGAGGAGATCGCCGTCGCGCCCGCCGGCCGGGAGAGGGTGACGCTCGCCGCGGGCGTGGAGGTGCTGCCGTTGATCATCCAGGGCTGGCGGATATATTTCGTAGCTCGATATATGCTCGATGCATGCCCAGACAGAATCCTCCCTTGACGGAACCGCAGTACTTCATCCTTGCTGCACTCATGGATGGTCCGTTGCACGGTTACGGCATCATCAAGGCTGCCGAGCGGGCCACCGGCGGGCGGCTCCGGATCGCTGTCGGCACTCTCTACGGCGCACTGGAGCGGATGGAGCGGGCCGGGCTGGTGGCCGCCGGCCATGAGGAGATCGTGGACGGGCGGGCGCGGCGCTACTACCGGCTCACCGAGGACGGCACCGAGGCGCTCGGCCGGGAGGCGCTGCGGATGCAGCAGGCGGCGGCTGTCGTCATCGGACGCTCGCGGGATGCCGGAGCGGCCCCGGCATGAATCGTCTGCTGCTTGCGGCCTACCCCGAGCCCTACCGTTCCCGGCAGGGAGAGGAGGTGCTGGCCTGCCTGTCCGAGGCGTATCCCGGCCGCTCCTGGCCCCCGCCGCGGGAAGTTGCCGCCCTGGTGCGCGCCGGGGTGCAGGCCCGCGCCCGTGCCGTCGTCGACGACACGGCCCGTCCGTGGTGGCTGGACGGCATCCAGCTGGCCGCCCTGGCCCTCGCCGCGCTGGCGCTGATTCCGTACTTGCAGGATGTGTGGCACTGGGCACTGCGCATCGACCCCGGGCAGCACGCCATCGCCTTCCGCTTCTCCGGCTGGTACCCGTGGGCCGAAGGTCCCACGCGGCGGCTGCTGCCCTACGGGCTGCTCCCGCTGGGCTGCCTGATCGCTCTGCTGCGTGGCAGAGCGTGGATCGCGCTGCCGGCCGCGGCAGCCATGATCTGGGCCGGCGCCACGTCCCACGGCCGCATCCTCTTCGGCGACGAGGGCAAGGCGGGCCTGAGCTACTACGGTCTTGGCGCCCCGATAACGGCCCGTGACCTGGTGCTCTCAGGGACGCTGTGCGCCGCGTGCGCCGTGCTGGCGCTCTGCCGTCCCAGCCGTCTGCGACGCCGCTCGTACCGCTGGCTGGTCCCTGTCGTGCTCGCCATGTTCGTGGCCGGGGGCCTGCACATCATCTCCGTCAGTCCGACCTTCCAGCGCGGTCTGTTCGCCCTCGAAGTCGCCGCGCTGATCGCCGCGTGGGCGGCGACGGCCGCCACCGGCGACCGCCGGTGGCTGATCCCCGTCGCGGCGGTCGCGATCGTCCGCACGCAGGCGATCGTCGTCCGTCCGGACGCGTTCATGCAGTCCTTTCCGGACCTGGTCGTCTTCCTCCTGCTGATCGCACCCCTCCCCGCCCTGGCGATCGCCGCCCAGCGCCGACAGGGGCAGGCACTCGCCGAATAGGAGCGGACCCCCGGTGGGCCGACCGAGCCCGGCGGTCAACGTCGTGCCGCACCACGTGCGTGACCGAACTCCCCCCAACGGAAGAAACAGAGCGATGACTCAGCACGATTCTCCGTCCCTGCCCGCGCACCGTCCGGGGGCCTCAAGGCAGGCCCCCGAGGCCCCCGACGACACCAGCCCGTCGCGTACGACGCGGCCGTGGATGCCGGCCCTGCTGTACACCCTGGGGTTCCTGACGGTCTACCTGCTCGCCATCTGCACCCCGTGGGGGCAACGAGCTGAGAACCCGTGGTTCTACCTCGGCATACAGGGTGGCGAAGCAGCATGGATCTACCCCCTGTCAGGATCGGCCTACGGCTCGACGCCCCTGCCGCCGCTGGAACTGAGCGCCAAGCCCACCGTGATGGCGGGCCTGGCCGCCATCGTGCTCCTCACCCTGGTGCGACGGTGCTGGCGGCAGGGGTTCGCGGCGCTGGGGGTCGCCATTCTCGCGATCGGAGCCAAGGAGGTGTTCAAATCGACCGTGCCCCGCCCCGATCTGGTGGGCGCGCCCGAGAATCTCCTTGATCAGGGTTTTCCCAGCGGGCACACGGTCATCCCCGCCGCGCTGACCCTCGCCGCCGTCCTCGTGGTTTCCCCCCGCATCCGCCCCTACGTCGCCACGGCCGGTGTGCTGTGGCTCGCCTGCATCGCCGCCGCCACCGCGACCATGGGCGGCCACCGGCCCAGCGAAGTGCTGGGAGCCACCTTGCTCGCCTGTGCCTGTTACGGCCTCGCAACCTGGCTGCTGCCGCCGGCCGCCGCGCCAGGCGCCACGCGGAGCCCTCGTGCGCTGCATGTCATCGCCCTGGTGCTGGCACTGATCGTCGCCCTCGTTTCCGGCGCACGGCCCGACACCCTCACCAGGTCACTGGTCTCCGCGGCGACGGCCTTCACATGTGCGGCCCTGGTCTGGTACGCCGCAGTCGGGCGGCCCGCACACACCGCACGCCGCACACGTCCCGCACTGGACTGACCACCCGGCCGGCTCCGGGCGGGAACCGGTTGCATCCTGGCAGAGCGGCATGCGACAGGTGAGGGACGCCCCCGGGCACTTCGTGTTTACGGCGCAGCCGACGGGGGCCTGAGGCCCGGAGGGTCAGGGCAGCCTGAGCCCGTCACGGAGGGCTTTCATGTGGGCCTGGATGTTGCGTTCGATGGCCGGTTCGGTGGTGGGGGCCGCCTCGTGAGGGGCCTCACGGCAGGGGCGGCAGAGGCCGTCGGGGAGAGCTTCGGCGGGACCGGGAGCGCCGCATTCGGCGCACTCCACCAGCAGTCGGCGGCCGGGGGCGCCGGGCGCGGGTGCCGCCGGGGCGGCGGGCAGGTGCGGTGGGATCTTGTCCTTGAGGCGGCCGCGTACGAAGCCGACGGGTGAGTCGACCCGGTCGGGGAGGCCGGAGGCGAGGGCGTGGGTGAGGTAGTCCGTACTCACGCCGCGTGCGAGCCATTCGGAGGCCCGGCCTTCCAGTGCCGCGCAGTCGGCGGCGGAGAGGGGCAGGCGGGGGTCGATCCGGCCGAGTCGGGCCAGGGCGAGGTAGGCGGGTGAAGGACCGTCCGGGGACGGTTCCGGGGTCCGCTGCTGCGGTACGGCGGGCGCGGGCGGGGCGGGGTGCGGCGCGGGCTCCAGCGGTGCGACGGCGACCTCGGCGGTGACCTCCACGGCGACCTGCGCGGCGAGGGGTTCGGCCAGGGGTTCGGTGACGGCCCACGGAGGCGGCGGAGTCGTCGGGGCCGATGCGGCTTCCCGGGAGGCCGGGGCGCTCTCCGCTGCGAGGCGGGTGGTCCACCACTCGTTGTCGCGGGCCGTGCGGGACCAGAAGGTGCGGGTGACCCAGCGGCTCTGGTTGTCGACCTCGATCCGGCACCGTACGCGGCGCAGGTGCCCGGCCACCGCAAGGGCCCTGAGTGCCGTGCCGACGGCCATCTGCCCGTACAGGGGGAGGTGCTTGGCCAGCGACTTGATGTCCATGGCCCCGCCCTCGGGGAGGCGGTCGACGTATCCGGCGATGTACCGCTCGCGCTCCGGAAGCAGCAGGAAGTCGTCCTGGCGGGGCGGGCGTTGGTCCGGTGCGGAGTGCTTGCCGTAACCCGGGTGGGCTTGGGGGCGCGAGGATGCGGGCGCGCGCACGGCGACGCTACTGTTCGGGGTAGCCACGAGATCGCTCTTTTCGATCTTGGGGTGAGACCCCGGCCCGGTGCGCAAACACCATGTCGGGGTCGTTCAGTTGTCGCACCGTAAGCAGTCGCGACGCTCCGCTGCAAGTTGGTCACGATTAGTCATACTTGCTGGCCGTGACGGGTCAGGGAGGGTGGGGAGGTTTTTCCCCACCTTCTTCTACCTACCTGTACAAGAAGGCGCTCGGGTCCCGGATCCCGTGTCCCGGCTCCCGGATCCCGAAGCTCAAGCGTCGGGCCCGGCGCCCTCCTCGTACCCTCGAACGAGTGAACCGGCCGGTCCCGGAGCTCGACTCCCGAGGCCCGGGCCCCGAAGCTCAGGACAGGTCGCCAGGAGCCGGAGTGTGTGGTGTGAGGTCGACGGACGGTTCGCCGGTCAGGGCTACTCCTCGGTTCCGAAGGAGCACCCGTACGTGCAGTTGTCGTAGGTAAGGCGGGCACCCAGCAGTTGCTCACAGTTGGGACAGACAGCGACAACCCGGGGGTTGGTGCGCAGGATTGCAGCGTCCTTGAGGGCGAAAACTGCTCGTACCGCGTCTTTTCCGTGTTCGCGGATTCCTTGCTGTAGGAACTCAAAGGCACCGTAAACCTCCCCGCACTCGCATGTGATGCGGTTACAGTGGAAGGGGCCGATGTCCTCGATGTCTAGCTCCGACTTGATTTTGGCCTTTTCTTCGCTCGATACCATCCTGGTCCCTGTTTTCCGGATCCGTTCAGGCGTCCAATACCAAGCTCTCACGGTCATGTACTGCTCAGAGGACAGGTAGAACGAAGCGGATCTTCCGCTACTGATTGCCTCTTGGACGATGGCGACGATCGTGCAGTCGTCCGCCGACATAACGGCTTTTCCACTGCCTGCGACGGTTTCGATATCAGCCAGCATGGAGTTCTTCATGAGGTGCATGCCTTTCTGTTTGTTCCCCTGCCTGCCAAGCGACAGGCCGCAGCCCCATGTGGGGTTTGCTCGACGCTTTGCATGCGGGGCGGGTGCTTGTGTTGGATTGCTGCGGACGGGTTGCGGGAGATCGCTCGCGGATCCGCTGATCGTGGCCATCGGCCACGTCCCGGTCAGCAGGTGCGCATGGCATGGCGGGCACTACCACCGAGCTTCGCTCAGACAGACGAGGAGGAACTCGGCCGGTAGACAACGACTGGGCAGACGGCGCACGCAGACCGCCCGCTTTGAGCGAACCATCGGCAGGTGGCTCGGATATCGCAACGCGGTAGCTCGTCCGCTGTCCCTGCCTCGGCCTTCGGGGCGGACGGAGCGCCGGCCAACTGTCCGATCAACCTGCAATGCTGATCACTCCAGTGCTCACAGGCGGCCTGGACACACTCGTCTGCGAATCGAAATCGAGATTCCGGATCGCCCTCCCGTCGGGCATCCCGATCGAACCGCTCGTCGACCAGAAGCGCCGGGCGAAGATAACCCAGGCGGCCGTCCTCTCCGAGTACGGCGATAATCTTTGCGCCCTCGTGGCACGTGGTGCTCGGGCACAGTGCACTCGGAGATTCGGGGTCACTGGCCATCTACTGCTCCACCATCTTCACCCGGTAACCTTGCGGGTTGCCACCCATCCTCGTAATGGACATACCTTCGCCGAGCAAATCCACGCTACGGCCTCCGAGATTGACCTTGGCGAGTTCCAGCAGTACGGCGCTGCGCAAGGCGCCGTCGATCCGCTGCACCACGTCGTCCGGGAACTCGATGCCATCGATCTCGATACGGAACTCCTGCCGCCTGCTTGCAGACATACATGCTCCTTCACTTCCTTTCCCGCAGGGGGATGGCCCTCACCGGGGATGCGAAGATGTCAGCTGTCGCAGCACGGAGGCTCCGATGTCCCGCGCTGGTGGTGGTTCCACAGAAACACGCGCATCAGCCGGCGTGCCATCAATAGGAGACCAGGCGTGTAGCGGCCACCCGTGTGAACCCACTTCGGGATCACGTCCGAGCTCGGTGAGGATCTGCCGTCGTGACGTCCGGTCCGAGCCCCGGAAAACTTCTGAGTACCGCAAGGCCAGGCGGCGGCCGGTGGCGCCGGGCGGGTGCGGCCGGGAGGGGGCAGGAAGGCGGGGACGGTTCCCCGACCTTACTTTCACCTACCTGCACGAGAAGGCGCTCGAGTCCCGGGGCCCGAAGCTCAGGCCCCGGGCTCCGGGGCCCGCAGCTCCCTCAGCGACAGCCCGTCCAGCACCGCCCACTCGCTGACCCGGTCCACGACGTCCACCGTGCGGCCGTCCAGGGCCGGTGTCGCCTGCGGGTCCTCGGCCGGGACGAGCAGCCACAGGCCGTGCGGGGCGTCGGCGGGGCGCCGGGCGGACTCCTGCAGCGTGACCAGGAGCTCCCGGCCTCCCGCCTCCCAGTAACGGGCGGCCAGTCCGGCCCGGTGGGCCAGGAGGACGGTGCGCGGACCCGACTGCTCGGCGAGGGTGGTGACGCGGGCGGCGACACGTTCGGCGGCGAGACGGGTGTAGGAAGCGAGCGCCGCCCCGATGACGCCGGAGACCGCGAACGTGGCGTCGGCCTTCAGCAGGGCCTGCCACCGCACCCCCTGCTCCTCGGCCAGCTCCCGCATCGCGGTGAGGAACAGCTCGTCGAGTGCGACCGGTACGACCTCGTAGCGCGACGCCAGCCTCTCCTCCACACCCGGGAGTTCGGCGCCCTTCAGGGTGAGCGCGAGGAAGCCGCCGCGTCGGTGGGAGGTCTCCAGACGCGCGGCGAGCAGCTTGCGCGGGTCGCGGCCCTGCGCCAGGTCGCCCTGTGCCGCGGCGATCAGCGTGCCCGTGCTGGTGAGCGCGGACACGGACACGTCGTGGCGGCTCCCGGGCACCTCCTGTACGCGTGGCAGGAAACGCTTGCGCTCCTGGTCGTAGCCGAGGGGGAAGTCGGCCTCGGCGAGGGCCTCCTCCAGCTCGACATAGGTGGTGTCCGCCAGGACCGCCAGACCGGGGAAGCGGGCGCGGACCCGGGCCAGCAGATCCGCGGCGGTGATACCGACATGGGCACGCACCCCTGCCGGAGCCTGCGAGATGCGCAGGGCGCGCGGGAGGTCCAGGTCCAGGGGGAACAGTTCGAGGCGCGGGGAGAAGGCGACTCCCTGCGCCAGGGCTGCGGCGAGCGCCACCAGCCGGGTGTCGGCCAGCGGCGTTATCCCCTCGGGCGGGCTCACCGCACGCAGCTCGCGCAGCACGGTCGCCCGACCGGGCAGCGGATCGCGGGCCGCCACCACGGTCGCGGTCTCACCGAGACGGGCCGCGTACTCCGCCAGCTCGACCGGCGTCGGGTCGTCGGCACCCGGCTGGTCCTCCAAGGCCACCAGGACCCGCCCGGCACGCCGCAGGACGGTGAGCCGGGCCGGGGCCTCGGCAACGGTGTCGGCGTCCTCGGTGCGCTTGCGGGCCTCCGTCTCGGCAGCCGCCCGCACCACGGCGAGTGCCAGGCCCAGGGTGTCCGCGGGGCCGGCGTCACCCGCGCCGTGCCGGGCACGCAGCTCGGTGGCCAGCTCCTCGGCCGTCATGACCCTGCCCTGCTCGGACAGGATGGTCACCAGCTCGTCGCGGATCCGGCGCAGCCACGGCAGGCCCGCCCACTGTTCGATCGCCGCGAGCTGATGCTGGGAGACGGTGGGCTGGCTGATGCCCAGCGCCTTGGCGATGGCCGGCTGGGCGGGCCAAGGCTCCAGCCGCTCCGCGCCCGGGAGTTGCAGCGTGCTGCGTACGACATCGGGGCGTGGCTTGGTACGCCGGTTCCCCTCCGCCGGGGTGAGCCGGGCGGCCAGCGTGTCCACCGACTCCAGCGCCTCTTCGGGCGCGTCTGCCGCGACGGCCGTCGTGGCCCTGGAAGCGGGCTTCTTCCGCAGGTCGTGCGTCCACTGGCGGTGGCGCCGGTTGAGCTCCTTGCGGATCACGTTGCCGGCGCCCCGGGCACGGGAGATCGAGTGGGGCGGGATGTCCAGCAGAGCCTTCACGGTCGCCGCGCCCAGGCCGGCGGCGACCGAGACGGCCCGCGGCGACAGCCCTGCGGCCTCCAGCGGCGTGGCGAGACCGGCGGCGGCGGCAGCCTGCTCGCGTGCGTCCTCGACGGCCTCGGCGTTCAGTCCCACCGTGGCCGGAGTGGTGGCCGGGCGCGCCGAGTCCGCCGTACGGAACAGCTGCCGCCAGGCCTCCGCCGTCTGGCGCAGGCTGTCGTACCGCTGCTCGACATCCCGGTGCAGAGCACGCTCGAAGAAGCGGGTGAGTCCTTCGCTGAGAGCCGGATCGAACAGTTCACGGGCGACATACAGCTCGGCGTCCGTCACGGTGAGCGGGTCGCTCTGGCCGTCGCCCCACACCGGACGTTCACCGGAAGCCATCTCGTGGAGCGTCACGGCGGCGGCGTACCACTCGGCGTGGTCGTCGTAGCGCGAGCGGCGGCTGCCGCCCAGGAACGGGTCGAGATAGCCGCGGGTGCCCGCGTGGATGTCCTGGTCGGGGGCTTCGGCCAACGAGAAGTCGAACAGCATGAGCTGCCAGGAACCGTCGTTGCGCTTGAACAGGCCCAAGTTGTCCGGCTTGATGTCCCGGTGGCGCACTCCGCGTGCGGCCAGGCTGTCGAGGGCGTCGAAGAGGTCGTTGCCGAACCGCTCCAACTGGTCGTACCCCAGTGCGCCCTGACCGCGCAGGCGCGACCCGAGACTGACCGGATCCCGGTCCGCGGGCGAGCGGAACCCGCCCGCGTACTCGATCTCCAGCACGGTGCGGCCGGCCAGTTCGCGCGGTTCCGCGAGCAGCTTGGCGATGCGGCCTCCGCCGACCTCCTTGAGCGCCTCGGCCTCCGCGTACAGCCTGGCGTCCTTCTCACGGTCCAGGGCGACCTTGAAGACACGGGGAGAATCCGGCTCGGCCGTCCCCTCGTCCGCCGTGCGTCGCACCAGCAGTGCGCGCGCGGTGGCTCCCGTGCCCAGGACCCGGGTGACCGTCCAGGTGTCGTCCAGGGGCTGGCCCGGCAGCACGGTCAGCGGGTCCGCGACCGCGCCGCCCGGCTGCTCGGCCGGTGCGGCGTCGGCCTCCGCGGCGTCCAGGAGACGCAGGAAGTCCTCGGGCGAGGCCAGTCGCTCCTGCAGATCGGCGGCGGTGGCCTGGAAGACCACCGCGTCCAGAGCGGCGGAGATGCTGTCGGCGACCGCGTACGGGTGCAGTCCGCCTTCGGCCGCCAGGCGGTCCACCAAGGTGCTGCGGCGATCGGCGGGCGGGCGACCGGTGAGGAGTAGATACGCGAGGCTTCCCACGCCGAAGACATCGAGATCGACCGGGTCGGCGAACTCCTGGTCGGTCTCCGGAGCGAGATACACCTGGGCGATGTCCGCGATCAGACCCGCGTCCAGAGGCGTGTCCCCGAGTGAGCGGTGCAACGAGGTCTCGAAGTCGCGGGCTGCGGTCTGCCAGTCCGCGATGCGCAGAACGGGATCACTACCGTCCTCGCGCGCCGAGACGTACACCGAACGCGCGGACAGAGCACGGTGGTAGAGGGAACGGTTATGGGCGTAGCGCACCGCCTCGGCAAGCTGGCGCACCATGTCCAGGCGGACCACCGGGGTGAGCCGGCCACCGTAGGCGTCCAGGTAGGCGTCCAGACGCAGATCCGGCTCCCGGTGCCGGAACAGGATCGCCGGGCCGCCCTGGTGCTCCCGGATCTGTACCGCCTGCACGATGCCACGGTGGTTGATGCCCTGCAGCACCTGGTACTCCCGGCGGGCCGCCCGGTCCACCCGGCGGCGCTGCTGCTCGGAGGACGCCTGGCCGGCCAGATAGATCCTCACCCGGCCGCTCTCCTGGACCAGACCGTCGTCGCGTACCGCGAGCCGGTCCTCCCAGCCGGGACCGGCGTCCAGGGCACGTGGCTCCATCCGCCAGCCGTCACCGAAGCGCAGATGCGCGGTCGAGTGGCTGATCCCGATGCGCTTCATCAGCTCTTCGAGCAGTCGGCTGGTCTGCGGGGTGACGCGCCAGCTCTCCCGCTCGGGCGGCAGACCCAGCAGATCGTCCCAGATCTTCGGCAGCCCGCCGGAGCCGTCGTTGCGCCCGAAGACCGCGGTGCGCTGGAACTCGTCGAGCTCACTCACCAGGTCCGGGTCGTGCAGGAAGACCGCCGGCTTGATGTAGGGGATCTGCCTCGGGTCCTCCTTCATGGCCCGGGCAGCCCGCTCCAGCCGGCCTTTGAGCTCCTTGGCCTTGAGATCGGTCAGGTGCAGCGGGTTCTTCAGCGTCCGCACCCGGTCGGCATGGAACTGCCAGGTGTCCCCGTGATTCACCACCCGCCCGGGGTGGCCCTTCAGCTCCAGCAGATACAGACCACCCGGCACGGCGATCAGCAGGTCGCTCTCGTTGACCCGGCCGGAGTCACCGGTGAACTGGAACGTCGCCCACGCCCGGTAAGGCTCGGCCTGGGGCATCAACTGCCGCACATGGTCCAGCCCCTCCTGCTCCCACCGGAATCCTGAGCGGCGTGGCTGGTACCAGTGCTCGCGGCTCGGAGGAGGACCGGGCTTCGGGGCGGACGGCCGCTCGGCTGGCGTCACCGGGAGATCTCCTGGCTCTGATAGGGGCGGGCAGGATGGTCGGAGTCTCACACAGGCAGGGGCTGAAACGACGAGATCCCGGTCAGACGGTGACCGTCTGACCGGGATCTCGTGTGTGCGGTGGACCTGTGGGGATTTGAACCCCAGACCCCCTCGATGCGAACGAGGTGCGCTACCAGACTGCGCCACAGGCCCTTGCAACGAGTGAAACTCTAGCACCCTCGTCGGGGTGCTCGGAAATCCGTATCCCGGCAGGTCACCGAGCCGGGCCTTCCGCCGGTCTCACTCGTTGGCCGCGCGCGGCCGGTCCTCGTCGTCGTACTGGTCGAAGAGGGGCGTCCGGCCTCGGTCACGGGTGCGCCGGGGCGTGTTGCCGCGACGGCGCGGGGCCGGGTCGGCGGCGGGCGTGGCCGTGTCCTGGGTCTCGTGGCTGCCCGTCCGGCTCGGCTCGGCCGGACTGGAGCGGGCCGCGCTCCAGGTCTCCGGGTCACCGACCTCCACCCCGCCCGTGGCGCGCGGCGCGACCGGGGCGGTGACATAGGTCGGCAGGGGAACCGGTACCGGCTCCCAGCTGTCGCCCTGGGCCGGTCCGCGCTCGCGCTGCTGGTCGACCCACTCCGCGTGGTCCGTCTGCTCGACGAGAGCGCGCCGGCCCGCCTCCTGGGGCGAGACCGTGGGTGCGGGCGCGGGCGCCCCTCCGGGCTCCTCGTCGGGGTCGACCGGAGCCGAGGAAGCGGGCTGGTGCCTGCGGGGCCGGTTCTCGCGCAGCCGCTGCGCGGCCACCTCGGCCCGGCGCCGGTCCATGGTGAAGACGAACCGACGGCGCTCCTGGGTGCGCAGATGCACGATGTACGTGCTCAGCAGCACAGCCGGCACGGCCGGTGCCCACAGGAAGCGCAGTCCGCCCACCGCCGCGACGATCGCGCCGAGCGTGAACGCCATGAACAGGATCGTGGTGGTACGCCGACGGCGCGCCAGGACCTGCGAGCGCTGTCTGCGCTCACGCTCGGACTCCGCACCGGAAGGCCGTCGGCCTTCCCGCCACGCGGGTGCCGGACGGAAGGCCCGGCCCGGCGGGCGCTCCTGGTCCGGACGGACGGGCGCGGGGTCGGTCAACCGCGCTTCCGTATGTGCCGGAGGCGCGGAAAAGGCCCGGACGTCGACGGACTCCAGTCGGTCCGTGACGGCATCCGGGTCCACGTCGCCAGGCGCCTGCTCGGCATCCCGCTCCCGCAGCTCCTTGGCGTAACGGCGCTCCATGGCCGCCCGTCCGGACAGCAGCCGGATGGCGGTGCTGAAGCGTTCCGTCGGACGGGCTTCGTTGAGCTCGTCCTGCCTGCGGAGCCACATCGGTACCAAGTAGGCGGCCCAGGCCCCGACGATGACTGCGTAGATGAGGCCGCTGCTGCTCACGCTCACACCGTAGAGGGGTTTGCACGGCAGCATCCGCCAATTGGCCCGGTGTGTCGCACGATCAGGCCGATATGACGGACTTTTTTCGTGACTGTTCAGGTCAACAGTCGCCGAAAGTGAGGCCGCTTACATTCACGGAGCGATCAAATTCGAACACTTATTTTATTTCTCCGGGAGAGCGCGGTGTTCCCGGCGGTCCGGGCGTTCCCGGCGGTCCCGGCGTTCCCGGCGGTCCCGGCCGCATCCTGCGCCAACGCCTCAGCAACCCGTCGGGCACCTCCTCCGCGGTGAGGGCGAAGATCAGGTGGTCCCGCCACGCACCGTCGATGTGGAGATAGCGCGGACGCAGCCCTTCCGCCCGGAATCCCAGTTTCTCCACGACTCTTCGACTGGGACCGTTCTCGGGCCGAATGCACACCTCGATCCGGTGCAGCCCGACCGTACGGAAACAGTGGTCGACGGCGAGCGCCACCGCGGTCGGCATCACGCCACGGCCCGCCACGCTCTGGTCGACCCAGTAACCGACGTGGCCGGAGCACATGGAGCCCCAGGTGATGCCCGCCACCGTCAACTGGCCGACGAGACGGCCCTCGTACTCGATGGCGAACGGCAGCATCCGCCCGGCGTTCGCCTCGGCCCGTAGATGCCGCACCATCTGACGGTAGGTCGGCCGCTGGGCCGGGGGGCCACCGGGGGCCGGCGGCGGTACGGTCGCCTCCCAGGGCCGCAGCCAGTCACGGTTACGCCGGTTGACCTCGCGCCACACGCTCTGGTCGCGCATCTTTATCGGGCGGAGGGTGACCGCGCCGTCGGACAGGATCACCGGCCAGGTCCGGACGTTCAGCTCGAGCTCCCCGGTCGGGGGTGGTCTCCGCCGCGCAACTGGTCGACGGCATGCACCAGAAGCCTGCTCAGGACCGCGAGTCCGTCGCGTACACCACCGGTCGAGCCGGGCAGGTTCGCGATGAGGGTGCGGTCCGCGACGCCCGCGAGGCCGCGGGAGAGCGCGGCGGTGGGGACCTTGTCCCGGCCCTCGGCCCTGATCGCCTCGGCGATGCCCGGGATCTCACGGTCCAGGACGCCGCGGGTGGCCTCGGGCGTGCGGTCGGTGGGCGAGATGCCCGTACCGCCGGTGGTGACGATCACGTCGTAACCCGCCGCCACTCCGGCCCGCAGGGCCGCTTCCACCGGTTCCCCGTCGGGCACGACCTGCGGTCCGTCGACGGTGAACCCGAGGCCGGTGAGGGCCTCGGTGATGAGCGGGCCGCCCTTGTCGGCGTACACGCCTGCGGAGGCGCGGTTGGACGCGGTGACGACGAGGGCGCGGTATCCGCCGGCGCCAGGAGGGCTTCCGGGCGCGGTCATGCGTCCGCCCCCTCCGGTGCGGGGCGCCGGTAGTCACCGGACGTGCCGCCGGATTTCGCCTCGACGCGGACGTCCGTGATCACGGCGCTCTTGTCGACCGCCTTGATCATGTCGATCACCGTGAGCGCGGCGACCGACACGGCGGTCAGCGCCTCCATCTCGACCCCGGTACGGTCCGTGGTCTTCACGGTGGCCAGGATCTCCACCGCGTCGTCGGCGACGCTCAGGTCGACCTTCACACCGGAGACGGCGAGCGGGTGGCAGAGCGGGATCAGGTCCGGGGTGCGCTTCGCCCCCATGATCCCGGCGATGCGCGCGGTGGCCAGGGCGTCGCCCTTGGGGACACCCTCACCTCTGAGGAGCTCGACGACACGCGGTGAGACGAGGACCCGGCCGCTCGCCCGGGCGACACGTGCCGTGACGTCCTTCTCGGACACATCGACCATGCGGGCGGCACCCGCCTCGTCGATGTGCGTCAGTTCGTTCTGCGTACTCAACTCACTCCGCCTAGCGGTAGGGCGCCGGTTGCCCGCCCGTCCCGCGCCGAGGTGCGGACCGAGGGGCCCGGGGGCTTCCCCCGGTAAGGCACAGCGCCAGACACCGTACCGCCACAGCGCCGAAGTCAGCGGAGGAGGATCACCTCGGCCTCCGCGCCGGGCTCGGCGGACGTGACGTCCTCGGGCAGCACGATCAGCGCGTCCGCCTGGGCGAGGGCGGCGATCAGGTGCGATCCGGGCCCCCCGACGGGCGCCACGGTGCCCGCCTCGGCGTCGTAGGTCCCGCGCAGGAACTGGCGCTTGCCGGACGGCGAGGCGAGCGCCTCGTCCGTGTCGAGCGTGGCCCGCACGGTCGGCCGGTGGACGTCCTGGCGACCCATCAGCTTCAGGATCGCCGGCCGGACGAACAGCTCGAAGGAGACGTACGAGGAGACCGGATTGCCGGGCAGTGCCAGCAGCGGCGTGTGGTCGGGGCCGATCGCACCGAAGCCCTGCGGCTTGCCCGGCTGCATGGCGAGCTTGCGGAAGTCGACACCGCCACCGGCCTCGTCCTCGTCTCCCACGGACGACAGGGCCTCCTTGACCACGTCGTAGGCACCGACGCTCACGCCGCCCGTGGTGACGACGATGTCGGCGCGGATCAGCTGGTCCTCGATCGTGGTCCGCAGCGTCTCGGCGTCGTCGGCGACCGCGGGGACGCGGTAGGCGATGGCCCCCGCGTCCCGCGCGGCAGCCGTCAGCGCGAAGCTGTTGGAGTCGTAGATCCGGCCGCCGTCCAGCTCCTCGCCCGGCTGTGCCAGCTCGCTGCCGGTCGACAGCACGACGACGCGCGGACGGGGCCGCACCCGCACCGTGGACCGTCCGATCGCGGCGAGGAGGCCGATCTGCGGCGGTCCGACGACCGCACCCGCGCGCAGAGCCATGTCACCGGGCTGCACATCGCTGCCCTTGGCCCTCACATGGGCGCGTGGCGTGACCGGGCGGTGGATGCGGACCTCACCGCTCGCCCCCTCCGGGGCGTCGCTGTGGGCCCGCATGCCCTCGGCGGGCCCGCCGCCCGTGCCGCCGTCCGTCCACTCGACGGGGACGACCGCCTCGGCGCCCGCGGGCAGCGGAGCACCGGTCATGATGCGGGCGGCCTCGCCGGGGCCGACGGACCGGCCGTCCGCCAGGCCTCCGTCGCCCGCGGCGACGTCACCGATGACGGTGAGGACCGCGGGGAACTCCTCGCTCGCGCCCTCGACATCCGAGATCCGGACGGCGTATCCGTCCATCGAGCTGTTGTCGAAGGGCGGCAGGGCGACCTCCACCACGACGTCCTCGACCAGGAGGCAGCCCTGGGCGTCGAGCAGTTGCAGCTCGATGGGTTCGAGCGGCTTCACCGCGGCCAGGATGTCGTCCAGGTGCTCGTCCACCGACCAGATCGTGCTGCTCAAGCTGTTACAACTCCTCGGTGACGTAACTGCGCAGCCAGGTCCGGAAGTCAGGTCCCAGGTCTTCACGTTCGCACGCGAGTCTGACAATGGCACGCAGATAGTCGCTGCGGTCACCGGTGTCGTAGCGCCGGCCCTTGAAGACGACGCCGTGCACCGGGCCGCCGATCTTCTCGTCCTCGGCCAGCAGCTGGAGTGCGTCGGTGAGCTGGATCTCGCCGCCGCGGCCGGGCTCGGTGCGGCGCAGTATGTCGAAGACCGCGGGGTCCAGGACGTAGCGGCCGATGACGGCGAGATTGCTGGGCGCCTCGGCAGGATCGGGCTTCTCCACGAGTCCGGTGACCCGGACGACGTCGCTGTCGGCGGTCGCCTCGGTGGCGGCGCAACCGTACAGGTGGATCTGCGAGGGGTCGACCTCCATCAGGGCGACGATGCTGCCGCCCTCACGCTCCTGGATCTCGACCATCCGGGCGAGAAGGGGGTCACGCGGGTCGATGAGGTCGTCACCGAGAAGCACGGCGAACGGCTGGTCACCGACGTGCGGAGCGGCGCAGAGGACGGCGTGGCCGAGACCGCGCGGGTCGCCCTGACGTACGTAGTGCATGGTGGCCAGGTCACTGGACTCCTGGACCTTGGAGAGCCGTTCGGCGTCTCCCTTGCGGGTCAGCGCGGACTCCAGCTCGTAGTTCCGGTCGAAGTGGTCCTCCAGGGGACGCTTGTTGCGACCGGTGATCATCAGTACGTCGGAGAGGCCCGCGGCGACCGCTTCCTCGACGACATACTGGATGGCGGGCTTGTCGACGACAGGCAGCATCTCTTTGGGAGTGGCCTTGGTGGCCGGCAGGAACCGGGTGCCGAGACCTGCAGCTGGAATGACAGCTTTGCTGATCCTGGGGCGCGACTGAGTCATGCGCAGAACTCTAGCCGGTGCCTATGGGCGGAAGATGAGCGTCCGGTTAACTTCGTTCTCATACATCCACATAAACGAGCTATGCGAGCACCCGTTGAACGATGACATGTCCCGAAAAGCGGCACTGCGACGTGAACTGCTCGCCGCACGAAGGCTCCTCACCCCGCAGGACGTCGGACAGGCCGCCGCGGTTCTCTCCTCGGCCGCCTCGGATCTTCCCGAGCTGACCGGCGCCCGGACCGTGGCGGCCTATGTGTCCGTGGGGCGCGAACCGGGCACCCACGCGCTCCTTGACGCCCTTCGGGCGCGGGGCGTACGCGTGCTGCTGCCGGTGCTCCTGGCGGACAACGACCTGGACTGGGCCGTGTTCGAGGGTGCGAACCACCTCGTGCCCGCGGGCCGGGGCCTGTTGGAGCCGGACGGCACGCGCCTGGGGCCGGAGGCGGTCCTCGACGCGGACGCGGTTCTGCTGCCCGGCCTCGCCGTGGACGAGCGCGGGATGCGTCTGGGACGCGGCGGGGGCAGCTACGACCGGGTGCTGGCCCGGCTCGCGTCAGCCGGGGCGCACCCCGCCCTGATCGTCCTGCTGTACGACGACGAGGTGGTCGCGCGGGTTCCCGAGGAACCGCACGACCACCCCGTGGACGCCGTGGTCACGCCCGCCGGAGCACGGCGCTTCCGCTTCCCGCCTACGGTTTCCTGAGCGTCAGGGTGTCGACCGTGGACTGCTTCACGGCGCCCTCCTCGAAGGACCAGTCGAGCAGTTCGCCCTCCACCCACTTGTCCGTCTGGTCGGTGTAGTGCGCGCTGAACGCGTGCCCGGAGGCACCGGTGAGGTTGATCCACCGGGACTTGTCCCAGTCCCCCACGTTGACGACCATCCGCATCGAGGGGACCCAGATGACCTCGTAACCGCCGGCCGCGTTCCAGCCGGAGGCGTTGACCGCCGCCTCGCCGCCGCCGAGGTCCCAAGGGCCGCGGTTGAGGGCCCGCTGCAGGAGGTCGGGGCCCTCGGTGCCGAGTGTCTGGTTGCGCAAGGACAGCTGGTGCAGCCGGCCCCAGCTCCAGGTGTTGATGTCCTTGCCCAGCTCCGCGGTCAGCTCCCAGCGCGCGTCCTTCATGGCGCGGGCGAAGAGCTCGTCACGGCTGTCGATGGCCGTGTCGCGCCCCTTGGCCGGGACCTTCCACCACTCGCTGTCCTGGTCGTCCAGGACGCTTTCCACCACCTCGTACCAGCGGTCGCCCCCGTCGGGCTGCGCCGCTTCCGGGGCGCGCTGACCGCATTCCCGTACGAGCTTGTCCTGCTCGTCCACCGGCCCGGTCCCGGCTACCGGCTCCACATAGATGCAGTCGCCCTTGGCGCGCATCTCCTTGGGAAGCTTGTCGCCGAAGGCCAGCTTGAGGATGTTGCGCCAGACGCCGTTGAAGTACGCGGCGGCGGCCGAGTCGGGCTCCTGGGTGTAGTCCCAGCCCTCCAGCAGCTTCTGGGCCTCACGGACGTTCTTGTCGGAGATGCCGATCTTCTTCAGTTCGGGCACCAGCTTCGCGGCGATCGCGCTCTGGTTGTCCATCTGCATCGTCTGCATGTCGTCGGTCGAGATCTTCTCGCCGCCGTCGATCTTCTTCTTGAGCAGGTCGTTGATCCGCTGGCTGCGGGCGCCGTAGCCCCAGTCCTTCGTGAGCATGTGCTCGTAACCGTCGCCGATGACCGCCTGGTTGGCGGTGACGATGTAGCCCCGGTCGGGGTTGTACTCGTACGGCAGCTCGTCGAAGGGGACGGGCTTCTTCTCCCAGCCGTAGTCGGGGGACCAGCCGGGGCTCGGCAGCGTGCCGTCACCCTTGAGGCGGACCGGGATCCTGCCCGGTGCCTGGTAGCCGATGTTGCCCTTGGTGTCGGCGTAGATGAGGTTCTGGGACGGCACCTCGAAGTGCTCGGCAGCCTTCCGGAAGCTCGTGAAGTCCTTGGCGCGGTTGAGCTCGAACACCGCGTCCATGGACTTGCCGGGCTCAAGCGCCGTCCACTTCAGGGAGACCCCGTAGCCGTCTCCGCGGTCGGGAGCGGAGGTGGTGACGGGAGCCTTCTTGCCGACCTTCTCCAGCTCGCTGTTGCGGTCGGAGACCAGCGGGCCGTTGTTGGTCTCACGGACGGTGATCTTCCTGCTCCTGCCGCCCGCGACCTTGATGGTCTCCTCACGGGTGATGAAGGGCTCGGTCCTGCCGTCGTACTGGTAGCCGTCGGCGGAGACCTTCTCCAGGAAGAGGTCGGTGACGTCGGCTCCGAGGTTCGTGAAGCCCCACGCTATGTCCTGGTTGTGGCCGATTATCACACCGGGCATCCCGGAGAACGTGTAGCCGGCCGTGTCGTACTGGCACGACGCGGAGAGCTGACGGCAGTGCAGCCCCATCTGGTACCAGAGCGAGGGGAGCTGCGGCGCCAGGTGCGGGTCGTTGGCCAGCAGCGGATCGCCGGTCGTCGTGTGGGCGCCGGAGACGACCCAGGAGTTCGACCCGATGCCGTTGCCGTTGGGGCCGAGGAGTGCCGGGATCTCGTCCAGGGTGTCGCTGAGCGCGGAGAGCTGGGTGTTGAGGCCCTCGGTCGCGCCCTCGACGGTCTCGGAGCCGATGCTGTCGGACGGCTCGGCCTCCGGGTCGTACTTCCCGGTGACCGGGGAGACACCTCCCTGCTCGACGATCGGCTCGTTCTTCTCGTACGGGTAGTCCGGGTAGAGATCCTTGATCTGCTTCTCGCTGAGCCTGCTGGTCATCAGCGAGCGGTCGATCTCGTCCTGCATGTTGCCGCGCAGGTCCCAGGCCATCGCCTTGAGCCAGGCCACCGAGTCGACCGGGGTCCACTCGGTGGGCTTGTAGTCGTTGGTCAGGCCGAGCGCCGCGTACTCGACGGAGATGTCCTTGCCGTCCTTGCCGTCCAGATACGCGTTCACCCCCTCCGCGTAAGCCTGGAGGTTCTTCTTGGTGTCCTCGTCCAGGACCTCGTCGTACTCCTTCTGCGCGACCTTGCGCCAGCCCAGAGTGCGCAGGAAGGAGTCGGTCTCGACCTGGCCGGCGCCGAACATCTCGGAGAGCCGTCCGGACGTCATGTGGCGGCGTACGTCCATCTCCCAGAAACGGTCCTGGGCCTGGACGAAGCCCTGGGCGCGGAAGAGGTCGCTGTCGGTGTCCGCGTAGATCTGCGGGATCCCGTAGTCGTCGCGTTTGACGTCGACGTCCCCGGACAGACCTTCGAGCTCGATCGATCCGGTGGTCTGCGGGTACGAGGCCCGGACCGTGGAAACGGACCAGTACGCGCCGTACCCGACACCCGCGACAAGCGCCAGCACCAGGACGATCACGAACAGGCGGGCGCGTCGCCCCTTCTTCCTGCCGGCCTTCTTCGCAGCGGAAGACCCGGGAGGGGCGGTTGTGTTGGCGGGCATCGCTGTCCTTCGAGGGGCAGGGTGGTCCTGGGAGTGCAGGAGCAACCATAGGCGCCCCGCCGAAGCCACTCGGACGCGGTATGGGGATGCATCCATTTGCGCACCGGTTCGCACGGACACTCGAAGGCGTCAAGAAAACGTTAAAGATTAGGTAAGGTAACGAAGTACTGGCCGCCGGAGGCCGATCCGGAAGGCGTACGCAGGGAAGGAACGGACCCTGACTGTCCACGCGCTCAACGAACTTCTGCTCGTCTGCTCGGTCGTGCTGCTGGTCGCCGTCGCGGCCGTCCGCATCTCGTCCCGCAGCGGGCTCCCCAGCCTGCTCCTGTACCTCGGCATCGGGATCGCCATGGGTCAGGACGGCATCTTCGACGTCAAGTTCGACAATGCCGAGTTGACCCAGGTGATCGGCTACGCCGCCCTGGTCGTCATCCTGGCCGAGGGCGGACTGGGCACGAAGTGGAAAGAAGTGAAACCCGCGCTGCCCGCGGCGGCCGTTCTGTCGACCGTCGGCGTAGCCATCAGCGTGGGTGTCACCGCGAGCGCGGCGCACTACCTCGTCGGCCTGGACTGGCGGCAGGCCCTGATCATCGGCGCCGTCGTCTCCTCCACCGACGCCGCGGCCGTCTTCTCGGTCCTGCGCAAGGTCCCCCTCCCCTCCCGCATCACCGGGGTCCTGGAGGCCGAATCCGGCTTCAACGACGCCCCCGTGGTCATCCTGGTGGTGGCGTTCTCCGCCGTCGGCCCCGTGGAGCACTGGTACGTACTGGTCGGCGAGATAGCCCTGGAGCTGGCCATCGGCGCGGCGATCGGCCTCGCGGTGGGCTGGCTCGGTGCCTTCGGAATCCGCCATGTGGCACTGCCCGCCTCCGGGCTCTACCCGATCGCCGTGATGGCCATCGCGGTGTCCGCGTACGCGGCGGGCGCCATGGCCCACGGCAGCGGGTTCCTGGCCGTCTACCTGGCCGCGATGGTCCTCGGCAACTCCAAGCTCCCGCACTGGCCGGCCACCCGGGGCTTCGCCGACGGGCTCGGCTGGCTGGCACAGATCGGCATGTTCGTCCTGCTCGGACTGCTGGTCACTCCGCACGACCTGATCGACGACTTCTGGCCCGCCGTGGTCGTGGGGCTGGTCCTCACCGCCGTGGCCCGGCCGCTGTCGGTCTTCCTCAGCCTCGCGCCGTTCCGCCTGCCCAGACGCGAGAAAGCCCTGATGTCCTGGGCCGGGCTGCGCGGCGCCGTCCCCATCATCCTGGCGACGATCCCCATGGTGTCCGGCATCGAGGGCAGCACCCGGGTCTTCAACATCGTCTTCGTCCTCGTCATCGTCTACACCCTGATCCAGGGACCGACGTTGCCCTGGCTGGCGAGGGCCCTGAAGATTTCTGACGACCCGTCGGAGACCTCGGACCTCGGCATCGAATCGGCCCCCCTGGAACGGCTGCGCGGCCATCTGCTGTCCGTCGCGGTCCCCGGCACATCCAAGATGCACGGCGTGGAGGTGGCGGAACTCCGGCTGCCCGCCGGGGCCGCGGTCACCCTCGTCGTACGGGACGGCAAGAGCTTCGTCCCCGCCCCGTCGACCGTCCTGCGCCACGGGGACGAGCTGCTGGTCGTCGCGACCGACCCGGTGCGCGACGCCACGGAGGCACGGCTGCGGGCGGTCGGCGAGGGCGGCAAGCTGGCCGGCTGGCTGGGGACCGGCGGGGCGGACCGCCGGAACGGCGCCAAGACGAATCTGCCGCACGTCGCGCGACTGGCCAAGAAACTGGGCAAGGGCGCCGAGGACCGTCCGGGCGACAAGGCGGGCGGCAGGCGGGCTCACCACTGACCGGACGCGTCGCGTGAGCGACCGCCCACATTCACAGGTCCGCCGGGACCGGAGCCTGTAAGATGAAGGACTGGATCTCTCGATCCACACGATGTGAATCTGATCGACCAACTCTGCCTGATGCAGAGCTGGCGCGACCGTATGGCGGTCGTGGCGTCCCTTCGCCTCCGTCGTGGCGTCCTTCGCCTCTGGAGCGAGCGCCCGGCATCTACCGCAGTCCCGCGCGAAGAGGACAGCTCTCGGCAGCTCCCGTACGCTCCCGCACCCCGGTGCGGGAGCGTACGGGAGCACGGCCACCAGGCGGCAGAAAGGCATGGACCGTGGCGTCCACGGTCTCCGACCGCCCGGGATACGGGCAGTTGCTGCGCACCCCGGGTGCATGGACCTTCCTCCTGCCGGGCTTCGCCGCCCGGCAGCCCTTCGCGATGCTGACCATCGGCATCGTGCTCCTCGTGCAGCACACCACCGGCTCGTACGGCAGTGCGGGCGCCGTCGCCGCCGTCTCCGGCGTGTCCATGGCCCTGTTCGCGCCGCAGAGCGGCAGGCTCGCCGACCGGTTCGGCCAGCGCGCGGTGCTCCTGCCCGGCGTCCTGGTGCACGCCCTCTCCGTCGGCGCCCTCACGGCGCTGGCCCTGGCAGACGCACCCCTGTGGGTGCTGGCCCTGGCGGCGGTGCCCACCGGGGCCTCCATTCCGCAGATCGGGCCGATGGTGCGGGCCCGCTGGGCCGCACGGCTCGGCGCGGCCCCGGGCCGGCCGGCGTCCCCGCTGATGACCACGGCCGCCGCTTTCGAGTCCGTGACGGACGAGTTCACCTTCGTCGTCGGACCCGTGCTCGCGACGGCGCTGTGCACCGGCGTGCACCCGGCGGCCGGGCTGATCGCCGAGGCGGCGCTGACGCTCGTCGGCGGCCTCCTGTTCGCCGCCCAGCGCTCCACCCAGCCCACCACCCGGAGTGCCGCGTCCGCCGCCGAGCCGCACCGCTCGGCGCTCTCCGTACCGGGCGTCCGCGTCCTCGCGATCACCTTCCTGGGTATCGGCGCCGTCTTCGGCGGCATGCAGGTCTCCCTGACCGCGTTCTCCGAGGAGATCGGCCGGCCCGGTGTGAACGGGCTGCTGTACGGGGTCTTCGCAGCCGGCAACATGCTGGCCGGCATCGCCTGTGGTGCCATCGCCTGGAGGAGCAGCCCGCGCCGCCGGCTGATCGTCGGCTACGTGGCCCTGACGTTCACCGCGTCCGGGCTGTGGGCCGTGCACTCCGTGCCGCTGCTGGCGGGTCTCGGACTGCTGGTCGGACTGTGCATCGCTCCCGCGCTGATCAGCGGCTACACCCTGGTCGACGCACTGGTGCCCGCGTCCGCCAGGACCGAGGCCTTCACCTGGCTGACGGGCGCCGTGGCGCTCGGCCAGGCGGCGGCCGTCACGGTGGCCGGACAGCTCGCGGACGCCCATGGCGCGAGCACCGGTTTCGTGGTCCCGATGGCCGGCACGGCGCTGGCCCTGGCGACCCTGCTGGCCCTGCGTTCCCGGCTGACGCCGCAGCCCGGAGGACGGACGGTGGCACGTGGGATCGATCACCGCGAGCCGGTCACGGTGGACTGATCGCGCGGAATACGTCAGTATGGAGCGTCGTTAGCACTCATTGAGTGAGAGTGCCAGGAGGAGCAAGTGCCGACTTATCAGTACCAGTGCACCGAATGCGGCGAGGGCCTCGAAGCGGTGCAGAAGTTCACCGATGATGCCCTGACCGTGTGCCCGAACTGCGAGGGACGCCTCAAGAAGGTGTTCTCGGCCGTCGGCATCGTCTTCAAGGGATCCGGTTTCTACCGGAACGACAGCCGCGGCTCCTCGTCGAGCAGCACGCCGGCCTCGTCGTCGTCCTCCAAGGCGTCCGACTCGTCCGCCGGGTCGTCCTCGTCGGAGTCGAAGCCGAAGTCGGAGTCGAAGCCGGCCGCTTCGGCAGCGGCATCGTCGTCCTCGAGTTCTTCCACGTCGTCGAGCGGTACGTCGGCCGCCTGAGACCGCCCTCGTACACCACACGCTTCGCCCGGACCCCGCTGATCGACTCGGCGGGGTCCCGGTCGTGTGTGCCCGGTTAGTGTGACCACATGGTGAACGCAGAGACGGGTACAGCGGAAACGGCTACAGCGGAAATCGGTGTCATCGGCGGATCGGGCTTCTACTCCTTCCTGGAGGACGTGACCGAGATCCAGGTGGACACCCCGTACGGGGCGCCGAGCGACTCGCTTTTCCTGGGGGAGCTCGCGGGCCGACGGGTGGCCTTCCTCCCTCGTCACGGCCGGGGGCACCATGTGCCGCCGCACCGGATCAACTACCGCGCCAATCTCTGGGCCCTGCGCTCCGTCGGCGTACGCCAGGTCCTCGGCCCGTGCGCCGTCGGCGGCCTGCGTCCGGAGTACGGGCCCGGCACCCTGCTCGTCCCGGACCAGATGGTCGACCGCACCAAGGCCCGCACGCAGACCTTTTACGACGGTGTGCCCCTGGCCGACGGGACCGAACCGAACGTCGTACACCTCGGCTTCGCCGACCCGTACTGCCCCCAAGGACGCAAGGCGGCCCTGGCGGCGGCACGCGGACGCGACTGGGAACCGGTGGACGGCGGAACCCTGGTCGTGGTCGAGGGCCCGCGTTTCTCGACCCGCGCCGAGTCGCGCTGGCACGCGGCGATGGGCTGGTCGGTCGTCGGGATGACGGGGCACCCGGAAGCGGTGCTCGCCCGTGAACTGAACCTCTGCTACACGACACTGACGCTGGTGACCGACCTCGACGCGGGCGCCGAGGCGGGCGAGGGCGTCAACCACGCTGAGGTTCTGGAGGTGTTCGCGGCCAATGTGGACCGGCTGCGGTCGGTGCTCTTCGACGCGGTGGCCGCCCTGCCCGCGAACGAGGACCGCGACTGCGTGTGCGCGCACGCGCTGGACGGGATCGACACAGGGATCAAGCTGCCGTAGGACTCCGGCTTTCTGCCGGTGTCCGCGGCCGGCTTCCGCCGGCTCCGGCCGTCTCCCGCCGGCTCGTACGGGTGACCGGGTTTTCCACATCATGCGGGTCGTCCACAGACCGGAGCGGGATCTGTGCGGCAGGTGGATCGTGAGGGGGTCCGGCGGGAGATCCTCGTGGGGCGTCCACTCACGGCAGGTGGTGTCAGCCATGTCCTCTTCGGTGCCCGATTCACGTCCCACGCCTCCCGCACCGTGCGCGGTCCCGCTTTTCGGGCCGTTACGTGTGCGGGGCGGCGGCAGGCAACGACTCCGGCGGGTGCTGCGCGGACAGCGCCGGGCGCTGGCCGCGGGGTTCGCGCTGACCTCCGCCGTGCTCGCGGCGTCGGGGATGGGCGGTGAGGGAGGGGCGGCAGCCGTGCCCGGAGGCGCGCCACCGGGGCCTGAGCGGCCGGCCGTCCGGCTGGTGTCCGCTCCGGTGCGGATCGCCGACGCGGCCACGGTCGGGCTGCTGCGGCCGGGCGACCGCGTCGACGTGATCGCCGCGGTGGACGGGGCCACCGAGGCGAGGGTGGTGGCACGCGACGTTCGGGTGGCGAAGGTTCCGCGCGGTGCGGGTGACGGGCAGGCGTCGCTCCCGGAGGCCGGCGTCGGGGCGGACGCGGGAATCGGCGCCCTGGTGGTCCTGTCCGTGGAGCGGGACACCGCGACGGCCCTGGCGGGGGCGGGCGCCTCGGGGCGGCTCGCGGTGGCGGTGTCCCATGCCGCCTAGGGTGTGTTTCGAAAGTAGCGCCGTCCGCCCGAAGGGCGGGCCTGGCGGCGTCTGGTGCGTGCGATCGCAAGGCGGAGGGTCGCCCCGATACTGGATGTATCGGGGTGATCCCGACAACGCGGCGAGCGTGCGTGCCAGGCGTCGCCAGGCAGGCGGGACTTTCGAAACACGCCCTAGAACGCTTACGGCGTCGACACCGGTCGCTCAGTCGGCGGCCGGACCATGCGCGGCAAGCCGCACAGTCGGCCTTCCGGCCAGCCGCACGGTGAGCCGGAGCCCTCGCCGTCCTCCGGTGTCAGAGGTGATGGGGCGGTTTCTCGTCGAGGAAGCGCGCCAGATCGGCCGCGCCACCGCCGGCCGGAGCCCGCTCGCCCCACCCCTGATCCGTATCGTCCGAGGACTGCCGGTCCAGCGGATCGTCGAAGATCAGGGTCGGCGGCTTGGGCCGGGACTCCTGGGGCGGCCGCTCCTGCGGCGGCTGCGGCTTCGATTCTCGCGGTCCGGGGGTGGGGGCGGTACTCATACGTCCAGGGTACGGCCGGGCTCAGCGGTCCTTCGGATCGAGCAGCCACAGCCCCAGCACGACGAGGAACGACAGGCACAGGAAGCCGGCGCCCCACCATGCACGGCGCCACCGCACCCACGAGGAGCTGAACCCGACATGACCGAGGAACTTCCCGCCCCTGGCCCGATGGACGCGCTGACGGATGTGGCCGGGATCCGCGTCGGGCACGCTCGGGTGCCGGGCCGGACCGCCCTGACCGGGACCACCGTCGTCCTGGCCCCCGAGGGCGGGGCCGTGGCTGCCGTCGATGTACGCGGAGGGGGCCCCGGCACCAGGGAGACGGACGCGCTCGATCCGCGCAATCTGGTCCAGCGGATCGACGCGGTCGTCCTCACCGGCGGCAGCGCGTACGGTCTCGACGCCGCGTCCGGCGTGATGGCCTGGCTCGAGGAGCAGGGCCGTGGGGTCCCGGTCGGCGAGGATCCCTCACAGGTGGTGCCGGTGGTCCCGGCGGCCTGCCTCTTCGACCTGGGCCGGGGCGGTGACTGGCGGGCCCGCCCGGACGCGTCGACGGGCCGTGCCGCCGTGGAGGCGGCAGCCGCCTCCGCCACGGGCACCCGGGTCGCCGAGGGCACGGTGGGCGCCGGGACGGGAGCGGTGGCCGGGCAGCTCAAGGGCGGTGTCGGCACGGCGAGCGTGCGCCTGCCTTCGGGGGCCACGGTCGCCGCTCTGGCCGTCGTCAACGCGGCGGGTTCCGTCGTCGATCCGCGGACCGGGGTGCTGTACGGGGAGTACGGCGAGGGAGACCCGCCCGCGTACCCCACGCCCGCGGTGCACGACGCCGCGCGCCGGCGGCTGGCGGAGAGCCGGGGCGCGCGGGGAGACAAGGCGGAAGAGGCCGGCGATGTCTTCAACACCACGCTCGCCGTCGTCGCCACCGACGCCGACCTCACCCCGGCCCAGGCCCAGAAGCTCGCGGGCACGGCCCACGACGGGATGGCGCGCGCCATCCGGCCGGTCCACCTGCTCACCGACGGGGACACGGTCTTCGCGCTCTCCACCGGTCGGCGGCCACTGCCCCCGGAGCCCACCGCCGCCGCACTCAACGCCGTTCTGGCGGCCGGGGCCGACGCTCTGGCCCGCGCCATCGTGAAGGCCGTCCGAGCAGCCGAGGGCGTCGACGGCCCTGGAGGCTCGTTCCCCTCGTACAACGAGCTCTACGGCACGTCCTGAAGGAGCCGGGAACCTTTCGCACGGCGTCTCGAACAGGGCGGGAACTTTCTGCGTGCGCGGTACGTTTTTTGCGAACCCCGGTCACGATGTCAGACCCAGGGACTACGTTATGCACGCATCAGGTAACACGCGGCGACGGCCTGGAGACAGCACCTTGAGCGATCCGTACGAGACAACCGAGCAGCACCTCGAGCGACTCCTGCGATGCGCCCTCAACTCCTTCGACCTGTCCGATGCCACGGTCGACCGGCTCGGGACGGCACTGGCGCACAGCAGTGCCCTGCACTCGTCACACCACAGTGCGGTCCTGCACCGCGAGACCTACCGGCACAGCTATCTCCTCTCCGACGGCACCACGCTCACCCTGTGGGAGCTGGTGCACGGCGGCGCCAGGGAGGCCCCGTCCCCTGTCCGGCACGAGCTGTACGACGACGAGGGCGACGCACGGATCGCCGCCGCGCGCCTCACCGGCAGCTCCTGGGACGCACCCGCCCTCGGCGACGACAGCCTGCGGGAGGACCTGGAGGCGTTCACCCTGCTCCTGAGCGTCCCTCCGGCCCCACTCCCCCGCACGTACGCCCCGGACAATTCGGCGGACCACGCCCGCCGCGTCCTGCGTCGCGCGGAGAACGGCGACCGGCCGGGCGCCGGCACGGCAGGGCTGCTGCGTGCGGCGTTCGCCCACCACATCACCCAGGTCTTCGGCCGCCAGTACCGCGTTGACGGACGCGACGCCGGCTTCACGCTCTACGAGCACGCCTTCCTCCTCCTGGACGGCAGCGAAACGAGCCTGTGGGAGGTCGAGCACACGGCGACTCCGGACGGTCGCCACATGTGCGAGGTCTACGACGACGAGCAGACCGCACGCCTGGCCATGGAGAACCGCACCAGGATCTGCTGACCGTCCTCGCCTCACGCACGGCGCCCGGCCGGCACGGCCCGGAGGTTTCCGGGGCCGCGCCGGCCGGGCGCCGGAGGCGGTCCCCCCGTGACCGTCTACGGTTCAGCCGTTCAGCGCGGGCTCCTTCGAGAGCGGGCCGCCCTCGGTCCGCGTGGGCGGCAGGTCGTCCTCTCCGCCCTCCAGATGCACCTGGGGCCTGGCGGGCAGGGCGAACATCACGAGGAAGATCACCGCGAGCACCCCGGCCACCCACCACAGCGACTGCTGGAACGCGTCCACGAACGCCGCACCCATCGCTTCCGGCGGCAGCAGGTCGCTGATCGAGCCGAAGAAGACGACCGAGACGAGGCCGAGCCCCAGCGCGGTGCCCATCTGCTGCACGGTGTTGATCAGCCCGGACGCCGACCCGGAGTGCTCCTTCGGCACCCCTGAGAGCACCGCGTCCGTCAGCGGAGCCACGATCAGCCCCATGCCGACGCCCATGATGACGAGCGGGAGCGCCATCTGCCAGGGGCTGATGTCCAGTCCGTAACGCCCGGCCTCCCAGATGTAGAGCAGCAGCCCGGCGATCATCAGCAGCGCACCGGCCTGCAGCACCTTGCGGCCGAAGCGGGGCACCAGCTTCTGCACGGAGACCCCGGCGGCGCACGAGACGGCGATCGAGAACGGGATCCCCGTCGAACCCGCCCGCAAGGCGCTCCAGCCCAGCCCCATCTGCAGGTACAGCGTCCAGACCAGGAAGAAGATGCCCAGGGCGACACCGAAGGTCAACTGCACGGCGATGCCGGCGGCGAAGCTCTTCACCCGGAACAACGACAGCTCGATGAGTGGTGAACCGTCCCGGCTCGCCTTCCGGCGCTCGAACACCACGAGCGACGCGAAGACCAGGAGACTGGCAGCCATCGACACATGGCCCCACAGCGGCCAGTCCAGCTCGCGTCCCCGGGTCAGCGGGTAGAGCAGCATGAGGAGGCCGAGTGTCACCAGGGCCACACCGGTCATGTCCAGCCGGAGCGCCTTCGGCGCTTTGGACTCGCTGATGTACTTGCGCCCCAGCACCAGTCCGGCGATGCCGACCGGCAGGTTGATCAGGAAGATCGGGCGCCACTCGAGGCCGAAGAAATTCCACTCGGTGAGCAGCGCGCCCAGCAGGGGCCCGGACACCGCACCCAGCCCCACGATCGCGCCGAAGAGCCCGAAGACCTTGCCGCGCTCGTGCGCCGGGAAGGTGGCGTGCACGATCGACAGCACCTGCGGCACCATCAGCGCGGCCATACCGCCCTGCAGGATGCGCGAGGCGACCAGCATCTCCGGATTCACGGCGAAGCCGCAGAGCGCCGAGGCGATCGTGAAGCCGGCGATCCCGATGAGGAACAGCCGTTTGCGGCCGTGGATGTCACCGAGCCGGCCGCCGGTGATCAGACCGGCCGCGAAGGCCAGCGCGTATCCGGCGGTGATCCACTGGATCGATGTGAACGAGGCTCCGGTGTCCCGCGTGATGCTCGGGATGGCGATGTTGACGATCGTGACGTCGACCAGGTCCATGAAGGCCGCGGTCATCACGATCGCGAGTGCGATCCAGCGACGCCGGTCCGCCGGGTCCTGCGGCGTGGCCGGCCCTGTCGACGCCGTGCGGACGGCTGTCGTGGGCGGCAGAGATTCGGATGAGGACATGAGAGAAAGCTAGAGGCCCAACAGGTCAGGTATTGACCTGATGGACCGGCATTCTGGACCCATGACCGACACTCCGGCACGACTGCTGAATCTGCTGTCGCTCCTCCAGACACCGCGCGAGTGGCCGGGCAGCGAGCTTGCGGCGCGGCTCGACGTCACCCCGCGCACCATCCGCCGCGACATCGACCGGCTGCGCGAACTCGGCTATCCGGTCGAGGCCTCGCGCGGCTCGATCGGCGGCTACCGCCTGGTCGCCGGCACCGCCATGCCGCCGCTCCTGCTGGACGACGAGGAGGCGGTGGCCATCGCGGTGGGGCTGCGAGCCGGGGCCGGCCACGCCATCGAAGGCGTCGACGAGGCGTCCGTACGGGCCCTGGCCAAGCTCGAGCAGGTTCTCCCCTCGCGGTTGCGGCACCGGGTCTCAACCCTGCAGAACGCCACTGTGCCGCTCACTCGCGGCGACGGATCGACCATCGACCCCCGCACGCTCACGGTGATCGCCTCGGCTGTCACCGGGCGGGAACGGCTGCGCTTCGCCTACCGCTCGGGGGACGGCACCGCCTCCAAGCGGCGGACCGAGCCGTACCGGCTGGTGAGTACGGGCAGCCGCTGGTACCTCGTCGCGTACGACCTGGACCGCGAGGACTGGCGCACCTTCCGGGTGGACCGGGTGAGCGAGCCGTTCGCCACCGGGTCCCGTTTCACCCCGCGCGAGCTCCCCACCGAGAGCGGCGACGCGGAGGAGTTCTTCACCCGGTCGATGTCGCGCACGCAGCCCGAGCTGCGCCTCGACGTGACGTTCCGGGCCCCGGCGGGCTTCGTGACGGCACGGCTGCCCTCGACGCTGGGCCCGGTGGAGCCGACGGGTGAACGGAGCTGCCTGCTGCGCACGGTGTCCGCCGACTCGCTGGAGTGGGTGGCGCTGCGGCTGGCACTCGTGGACTGCGAGTTCGAGGTGCAGGGCCCGCCGGAGCTGGTGGAGCACCTGCGCGACCTGGGCTCTCGGCTGACTCGCGCCGCGTCACCCCGGCAGCGGACCGGCCATGGAGCAGATGAACCGGGGCGGACATGAACGAGCCCCGGCGCCGGGGGGGGTGGGCGCCGGGACTCGGCTCAGGGGACCGGAAAGGAGACCGGTCGTCGGGCCGGTGCGAACCGGCTTGATGGGGAGATTACGGGTTATCGGCTCACGCCGCAGCGTCAAAGCCCGTGTCGTGAGCCATTCGCTTCAATTCGAGCAATGCGTGCTTCTCGATCTGGCGGATCCGCTCCCGTGTCAGACCGTGCTGCTTGCCCACTTCGGTGAGGGTCCGCTCGCGGCCGTCCTCGATGCCGTAACGCATCTTGATGATGGAAGCGGTGCGGTTGTCGAGCTTGCCGATCAGGTCCTCGAGCTCCTCGCTGCGCAGCAGCGTCATCACGGACTGCTCGGGCGACACGGCGGAGGTGTCCTCCAGCAGGTCCCCGAACTGCGTGTCGCCGTCGTCGTCCACGGACATGTTCAGGCTGACCGGATCGCGGGCCCAGTCCAGGACGTTGCCGACGCGCTCGGCGTTGGAGTCGAGCTCGGCGGCGATCTCCGCGTGGTCCGGGTCGCGCCCGTTCTCACGGTTGAACTCGCGCTGCACCCGCCTGATCCTGCCGAGCTCCTCGACGAGGTGGACGGGCAGCCGGATCGTGCGGGACTGATCGGCGATGGAGCGCGTGATGGCCTGCCGGATCCACCACGTGGCGTACGTCGAGAACTTGAAGCCCTTGGCGTAGTCGAACTTCTCGACCGCGCGCACCAAGCCCGCGTTCCCCTCCTGGATCAGGTCGAGCAGGGGCAGCCCCGCCCTCGGGTAGCGCCTGGCCACGGCAACGACGAGCCGGAGGTTGGAGCGGATGAATATGTCCTTGGCGCGCTCGCTCTCGGCGACCAGCGCCTCCAGCTCCTCACGCTTCGCTCCGCCGGCGTCGCTCTCCACCACTCCGTCGAGGATCTGCTGGGCGAAGACGCCCGCCTCGATCGTCTGGGAGAGCTCGACCTCCTTGGCGGCGTCGAGCAGCGGTGTGCGAGCGATCTCGTCCAGGTACATGCCGACCAGGTCGCGATCGGCGATCTCCCCGCCCACGGCGCGAACACTGCTTGCCCGGTCGGTCCCGCCGGTGCTGGCGGACGAACGACGGGCGACGGCACGGGTTGCCATGCGTGCTCCCTTGCTGAGTAGGTCGCGACACCCTCCCGGGTGCCCTGCATCCGATGGAAACAACGACTGGAATCCGGACAGAATTCCCACGACGCGCATTCACTTTCGAGATCATGCAGTACCCTGTCCGGCGCCGGAGGAGGACAGATGCCACAGATACCCGCAGAAGTGCAGGTCAGGCCCGGCGTGGAGGCCGACCTACGCGCACTCACGGACATCTACAACCATTACGTCCTGGAGACCGCGCTCACATTCGACACTGCCTCCTTCACTCCGCAGGAGCGTCTGCCGTGGCTGCGCTCCCACCCGCAAGACGGCCCCCACAGACTCCTGGTTGCTCTGGACCCGGATACCCGCCACGACACGCCGCATGTCCTCGGGTACGCCACCAGCGGTCCGTACCGCCCGAAGGCGGCGTACAGCACCTCGGTCGAGGTGAGCGTGTATCTCGCCCCGGGTGCCACGGGCCGTGGCGTCGGCACGCTCCTCTACGAGGAGCTGTTCGAGGCGCTGGCCGGCGAGGACGTCCACCGCGCCTACGCCGCGATCGCGCGGCCGAACGAGCCGTCGGTCCGGTTGCACGCCGCCTTCGGCTTCCGCCACGTCGGCACGTACACGGAGGTGGGCCGGAAGTTCGGCCGGTACTGGGACGTGTCCTGGTACGAGAAGGTGCTGATCAGCCGAACTGGAGCGAGCGCTTCGCGAGACCCAGCCAGAAGCCGTCGATGACGCTGCGCGCCTGATCGAGCTCGCCCTCGGCCGCCCCGAGGGTGACGAACAGCGGCGCGAAGTGCTCGGTGCGGGGATGGGCCAGCCTGCCCGCGGGCGAGGCGTGCTCGAAGTCCAGCAGGGAGTCGATGTCCTGCGCCTGGAGCGCGCGGCGCCCCCAGTCGTCGAACTCCGCGGACCAGCCGGGGGTGCCCCCACCGGCGTGTCGCAGCGCCGCCAGGTTGTGCGTGAAGAAGCCGCTCCCGACGATCAGCACCCCCTCGTCGCGCAACGGGGCGAGCTTGCGCCCGATGGCCATCAGTTTCTGCGGGTCGAGCGTCGGCATCGAGATCTGGAGGACGGGGATGTCGGCAGCGGGGAACATCTCGACCAGCGGCACGTACGCCCCGTGGTCGAGGCCGCGGTCGGGGATGTCCTGGACCGGGGTTCCCGCACCGCGCAGCAGCTTGCGGACGTCGTCGGCGAGCTGCGGGGCCCCCGGGGCGGCGTACCGCACCTGGTAGTAGTGCTCGGGGAAGCCCCAGAAGTCGTAGACCAGTGGCACGGTCTCGGTGGCGCCGAGGGCGAGGGGGGCCTCCTCCCAGTGCGCGGAGACCATCAGGACCGCCTTGGGGCGCGGCAGCCCGGCCGACCAGGCGGCCAGCTCTCCGGGCCAGACCGGGTCGTCGGCGAGCGGTGGGGCCCCGTGGGAGAGGTAGAGGGCGGGCATGCGTTCCGCGGTGACTGTCATGGCACTCCCATTCCTCCGCCGATCAAGGTATGTGTGTTCCCTACAGGTACCGGGAACGGGCTACAGCGCGAGCACCGGAGATTCGGCAGATCGGTTCTTCGGGATCAGGTCCTTGAATCTTCAAGTTCCAACTACCGCAGACCTTAGCCCTATCTAGTTAAACTTTCAAGAAAAGGTCGTACAGTGGAGTACATGACCACGGCATCCCGCGGCGGGCCCCGGTGGCTCACCGACGAAGAGCAGGGCGTGTGGCGCGCCTATCTCCACGCCACCACGCTCATGGAGGACCACCTCGACCGCCAGTTGCAGCGCGACGCCGGCATGCCGCACGTCTACTACGGGCTGCTCGTCAACCTCTCGCAGGCCCCCCGGCGGCGTAAGCGCATGACCGAGCTGGCCAAGGATGCCAAAATCACCCGTTCCCGCCTCTCGCACGCCGTGGCCCGGCTGGAGAAGAACGGCTGGGTCCGCCGCGAGGACTGCCCCTCCGACAAGCGCGGCCAGAACGCGGTCCTCACCGACGAGGGCTACGACATGCTGGCGCGGTCCGCACCGGGGCACGTCGAAGCCGTGCGCCAGGCGATGTTCGACCGGCTCAGCCCCCAGCAGGTGCAGAGCCTCGGCGAGATCATGCAGGTCATCGCCACCGGCCTGCAGCCGGAGGGCACGGACGCGGATCTGCCCTGGCTCCGCTGAGCGGAACCAGGGCGGACCGGCTTCCCGTCGCCTCGCTCAGTGAGCGATGACCGGGATCTTGAACTCTTCCTCGGCGCCGTCCGACAGGCTTCCCGAGCCGTCGGCCGCGCCGGTGCCGGGGCGTCCGGTGTTGATCAGGGCCACCGCGATCGCGGAGGCGGCGACCAGGATGCCGACCGCCCACCAGATGGCACTGGAGAAGCCGGCGACCATGGCCTGCAGTTCGAGCAGCTTCGGGTCGCTCGCGCCGGCCGCGTGATCGGCGACGTACGCGGTGGTGGCACCGGCGGCGATGGTGTTGAGCAGGGCCGTACCGATGGCTCCGCCGACCTGCTGCGAGGTGTTCACCATCGCGGAGGCCACCCCCGCGTCACGCGGCTCGATGCCGTGCGTGGCGAGCGACATGGCCGGCATGAACGCCGTACCCATGCCCAGGCCGAGCAGCAGCTGGCCCGGCAGGATGACGGCTGTGTAGGAGGTGTTGATGTCCAGCTGGGTCAGCAGCAGCATGCCGATCGCCGCCACCAGGAACCCGGGGCCCATCAGCAGCCTCGGGGGGACCCGGGTCATCAGCCGGGCACCGATCTGCGTGGAACCGGTGATCATGCCGACGATCATCGGCATGAACGCGAAGCCGGTCTTGACCGGCGAGTACCCCTGGACCACCTGCAGGTAGTACGTCAGGAAGAGGAACAGCCCGAACATCGCGATGATGGCGAGGCCCAGCGAGAGGTAGACCCCTCCTCGGTTGCGCTCGGTCAGGACGCGCAGCGGCAGCAGCGGCGACTTCACGCGCGACTCGGTGACGACGAAGGCCGCAAGCAGCAGCACGGCCGCGACGAACATGCCGACGGTCAGCGAGTCCGACCAGCCGGCCGACTCGGCGCGGGTGAAGCCGTACACCAGCGCGACCAGGCCCAGGGTGGACAGGACGACGCCGGGGATGTCGAGCGGCGAGCGGTTACGGCCGCCGGCCGGCTCACGGATGACGAAGTAGGCACCGGCGGCGGCGATGATCGCGAACGGGATGTTGACGAAGAAGGTCCAGCGCCAGTTCAGGTATTCGGTGAGGAATCCGCCCAGGATCAGGCCGACCGCGCCACCGCCACCGGCGATGGCCCCGTAGATGCCGAAGGCCTTGGCGCGCTCCTTGGCGTCCGTGAACATCACGGCGAGCAGGGAGAGGGCCGCCGGGGCGAGCAGTGCGCCGAAGACACCCTGCAGTGCACGGGAACCGAACATCATCGCCTCGCCCTGCGCCGCACCACCGAGCGCGGAGGCGGCGGCGAAGCCGAGCAGGCCCACGACGAAGGTGCGCTTACGGCCCCAGAGGTCGGCGATGCGTCCGCCGAAGAGCAGGAGACCGCCGAAGGCGAGGGCGTAGGCGGTGATGACCCACTGCTTGTTGCCCTCGGAGATGCCCAGGTCGGTCTGGGCCGAGGGCAGGGCGATGTTCACGATGGTCGCGTCGAGCACGACCATCAGCTGGGCGAGGGCGATGAAGGCCAGCGCCTTCCAGCGACTGGGATCCGGAAGGGTTCCGGCTGTTTTGGACATGGGAGTAGCCACCTAAGGACACGAAGAGTTGCGGGGCCGGCGCGCGGGCCGGGAAGGGCCTGCGTACGAACCCGAAAAAGGGCGAGCGATACCGTGGCCGGACCCGCACGTCAGGTCCGGGCCGACTTCATAGGGCGGGTGGGGCCGCTGAGGGCTGAGGGTCTGTTGGGTCGGGTCTCCGGTGCGCGGGCGTCAGCGCCCGCCGCGAAGGTCCTCCAAGGTCGCCGCCGATCCGGGCAGTTCGGAGCGGGCCGGGGATTCCAGACCGTCCAGGAAGAGCTGCAGGTGGCGGTGGGTGAACCGGTCGATGTCCAGGCAGGCGATGCCGGGCAGCGGCCGGGTGAGCTGGGAGAGGGCGACGAGTACGTCACCGACGGCGATGTCGGTGCGCAGCCTCCCTGCGGACATGGCGCGCCCCACGAGCCCTTCGACGGCCTCTTCGAGGCGGCGGCGCTCGGTGAGCAGTTCGGGATGGGCGCTGTCGAAGCCGCCGGACAGCATCGGGCACAGGGCGCCGATCCGTTCGTCGGCCGCCGCGTGCACGAAGCGGCTGAGCGCGGCGAAGGGGTCGGACTCGGCCGCGACGGCCTCCTCCAGCCGGTCGGTGGTGCGGGAGGTGACGGCGAGGACCACCTCATGGATCAAGGCAGCCCGGTCGGGGAAGTTCCGGTAGAGCGTGGCGTTGCCGACTCCGGCCCGCCGTGCGACCTCGTCCAGCGGCACATCCGGCCCGAACTCGACGAACATCTCACGCGCGGCCGTCACGATCCGCTCCCTGTTGCGCAGCGCGTCGGCCCGCGGACGGGACATGCGACGCCGTACGGCGCAGGAGGCGGGTTCGGCGACGGACTCCACAGTCACGGCCCTTCCCTTCGATGTGGACGGCGGCCCTCCGGTACAACCGGGGACCGTGTCCCCGTTTCGCGAGGACACAGGTGCAAACGGGGAAGGGATCCCCGGTTATTTCCCGCCTCCATGTGACCTGAGTCACACGATGATGCCGAGGGAAACCCTCCATCGGCGCACCCAGCGAGCGGCCCCCCGCGTCCCGGACCAGGCTGATCGCCAGAGCGCAGTCGGGGCCGGCCGGCTGCCGCGGACCCCGAAGGCGCCGCCCCATGCAGCAGCCCCGCCACCGGATACGCGGACACCGTCACCCCCTCGCGCTCGCCGGAGCGACAGCCCTGGTCATCGCGACGACGGCTTCGGCCAGCTCCACCCTCCACGTCACCGGCCAGGTGGCCGCCGGGCCGGTGGCGGCGCCGCGCGGGACCGGCCTCGCGCCGTGCCGAATACCCACCGCCATGGGCGTACAGATGTCGGAGGGCATGCCCACATCTCCTGACTACGCGCGCTCCACCGGCCGGATCAAAGCGCTCAACCTGATGATCGACTTCCCCGACGCGCGGGCGCCCGAGCCGGCCGCCGACCGGCTCGCTGAGTTCTTCCCGCAGACCTCCGACTGGTTTCGCACCAGCTCCTACGGCCGGCTCTCCTACGTACCGGAAGCACCCGTGAAGGACTGGCTGCGGATGCCGCTGCCGTTCGCGGAGTACGGCATAGAGCGCGGATCACCGTACGAACCGGGCTACCGCGAGCTCGTCAAGGATCTGGTGGCCGTCGCCGACCCGAAGATCGACTTCTCGGCGTACGACCTGATCAACGTACTGGTCACCCCGAACGCCGGACCTTCCGCACTGGACACCGTCCTGTCCGTGACCTTCTCCGGCAACGACGACGCCCCGTCCGCCGACGGCATCCCGCTCGCCCACACGTCCTTCGTCTACAGCCGCCAGGACGACGGATCGGGCTCCTACGCGGAGACCGGCTACCGGGTCCTGCCCCACGAGAACGGCCATGTCTTCGGGCTTCCCGACCTCTACACGATGGAGGGCGGGGGCTCCGTGGGGCACTGGGACATCATGTCCGAGGACTGGGGGGCCAACAACGACCTCCTGGGCTGGCACAAATGGAAGCTCGGCTGGCTGGACGGCGATCAGGTCAGCTGCGCCGCCATGCCCGGCACCAGCGAGCACGTCCTCGGACCACTGGCCACGACGGGCGGCCCGAAGCTGGCCTTCGTACCGGTGAGCGCGCAGTCCGGCTACGCGGTGGAGGTCCGTACGGCGGACGGCAACGACGAAGCGGTCTGCCGGCCCGGCGTCCTCATCTACAAGGTGAGCTCCGACGTGGACACCGGTCAGGGGCCGGTCTCCGTCGAGGACAGCACCGAGGACAGCGGCGGCTGCACCCGGCGGCCGAACGTCCACGCCGAACTCTCCGACGCCCCGTTCGAACCGGGCGAGACGTTCAGCGACCGGGCCAACGGCATACGCATATCGGTGACGGGCAAGGACCCCGACGGGAACTACCGCGTACGCATCACCCGGCCGTGAAGCCTGGCCCCGGGCCCTCGCGCGCATGCTCCGCGTACTCCTGGACGGCGCCGCGCAGCTCCCGCTTGAGGACCTTGCCCGTGGCGTTGCGCGGCAGCGGCTCCCGTGTCACCAGCACATGGGCCGGGACCTTGAACGCGGCCAGACTCCGGCCCACGTGGGCCCGCAGGGCGTCCGCCGTGACAACGGCTCCGTGGCCCACCCGCACGACGGCCGCGACCTCCTCGCCCAGCACCGGATGCGGGACGCCGAGCACCGCCGCGTCCTCGACGTCGGGATGGCCGTACAGCGCGGCCTCGACCTCCACGCAGTACACGTTCTCGCCGCCCCTGATCACCAGGTCCTTGATCCGGTCGACGACGGCCACCCGCCCGTCCCGGACGACGGCGAGGTCCCCCGTACGGAACCAGCCCCCGGTGAACGCCTCGGCCGTCGCCGCCTCGTCGCGCCAGTAGCCGCGCACCAGGGACTGGCCGCGCAGCCACAGCTCCCCGGTCTCGCCCTCCGGGAGCTCCTCGCCCGCAGGACCGGCGACGCGCACCTCGGTGACCGGCGTCGGGGTGCCGACGGAGTCCGGGTGAGCCCGGTACGCGGCGCCGAAGTTGGCCAGCACCCCACCGCTGGTCTCGGTCAGGCCGTAGCCGGTGCGCGGCTCGATCCGTTCGCCGTACCGGGCCGTGAGCCGGGTGACCAGATCCGGCGGAGCCGCCGCACCGCCGGTGTTCAGCCCCGTCAGGCTCTCCAGGCCGCCACCCGCGCGGTCCGCCGCCGCGAGCAGTCGGAGCGCTGTGGCGGGGACGCCCGCGTAGTGGGTGACCGCGTGCCTGCGGATCAGCCGGTGGGCCTCGTCGGCGTCCCACCGGGGCATCAGGACGAGGGTGCCGCCGGACGCCATCGCCGCGTACAGGCTGGTGAAGGCGGCGACGTGGAAGAACGGGAACGTCATCAGGGTGACCGGCGCGGGCCCCTGGCCCGGGATGACCCCACGGCCCAGCGCCGAGGCCGCCGCCTGGTAGCGCGGGTTGAGGGCCGCGCCCGCCTGGGCGAGGTGGGTGGCCACGGCGCCCTTGGGCCGACCGGTGGTGCCGGAGGTGTAGAGGATCGTGGAGTCGTCCTCGGGCCGGATCTCCACCTCGGGCGGCGCGGCCGCCGGATCGGGCTCCGGCAGGTCCGCGTACCGCTCGGCGGCGACCCGGGGCGGCAGTTCCCCGTCCCCGTGGAAGACGACGAGGCGCGCCCCCGCGGTCCGGACCCGGTCCACGACCTTGGGCAGCTGCTCCGCGTCGACCAGCAGCACCTTCGGCTCGCAGTCGTCGAGGGCATGACCGAACTCCGCCTCGGTCCACCATCCGTTGAGCGGTACGGCGACGAGGCCGGCCAGCTGGACCGCCCAGAACGCGATCTGCCACTCGGGGTGATTCCGCATCGCCACCACGGCCCGGTCACCGGGGCGGAGCCCGTACACCTCGGTGAGCCGCCGGGCCAGCGAGGAAGCGGCAGCGAAGAACTTCCCGTACGACAGGACCCGTTCACCCGAGACGAGGAACGGCTGGTCGCCGTACGCCCAGGTGGGCTCCACGAACTCGCGGAGGGTGCGCGGCCCGTTCGCGTAGACGAGCGGCCCGTGCTCCGCCCGCACCACGGCGAACGGCGCCCCGGGGCGCGTCAACGACGCCTCGATACGGGCGAGCGCTGCCGGGTCGGGCGGACGGCTGGGGTCGTCGGTGTGCGGCACGAACGGCCTCTCCACGTACGGGGTCAGCGATCCGGCGACGCTATGCCCGCGCCCCGCCCTCGTCAACCGGTCGGGGCCGACCCCACGGGTGGACGGGCAGTCCGCGCTCCGCCCAGGCGGCGAAGGGGGTGGAGCACGGGACCACCCGCCCGGCGGTCAGGTCGTCATGAGGTGCTGGCGCCACCGAGAAGTGCTGTCACGAGCCGACGGGCATACGCGTCGTCCAGCCCGTCGGGGCGGAACAGGATGCGGTACATCAGAGGGGCGACGACATGGTCGATGATCCTCTCGGTGCCGGGCGCCTCCTCTCCTCGCTCGGTCGCGCGAGCGAGGATGGCCTCGATCTGATCGGCGGCATAGGCCGAGCACCGGTCGGCGTTGCCGCCGTCCGGTGCGCCGAGCAGGGCATCGCGAATGTACGCGCGGCCGGCAGGGGAAGCCATCTCGTCCAGGAACTGCCCGGCCCAGGCCTCGAGGTCGGGCCCGAGGGCTCCGTGGTCGGTGGGTGCGGCGTCGGGTCTCAGGCGTTCGACCGCCACATCGGACAGCAACTCCTGCAGGTCGCCCCAGCGACGGTAGATCGTCGACGGCGTCACACCTGCGCGCTGGGCGACCATCGGCACCGTCAGTGCATCCCGCCCCACCTCGGAGGTGAGTTCACGTACGGCGGTGTGCACTGCTTCCTGCACCCGGGCACTGCGCCCACCCGGACGCACCATCTGCCTGCTCATATACCGAACCTAAGGCTAAATCGTTGCTTTTGACAAGCCAGTGATCCGGTGATCGCCTCTCGCATGCGATCCGCCTGCCGCCCGCTCCGCCCACCGCCTCAAAAGCTAAAAGATTGCGTTAACCACCCCGTGCGCCTTATGCTCCCAAACGCTAATCCATTGCTTTTGGGTTGAGGGGGCATGACCCGTTCCGCTACACGTACTCGCTCCAGGCCCCGACCGCACGGCCGCGTCACGCCTTTCGTGCTGGACGCCTCCCTCCTGTACCTCCTGTGCCGAAGGGCAGGACCCACCCCCCAGGTACCCGACGACCTCCCGTAACGACGGACACCGAAGGACACGCTGACCATGAGCACTGCACCGACCCCCGCCGCCGCTCCCGCCTGGACCGTGGGCGACGTCACCGTCCACCGCATCGACGAGATCCTTCTGCCGCCCGTCACCGGACCGTGGCTGCTGCCCGGCGCCACCCCCGCTCTCGTGACCGCGCAGGACTGGCTGCAACCCCATTTCGCGGACGACCAGGGGATCCTCCACATCGACAGCCACAGCTTCGCCCTCACCCTCGGTGACCTGCGCATCCTGGTCGACACCGGCATCGGCAACGGCAAGCAGCGGGCCAACCCCGCCTGGCACAACCTGGACACGGGCTTCCTCCACGGCCTCACCGCCGCCGGATTCCCCCCGGACTCGGTCGACCTGGTGATCCTCACCCACCTGCACGCCGACCACGTCGGCTGGAACACACAGGAAGTGGACGGCAAGTGGGTTCCCACCTTCCCCAACGCCCGCTACCTGACCTCCCGCACCGAGCGGGAGTTCTGGGCCGGTCACGACATGGAGGAGGCGCGCGAGCAGATGTTCCGGGACTCGGTCGTCCCGGTGGAGGAGGCCGGGCTGCTCGACCTCGTCGACGTCCCCGCAGAGGGCGTCGAGATCACTCCCGGCCTGCGTCTGCTGCCCACCCCCGGCCACACGCCCGGCCACGTCGCCGTCGAGCTGACCAGCGACGGCCGGACGGCTCTGATCACCGGCGACTGCATCCACCACCCCGTCCAGCTCGCCCACCCCGCCATCGGCGCCTGCGTCGACATCGACCCGCGGCAGGCCGAGACCTCGCGCCGCTCGCTGCTCGACTCACTCGCCGACACGGACACGCTCGTCCTGGGCACGCACTTCGCACCGCCCACGGCCGGCCATGTCGTCACCCACCAGGGTGCTTACCGGCTCTCGCCCATGCCCGCCGACTCGCGCTGACCGGGCGACTGTTGTGACGGCCCCGAGACAGGCCATGCCCTTTCCGGCCGGCACGATGATCCGAGAAAACGGCCTGCCCGGCGCCCCCACTACCGAGGCGGAGGAGGATCCTGCAGGTCGCCCACGCGCGGGCACTCCCGTCCCCTGCACAGGGCCCCGCACACACAGCGCCCCCCGCGCGCCCAGTACGCCACCCGCTACACTGGCCGCGGCAGACCGGCCCTCACCGGTCGGTCGCCATCCTGTCCACGACATGCGTCGACAGATCCCGGCCTTCGTAGCTCAGGGGATAGAGCACCGCTCTCCTAAAGCGGGTGTCGCAGGTTCGAATCCTGCCGGGGGCACAGCGCGTTACCGCTCCGACCTGGGGTTTCTCCCCCCAGGGAGGGGTCTTACTCGGCCTCGGACTTCCCGTCCGGGGCCGTTTGCGTGAGCGGTGCGTGAGCGGACGGGGAGTCGCCGCCCCAATCCGTCCCCACGGATCAGCATCGTCCGGCACGGACTCGTCGGTCTCACCGAGCTGGGCGCCCGCTGCAGGCCCGCTGTCCTTGGAGGAGAAGTGCGCCCGCGGCACGAGCCGGGCCGCGGCCTCCGCGATCGCCAGATCCGCCTCGGGGAGCAGGCTCGTGCACGTGTCCGACGTGATGGTGATCGAGGAGTGGCCGAGCATCTCCTGGATGTCCTTCAGACCGGCACCGGCCGCGTGAACCAGCGTCGCGGCACCGTGACGGAGGTCGTGGAGCGGAATCCTGGGGGAGTCCGGGTGAGGGGTTGCGGTTGCCGCTGCGGCAGCTTCTACCGTCCTGAGCAGGGCCGGAGAAACCGGCCCGGTGACGCGATCGTGAGGGAGACAGCGATGGACTGGCCTATCGCGGAGGTCGCTCGGATGTCGGGCGTGACCGCCCGGACCCTGCGGCACTACGACGACGTCGGCCTGCTGCCGCCCGCCCGGGTCGGGGCCAACGGCCACCGCTACTACGAGGAGCACCAGCTGCTGCGGCTGCAGCAGATTCTCGTGCTGAGGGCGCTGGGCGTAGGGCTTCCCGAGGTCGGCCGGATCCTGGCCGAGCAGGTCGACGAGGTGGACGCTCTGCGTGGCCACCTCCGGCGGCTGCTCGCCGAGCGGGACCGGCTCGATGCCCTGGCCGGCACCGTCTCCCGCACGATCGCCGAACTGGAACAGTCCAGAAAGGACGGCAACCCCATGACTGTCAACCGACCGGAGAACCTGTTCGAGGGCATCCAGCCCTCCCAGTACCAGGAGAGCCTGCACGGCTTCCCCGAGCACGCCGAGGAAGTCGCCCGCAGGGTCGCCGTGATGACCCCGCAGGACATCGAGGCCGGACAGCGCGAGCGCACCGCGCAGATGATCCGGCTGGCGGAGCTGATGGCCGCCGAGCACCCGGCCGACGCCGAACCGGTACAGGCCGAGATCGACGCGCAGTACCGGGCCCTGACCCAGCTGCGGACCGTCTCCGCTGAGGAATACCGCGCCATCGGACGCTCCTGCGTGGACAACGACGCCTGGTGCGCCGCGTATGAGGCGATCGCACCTGGCCTGGCCGCTTACCAGCGCGACGCCATCGAGGCGTACGCCACCACTCGGCTCAGCTGACCCGGGAACCGGGCCGCCCCAAGGACCAGCCCGCGGAAGCAGGTGGCCCGCCCCACCGACAGGCTCACCTCGCCCGGCATCTCACTGCCGAGCGAGGTGCTGCCCGCCCTCATGAACATCGCCCCCTGCCCCGAGCGAGGGCCTTCCAACGAGCTGAACAATCGCTGCCCTCACTCGCGAGCAAAGCCAACCGGGTCCTGCGTGCTGAGCACGGGCCCCGGTGGCATGCTCGCGTTGTATCGCTCAGGCCGTGACAACACCTGAGAGAGAGCCGTCGCCGAGGGCACCTCGGAGCACGTGGGCGATCTCCTCGGGCTTGAGATCGATGCTGTCGATCCCCTCCACAGTCAGCGGGACCTCCTCCAGTGCGTATTCGCCCCGGCCCTGGGCACTGAACTCGGGCCCGGTGCGGTCATCGAAGGACCAGGTCGCAATGCGGGTGAGATAGAACAGCTGACGCTCATCGTCGGACTCCATCGTGTGGAGGAGGCGGACGATGTCCGCCTTCCCTGCGATCTCCTCGTGGATCTCCCGGTGAAGGGCAGCTTCCCGGGACTCGTCTTCGGCTTCGACACCTCCACCGGGAAGCACCCAGTACACGGGAACTCCAGGCTTGGTACGGCGGATGACCAGCATCGTGTCGTGCTCGGTGACGAGGACGGCTCGGACTCGTTCGATCATTCGGCTCTGTCTCCTTGCTTGTTGACGGTCTCAGTGCATCAGCCAGCCGCCATCGACGTGGACTGATTGCCCAGTGATGAACGATGCGGAGGGCCCGACGAGGAACGCCACGAGTGCCGCCACATCTTCGGGCCGCCCCCGGCGGGGTACACACTGGCGCTTGATCTGGTCCTCCGTGCTGGCGCGATGGCGGGCGGGGATCGCGGTCTCGGCCTCGACCTGGATGGCGCCGGGCAGGACCGTGTTGACGCAGACTCCGTACGGGCCCAGTTCACGAGCGAGGGATCGAGTGAGGCCCAGGAGTCCGCATCTCGGCACCACACCCAGCGCCTACCGAAGCACCTTCAGCGAAACCTGACGGCAAATCCGGGTTCCGTATCGGTTGTCCTGGGCAAAGACGGCCGGCACCTGCGAGCCTCCCTGCTGCGCTCGCAGAGCACTTCCGGACGTCTTAGCCTGAAATCAAGGGACCTCGAGCGCAAGGGAGCCCTGAGATGCACTTCGTCCTGCTCGCGACCCATGATCCCGAAGTCTGTCCGACCGCCAACGCGACGACGCGTGACCTGATGCTCAAGACCGCTCCCGACATGCCTAACCTCGCTCAGAAGGCAGGCGTCGACATCGTGGCCGGTCCCTTCGTCAACCGTGAGCACACGATCGTCGTGGTCGTGCGGTCCGACACGGCCGAGAATGTCGACCGCTTCCTGCTGGAGGCTCGCCTCCCTCACTGGAACCGCGTCCGCGTGCTGCCGTCGCTGACCATGGAAGAAGGTCTCGCCGACATCCAAGCGCATACGCCGATCTTCTGACCCGGCCTCAGGATGTGGCGGCGCTTCGGTGCGAGGGCCGACCCGTCGTCGTGCTGTCATGGTCGGCTCCCGTTCACCGCACGTACGAGGCCAGGAGCCGGCGGACCCGTTTCCGGTAGTGGTCTCGACCGTCCCGGGGCCGGGCCGGCAGCCGCGGTTGGGTTCGGGCGATGTCCAGGTGCGAGCCCAGGGCGGAAGCAGGGGCGCGCGCGGCGCGTGAGCGGCGCCTGATCCTGCCTGCGTGGCGGCGTGCCGCGCACCGACGTGGGAGTGCTGGGATGCTGTGAGGAGACAGCGCTGCCCGCACGCGAAGCTGACGGACAGGGTGGTGAGCGCCACGGCCGAGAACGACGACGACGCCCCGAGCCTCACCGTCCCGTGCGCCGACCCCCGTGGGGATCCGTTCCTGCGTACTCGGTTCGCCCTTCCCACGCGGTCGGCCACGTTCCTGCGGCGGCAGCGGCTCGTCGACCATCTCGACCACGGTCTCAGGACGCCGTTGACGCTGGTCAACGGCGCCGCCGGGGCAGGGAAGACCCTGTTGGCGGCCGACTGGGCCGACGGGCTGCGGGAGCCGGTCGCCTGGCTGACGGTCGAGGCCGGGGACCATCGGCCCGGGGTCTTCTGGGCCTACGTCTTCGAAGCGCTGCGTACCTGCGGGGCGCGGGTGACCGGCGTCGCCGGAGCTCCTGCGGACTCCGGCGGCGTAGGACGCGGGTTGCTGACCTCGCTCGCCGCCGAGCTGAACGCCCGCGACCGCCCCGTGGTCCTCGTGCTCGACGAGTACGACCGGATGACCGCCCCCGAGGTCGCGGAACAGCTGGACTTCGTCCTGCGCCACTCCGGACAGGGACTGCGTCTCGTCCTCGTCACCCGCATCGAACCGCTGCTTCCGTTGCACCGTTACCGGGCCGCCGGCGAGCTGACCGAGATTCGCGGCGCCGAGCTGTCCTTCACCACCGCTGAAGCAGACACGCTGCTGCGACTGCACGGACTGCGCCTGCCCGTGGACGCCGCGTCCGCCCTGGTGGAGCGCACCCAGGGCTGGGCTGCCGGGCTGCGCCTGTCCGCTCTGGCGGCCCGGGAGAGCACCGACCCCGAGCGTTATCTGAAGGAGTTCGAGGCGGGTCACAGCACGGTCGCGGACTTCCTGCTGGCCGAGGTACTCAGGGGCAGGACGCAGGAGACCCAGGACCTGTTGTTGCGCGTCAGCGTCCTGGACCGGTTCTGTCCCGGCCTGGCCGACGCCCTGACCCTGCGGACCGACGCCGAACCCCTCCTGGCCGGGCTGCACCGTGAGAACGCGTTCATCGAGCGGCTCGGGCACTCCTGGTACCGGATGCACCCGCTCTTCCGGGAGATACTGCGGGCTCACCTGCGCGAACGCATGCCCGGTGTGGAGCCGGAACTGCACCTGCGGGCCGCGCGGTGGCTGCGCCGTTCCGGCTTCCTCGCGGAGACGCTCACCCATGGCGCCGCCGGCGGCGACTGGGATCTGGCCGCCGGCGCCCTCGTCGACGACCTCGCGATCGGCCAGCTGTTCACGGGCCTGCGCTCGGACGCTCTGGCTCAGCTCTTCGCCGGAATGTCGCCCGAAGCCGGAAGCGCGGCGAGCGACCTCGTGCGGGCGGCCGGCGCCCTGGCCCGGCGCGACCTCGATCATGGCCTGGTCCGCCTGCGGCGGGCACAGGAGCAGCTGTCGGACGCCGACGGCTCTCCCGGCCCGGCAACGGCACGGCTGAGCTGCGCGCTGCTGGAAGCGCTCGCCGCCCGGCTCACCGGATGTCCGCCGAGGGCCGAGCAGGCCGCTGTGGCTGCCGAGGAGCTCCGACGGGACGTACCGGACCGCCTGCTGGACGAGCACCCGGAACTGACCGCGCTGCTGATGACACATGTGGGTTCCGCGCGTCTGTGGGAAGGGCGTTTCGAGGACGCGCGCGCCCTGCTCACCCGCGTGGCCGGGGCGGTCCCGAGCGGGGCCGCCACCGTCCTGCCCCGTGCGGAGTCGATGGGGCACCTGGCCCTGCTCGACTACCTGAACGGCTGGCTCGGCCGGGCGGAGCGCAGGGCCCTGGCCGCGGTGTCGGAGGGGGAGCGTGCGGGCCTGCCGAAGCCTCCCGGTGCGGGCCTCGGCCGACTGGTCCTGGCCGCGGTCGCCGTGGACCGCCAAGAGCTGGCTCGGGCCCGGAGCCTGCTCGACTCGACGGCCGGGCTTCCGGCGCGGGAGCACGATCCGGTGGCGACGGCGGGGCGGGCGCTCGTCGCGTCGCGCCTTCTCCTCGACAGTGGCGACCTGTGCGCCGCCGTCGAGACGGCGGCGCCGGACGTATCCGCGGCCGTGGTGTCCCCCTGGGCGGAGAGCCACGCGGCAGTCGTCCGCGCTGCCGCGCGTCTGGCCGAAGGACGGCCGGACGAAGCCGTGCGGTTTCTTCACGGCGTCTCGGGCGACCAGCCGGTGTGCGCCGTGGAAGCGGCGGCGATCCAGATCGCCGCAGGACGCCCCCAGGCCGCCATCGACCTGCTCGGCACCATCCGTGCCGAGGAACGCACCGGCCCGGTGGTGAGGGTGGGTGCGACGCTGGTGCGGGCCCGGTCGGCGCAGGAGTCGGGCGACTCGGCCACCGCCCGCGCGCTCGTCACGCGGGCCCTTCTCGATGCCCGGCGCGAGCGCCTTCGGCGGCCCTTCCTCCGAGCTGGGGACTGGATCAAGCCGCTGCTGGCCACGGACTCGCTACACGAACTGGCCCAGGACTGGCTCGCGACCGACCGACCGCGGCGGCGGCACGGTGAACGACTCAGGACCGCACCTGGTCCCGCACCCCTGGTGGCGGTGGAGCTGAGCACACGCGAGCGCGACGTCCTGCGCCGGCTGGCCCGCATGATGACCACGGAGGAGATCGCAGCCGACCTGTACGTGTCGGTCAACACGGTGAAGACCCACCTCAAGAGCGCGTACCGGAAACTGGCCGTGAACCGGCGCAGCGACGCCGTACACCGGGCGCGCGACCTCGGCCTGCTGTGACAGGGCACCTGAGGTGCGTGCGCCCTGCTCGCGGCAAGCGTGCCGGGGCGGCCTTCCCCCGTAAGGGGTGAGGCACAGGGCGCCGCAGTCGGCTCCGATGGAAGGTACGTACGCCGGAGCGGTGACGGGAGTGGCGCGGCGCGCGGCCGGTCGCCGCCGGACCGCCTCCGCCCCGGCGCACCGGGCCGACCGGGCGAGGTGGGATGACGTGAAGCACTGGCGGGCACTGGTGGTCCTGGGTGCGGCCCAGTTCCTGATGGTGCTGGACACCTCCGTCATGAACGTGTCGATCAGCCAGTTGGTCGAGGACTTCGACACGGAGGTCACCGCCATCCAGGCCGTCATCACCCTGTACGCACTGGTCATGGCGGCCTTCATGCTCGTCGGCGGCAGGTGCGGTGACGTCCTGGGGCGACGCCGGATGTTTCTCCTGGGGCTGGCCGTCTACGGTCTCGGGTCGGCCGTGACCGCCGTGGCGCCCACGCTGTGGGTGCTCACGCTGGGATGGTCCGTCATCGAAGGGCTCGGTGCGGCCATGGTGCTGCCGGCCATGGCGGCCCTGGTCGCGGAGTCGTACCGCGGACGGGACCGGGCCGTCGCCTACGCGGTCATCGGCGGCCTCGCCGGGGCGGGTATCGCGGTCGGCCCGTTGCTCGGCGGCTGGATGACGACGTACCTCACCTGGCGGTTGGTCTTCGCCGGCGAGGTCCTGGTCGTCGTGGCCGTGCTGCTGTGCCGGCGGGTGATCGCGACGCCCGCCCCGGCTGGACACCGGCCCCGGTTGGACGGGGCCGGCGCGGTACTGTCCGCCACCGGTCTGGCTCTGGGCGTGCTCGGGGTTCTGCAGAGCAGCAGCTGGGGCTGGGTGGAGCCCCGCAACCCACCCTTCACCGTCTTCGGTCTCTCCCCCACATTGTTCGTCGTGGGCGCCGGGGTCGCCGTGCTGGCCGTCTTCCGGTCCTGGGAACGGCGGCGGGAGAGCCGAGGTGCCGACCCTCTGGTACACCTGGCTCTGCTGAGTAGGCCCGTGCTGCGCTCCGGCCTGACGATGCTCCTGAGTCAGAACCTGATCCTGCTCGGCCTGTTCTTCGCCATCCCCCTGTATCTGCAGGTGGTGCAGGGCTTCGACGCCTTCGAGACGGGGCTGCGCCTGCTTCCCGTGTCCGCCGCCATGTTGGCGACCTCCCTGTGCGGATCCTCGCTGGGACGCACGGTGGGACCACGGCGGGTGGTGCGGCTCGCCCTGGTGATCCTGGCGGCGGCCGTCGTGTGGTTGCTGGCCACCATCGACCCGGTCGTCGACGACGCGCAGTTCGCCGGGGCCATGGCCGTGCTGGGAGTCGGCGTCGGTCTCCTCGCCTCGCAGCTCGGCAACATCGTCCAGTCCGGCGTAGGCGAGGAGGAGCGAAGCGAGGCCGGAGGGCTTCAGTTCACGGCCCAGAACCTCGGTTCGGCGCTGGGCACGGCGCTCATCGGCTCGATCCTGGTCGGCGCGTTGGCCAACGCCTTCACCACCCAGGTCGCGGACGACCCGCGGCTGTCCCCGGCCGCCCGCGAACAGGTCGGGGTCCGCCTGCAGGCCGGCATCACCTTCGTCTCCACCGAGCAGGTGCGTTCCGCGGCCGAGCGGGCCGGGTTGCCGCCGCCCGAAGTCGATGCCGTCACCGACTCCTACGCCTCCGCTCAACTGGACGGGCTGAAGGCGGCGATTCTCGCCACGGGAGGCGTCGCGCTCGCCAGTTTCCTGGTCACCACCCATCTGCCGGCCGGCCGGGCAGGCCGCCCGCCCGAGCCCGCCCACGGCGCCGGCCCGGCGGGGACGACCGGATCAGCGAGCTGAGCCCGGAAGGGGATGCTGATGTCCAGAGGCATGATCGGGGCCGGGCGGACCACGGACCGGCGGGAGCGCCGGGCCGACCACCGGGCACGCACGGACTACACCGGCGGCGTCTACGGCTCCATGCTCGCGGCCTCCGTCGTCATCGGCGCGGGCTCCCTGGGGTCCTTCCCCCGAACCGAGTCGGTCCTCCTGCTGTTGCTCACCAGCCTGGTGTTCTGGATCGCCCATGTCCATGCCGAGCTGTTCGGCGCACGCCTCACCCAGCACGCCTTGGACCGTCGAGTGATCCTGCGCGTGTGCCGTGACGAGTGGCCGATCGTCAAGGCCGCGGTACCGCCGGCCGCGGCCATCGCCGTCAGCCCCTTGCTGGAGCTGGACGTCCAGGGCGCCCTGTGGCTGGCGCTGTCCGTCGCCGTCGCCGGACAGGTCGGCTGGTCCGTCGCCGCGGCACACCGCGCGGGTGCCTCACGGCGGCTGATGGTGACCACCGCGTCGGTCAACGTACTGCTCGGCCTGGTGATCGTCGCCGTCAAGGTCGTCCTGACGCACTGAACCCGGCGCTCCCGGTCACCTGTACCGGGTGAGGTCGCCGGAAGGCGACGAGGCGGATGATCGTCCTGGAGAGCACCGTCCCTGACGGCACCCCGGGCGGTGTCCGGAGCCCGTCCGGTGGAAGGACCGCTCGTGCGTTACGAGATCCGAGTCGAGGGACACCTGTCGCAGACGCTGGCCAACGCCTTTCCGGAACTGGACCACGTGGTGATGTCCGGCCAGACCGTCCTGTTCGGCACGGTCATCGACGAGGCCCACCTCTACGGGCTGCTGACGCGTTGCCAGTCCCTCGGCCTGCACGTCTTGGAGATGCGGCAACTTCCGGAGTGACGCCGAAGGACGTCCGCGCCGGCGCGGACGTCCTTCTCGGGCCGGTCTCACAGCTGTCCGGCCGTGATCCGGCCGGATCGGCAGGCCGCCCGCAGGGCTTCGTGGTCGCGTTCGTTCTGGTCGGCGTAGGACTGGGCGAACTCGGTGAGTGCGCGGTCGAAGCGGTCGCTGCCGCCCATGTAGGCGGCCAGCGCGACGGGGTCGCCCGAGCGGGCGTGGGCTCGCGCCAAACAGCCCCCGCAGAGCCGGCCGAAGAGGGAGAGCAGGTCCGGCCCCATGGTCTCCGGTCGCGCGATGCCCTTCCAGTCCCACAGCTGGCGCACGTAGAAGTCCCGGCCCTTTCCGTCAAGGCCGGTGACGTGGGTCCAGCCGAGGAAGATGTCGCTGGTGGTCTGGATCAGACGTTGTCCGGTCACCACCCGGCGGCCCTGGTTGTTGTAGCGTTCCCCGGCCGTGTAGGCAGCCAGCACCGACTCCGAGGCTTCCTTGGCCTGGAGCAGCAGCGGATCGTCGTCGTCCTTGCCGAGCAGGAGCAGCACCCAGCAGCGGGTGCCGACGCTTCCGACACCCACGACCTTCCGGGCCATGTCCACCAGGTGGTAGTGGCGCAGCAGGTGACGGCGCTCGGACGGCAGCGTCCGTGCGTAGCCGTTCACGACGGACCGCAGCTCCTCCTCCCGGCCGGCCTCGGACGGGTCGGCCAGCAGATCGCCGAGCGGGGTGATCAGCGGTGGGTCCGGTGTGATGCGCCGGCCCTCGGCCGTGACGCGGGTGAGCTTGGCGAACGCCTTCGCATGGGTCCGCGTACGGGCTTTCGCAGCGGCATCGCGAAGACGGTGATCCGCCCCTTCTGTCTCCTTCCCCGCCTCCGTCGCCAGCAGTCGCCGCACATGGTCGGCATCGTCCTGGGCGTACCAGACGTCGAGGGTGGACATGCCGGCGAACTCACGCATCCGCTGCCGGTAGGCCCGCACACAGGACCGCACGGTGCGGTTCTGCTCCTTGGTCGAGAATCCGTTCGCCCGGGCCGCGATCACCAGTCCGGTCGCCAGGCGCTTGACGTCCCACTCGAACGGTCCGGACAGGGTCTCGTCGAAGTCGTTGATGTCGAAGACCAAGCGGCGTTCCGGTGAGGCCAGGAGCCGGAAGTTCAGCGGGTGGGCGTCCCCGCACAGCTGTACCTGCAGCCCGCTGTCGGGAAGCGGTGCCATGTCCGCTGCCATCACCGCCGCCGCACCGCGGTAGAAGCGGAACGGCGACTCCAGCATGCGGCCGTAGCGGATCGGTACCAGTGCGGGGACACGCTCACCGGACTGGTGCTCCAGCAGGTGGATCGCGTCGACTCCCCGTTGCCCCGTTCCGTACCAGCCGTGACACGAACGCGAAGCCCGCTTGCGGGCCTTCCGGCCGTACGCGGCCCGCTCGGCCGGTGGCAGGGACGCGGTGAAGGCGCTGGGCATGGTCATGTCCCGGCCTCCGGCTCCGCGGGGCCCCGGAGCCCGCGAGGAGGGGTCGGCCCGGACGGGGCTCGGCCGCTGTCACCTGCGGTCATATCGCTCATCTCACGTCTCTCGGCTCGTCCGGGGCCGGCGGACCGCTCGTGCCCGTATGCCATCTCACGGCCCCGACGGAGTGACGGGATCACCCCTGGCGGGTGACCCGGGTCTTCGGTGCCGGCCTGCCCCTCGCGCGGTCAGGCACCTGGGCCTGCACGTGCCGGCGTCCGAGGCGCCGTGAACCGACGAAGGGTTCCGCAGAGCGAAGGAACTGGTCCTGAGCGGTCACGGTCGGGCGGAACAGGCCGACACGGCCGGCACCGGCGCTTCCGCTCGTTGAGCACCCGCATCTCGGCGAGGCGGAGGAGAAGGGCCGCCGCGGTCACCTCGGTGGCGTGTTCCGTGAGGGAAGAGGACGCTGAGTGTGGGGGACCGTGAGGGAGAGACTCGTGATGACTCGGACCAGCACAGACAAGACGCACGACCCGTTCTTCTCCCGGCCCGGCGTCCGCCGGCTCATACCGTTCGCCGTGATCACCGCGATCGCCCTGGTCTTCATCTTCGAGAACCGCTCGAGTGTCGAGATCCGCCTGCTGATACCGATGGTGACCATGCCCCTGTGGGGTGCCCTTCTGATCGCCTGGGCCCTCGGCATGCTCGCCTGCCTCTTCACCGTGCGTCGACGGTCGAACCGGCACTCGCGACACCCCAGGTGACGAGAAACGGCGTGGACCCCGCGTACCGCCCTGTGCACCCGGTGCCACGAAGTGGCAGTGGACGCCGCCTCGCGGCAGGCCGCGTCAACGACTCCGCTGAGCCGTCACCCCACTCCCCCCGTTCAGGCCGCGCCCTCCGGTGCGATCTCCTCGATCAGGCCCTCCACCAGCACCTTGATCTCGTCGCGGATGGGGCGGACGGCTGCCACCCCCTGGCCGGCCGGGTCCTCCAGCGGCCAGTCGAGGTAGCGCTTGCCCGGGAAGACGGGGCAGGTGTCGCCGCAGCCCATCGTGATGCACACGTCGGACTCGCGGACCGCGTCGACGGTGAGGATCTTCGGGGTCTCCGCGGAGATGTCGATGCCGGCCTCCGCCATCGCCTCGACCGCTGCGGGGTTGACGGAGGCGCCGGGATCCGAGCCGGCGGAGCGGACCTCGACGCGGTCCCCGGCCAGGTGGGCCAGCCAGGCGGCTGCCATCTGGGAGCGGCCGGCGTTGTGGACGCAGACGAACAGGACGGACGGCTTGCCGGAGGACTCTGCCATGGTGATCGTTCTCTCTCGTCGGTCGACGGACCAGCCGCCGATGACTTCAGCCCTCGCTGGTATCAGCGGATAATGATGTGACAGTATCAGTGCATGCTGACTTCAGTCGATCCTGATCTGGTCCGGGTGCTGGGCGATCCGCTCCGCCTCCGGATCGTGACCCTGCTGGCGCGCGAGACCCTCTGCACGACGCACCTGGTCGAGGAGACCGGCGCGAAGCAGACCAACCTCTCCAACCACATGAAGATCCTGCGCGAAGCCGGCGTGGTGGAGACCGAGCCGTGCGGCCGCTTCACCTACTACAAGCTGCGCCCCGAGGTCCTCGCCGGCCTCTCCGAGCAGTTCGCGGCGCTGGCCGAGTCCGCTCGCAGCGCCTCCGGGAACAAGAGGGCCTGCCCGTGACCACCGAGCGCACCACGACGGCCCCCGCCACCGGTCGGACCGGTGGCGACGACTCGATCGTCCAGAAGCTCTCCACCCTCGACCGCTATCTCGCGGTGTGGATCCTGCTCGCCATGGCCTTCGGCCTGGGGCTGGGCCGGCTGATCCCCGGGATGGACGACGCGCTGGCGAGGATCGAGGTCGGCGGCATCTCCCTGCCGATCGCGCTCGGCCTGCTGGTCATGATGTATCCGGTACTGGCCAAGGTCCGCTACGACAAGCTGGACACCGTCACGGGCGACCGCAAGCTGCTGGTGTCCTCGCTGGTCATCAACTGGATCGTCGGACCCGCGGTCATGTTCGCCCTCGCGTGGATCTTCCTCCCCGACCTGCCCGAGTACCGCACCGGCCTGATCATCGTCGGGCTCGCCCGCTGCATCGCCATGGTCATCATCTGGAACGACCTCGCCTGTGGCGACCGTGAGGCCGCAGCCGTGCTCGTCGCGCTCAACTCCGTGTTCCAGGTCGTCGCGTTCGGCGTACTGGGCTGGTTCTACCTCGACCTGCTGCCGCAGTGGCTGGGCCTCGGCAACGGACAGGGCCTCGACGTCCCCGTGTGGCACATCGCGCTGAACGTCGTCGTCTTCCTCGGCATCCCGCTGCTGGCCGGGTTCCTCACCCGCCGCATCGGCGAGAAGAAGATGGGCCGCCGGTCCTACGAGGCGAAGTTCCTGCCCAGGATCGGCCCCTGGGCCCTGTACGGCCTGCTGTTCACGATCGTCATCCTCTTCGCGCTCCAGGGGAGGACCATCACCTCGCAGCCGCTGGACGTCGTGCGCATCGCGCTGCCGCTGCTCGTCTACTTCGCGGTCATGTTCTTCGGCAGCTTCCTCCTCGGCAAGGCCCTGGGGCTGGCCTACGACCGCACCACGACCCTGGCCTTCACCGCCGCGGGCAACAACTTCGAGCTGGCCATCGCCGTTGCCATCGCCACCTTCGGCGTCGCGTCCGGCCAGGCACTCTCCGGGGTGGTCGGCCCCCTCATCGAGGTCCCCGTCCTGATCGGACTCGTGTACGTGGCACTGGCCTGGCGCGAGAAGTTCCCCTCCGCCGACTGACCCGCGGCAGGCGCGCGCCGGAGGTCAGCTCCGCAGGTCGAGCATGGCGGACATGGCCGCCACGACGGACGGGGCGACCTGGTAGTAGACCCAGGTGCCGCGCCGCTCGGAGGTCAGCAGCCCGGCCTCGCGCAGCTTCTTCAGGTGGTGGGAGACGGTCGGCTGCGAGACGCCGACGTCGGAGATGTCGCACACGCACGCCTCGCCGCCCGGGTGGGAGGCGACCTTGGAGAACAGGCGCAGCCGGACCGGGTCGGACAGCGCCTTGAACATCACGGCCATCTTCTCCGCGTCGGCCTGCGACAGCTCCCCGGCGGTGATCGGCGGGCAGCACGGCACCACGGGATCAGGCTCCAGGACCGACAACTCCACACCCTCGTATTTCGACATGCATCTATGTTGACACTCGTCGATGCGAGTGGCAAGCTGCAGATATAGACAGCAATCGAAACAGCGGCCGGGCGCGGTCGCTCACCCCGGAGGACATCACTGCCATGACCATCACCGCAGACCTTCCGGTTGTCGTCATCGGCGCCGGCCCCGCCGGACTGGCGGCCGCCGCCCACCTGGTCGAGCGCGGCATCGAACCGCTCGTCGTGGAGACCGGGCCCACCGCCGCCACCGCTGTGCGCGACTGGGCGCACGTACGGCTGTTCTCCACCTGGGGCGAACTCGTCGACCCGGCGGCCGAGAAGCTCCTCGCACCGACCGGCTGGACCGCGCCCGACGCGGGCACCTACCCGACGGGAGGGGACTGGGCCGGGCAGTACCTCCAGCCCCTCGCCGATCTCCTCGGGGACATGGTCCGCTACGGCGCCACCGTCACCGGTGTCTCCCGCCTCGGCCGCGACCGCGTCGTCGACGCGGAACGGGAGCAGCAGCCCTTCACCGTCCGCCTCACGCTCACCGACGGCACCGAGGAGCGGATCCTGGGCCGCGCCGTGATCGACGCGTCCGGCACCTGGTCCACCCCGGGCCCGATCGGCGCCGACGGGCTGCCCGCCCTGGGCGAGCACGCCGCCTCCGCCCGGATCTCCTACCGTGTCCCCGACCTCAGGGACCCGGCCGTCCGCACCCGGTACGCCGGCAGGCGCACCGCTGTCATCGGCTCCGGGGCCTCCGCGTTCACCGCCCTGGCCGCCCTCGCCGACGTGGCGAAGGACGCGCCCGGTACCCACTCGGTGTGGGTCCTGCGCCGCGGCATCAGCGGCTCCACCTTCGGCGGCGGCGCCGCCGACCAGCTCCCCGCCCGTGGCGCACTGGGCCTGGCGGCCAAGGCCGCCGTCGACCACGGGTACGCCGACGCCGTCACCGGCTTCCGCACCGAAGGGGTCGAGCGCACCGACGGCGACCGCCTGGTCCTCGTCGGTGAGGACGGCCGGCGCCTCGACCCGGTGGACGAGGTCATCGTCCTGACGGGCCTGCGCCCCGACCTCTCCTTCCTCTCCGAGCTCCGCCTCGGCCTGGACGAGCGTCTGCAGGCGCCGGTGGAGCTGGCCCCGCTCATCGACCCGAACCAGCACTCCTGCGGCACCGTCTACCCGCACGGTCACCGCGAGCTGTCCCACCCCGAACAGGGCGTCTACCTGGTCGGCATGAAGTCCTACGGCCGCGCCCCCACCTTCCTCGCCATGACCGGTTACGAACAGGTCCGCTCCGTCACCGCCGCCATCGCGGGCGACACCGAGTCCGCCGACCGCGTCGAACTCACCCTCCCCGAGACCGGAGTGTGCGGCGGCGCCGGTCTCTTCGACGACCCGGCCGCCACCGGGCAGGCCGACGAAGGTGGCTGCTGCGCTCCGGCGCCCGCTCCCGTGCGGCTCGGCGTCGGATCCGCCCTGCCGGCCGCAACCGCCGGGGACCCGGCCGCCGGCGGCTGCTGCGGGTCCTGAACCACCGCGTCCCGGCCGATGCCGGCCGGGTACGTCCACCCATGTCAGGAGGATCGTCATGTCACGCGTACAGCTCGCCCTCCGCGTCCCCGACCTCCCCGCCTCGATCGCCTTCTACAGCAAGCTCTTCGCCACCGAACCGGCCAAACTGCGCGACGGATACGCCAACTTCACCATCACCGATCCACCGCTCAAGCTGGTCCTCGTCCAGGGCGCACCGGACGTGGACACCCGCCTGGATCACCTCGGCGTGGAGGTCGCCACCACCGACGCCGTCCACGACGCCACCGCCCGCCTCGCGGACCAAGGGCTGACGACCGACGTCGAGAACGACACCACCTGCTGTTACGCCCTCCAGGACAAGGTCTGGGTCCACGGCCCCGGCCAGGAACCGTGGGAGGTGTACGTCGTCAAGGCGGACGCCGACTCCATGACCGGGCAGAAGCACAGCGCCTGCTGCCCGTGACCCCTGGCTCGACACCTGCGGCGTCGGTCTTCGTCCCGTCTGCGCTCGACAGCCCGTGCAAGCCCGACCCGGCACGGGCTGTCGAGCGATATCCGGTGGGACCGCCCCGTCCCGCTGCGGCAGGATGCGTGCCATGCCGCTCGTACTCCCGCCGCGTCTCACCGCCTCCGCCCTGCTCCTGCGTGACACCGCGCGGCGACGGGGTCTGCGGACCGTGCAACTGCCGGATCACACGGTGCCCGAGGCGCTGTGCGGCGGGAGCGCGCATCTGCACGCCGGTCCTTCCTTCGCCGACGCCGTGGCCCCGGCGCTGGGCATCGCCCCGCTCGAGGCCCCCGCCGACTGGCTGGCCCGGCTGCCCGCCGCACTGGTCCGGCGCGAGATCCGCGCGGTGCCCATCCGCGAGGCGTACGGTCTGCGCCGCCCCGTGTTCGTCAAGTCGCCGAACGACAAGAGCATTCCGGCCCTGGTCTACACGGACGGGTCCCGGCTGCCCGGGCCGGACGCGGTCGATCCGGAGACGGTGGTGCTGGTGAGCGATGTCGTCGCGTTCGGCGAGGAGTACCGGCTGTATCTGCTCGACGGGCGGATACACACCGGCAGCCGGTACGCCATGGCGGGACGGCTCGCTCCGGCTCCCCTGTCCACCGCGGCACACGCGTTCGGTACGGAGCTGCTCGCCGTCGCCGGGAACACCCTGCCGTCCGCGATCGTCGTCGACGTCGGGCTCACCGACGCGGGGCGGTGGGCGGTCATCGAGGCCAATGCCGCCTGGGCCGCCGGATGCTACGACTCCGACCCGGACCTCGCCCTGGACGTCGTCCTCAGGGCCGCCGGTCCCGCCGCCCACCTGACGGAACGGGACAGCCCGTTCGTCCGGTGACGCGGCGCCGGGGGCCTTGCCCCCCGGCCTACTGCCGCAGTTCCTCGGGGCACGGGGTGCCCGGCTGCAGCTGGTACGGCGCCGCGAGGCGGTAGACACCCGGACGTGGTGCGAGGAGCTCGGTCCACTCGTCGCCGTCGCCGTCCTCCTCCACCCTGATCAGGCAGCCGTGGGCGTTGGTGAAGTCCTTCGGGGCGCTCCCGTCCTCCGCCGAGCGCAGCTTGGACGCCTCCGTCTCCTGGGGCCGCTCCACGGCCTTGCCCTCGTCGTCCACGACGGCGAGCCACCGGGAGTACGGGATCCGGATCAGGACGCGGCCCGCCGACCGCACGTGGATCGTCAGCTCGTCGTCGCCGGCCTTCTCCACCGTCGCGGGCGGGTCGGCGAGCGGTACCGGGTCCAGGACCCGGAACAGCTTCCAGTTGGCGTCGCTCCAGACCGCCTGCAGATAGGGCTGCCCCTCCTCGACGAGCGCGGCCTCCTGCTCACCCCCGGAGTCCGGCTTCCCGGTCGGCAGCACCACGTAGTGCACGGCCCAGCGGTCCAGCCACTCGCGGTAGTTCACGGCGTCGAGGGTGTCGTCGTAGAAGAGCGGGTTGCGCTTCATGTCGGCCTGCCGGTTCCAGCCGCGGGCCAGGTTCACGTACGGCGCGAGCGCCGAGGCCTCACGGTGACTGCTGGCGGGCACCACCTCGACCCGGCCCCGCTCCGCCCCGGCGTTCTGCAGCTGGTTGACCAGCGGGGCCAGTTCACGGTTCCAGGAGGCGGTGGGTGCCGTGCGGACGATGTCGTCGACGCCCTTGAAGCCGATCCAGAAGTTCAGTCCGGCGAAGGCGAGGACCAGGGCGTACCAGCGACGGGTACGCGGGGCCGTGTAGGGCAGCGCGGCCAGCAGGGCGACACCGGCGAACAGCATCGCCATGCGCGACACGTTCGACCCGATCTGCGAGTCGATGACGTACGTGAGGAGCGTCCCCACTCCGTACACGGCGGCGGCCGTGCGCACGGTGTGCCAGTCCCGAGGCACGAGGAAGAACACCAGGACGGCGAAGAGGAACGGCAGTGACAGGGTCCCGAACGACATCGGCTGCGTACCGGAGAAGGGGAACCACCACGAGGACAGGGCCACGACCAGGACGGGCGGCAGGCCGACCGCGTACGCGCCGGGGCGCCGTTTGTTCAGGAAGAGCGCCGCCGCGACCACGCCGAGGAACAGTCCGGCGACCGGGCTGCCCGCCGTCGCGAGGCCGGCCAGCGGCGCGGCGACACCGGCCTTCGCCCACCGCCTGTACCGCCAGCGGTGAGGCCAGCAGAAGACCGCGGCGACGGCACCGAGCGCGAACATCATGCCGAGCCCGAACGTCACCCGGCCGGAGAGGGCGTTGCAGAGGTACGCGAAGACCCCGGCGAGTGCGCACGCGAGGGGGTTACGGACGGCGGGCACCCGCACCAGGATCAGGGCGGTGAGCGCCGAGGACACCGTGCCGGCGACCATCATCGTCGTACGGACGCCGAGCACCGACATCAGGTAGGGCGACACCACGCTGTACGAGACCGGGTGCATGCCCCCGTACCAGGCCAGGTTGTACGCCGTGCCGGGATGGCGGCCGACGAACTCGGCCCACGCGTCCTGGGCGGCGATGTCGCCACCGCTGTTGGCGAAGAAGAAGAACCACAGGAGGTGCACGGCCGCGGCGACCGCGGTCGTGAGGAGGACCGGGTGACGCCGGAGGCGGCCCCGTATCGAACCGTCGGTGCCGCCGTTGTCTCCGGCGGCCTGGGCCGGGATCCGGACGGAGACGCCTTCGGCAGTCGGTTCCGTGTCCGCCCGTGTCGGCTCAGCGGTGGTCACTGCGACTCTCCCCGTCCTTGCCCGGCCTGCCGAACCGTCCATGCGCCGCACGGGCCCCACCCGTGCCCGGAGGGCGCGTCCCGGCACCCATCCGTTGCCTTCGGGACGCTAGCACGGGGCTTTTTCTCCGCGCTGCCCTATCGACGGACGGCCCCTGTCCGCTCCCTGCCCCCGGGTGGCCCGGGGGCAGGGAGCGGGCCGGTCAGGTGATGCGGGTCAGCTTGTCGCCGAAGCCCGGCTCCGTCATCCCGCTCTGCAGGGCGACCGGGGCCGAGACCTTGCCCGTCCCGGTCCCGACCGTCACCTCGCCGACGACGGTGCCCGCCTCCGCCGCGTGGGCGGGCGTCCTGCCGCCATCGGTCAGCTTGAGATCGACGGCGAGCCCGCCCCAGCCGACGGCCTTCAGGTCCTTCGTCGCGACCACGGGGGTCTGCCCGCCGAAGCCGTTGTCGACGTGACCGACGACCTGGCCCTTCTTGACGACGGTGGCGGAGTCGACGCCCTTCTGCGCCGCCTGGATCAGCTTGAGGCTGTTCTGGATGGAACGCTCCAGCTTGGCGTACAGGGTGCCGTCGGTGTCGGCGCCCATCACGGCACCGATGATCCGGCGGGTCTTGCCGTCGATGACGGTGTCAGCCGTCCAGAGCAGGTTGCCGCCGGCGGGGGTCGACGATCCGGTCTTGATGCCGTTGACCCCGGGCTCCAGAAGGATGGTGTTGTTGTTGTAGATCTTGCCGACGCCGGGGATCTCGGCCTGCGGCATGTTCACGATCTCCCGGAAGACGTCGTTCTGCATGACGGCCTTGCCCAGGGTGATCTGGTCGGCGGCCGTGGACATGGTGGACGACTTCAGGCCGCTGGGGTCCGTGTAGGTCGAGTTGGTCATGCCGAGGTCCTCGGCGGCCGCGTTCATCTTCGCGACGAACGCCTTCTCCGTCGTGGCGTCCCAACGGGCCAGCAGTCGCGCCACGTTGTTACCGGAAGGGATCATCAGCATCTGGAGCATCTGGCGCTCCGTGTACGTGTCGCCCTCCTTGATGCCCGCCGTCGACTCGTCCGCGTTCGCGGCCTCCTCGGCGGCCTGCTTGTCGACCGTGATCTGCTCACCGGTCTGCTTGCCGGTGATGGGGTGCCCCTGCAGGATCACGTAGGCGGTCATCACCTTGGCCATGCTCGCGATCGGCGCGGACTTCTCCTGGCCGTACGAGCCGATGGTGCCGACGCCCTCGACCTCCACGGCGCCCTGCCCCTCCTCCGGCCACGGCATGTCCAGCTTCTCGCCGGCGAAGGTGTACGTCGGGTCGGCGGAGAGGGTGAGGGTGGGGGCGGGCAGCGGGCGCACCGACTGCGCGATCGCAAAGATGATCAGGACGAGCAGGGCGAGCGGCGTCCAGATCTTGACCCGCCGGACCGCGGTGCGGACCGGGGTCTCCGGGGGCGGCGGGGTGTTCGTCAGCTCGGCGAGGAGGTCGAGCGGCGGCCTGGGCGGCATGGGCTGCTGCCTGGTGCGCTCGGCCTCGACGAGACCGGCTCCGGGACTCGCGGGCGTACCGGGTCCTGCCGCGACGTCCGGGGTGACCGTGGGGCCGACCACGCCCGCGGGGCGTACGTCGTCCGAGCGCAGCGGCACGAACTTGCTGGTCCGCTCCGCGGGAGCCTCGGGGGTCCCGGTGGCGCCGGAGGGCTTGGCGGCCCAGGAGGCGGGCTTCCGCCCGTCCTCCCGCCCGGTCTCCGTCGCCTTCTCCGTCGCCTTCTCCGTCGCCTTCGGCGGGAGCTTCAGCGCGGTCGTCGGCTGATCGACGCCTTCGGCGCGCGGAGCCTTGAAGACGGCGGTCGGATGATCGATTCCTCGACCGTCGGACGCGGCGTCCGCCTCCTCCTCCGGGGACGTCTCCTCGCGGGTCTTCGGGATCCGGGGAGCATCGCCGGAGGCACCGGCGGCCGGCGCGTCGTCCGTACCGGCGGACTCGTCGGAGCCGGTGGGCTCGTCGGAGCCGGTGGGCTCGTCGGAGCCGGTGGGCTCGTCGGAGCCGGTGGGCTCGGCGGAGCCGGTGGGCTCGGCGGCTTCGGCGGTTTCGTCGGGCGCTTCGGCGCCGGTGGGCTCGGCGGTTTCGTCGGGCGCTTCGGCGCCGGTGGACTTCTCGCTGTCGCGGTCGGCCGGGGTCGCGGCGTCGTCGGCTGCCGCCGGGGCGTCGTCGGTCGCCGCCGCCTCGGCACCTTCCGACGTCTCGCCGTCGGCGCTGTCCGCCTTCCCGTCGCCGGCGGCCTGGCCGTCACCGCTGTCGCCGGACGCGTCGCCGGCGGCCTCGGACGACGTGTCCGAGGCCGGACCCTCGGCCTTATCGCCCTGACCCGCGGTTCCGTCCTCGGTTCCGGTCGCCACCCACGCCGCGACCGCAGCACGCAGCCGGGTGTCGGTCGGGGGCGCCTCGGCATCCGATGCATCCGGTCCGGCGCCGGCGTCCGCCTCGGAGCCGGAGTCGGAGCCGGAAGCGCCCTGCGGCCGCTCGTCGGGCTCGCCCTCCGCGTCCGCCCCGACGTCGCTATCGGCGTCGGAACCCGAACCGGCCTCGGCGTCCTCCGCCTCGACGCCGGCCTCCTCGGCCCCTGCGGCCTCCTCGCGGGCCGTGGAGGCCCCCTGAGGGCCTTCTGCGCCCTCGGAGGCGCCGGAGGCGCCCTCGGGGGCGTCCGCCGTCGCGGAGGACGGCATACGGAAGACCGCGGTCCTGCTGTCCGCTCCGCCGCCCGCCGCGCCGTCCGTCACGCCGTCCGCCGTTTTCGCGCCCGCCGCTGCGGACGGTTCGCGGAACACGGCGAGACGCGGATCGCGTTCCTCAGCCGTCCCCGACGACTTCCGCTGCTCCGATTTGCCGGGGGACTCGCCCGCCACCGATACCTCCTTGTTGCGCCGCGGGGACATGCCCGCACTGCCCGAACCATCTACCAGTGTCCTGTGTGAACCCTTGACCGAGCCGCTAGACGAGAACGACATACCTAACGGTTCCCTTACAAAGCACCCAGGCACCCTCGACAGACCAATGTGAGAGGGGTCACCCTGTCACTCATCCACGCGGGGAGGCATGGATGGGCAAGGGCCGCAGAACAATTCCGGAGGAGCTCCTGCTGCTCGCTCTGGACCCGACCACGGGTACCACAGCGCAGCCGCAGTCGCTCGACCTCGGCCTGGCCGGGGCACAGCTAGTGGAGCTGGCTCTGGCAGGACGGATAGCCCCTGACGGGGATCGTATCGCCGTGGTGATGCCACGGCCGACAGGAGATCCGACTCTGGACTCCGCACTGGAACTGCTGCGCCGTCGTGGCAGTCCGGTCCGGGCCGTCCACTGGATCGGCGGGCCCCGACTGGGACTTCGCCAGATCTATCTCGCCCATCTGGAGCGGTGCGGCATGGTTCACGCCGTGGCGGGCCAGATGTGCGGGGTGCTGCCGACGACTCGCTACCAGGCGACGGACACGGCGATCAGCCGGGACATCAGAACTCGGCTGGACAGTGCGATCCGCACCGGCGTACCGCCGGACCCGCGGACCGCGGCGCTCGCCGCACTGGCCCACGCGGTCGGACTCGGCAAGCACCTGTACCCCGGGAACGAGGGGCGCTCATCGCGCTCCCGGCTCCGGGACCTGATCAGACACGACCCGATGGGCGGTCTCGTGGCTCACGCCGTGATGGACGTCCAGAACGGTGTGGCCGTCCAGCCACGCCGCAATCAGCAGACGGCGAGCGTGCCGTTGCAGCCGCAAGCGCAGACGCGTCGCGGCAGCATGGCGCACACCTCCGTCCACTGACAGCACGACCGCGCGGACACTTGCGCGGAGCACCGCATACCGCCGCGCCGACGTCCCCATGACCCGGTTCGGGAGCCGCACCAGGCGCGGGGCAGCCGGATCCACCGGCTGCCCCGCGCTGTTGCGTGCGGTGATTACGTGTGGTCATTTCCCAGCGGACCCGGGGGCGCGGGTGGCAATCTGCTGAGCAGCAGATACGCACAGCTACACAAGCTGCATAGCCGGAGGTGCCGTTTCCGTGCCGACCAACGTCAATCCCACCGTCAGGCGACGCCGGTTGGGCCAGGAATTGCGCCGCCTCCGCGAGCTCAAGGGCATGACGGCCGAGGAGGTGGCGGAGCGGCTGCTGGTCTCGCAGTCGAAGATCAGCCGGCTCGAGAACGGCCGCCGCTCCATCAGCCAGCGCGACGTACGCGATCTCTGCGGGGTGTACGAGGTCGAGGACCACCGCATCGTCGACTCGCTGATGCAGATGGCCAAGGACTCCCGCCAGCAGGGCTGGTGGCACGCCTTCGGCGACATCCCGTACAGCGTGTACATCGGCCTGGAGACCGATGCCGAGTCGCTCCGGGTGTACGAACCCCAGGTCGTGCCCGGGCTGCTGCAGACCCGGAGGTACGCGGAGGCCCTGATCAACGGCGCACTGCCCGAGGCGCCGCCGGCCGACATCGAGAAGCGGGTGAACGTCCGGGCCCGCCGCCAGGACCGCGTCAACGCCCCCGAGCACCCGCTGCGCCTGTGGGCCGTCATCGACGAGTCCGCGCTGCGCCGGCTCGTCGGCGGCAAGCAGGTCATGATCGAACAGCTCGAGCACCTCATCGAGCAGTCCAAGCTGCCCCATGTGACCGTGCAGGTACTGCCCTTCGACATGGGGGCACACCCCGGCATCAACGGCCAGTACGCCATTCTGGAGTTCCCCGACGCCGCCGACTCCAGCGTCGTGTACATCGAGGGGGTCACCAGCGACCTCTACCTGGAGAAGGCGAACGACGTACAGCGCTACAGCGTCATGTACGAGCACCTGCGGGCCCAGGCGTTGAACGTGGACCAGACCCGTCAGTTCATCGGTGACATCGCCAAGGGCTATACCCGCTGAAAACCGCACACGGATGAGGTGGGGGCGGGAAGATACACCGCCCCCACCTCACAGCGGAAGACCCGCACGGAATATGCCATCCGGTCGAGTGAACGGCGCCACCACTAAGCGATGTTGGCGAGTAGCGTCGATCACGCCAACAGGAACGAAGTTGGTGCCACTTACATCAACTCTCTGAACCGGAGTGAACATGGCTATTCTTCAGGGTGCTACGGATAACTGGACGAAGTCGTCGTACTCCGGCGGCAACGGGGCGTGCGTCGAAGTGAAGTCGCCCGTCACGCAGGCCATCGCCGTACGCGACTCGAAGGCCCCCGAAGGCCCTTCGCTCTCCTTCGTGTCCGGAGCATGGAACACCTTCGTGCGCGACGTCGCGTCGGGCCCGGTCAGCGCCTGACCTGCACGTCGCTTCACACGCGCCGCACCACATCCGGTGGTCGCGCACGACCGCCAGGAGCCCTCTCGACTGGTCCGCCGTCCTGGCCGAGGGGGCTCGGCCCCACCACCGGACCCGGCGCGGCCCGCCCGACGTACCGCACACCTCACGACCTCAGCAGTCAGCACGACAGCGCGCTCGGCGCCATCAGTGTGTAGGCGTCACGTCGTGCAGCTTCCCCCTTTTCCGGCCGCACGGGACCCGCATCCCGTGCGGTCGTTCTGCGTTCTCGGGCCTTCCCTGCCTTGCGTGGATCCCTGCACAGCCTGACGAAGTGCCCGCTCATCGTGTGGCCGCGATCACGTGCACGACAACGCCTAGCAAGGTCAATAAAAAGTAAAATCGTTCGTCTTGCTGATCTGCGTTCACATCCCTGATCGAGAAAACCTTGACCGTGAACCCGGACAGGCGGTTCAATCCCCCAAGTCCCGTTCCCGCACGGGGCCCCGCTGAACGGCCGTACCGACGAAGTGCGTTCCCGTTCACAAGGCGGACCCCTGGAGGGGGCACATGAACAGTCTCGACTGGGCCGTGCTCATCGGATACTTCGGTGTGATGGTCGCGATCGGACTCTGGTCGCACAAGCGCGTGGACAACGTGAGCGACTTCTTCACGGCCGGCGGCAAGATGCCGTGGTGGCTGTCGGGCATCTCGCACCACATGTCCGGGTACAGCGCGGTGATGTTCACCGGCTACGCCGGCATCGCGTACCAGTACGGCGTCACGTCCTTCGTGACCTGGTCCCTGCCGATCGCGATCGGTATCGGCATCGGCGCGAAACTCTTCGCGCCCCGGCTCAACCGACTGCGCTCGCGACTGCACGTCGCCTCGCCGCTGGAGTATCTGAAGAACCGCTACAACGTCCCGACCCAGCAGGCCCTGGCATGGTCCGGTCTGCTGCTGAAGATCGTGGACGTCGGCGCCAAGTGGGCCGCCATCGCCACTCTGCTCTCCGTCTTCACGGGAATCACCCTCACCCAGGGCATCTTCATCACCGGTGCCATCACGGCGGTCTACTGCACGGTCGGCGGGCTGTGGGCCGACGCCCTCACCGAACTCGGGCAGTTCATCATCCAGCTCTTCGCCGGTCTGGCCATGCTGGTGATCGTCATGAGCAAGCTCGGCGGTTTCAGCTCACTGTGGACGGTCTGGGACAAGCTGCCCGAGGGGCACACGGAGCCGACGGCCGGCCCGTACACGGTGACCTTCCTCCTGGCGTACCTCTTCATCAAGACGTTCGAGTACAACGGCGGCATGTGGAACCAGGCCCAGCGCTACATGGCCACGGACTCCGCACGCTCCGCGACCCGTTCGGCCTATCTGTCCGCCGCGCTGTGGCTGGTCTGGCCGGTCGTGCTCTTCTTCCCGATGTGGGTGGCCCCGCTGCTCGTCGAGGCCAAGAAGCCCGACGCCTCGGACAGCTACGCCCTGATGACCGAGCAGCTGCTGCCGCACGGACTGCTGGGCCTGGTCGTCGTCGGCTTCTTCTCGCACACGATGGCCATGTGCTCCTCCGACGCCAACGCCATCTCGGCGGTCTTCACCCGGGACATCGCACCGGTCTTCTCCAAGGCGGCCCGCACCTGGAGCAACCGCAGCGGACTCATGGCCGCTCGGCTGTCCACGCTCGCGTTCCTCGGCCTGTCCATGGCGCTGGCGACCCAGATCAACTCGCCGACGTTCAAGGACATCATCTCGGTCGTCATCAAGTGGGTGGCCGGACTGATGGGCCCGATCGCCATCCCGTTCATGCTGGGCCTGCTGCGCAGGTTCCGCCGGTCCGGTCCGACGGCGGCGCTCACCAGCTGGGCGGCGGGACTGCTCGCCTTCTTCTTCACCAACTACAACCTCGACGGTTCGGTGAAGACGGACGTCGCCCTCCAGTACCAGGTGGCCCTGCCGCTGGCGATCTCCCTCGTGCTCTACATCGTCATCGGGTTCATCAAACCCGAGGACACCCCGGAGCGCGACGCACTGATCGAGACGATCAACACGGACGACGGGGGCCCGGACGGCGGAGTCGCGGCGGCAGCCGTGCCCGCGCAGAGGCCCGGCCCGGAGAGCACGGGGGTTCCCGGGGGCGTGAAGGACTGACCGCGCCGCACACGGGGGCGCGGGAACGGCGGGCGGGCGCGGCGGCGCCCGCCCGCCTCTGTCTTCCCGGACCCGCACGCTCGGTCCCGCCGACTCCCGCTCAGTCCCGTGGGTAGCGGGCCAGCCAGCCCGGAGCGACGGCGGTCGGGCTGTGCAGGGCGGGCCCCTGGGTCATCTCCATCGCGAAGTCGTCGGAGAGTTCCAGGAGGGTCGAGCGCCCCTCCAGCTCCGCCAGCCAGGCCGGAGGCAGCGCCGTCTCACCGTGCAGCGCCCCGAGGAGGGCCCCGCACACGGCTCCTGTGGCCGCCGACGGCCCTGAGTGGTTCACGGCGAGTCGCAAGCCATGGCGTACGTCCTCGCCGACCAGCGCGCAGTACAGCGCCACGGCGAGGACCTCCTCCGCCGAGTCGGTGTCGCCGAGCGCCTCGATGAGGGCGGGCCCGGGGATCCCCTGCCGTACGGAGCCGAGGGCCTGCCGGAGCGCCTCGGTGACCTGTTCGTTGCCCGGGCGTTCGGCGAGCAGGGCGAGGGTGCGCTGGACCGAACCGTCCAGGGTCTCGCCACGGGCCAGCCCGTGCACCATGACGGCGAAGGCCCCGGCGGCGAGCTGCGCGGTGGCGTGGCCGTGGGTGTGTGCGGCGCACTCGACGGCCAGCTGGAGGACGAGCTGGGGGTCCCAGCCGACGAGCAGCCCGAAGGGCGCGGAGCGGGTGAGCGCCGCCGAGTCCCGCGCGGCGGGGTTCTTGGGCACGGCGAGCGTGCCCATCGTGGCGTCACCGAAGCCGACGAGGCACTCCCGGGTCGGGGCGCGGCGGGTGTACAGCCACTCCTCCCTGGCCAGCCAGCCGTTGTCCTTGCGGCGTTCGTCGGGCCCCCAGGCGCTCTGGGTGGCCGCCCAGCGCAGGTGTGCGCGGTGCACGTCGGTCGGTGGATGCCAGGCGCCGGTGTCCCGGCGGACCTGGGCCCGGATCAGCCCGTCGACGGTGAAGAGGGTGAGCTGGGTGACGGCCGTGACGGCGCCGCGCCTGCCGTGCGCGGGGACGAAGTCGGCCACCCCGTCCACACCGTGGGCGGCGCGTATCGCCTCCAGGGTGAGCCCCGAGACACCGGCCCCGAGGGCGTCCCCGAGGGCGCCGCCGAGCAGTGCTCCCCGCACTCGGCCGCGGAAGTCCTGCTGCTGGGCACGGCCCCAGACAGCTGTGGTCCCTGTGCTCACCGTGCCCCTTCCGTCCGGCCTGCCGGTGCGACTGCGCAAGCACTGTAATCGAACAGGAAGGAGCGGTTCAGGGCCGGAACGGAATGTACGGACTGGTACGCGAGAGCACGTCCGCGCGGCATTCCTCATGGTTTCCGGCCCGTCCCCCGCGGCCGGGGAAGCCCCGGCCGCAGGGGGCGCGATCAGCCGAACATGCCGGGCCGGTAGTCACCCGCGGGCTGCTGGACGATGACGTTCAGGCGGTTGTACGCGTTGATGACGGCGATCAGGGCCACCAGGGCGACGAGCTGGTCCTCGTCGTAGTACGTGGCGGCGTTCGCCCACACCTCGTCCGGCACCCCACCGGCCGCGTCGGCGATGCGGGTGCCCTGCTCCGCCAGCTCCAGGGCGGCGCGCTCGGCATCGGTGAAGACGGTGGCCTCGCGCCACACGGCGATCAGGTTGAGCCGGAGCGCCGTCTCGCCCGCCTCCGTGGCGTCCTTGGTGTGCATGTCGGTGCAGAACCCGCACCCGTTGATCTGGCTGGCCCGGATCTTGACCAGCTCCTGGGTCGCGTGGGGCAGCCCCGAGTCGGTGACCACCTTCCCGGCCGAGTTGATGTGCTTCAGGAAGGTGGCGGCGGCCTTGTTGCCGAAGAGGTTGAGACGAGCGTTCATGATCAGCTCCTGAGCTGTTGCCATCGCTTACACCCCCTCGACGGATCGGCCTCCGCGGAATGTGACACGACCCCATGTGACCTGGGTCTCGCGCGGGTCCCCCCTGGCGTTCCCCGCACCCCGCGACCCGCAGCACGTCCCGCTGCGACTCCGTCGTCCGTACCGAGCGCGAACCGCACGGCCCGCTCCCCCCGCCGCCTGGTCGGCGAGCACGGATCGGCCCCGCCCTCCTCATCGCCGCACCCGCGTGGACCGCCTTCGTCGCCCACGTGGGTCACCCCACGGCGTCCAGCGTCGGATAGTCCGTGTAGCCCGTCTCCCCGCCCACGTACATCAGGTACGCGTCCCGGACCTGGTTCACCGGGGCGCCCGTACGCATACGGCGGATCAGGTCGGGGTTGGCGAGGAAGGGGCGGCCGAGCGCGATCACGTCCGCGCCGGCGGCCAGCAACGACTCGGCGTGGGCGAGACCGCCGTCCTCCGGGATGTGGTCCTTCGGCAGGACGGGGTTGGCGATCAGCGTGCCCGCCCAGTCCTTCCGGATCCGCTGGAAGACGGAGTCCTCCGGGTCGGCGTACCCCACGTGCAGATAGGCCGGGCCGCTTCCCGCCAGGGCTCCGAGGAGCGCCGGGTAGATCTCCTCGGTGTCGCCCTCCACCATGCCGTTCACCGTGCTCCACGGCGAGACGCGCAGCCCCACCCGCTCGGGACCGATCTCCGCCGCCACGGCTTCGACCACCTCCACGACGAAGCGGATGCGGTGCGCCACGGGCCCTCCGTAGGCGTCGGTCCGCCGGTTGGTCCCCTGGCCCAGGAACTGGTGGAGCAGATGGCCGTTGGCGCTGTGCACCTCGACGCCCTCGAAGCCCGCGTCGATGGCGTTGCGGGCGGCGGAGGCGAAGTCGGCGACGGTGGAGGCGATGTCCTCGGTGGTCATCTCGCGGGGTACGACCGAGGGCACGCGCCCGGCGGGGGTGTGGATCGTCTCCGGCAGCGCGATCGGCGAGGGGGCGACGGGGGTCAGTCCGCTGGTGTCGGGGTGGCCGGCGCGCCCGCCGTGCTGGATCTGGAGGAACATCCGCCCGCCCTCCGCACGGACCGCTTCGGTGACCCGGCGCCATCCCTCGACATGGGCCGGGCGGTGGATCGCGGTGATGTGCGGGTACGTCTGACCGACGGCGTTCGGCGTGGACGCCTCGGCGATGATCAGCCCGGCCGTGGCGCGCTGGGCGTAGTACGTGGCCATGAGCGGGGTCGGGACGCCGTCGGCGGTGGCGCGGTTCCGGGTCAGCGGGGCCATCACGAGGCGGTGGGGAAGAGTGAGGGGGCCGAGTGTGACGGGCTCGAAGAGCCTGGCTGAGGAAGTGGCTGCGTTCGTCATGCCGGAACGGTAAGAATTGACACCGGTGTCAGGTTCAAGCCCCGGAGGCGAGGAATTCATGCGGATCGGCGAGCTGGCCACACGTACGGGCGTGAGCGAGCGTTCCCTGCGCTACTACGAGACGCAGAACCTGCTGGTGGCGGACCGCACACCCGGAGGCCACCGCGACTACTCCGAGAACGCGGTCGACCGCGTGATCCGCATCCAGGAGTTCTACGCCGCCGGGCTGTGCAGCTCGAAGATCGCGGAACTCCTGCCCTGCGTACGGGACGCGGACGGCGGGCCCTCCGAGATCGCCACCCCGCGCCTGGTCAGCGACCTCTCCGTGGAGCGCGACCGCATCGACCGGAAGATCGACGAACTACGCCGCTCCCGGGAGGTCCTGGACGACGTGATCGCCACGGCGGCGGGCGAGACCACGCACGGCGACTGAGCCGCCCCGGCGGCCCGGTCCCACGGCGGCACTTCAGAGATCGTCGGGCAGGAACCGGAAGTGGACGTGTCTCCCGGCGAGTGGACGCAGGGCCCGGAAGTCCCGGAGGTCCCTCGTCAGCACCGCTTCGGTGTCGTACTCCGCCGCCAGGGCCACATTCACCGCGTCCACAAGATCCAGGTTCAGTGTGCTGTACCGGGCACTCACGGCCGGCGCCGCGTCGAGCATGTCCGGCGTCGGGGACGCCGGCACCACCCGCAGCTCTCCGATGCGGGCTGCCGACGAACGGAGCCCAGCCCTGGCTGATGCTCCCTCCGGCGGTCCGGCTGAGGAAACACGTCCGGGAATCAGGACACAGGGTGTCTGGTTCCGCGGCGAGCATGGTGTCACCGGCCGCCGTCCATGACCTTCATGGACGGGTCGTCCAGCCGGACGAAACCCGATCAAGGAGTTCCATGCCCGTCACACCGAAACCGGCCCTCCACGGAAAGATCGCCCTGGTCGCAGGCGCCACCCGGGGCGCCGGGCGCGGCATCGCCGTCCAGCTCGGCGCGGCGGGTGCGACCGTGTACGTCACCGGGCGCACCACCCGTGAACGGCGCTCCGAGTACGACAGGCCCGAGACGATCGAGGAGACCGCCGAGCTCGTCACCACCGCGGGCGGGACCGGTATCGCGGTGCCGACCGACCACCTGGTGCCCGAGCAGGTCCGTGCGCTGACCGAGCGCATCGACGCCGAACAGGGGCGGCTCGACGTACTCGTCAACGACGTCTGGGGTGGCGAGCGGCTGTTCGCGTTCGACAAGCCGGTCTGGGAGCACGACCTCGACGACGGGCTGCGGCTGCTCCGGCTGGGCGTGGAGACGCACGCGATCACCAGCCACTTCGCGCTGCCCCTGCTGGTGCGGCGACCGGGCGGGCTCGTGGTCGAGATGACCGACGGGACAGCCGCGTACAACGGAGCGAACTACCGCAACTCCTACTTCTACGACCTGGCCAAGAACAGCGTGCTGCGCATGGCCTTCGTGCTGGCGCACGAGTTGGAGCCGCACGGCGGGACGGCGGTGGCGCTCACCCCGGGCTGGATGCGCTCCGAGATGATGCTCGACGCCTTCGGCGTGACCGAGGAGAACTGGCGCGACGCGCTGACCGAGGTGCCACACTTCTGCATCTCGGAAAGCCCGTCGTACGTGGGCCGCGCGGTCGCCGCTCTGGCCGGTGACCCCGGCCTCCGACGCCGGAACGGTCAGTCGCTGTCCAGCGGGCAGCTCGCGCAGGAGTACGACTTCACCGACCTCGACGGCTCCCGCCCCGACTGCTGGGCCTACCTGGCCGAGGTCGAGGGCGCCGGCAAGCCGGCCGACGCGACGGGGTACCGCTGACGGTCAGGCCGGGCCGTCGCTCCGGTTGAGGAGCCGCCTACCTTTCGGCGAAGACGTCCTCGACCGACCGGGCGGTGGGGGCCCGCAGAAGCCAGCGGTTCAGGGTGTCGAGGTCACCGCAGGTGGTGATCCTGCCGCGCGCCTCGTCCGAAACGTCGACGCCCGCTTGCGCGAGGAAGAGCAGGATGCCCTGCGCGATGCCTTCCGTGCGGCCCTCGTCCCGGATTTCCTCTGCCATGAAGGACTTGTAGAAAGAGAGGTCCACGGCCACCAGGTTCCTCCACTGTTGTGCGGCCGGGCGGTTGCCCAGGCCTTGTGCGGTGAATTCGACAAGGGGATCGGCGATGCTTTCCGGTACGTCCCGCAAAGCGCTGGACAGCGTTTTCAGTATGGCACCGATGTCCGGATCGGCGGCATGTGTGATCGCAGCCAGCGTGGTGAGCGCCAGATCCTTGCGGGCCTCGGCGACATCGGTGATCACCGGCATGTTGTGCGGGCCTGCGACGAGTGGGCGCAGGGTGAGCGCGGGCCACTGCCGGGGGCCGATGGGGACCGGGCGGGAGGCCCATGATGTATGCAGCGGCAGTTGCGAGCAGCTGCTTCCGGGGCCCGACCGCGCGGCTCCGGAAGCAGCCCCCGCCCCGCTCAGCCCTCCAGCACCGGCAGCAGCTCCGGCAGGTGCCCGTCCGAGGCCGCCGCGGCCGTGACGCGTTCCTCCGGGACCTCGCCGTACAGGGTCGTACGCGGCTTCGCCGGCCGGCCCGCCAGGTCGGCGATGGCGACGAGGTCCTGGATCGAGCGGTACGAGCCGTAACTGGAGCCCGCCATCCGGGAGATGGTCTCCTCCATCAGGGTCCCGCCGAGGTCGTTGGCGCCCGAGCGCAGCATCTCGGCGGCCCCCTCCGCGCCGAGCTTCACCCAGCTGGTCTGGATGTTGGTGATGTGCGGGTGGAGCAGGAGGCGGGCCATCGCGGTGACGGCCCGGTTGTCGCGGTCGGTGGGGCCGGGGCGGGCGATGCCCGCCAGGTAGACCGGCGCGTTGGTGTGGATGAACGGCAGGGTGACGAACTCCGTGAAGCCGCCGGTCTCCTGCTGGAGGCGGGCCAGTGTCCTGAAGTGGCCGAGCCAGTGCCGGGGCTGGTCGACGTGGCCGTACATCATCGTGGACGAGGAGCGCAGGCCCGTCTCGTGCGCCGTCCTGATGACCTCGAGCCAGTCGGCCGTCGGCAGCTTGCCCTTGGTGAGGATCCAGCGGACCTCGTCGTCGAGGATCTCCGCGGCGGTGCCGGGGATCGAGTCGAGCCCGGCGTCCTTCGCGGCGGCGAGCCAGTCACGGATGGACAGGCCGGTGCGGGAGGCGCCGTTGACGACCTCCATCGGCGAGAAGGCGTGGACGTGCATGCCGGGGACGCGTTCCTTCACCGCCCGCGCGATGTCGAAGTACGCGGTGCCGGGCAGGTCCGGGTGGATGCCGCCCTGCATGCAGACCTCGACCGCGCCGACGTCCCAGGCCTGCGCCGCACGGTCGGCGACCTGGTCCAGGGAGAGGGTGTAGGCGTCGGCGTCCGTACGCCGCTGGGCGAAGGCGCAGAAGCGGCAGCCGGTGTAGCAGACGTTGGTGAAGTTGATGTTCCTGGTGACGATGTAGGTGACGTCGTCACCGACCACGTCGCGGCGCAGGGTGTCCGCGATCCGGCAGAGCTCGTCCAGCGCCGGCCCCTCGGCGTGGAGCAGGGCGAGGGCCTGGTCGTCGGTGAGCTTCGTGGGGTCGTCGGCGGCCTGGCTCAGGGCCTGGCGTACGTCGGTGTCGATGCGGGACGGCACCATGCCGGGCGCGGCGGCCTCACGCAGGGCCTCCCAGTCGCCGTACACCGCGTCGAAGTCGTCGCGCCGGTCGCCGGTGCGGCCCTCGGTGTCGATGGTGCGGTGCAGGTCGGTGCGGCCGGAGGCGTTGAACCCCTCGTCGGGCTCCTGCCAGGGCAGCCCGGCCGGGATCGTTCCCTCCTTGGCGAGGCCCGTCTCCGGGTCGGCGAGCGCCCGCACGTGCGGCAGGAGGCGGGGGTCGAGCCAGGGCTCGCCGCGCTGGATGAACTCGGGGTAGATGGTGAGGCGTTCACGTAGCTGGAAGCCGGACTCGGCGGTGCGGGCCGCGAGCTCGTCGATGTGCGGCCACGGGCGCTCGGGGTTCACATGGTCCGGGGTGAGGGGCGATACGCCGCCCCAGTCGTCGATGCCCGCACCGATCAGCAGGGCGTATTCGGCGTCCACCAGATTCGGCGGGGCCTGGATGCGGGCCGAGGGGCCGAGGATGTGGCGGGCGACGGCGATCGCGGCGGCCAGCTCCTCCAGTTCGGCGTCCGGCATCCCGCGCATCGCGGTGTCCGGCTTGGCGCGGAAGTTCTGGACGATGACTTCCTGGATGCCGTGGTAGGCGCGGGCGATCCTGCGCAGCTCGAAGAGGGAGTCGGCACGCTCCTCGTAGGACTCGCCGATCCCGATCAGGATGCCGGTGGTGAACGGCACGTTGGACCGGCCGGCGTCCTCCAGCACCCGTAGCCGGACGGCCGGCTCCTTGTCGGGGGACCCGTGGTGCGGACCGCCCTTCTCCGACCACAGCCGGGTCGCCGTCGTCTCCAGCATCATGCCCATGGAGGGGGCTACGGGCTTCAGCCTCTGCAGGTCCGTCCACGTCATCACACCGGGGTTCAGGTGCGGCAGCAGCCCGGTCTCCTCCAGGACCCGCACCGCCATGGCGCGTACGTACGCCAGGGTGTCGTCGTACCCCTCGGCCTCCAGCCATTCCCGCGCCTCGGGCCAGCGGTCCTCGGGGCGGTCGCCGAGTGTGAAAAGGGCTTCCTTGCAGCCCAGTTCGGCACCCTTACGGGCGATGTCGAGGACCTCGTCCGGCGACAGGAACATCCCGTGGCCCGCGCGCCTGAGCTTCCCGGGCACGGTGACGAAGGTGCAGTAGTGGCAGGTGTCACGGCAGAGCCGGGTCAGCGGGATGAAGACCTTGCGGGAGTACGTGATCACTCCCGGCCGGCCCGCGGCGTCAAGACCCGCGTCCCGGACCCGGGCGGCGGACGCGGTCAGATCGGTCAGGTCCTCCCCCCGCGCCTGGAGCAGGACGGCGGCCTCGGCCACGTCGAGTGCGACACCGTCGCGGGCCCGCCGGAGGGCGCGCCGCATGGCGTTGGTCGTGGGGCGCTGAGGATCGGTCATGATCCGAGCATACGAGCGCCACGATCAGCGCGGACCAGGGCCCGTTCCCGGTGTAACCGCCCGTCCGGCACTGGCGCCTTGGCCGTTATGTCCCTCTTGCCCCGTAGGGTCGGAGAGGTGATGGAAACGATTGTCTTCGACATCGGAGAAACCCTCGTCCGCGACGACCGGTACTGGGCCTCGTGGGCCGACTGGCTCGGGGTCCCGCCGCACACGGTCAGCGCGCTGGTCGGTGCCGCCGTCGCACAGGGCCGCGACCGCGCCGACGCCCTGCGCATCCTGCGCCCCGGCATGGACGTCGGCGAGGCCTCCCGGGCCCGCGCGGCGGCCGGGCGTGGCGAGCACCTGGACGAGAGGGATCTCTACCCCGACGTGCGCCCCGCCCTGGCCGAACTGCGCGCGCTCGGCCTGCGGGTCGTCGTCGCGGGCGACCGGACGGTCCGGGCCGGTGCGCTGCTGCGGGCCCTGGATCTGCCGGCCGATCTGGTCGTCACCTCGGAGGAGTGGGGCGTCGACAAGCCGGGCCGGGAGTTCTTCGCCCGCGTCATGGAGGTGTCGGGCGCGTCACCGGAGGCGACCCTGTACGTGGGCGACCACCCCGCCGACGACCTCTTCCCGGCGAAGTCCTCGGGGATGCGGGCGGCCCACATCCGCCGCGGGCCGTACGGTCACTGGTGGGCGGACCACCCGGACGTCGTGGAGACGGCGGACTGGCGCGTCAACGCACTGACCGAACTCCCGGCGCTGCTGGGGGGAGCCGGACGGCGCAGGCCACTCACCGCCCCACCCGAACAGGCGTCCCAGCTCGAACAGGCAGCCCCGCCCGAGCAGGCACCTCCACCCGAGGAGGCGACATCGCCCGAGCGGGCGCGTACCTGAGTCCCGGACCCCTACTCGTCGCCGCTCAGCGACAGCCTCAGCCGGTCGCTCGCCCGTCTCATGTGCTCGGCCATCGCCGCCTCCGCCCCCTCCGGATCCCCCGCCCGGATGGCGTCGAGCACGGCCCCGTGCTCGTGCAGCGTCCCGCAGACCGTGCCCTCGATGTCGCCCGCCCGCTCCATCCACACCTGGAGCAGCGCCCGGATGGAGTGCAGGATGTCGCTGAGCACCGTGTTGCGCGCGATGTGCGCGGTCTCCAGATGGAAGGCGATATCGGCGTCGATGAACGCCTTGACGTCCGCACCCGCCTCGCGCATCCGCTCCAGGTGGGCCTCCAGCCGCTCGACGTCCTCCTCGGACGCCCGGTCCGCGGCCAGCCGCGCCGACATGCCCTCCATGAAGGTGCGGACCTCGACCAGGTCCTGCGTGCGGCGCTGACCGAGCATCAGACCCCAGTTGATGGCCCGCGGCAGGAACTCCGAGGTCCCTTCACGGACGTACGAGCCCGAGCCCGGCCTGATCTCGATGACGCCCAGGACGTCCAGCGCCGACAGCGCGCCGCGCACGCTGGAGCGCGCGACACCGAGGGCGTCGGCGAGCTGACGCTCCGCGGGCAGGCGCGTGCCCGGCTTCAGGTTTCCCTCGGACAGGTGGTCGAGGAGCCGCTTGGCCACCTCACTGACCGAGGACTCCCGTACGACGGGGCGCAGAAGTGACGTGAAATCGGGCGCTTCGGGCTGCGTGGACACGCTCACCAGTACATCGGACGGAGCGGCGGAACCCCGGAGCGGGCGGACGACAACGCGCTCATCGGCCCAGGAGAAGAGCTCAGGAGAGCGACCTACGAGGGCTGGCGCGTGATGTTCCTGGGCGTGTCCGTCCCGGCGGTCCTGCTGGGCGTCCAGGCCCACGCAGCACCGCCGGACGGGCGGCTGATCGGAGCCGGTGGGGCCCCTTCCTCCGCTACTTGGGGTCGCGGTCGAACTGTGCCTTGGACCAGCCGTAGCCGAGGAGGGTGAGGCCGAGGCACCAGGCGAGCGCGATCCACCAGCTGTTGCCGATCTCGGTGCCGAGGAGGAGGCCGCGCAGGGTCTCGATGGCGGGGGTGAAGGGCTGGTACTCGGCGATCGGCTGGAACCAGCCCGGCATGGCGCTCAGGGGGACGAAGGCGCTGGAGATGAGGGGCAGGAGGATCAGCGGCGTCGCGTTGTTGCTGGCGGCTTCGGCGTTGGGGCTGCCGAGGCCCATGCCGACCGCGATCCAGGTGAAGGCCAGGGCGAAGAGGGAGAGCAGGCCGAATGCCGCGAGCCATTCCAGGGCGGTGGCGTCGGTGGAGCGGAAGCCCATGGCCACACCGACGGCGCCGACGACGATGACACTCAGGATGGCCTGCATGACGCTGCCGGCGACGTGTCCGAAGAGGATGGAGTTCCGGTGGATGGCCATGGTGCGGAAGCGGGCGATGATGCCCTCGGTCATGTCGGTGGACACGGACACGGCGGTGCCGACGACGGTGGAGCCGATGGTCATGAGCAGGACGCCGGGGACGAGGTAGGCGACGTACGCGGAGCGGCCCGCACCGCCGCTCATGGTGTCGCCGAAGATGTAGACGAAGAGGAGCAGGAGCATGACCGGGGTGAGGAGCAGGTTCAGGGTCATGGAGGGGTAGCGCCTCGCGTGCAGCAGGTTTCGCCGCAGCATCGTGGACGAGTCGCGTACGGCGAGGGAGAGGGAGCTCATCGGACGTCCTCCTTGGACTGGCTGGACTGGCTGGACTGGGTGGACCGGGTGGGCCGGCTGGACTGGGTGGGCACGGTGGTGCCAGTGGTGAGGGCGAAGAACACGTCGTCGAGGTCGGGGGTGTGGACGGTGAGTTCGTCGGCCTCGATGCCGGCCGAGTCCAGCCAGTCGAGGATGGAGCGGAGTTCGCGCTGGCTGCCGTCGCTGGGGATCTGCAGGGCGAGTGCGTCGTCGTCGCGGGTGGCTTCGCCGAGTGCGGTGGCGGCGTTTCGGTAGGCGGCCGGGTCGGTGAAGCGGAGGCGGATGTGGCCGCCGGGGATGAGCCGTTTGAGTTCTTCGGCGGTGCCCTGCGCGGCGATCTTCCCGTCGTTCAGGACGGCGATGCGGTCGGCGAGTTCGTCGGCCTCCTCCAGGTACTGGGTGGTGAGGAAGACGGTGACGCCGCCGGCCACCAGCTCGCGGATGATCTGCCACATGGTGTGGCGGGAGCGGGGGTCGAGGCCGGTGGTCGGCTCGTCGAGGAAGATGATCCTCGGATCGCCGACCAGGGTCATCGCGATGTCCAGGCGGCGTTTCATCCCGCCGGAGTAACTGGCGGCCGGCTTCTTCGCCGCTTCCACCAGGTCGAAGCGTTCCAGGAGTTCGGCGGTGACCCGCCTTCCCTCCCGCTTGGACAGGCGGTGCAGGTCCGCCATGAGGAGCATGTTCTCCTCACCCGTGATCAACCCGTCCACCGCCGAGAACTGCCCCGTCACCCCGATCGCGGCACGCACCCCGTCCGGTGACGTGGTGACGTCGTGACCCGCGACCTGTGCCTCTCCGCCGTCGGCGGTGATGAGGGTGGAGAGGATCTTCACGGCGGTGGTCTTGCCGGCACCGTTCGGTCCCAGCAGGGCGAACACGGACCCGGCCGGGATGTGCAGATCGATGCCGTCGAGGACGGTCTTGTCGCCGTAGGACTTGCGCAGCCCCATGACGGAGACGGCGGCGGACGACTGCGGATCACCGGCTTTTCTGGACGTGGACATGACAGAGTTAGGCATGGAGTACCCCGTTCGATGGTTGAAGTGGCTGGTGCGTGGGTGTGTCGAGGTGCGGAGTTCTTCCGGGCTCAGGCCCGGGCCCGACGGATGTCGATGTTGCCGTGCCGGGTACGGGCGCGGATGGTGACCGCGTTCTCGGTAGCCTCCGGGGACTCGGACGCGGTCAGCGCGTTACGCACCTGCCCTGAACGCGAGTTGACGTCGAGCCAGGCAGCCGCGCCCTCGCGGACACCGACCTCGATGACGCCGTAGTTGGTCTCCAACTGGACCGTTCCACGTGCCACTTCGCCCACACGCAGGGTGCCGTGCGCGGTGATGGCGGTCACCGAGTCCTCGGCGCGGCGGATGTCGATGTCACCGTTCGCGCCGCGCACCCGCAGCTCGCCGGTCACGACACCGACGTTCGTGGAGCCGTGCGAGTTCTTCAGGACGGCGGGGCCGTCCACGAGACCCACGCGCAGGCTGCCGGAGCTGGTGGTGATCTCGGCCGCACCCTGGACCCGCTCCACGGTGATCGAGCCGTGCGACGCCGTCAGCTCCAGCGGGCCGGTGGTGTCGAGGCGGACGTCACCGACCGAGCTCTTCACGCGGACCTCACCGAGCCGGCCCTCGCCGAACACCTGGACCCAGGAGCCGGTCGTGTCGATGCGCGAACCCGCGGGCAGTTCGACCGTCACGTCGAGGACACCGGTGCGGCCGAACAGACTGGACTTGGGCGTCCGGACGGTCAGGGCGCCGTTCGCGTAGGTGACCTCGGTCTGGGCGGCCGTCCTGTTGTCCAGGTCCTTCTTCGGGTCGCGGGGCCGGACCTCGACGACGGTGTCGAGGCGGTCGCCCGCGATGAACTGGATGGAACCGGCCTCCACGTGCGCCGTGGCCGAGATCGGTTCGGGAGTGTCGAAAGAAGGCATGGCTGTCCCGTCCTCTTGGGTCGTCAGGTCGTCCCCGCTGGTGGGACGCGATGGGTGGTGACGCAATGGTGCGGATGGCGCAGTGGTGCGGATGGCGCAGTGGTGCGGATGGCGCAGTGGTGCGGCCCTCAGCGGACCCAGCCCGTGAAGCTCTGCCCGATGGTGCGAGCCCTCTCCGGCGTACGCGGCCGGGCGTCACCGTCGACCGCGGCCGACACGGCGCGCACGAGCCACGCGTTGACCGACAGACCTTCGCGGGTCGCGGCCTCCTCGGCACGGGCCTTGAGGGAGGACGGCAGGCGCAGGTTGACGCGAGCGGTGCCACCCTCGTCGCTCTCGGCCGGAGCCCTGAGCGGTTCGACGGGTGCGGCCGGCCCCACAGCCACTCCGTCGTCGGTGGGCGGCGCGGTCACCACGAAGTCGGGGTCCAGCCCTCGCAGCCGAACGTCGACCGAGCCGGGAGCGAGCTCCCGGGTGATCTCGTCCGCCGCGGCGGAGAGCACGTTGAGCATGGTCAGCCGGGCCGCCGACTCCAGGGGGGCGGTGAGCCGCTCCGCCAGCTCGCGGGCTTCGTCGCCGCCGGCATCGGCGGCCACCGCGAGTTCACGGCGGAGAGAGTCGACATACGGGGTGAGGTCCATGACGCCATTATGGCGCCACAATGGCGCCATGCGCAAGGCGTCCGCCACCACGCCCGCCCCGTTCTCGTTCGAAAACAGCTTGACCTGCGGAAACGTGATGGCATCTTCTTGGGCAACCATGGCACCACGCTCCACCCACACCATGGTGACGCCTACGATGGCACCCGGGTGGCACCACAGGGCGCCACTTCCCCACCGCCGGGCCGTTCCCGCCCCTCCCGTAGTCTCCAGCCGGTCAGAAGATTGACGGGGTGCGATCAACAACGGGGGCCTCATGACATACCTGCGCGCAGCGGTACCGGCACTGCTCGGAGGACTGATACTCACGGCGCTTCTGTGGTGGGCGGGGGCGAGCGTGAACGCGCTGCGCCTGCCGGGGGCCGGCGACGCGCTCGGCGGCCGGATGACCGCCGAACTCCAGACCTGGCTCACCCCCTGGTCGTACGATCCCCCGGACTCGGTCCGGTTCGGCACCGGGGTGCTGGGGGACATCGGGGATCCCGCCTCGGCCGACCCCGCCCGTTACCTCTCGCTGTACGAGACCGGCATGCAGGTCAGGTTCGCCGCGGTCGTCGCCTTCTTCGTGCCCGGGGCGCTCCTGCTGGTCCGCAGACTGCCACCGGTGAACCGCCGGACGCCGGTCACGCTGCTCGCGGTGTGGGCCTGGGGCCTGGTGGCGGGGACCCTGGCGGTGTCCGTCTCCACGCCCTGGCTCATCGCCTCGCACGGGCACGGCAGTTACCGCGTCCTGCCGCAGCTGGCGGCCTCGGGCGGGCGGCAGGCCGTGGTGGTGACCGCGCTCGTCGCGGCGGCCGTCACCGTGCTCGTGGCACGGATCACGGCCAAGGGCGCCGGACCGCTGCCGCTCCATGACGTCCCCGCGCGGGCCGCTCGGTTGGCCGCCACCGCCGGCACCGCCGTGGTCGCCTTCTCCTCGGTGGTCCTGTCCCACCAGTCGGTGGCCGCGTCCATCCAGTCGGTCCACCTGTCCGACGGCCTGCTCTCCGAACCGGGCGACCTGCTGCGCCAGTGGCTGCTGCTCGGCGGCTGGTCGGGGCCGACAGCGGGTTCGACCGGCCACTGGTTCCTGTACCGCCTCGCCGACGCGCTGCTGCTCGCCGTGGTGTGGTGGGCTCTGCGGCTGCTGCCCGTACTGCTCACCCGGGCCACCGTGTGGGCGACGGCGATCGGGGCGGTCTGCGCGACGGTCGTGGGGCTGCTGGCGAACCAACTGCTGCAGGGGGCGGTGACCGGGGCGGACTCGGGGCTGCGCTGGGGCTGGCAGCACCTGTCCGGCAGCCTCGGCCACGGCGTCCCGGCCGCCGTGACCTGGGGCGTACTGGCGGGCCTCACCGCCGTGGTGACCCTGCGGCTGGCCGGAGGCGGCACGGGGGCCGCCTCAGCCACTCCGCCCACCGCACCGACCGCGTCGGCACCCGCGGAGCTGCCGGGCCGACCCGTCGGGTGACCGCGGCGGCCCCCGTCCGGCAGCAGCACATCGCCGGGCGGGGGCCGCCGTACACGGACCGTCGGAGGGCCGTCCTACTTCTGCAGCACCGCCTTCATCACTTCCCGTGCGATCGGGCCACCCAGGCCACCGCCGGAGATGTCCGAGCGGGAGATGTCCATGGCGGTCGGGTCGATGAACACCGCGACCGCCACCGCCTGTCCGTCGGACTTCTTGCCGTACGAGACGAACCAGCCGTACGGGACTTCCTTGCGCACGTCGTTGCCGCGCTGAGCCGTACCCGTCTTGCCGCCCACCGTCACGCCGTCGATCAGGGCGCGCTTCGCGCTGCCCTCCTTGGCGGTGAACTCCATCATCTCCTGGACCTTCTTCGCCGTCTCCTCGGAGACCGCCTGGCTCTTGACCTGCGGCTCGTGCTCCTCCAGGGTCGACAGGTCCGGGCCGAGCAGCTTGTCCACGATGTACGGCTGCATCAGCTTGCCGCCGTTGGCGAGGGCCGCCGTGACCATCGCCATCTGCATCGGGGTGCTCGTGAGGCTGCCCTGGCCCATGCCGGTGAGGGCGGTGCCGGGCTTGTCCAGCTTCTCGGGGTAGAGGCTCTTCGTGGCGAGCATGTCGCCGAAGTCCTCGGAGTAGACGTCCTCGTTGAAGCCGAACTTCTCGGCCGTCTCACGCATCCCCTCGTCGCCCACCTTGAGAGCGGCGTCCAGGAAGACGTTGTTGCAGGAGTACTGCATGGCCGTCTTCATCGACGCCTTGCTGCACGTGGCGTCACCGGCCTCACTGCTGATCGTGCTCGAGGACAGCGGGAGCTTGTACGGGGAGGCGGCGTCGGTCTTCGCGTCGACGTCCGTGACGACACCGTGCTCCAGGGCCGCGGCAGCCGTGAGGACCTTGAAGGTGGAGCCGGGCGGGAAGGTCTCGCGCAGCGGCCGGTTGGCCAGCGGCTTGCCCTTGTCGTCGACCAGCGCCTGGAACTTGTCGCCCTCCTTGAAGGAGTTGCCGGCGAAGACCGAGGGGTCGTACGAGGGTGTCGAGACCAGGGCGAGGACCTTGCCGGTGGCCGGGTCGAGGGCGACGACCGCGCCCCGGGCGTCGAGGTCGGTCAGCCCCTTGTAGGCCGCCTCCTGCGCCTTCGGGTCGATGGTGGTGACCACATCACCGCCGCGCCGCTCCTCACCGGTGAGGATGTCCTTGGCGTGCCGGAAGGCGAAGCGCTCGTCCTGGCCGCTGAGGATGGTGTCGTACGTGTTCTCCAGGAGGGACATGCCCTGCGCCTGCGAGGCGTAGCCGGTGACGGGGGCGTACATCGCGCCCTGCTTGAAGGTGCGCTGGTACTTGAAGTCGGTCCCCTCGACCGCCTTCGACCCCGTGATCGCCTTGCCGCCCACGATGATGTCCCCCCGCGGGGTGGCGAACTGGGCGATCTTGACCCGGCGGTTGTGCTCGTGGGTCGCGAGTTCCTCGCTCTCGGCGTACTGCAGCCAGTTGGCCCGTATCAGCAGGGCCAGCATCAGCAGCCCACAGAAAATGGCTATATGCCGCAACGGCCTGTTCATCGTGCTCCCGCCTCAGGCAGCCGGGCACACACGCACACGGGCCGCACCATCGATGTCCGGAGGTGATAGATGCGATTTTAGCGTCCGTGGTTCCGCCGGAAGATCGCCCCGGCTACTTCACGGACACAGGTTTCTCACAGGTACGCCGCATACGCGTCCAGCGCGCGCAGCACCTCGGCCTCCCCGGCCGGGGGCAGTTGCAGGACGACCTCGTCCACGCCCAGATCCGCGTAGTACGCCAGCTTCCCCGGGGACGGCTGGACGGCGTAGGGCACCACCTGGAGGTGCTTCGGGTCGCGGCCCGCCTCCTCCCAGGCCGTACGCAGCTTCGGCACGGACTCCGACAGACCGCGCCCGCCGATCGGCAGCCAGCCGTCCGCTTCCTGGGCGATCTGCGCGAACAGCTTCGGCCCGGCCGCCCCGCCGATCAGGGTGCGCGGACCGCTCACCGGACCGCGCGGCCGCTGCACCGGCTTCGGATAGGCGTCGCTCGCCCGGACCGAGCCGAACTCGCCTTCGTACGCCGTCGGTTCGTCCGCCCACAGGGCCCGCATCAGGGCCAGCCGGTCGCTGCCGAGCGCGCGCCGGGTCGGCCACTCCACGCCGTGGTCGGCGGCCTCCTCCTTGTTCCAGCCGAAGCCGATGCCGAGCGTGAGGCGGCCACCGGAGAGGTGGTCGAGCGTGGCGGCCTGCTTGGCCAGGTCGATGGGGTCGTGCTGGGCGATCAGCGTGATGCCGGTGCCGAGGGCCAGTCGCTCGGTGACGGCGGAGGCCTGCCCCAGGGCCACGAAGGGGTCGAGGGTCCGGCCGTACTCGGGAGGCAGTTCGCCGCCCGCCGGATACGGGGACTCCCGGCTCACCGGGATGTGGGTGTGCTCGGGCAGGTAGAGCCCGGCGAAGCCCCGCTGTTCCAGCTCGCGTGCGAGCCGGACCGGCGTGATCGTCTCGTCGGTGAGGAAGATCGTTGTGGCGATCCGCATGCGAGGCACCTCCGTCGTCGTCCGTGACGGCTCCACGGTATGCGGTGGAGCGGGCCGCCGAGTCCGCTTCCGCGATGCCCGGTGCGCACCGCTCAGTCGTTCACCGAGCCAGAAGGAGGAGGTGGCGACGCCCGCCAGGTTCGACAGGGCGATGATCGTCGCGATGACCAGGCCCCCGCCGCACATCCAGCCCAGGCGGGGCCCGAAGGCCTTCACCGTCCAGGTGAAGGAGGTGCCGCAGTCCGGCATGACCTTGTTGGGCTCCCGGTAGGCGAAGGCGACCAGCAGCATCGGGAGGAATCCGGCCAGGAACCTGCCGGAGGCGCCCGCCGGCACCTCCGGCGACGCGGCCCCGGCTACGGCCTGCGGTACAGCTCCTCGATCTCCGCGTCGAAGTCCCGCGTGATCGCATCCCGCTTCAGCTTCAGCGACGGCGTGAGATGACCGCTCTCCTCGGTGAAGTCCTGCGGCAGGACGGTGAACGCACGGATGGACTCGGCGCGCGAGACGAGCCGGTTGGCCTCGTCGACCGCTCGCTGCAGCACGGCGCGCAGGTCCTCGTCCCGGACGAGCTCCCGCAGCGGGACGTCCACCTTCTTCCGCATCCGGCGCCAGTGGGCGAGACCGTCCGGCTCCAGGGTGATCAGGGCGCTGATGAACGACCGGTTGTCCCCGACCACCATGCACTGGCTGACCAGCGGGTGGGCGCGCAGCCAGTCCTCCAGCGGGGCGGGGGTGACGTTCTTGCCGCCGGAGGTGATGATGATGTCCTTCTTGCGACCGGTGATCGTGAGGTACCCGTCCTCGTCCAGGGCGCCCAGGTCGCCCGTCGGGAACCAGTCGCCTCCCTCGTACGGTGTGGCCTCGCCGCGCCCGGTGTCCCAGTAGCCGTGGAAGACCTGGCCACCGCTGAGCAGGACCTCCCCGTCGTCCGCGATCCGCACGGCGGTGCCCGGCAGCGGCCAGCCCACCGTGCCGAGGCGGGGCTTGAGGGGCGGGGTGACCGTGGCGGCCGCGGTGGTCTCGGTCAGGCCGTAGCCCTCGAAGATCTGCATGCCCGCCCCCGCGTAGAACGCGGCGAGCCTGCTTCCCAGCGGGGAACCGCCGCAGATCGCGTACCGGACGTGGCCGCCCAGCGCGGCGCGGATACGCCGGTAGACCAGCGGGTCGTACAGCGCGCGGGCGGCGCGGAGACCGAGGCCGGGGCCGGGGCCCGTGCCGTGTTCGGCGGCCTCGACCGCCTCGCCGTAACGCTGCGCGATCCGGGCCGCACGGTCGAAGGAGGAGACGCGGCCCATCTTCTCGGCCGTGGCGCGGCCGGTGTTGTAGACCTTCTCCAGGACGTACGGGATGGCCAGGAGGAACGACGGCTTGAAGCCTGCCAGGTCCGCGAGCAGGTCCTCGGTCCGGATGGACGGCGCGTGCCCGAGCCGGACCCGGGCGCGCATGCAGCCGATCGCCACCATGCGGCCGAAGACATGGGAGAGGGGGAGGAACAGGAGGGTCGACGCGGGGTACTTCGACACCGACTTGAAGACGGGGTGGAGCAGCTCTATGGCGTTGTCGACCTCGGCGAAGAAGTTCCCGTGGGTCAGGACGCAGCCCTTGGGCCGGCCCGTGGTGCCCGAGGTGTAGACGATGGTGGCGGGGCTGTCCGGCCCCAGGGCGGCGCGACGGTCGGCGACGACCGCGTCGGGTACGTCCTGGCCGAGCGTCTTGAGCCGGCCCACCGCGCCCGAGTCGAACTGCCAGACGTGGGTGAGGTCCCCGAGCTGCTGCCGCTCCTGGCTGACCAGTCGCTCCTGCTCCTTCGTCTCCACCGCGCAGGCGACGGCTCCGGAGTCCTGGAGGATCCAGCGCGTCTGGAAGGCCGACGAGGTCGGGTAGACGGGCACGGTGACCAGTCCGGCCGCCCAGGAGGCGAAGTCGAGCAGCGTCCACTCATAGGTCGTACGGGCCATGATCGCGACCCGGTCCCCGCTCTGCAGGCCCTCCGCGATCAGGCCCTTGGCCACGGCCCGGACCTCGGCGGCGAAGGCGGCGGCGGTCACGTCCTGCCAGCCGCCGTCGGCCTGCTTGCGGCTGAGGACCGCCTCGGAGGGGGCCTGGCGGGCGTTGTCGAAGGGGATTTCGGCGAGCGAGCCGTGCCGCACGGTCGGCGCGAGCGGCGGCACGGACACTTCCCGTACGGTGCCGTCGGCCGCCCGGACCTTGGTCGGTTCGACCAGTACGGGAACGGCGGGCGCGGCGGATACGGCGGCGGGGTCGGGCGTGGACACGAGCGGCTCCTCGACGTGGGGTCCGGCGCCGGGCCCGTCCTCGGGGCCCGGCGCCGAGGCGGCTGCTGGGTGCGCGGGGTCGTTCACGTACGGATGGTGGCCTGCGGGGTTCAAGGGCGTTCCAGGATCGCGGTGACCCCCTGGCCGCCTGCGGCGCAGATCGAGATCAGGCCCCGGCCGGGGGCGTCCCGCTCCGCGAGGAGCTTGGCCAGGGTCGCCACGATCCGGGCGCCCGTGGCGGCGAAGGGGTGGCCGGTGGCGAGGGACGATCCGGCCACGTTCAGCGTGGCCCTGTCGACGGGGGCGAGCCCCTGCTCCTCCCAGGACGCCAGGGTGGCGAGCACCTGGGAGGCGAAGGCCTCGTGGATCTCGAAGAGGTCGAAGTCCCCGACGGTCAGCCCGGCCCGCTCCAGCATCCGCGGTACGGCGTACGCGGGCGCCATCAGCAAACCGTCCTCGCCGCTCACGTGGTCCACGGCAGCCGTCTCGTACAGCGACAGGTACGCCAGCGGTTCCAGGCCGCGCGCCTCGGCCCATTCCTCGCTCGCCAGCAGCACGGTGGCGGCGCCGTCGGTGAGCGGGGTCGAATTGCCCGCGGTCATCGTCGCGTCGGGGTGTCCGGCGCCGAACACCGGTTGCAGCGTGGCGAGTTTCTCCACCGTGGAGCCGGGGCGCAGATTCTGGTCGCGGTCCAGGCCGAGGTAGGGGACGACGAGGTCGTCCAGGAAGCCGCGTTCGTACGCCGCGGCGAGCCGCTGGTGGCTGGTGGCGGCCAGCAGGTCCTGGTCCTCACGGGCCACGCCCCACTTCCGGGCGGTGAGCGCCGCGTGCTCGCCCATCGAAAGGCCGGTGCGGGGCTCGGCGTTGCGCGGGATGTCCGGGACGAGGTGGCCGGGCCGGACGGCTGCCAGCGCCTTGATCCGGGCGCCCGTCGACCTGGCGCGGCGCGCCTCGAGCAGGATCCTGCGCAGCCGGTCGTTGACGCCCAGGGGCGCGTCACTCGCGGTGTCGGCGCCGCCGGCGATCGCCGAGTCGATCGCGCCGAGCGCGATCTTGTTGGCGGCGGCGACGACGGCCTGCAGCCCGGTGCCGCACGCCTGCTGGATGTCGTACGCGGGTGTGCGCGGGTCCAGGGCCGAGCCCAGGACGGTCTCCCGGGCCAGGTTGAAGTCCCGGCTGTGCTTGAGGACCGCGCCGGCGACGAACTCGCCGACCTGCCGGCCCCGCAGGCCGAAGCGCTCGACGAGACCGTCCAGCGCCGCCGTCAGCATGTCCTGGTTCGACGCCCGCGCGTACGGGCCGTCGGAGCGGGCGAACGGAATGCGACTGCCACCGATGACCGCGACCCGGCGCGGCTGCGGAAGTGCGAGGGGAATCAACTCGACCAGCTCATCTCGACAACTCCTGACCCTTGAGTAACCTTACTCCGGAGTAAATCTACGACCGAGCAGGAGTCCAGACAATGGCCGACCGCTATCTGCACTTCGCCGGCACCGCACCCGGCCGGTTCCTGACCCGCAAGCTCGGCCTGCCGCAGCCCGCGCCGCTGCGCCGCTGGACGCTGGAGACCCCGTCCCTGGACGGGCCGTTGCTCCACCTCACCGCAGGTGGCACCGACCGCTCCGGCACGCTCGGCCCGGTACTCGCGGCGACCGGCCTGAAGGTCACCGACCGGGCGGAACGCCCGGCCGCCGTCGTCCTGGACGCCACCGGAATCACCACGGCCGCCGGACTCGCCGGCGTACACGCCGCCCTCCACCCGGTCGTACGGTCACTGGCCACCGGCGGCCGCGTCGTCGTCGTCGGCACCACGCCGTCACCCGACGACCACCACCAGGCGGCGGCCCAGCAGGCGCTCGAAGGCTTCGTACGCTCCCTCGGCAAGGAGATCGGACGGGGCACCACCGTACAGCTGCTGCGGCTCGCCCCCGGGGCCGGCGCCGCCTCGGCCGAGTCGACCCTGCGCTTCCTGCTGTCCCCCCGCTCCGCGTACGTCAGCGGCCAGGTCGTCGAACTCACCGCCGACGCACCCGGCACGGTGACCGACTGGGCCGCGCCCCTGTACGGGCGCACCGCACTGGTCACGGGTGCGGCACGTGGCATCGGCGCGTCCGTCGCCTCCGTCCTCGCCAGGGACGGCGCCCAGGTGATCTGCCTGGACGTCCCACAGGCGCGGGAGGAGCTCGTCCGCACCGCCGACCGCCTCGGCGCCACCGCCCTGCCGCTGGACATCACCGCACCCGACGCCGCCGGCCTGATCGCCCGGGCCGCCCCCGACGGCCTCGACATCCTCGTCCACAACGCGGGCATCACCCGGGACCGCCGGCTCGCCAACATGCCGGCCGACCGCTGGGACCCGGTCATCGACGTCAACCTGGACAGCGTCCTGCGCACCACGGACGCCCTCATCGGCTCGGGCACCCTGCGCCGGGGCGGGCGGATCGTCGCCACCGCGTCCATCGCCGGGATCGCGGGCAACAACGGCCAGACCAACTACGCGGCCGCCAAGGCGGGCATCATCGGCCTGGTCCGCTCCCTGGCCCCGCGCGCGGCCGCCGAGCACGGCATCACCGTCAACGCCGTCGCGCCCGGCTTCATCGAGACGAAGATGACGGCCGCCGTGCCCCTCTTCATCCGGGAGGCCGGGCGCCGCATGAACTCCCTGTCCCAGGGCGGGCTTCCGGTCGACGTCGCCGAGACCACCGCCTGGCTCGCCCAGCCCGCGTCCGGCGCGGTCAACGGCCAGATCGTACGGGTCTGCGGCCAGAGCCTGCTGGGGGCGTGAACCATGACCGGCCTGAGCCTGTCCCTCGTCCGCGGAGCCGTCACCTCGCCCTTCAAACGGGCCGGACGCCCCGGCGCCACGTTGCCCACCGGCCGTGCGGTGCTCCCGCCCTCGCGTACGGCACCCGGCCCCCTCGCCGCGTACCGCGAGATCTGCGGTTTCACCGAGCCGGGCCCGCTGCCGCTCACCTATCCACACGTCCTGGGCTTCCCCCTGGCCATGCGGCTGATGACGGGCAGGGACTTCCCGCTGCCGGTGCTGGGACTGGTCCACACCTGGATCGAGATCACCGGGCACCGGGCGCCCCTGCCGACGGACGCACTCGAACTCACGGTGTACGCCGCTGAACTCGCGCCGCACCGGCGCGGCACGGAGGTCACGATGGTGACCGAGGCGCGGCTCGGGGACGAGCTGGTCTGGGAGTCACGCAGCGGTTACCTGTCCCGGCACGCGACCGCAGCGGAGGCACCCCCACCCCCTTCCCGGGCCGCACCCCCGCACCTGCCCGCCGTGGCCGAGTGGCGGCTGCCCGCCGACCTGGGACGGCGCTACGGAGCCGCGTCGGGAGACCGGAACCCCATCCACCTGAACCCCCTGACGGCACGGCTCTTCGGCTTCCCCCGGCACATCGCACACGGCATGTGGACCGTCGCCCGCTGCCTGGCCGAGGCCGGGAGCGGCAGCGACACCGGCGGGCCGCAGGGCCGGATCCTGTCCGTGCGGGCGGACTTCAAGGCGCCCGTCCCGCTGCCCTCCACCGTCACGTACGCCACCGACGGGAACGCCTTCCAGATGCGCGGCGCCGGCCGCGTCCACCTCGACGGCAGCGTGACCCGGGAGGGCTGAGCTCCCTCAGTCCCCCCGGGGCTGCCAGCCACGCCCGTGCATGAGGTTCTCCAGACCCGCCCACGAGAAGTTCATCAGGGTGGTGGCGGCCTCCTTGGCCGAGACGCCGGGAGTGACGTTCGCCCACCCGGCGAGGGCCTCCGCCGCCCCCACCAACGCCTGCGCGAGCCCCGCCACATCCCGGTCGGGCAGCGCAGGATCACTGTGCGCCTGACGCGCGGCCGCACCGATCAGGCCCGTCACGAACGCAACGATCTCCTTGCGCAGCGCCCCCACCTCGCTGACGAAGGGCTCCCCGTGCGAGCTCGCCTGCTGGTGCAGCACCGCCCAGCCGTCCGGGTTCTCGGCGGTGTGCGTGAAGAACGCCCGCAGCCCCGACCACAGTTGCCGGTCAGCCGCGATACCCGGTTCCACGCCCGCCTGCACGGCTTCCACCAGCGCCTTCGACTCACGGCGGATGCACGCGGTGAAGAGCTCCTCCTTGGAATTCAGATACAGATAGACCAGCGGCTTGGACACCCCGGCCAGTTCCGCGATCTCGTCCATCGAGGCGGCCCGGTATCCGCGCTGCGCGAAGGTCCGCACGGCCGCGTCCATCATCTGCTGCTCACGCACCGCGCGCGGCATCCGTTTGCTCTTCACTGCACTCACGTCAGAGATCCCTCCCGCCCCCACTGCGCTACTCCTCGGTAAGAGTACGGCGCGGCCCGGTCCGCCGTCGTCCGGAAGGGCGGTGCCCGGCCACACCGGCCGGTCGTCGTCCACCATCCCCTGGGTGGACCGCGTACGTCTCCGGTCGAACACGGGATCAACCCTGGGTCCGATGCCTTCGCCCTACGCCGCCGCCTAGCGTTCCCGGCATGACGATGAGACTCCGCAGACGGACGGCGGCCACCGCCCTCGCAGCCATGGTCCTGCTGACCACGCCCGTCGCCACCGCCCAGGCCTTATCCGGCCCCGAGCCCGCCACGGCCACGCTCGCACTGCCCCGCCCCACCGGTCCGTACGCCGTCGGCACCGAGACCCTGCACCTCACGGACCACAGCCGCACCGACCCCTGGGTCCCGGAGGCCGGGGACCGCGAACTGATGGTGTCGGTCCACCACCCGGCCAGGCAGGGCGGGACGGGGACCTCCACGCCGTACATGAGCACGCGGGAGGCCGAGGCCCTCCTGGCGGGCCTCGGGCTGGGGGACGACGCCCCCGCCGCGGTCAGCTCCCTCGGCACCCACGCCCGCACGGGCGCGGTCACCGCCCGGGGCCGATTCCCCCTGGTGCTGCTCTCCCCGGGCTTCGGTCATCCCCGGGCGCTACTGACCTCCCTCGCGGAGGACCTGGCGAGCCGTGGCTACGTCGTGGCGAGCGTCGATCACGCCTATGAATCCACGGGGACGGCCTTCCCCGGCGGACGGATCCTCCCGTGCGCTGCCTGTGACGCGGTCGAGGCGGCACCGGACGAGGCCGCCGAACGGGCGGTGGTGAGGACCGTCTCCACCGGACGGGCCGCCGATCTCTCCTTCGTGCTCGACCGGCTCACCGGTCCGCGTCCCGTCTGGGAGCACGCCCGCATGATCGACCGTCGCCGGGTCGCCGCCGTGGGCCACTCCATCGGCGGCAGCGCCGCGGCCTCCACGATGCTCGCCGACCGCCGTGTCGACGCCGGGATCAACATGGACGGCACCTTCTGCGAGCGGATACCCGCGTCCGGGCTCGGCGAGCGCCCCTTCATGATGCTGGGCACCGCGTCCCACTCCCCCGGCGGCAGGGACGACTCATGGGACGAGGCCTGGCAGCGGCTGGACGGCTGGAAGCGCTGGCTCGGCGTCGAGGGCTCCGGCCACTCCAGCTTCACGGACGTCCCCGTCCTGGAGGACCGGATGGACGTGGTCCTGGACCCCACGGTCACGCTCTCCACCGACCGGCAGGTCCGGATCACCCGTGACTACGTCAGCGCCTTCCTCGACCAGCACCTGCGCGGACGGCACCAGCCGCTGCTCGACGGGCCGACCGTCGGCAACCCCGAGGTCTCCTTCCACCAACCCTGACGGCCCCCGCCGAACACAGGAACGCCCCCGGACACAGTGGTCCGGGGGCGGCGCCTGCGTGCTTGAGGGTCACACCGTGACGGGGACGCCCTTCGTCTCCACGTCGTGCACCTCGGGCTCCTCGACCGGGGAGAACGACGCCGAGTTGTAGGCGTCGTGGTCGAGGATCTTCTCGCGGGCCGCGACGATCACCGGGATCAGAGCCTGGCCCGCCACGTTCGTGGCGGTACGCATCATGTCCAGGATCGGGTCGATGGCGAGCAGCAGACCCACGCCCTCCAGCGGGAGGCCCAGGGTCGACAGGGTGAGGGTCAGCATGACCGTGGCGCCGGTGAGACCGGCGGTGGCCGCCGAGCCGATGACCGAGACGAACGCGATCAGGATGTAGTCGCCGATGCCCAGCTGCACGTCGAAGATCTGCGCGATGAAGATCGCGGCCAGCGCCGGGTAGATCGCGGCGCAGCCGTCCATCTTCGTGGTGGCGCCGAACGGGACGGCGAAGCTCGCGTAGTTCTTCGGGACGCCGAGGCGCTCGGTGACCTGCTGGGTGACCGGCATGGTGCCGACCGAGGAGCGGGAGACGAAGGCCAGCTGGATCGCGGGCCAGGCGCCCTTGAAGAACTGCAGCGGGCTGACCTTGGCGACCGTGGCGAGCAGCAGCGGGTAGACGCCGAACATCACCAGGGCGCAGCCGATGTAGACGTCCGCGGTGAAGGTCGCGTACTTACCGATCAGGTCCCAGCCGTACGTCGCGATCGCGTAGCCGATGAGGCCGACGGTGCCGATCGGAGCGAGACGGATGACCCACCACAGGGCCTTCTGGAGAAGTTCCAGGATCGACTCGCTGAGGGCGAGGATCGGCTTGGCCTTCTCGCCGAGCTTGAGCGCGGCGATGCCGGCGACGGCGGCCATGAAGACGATCTGCAGGACGTTCAGCTCGGTGAACGGCGTGATGACGTCGGTGGGGACGATGCCGGTGAGGAAGTCGATCCAGGAGCCGGCGTTCTCGGGCTTGGCGCCGTCCTTCGGGGTGAGGCCGGTACCGGCGCCCGGGTTGGTGACCAGACCGATCGCGAGGCCGATGGCCACGGCGATCAGCGAGGTGATCATGAACCAGAGCAGCGTGCGCGTGGCCAGCCTGGCCGCGTTGTTGACCTTGCGCAGGTTGGTGATCGACACCAGGATCGCGAAGAAGACGAGCGGCGCGACGGCCAGCTTCAGCAGCTGGACGAAGATGCCGCCGACCTTGTCGAGGGTGGTGACGAGCCAGCTCACGTCCTGGCTGCGGGCGAGCCAGCCGAGCAGGACACCGAGCACCAGACCGGCGACGATCTGCGCCCAGAAGGGAATGCTGGGCAGGCGGAAACCGGAACCGGACGGCTTACCGGCTTCGGTCTCTGCGGCGGGCGCGGGATTCGGGGACACGGGCACACTCCAGATGTGACGCATCGGGACGTACGGGGACAGACGTACGGTCGTGCGGTCGAACAGGGGGACGGGGGTGCGGCGCCCGCGTCAGGGGCGGCGCCGCTGCATGATGCCGGTTCAGACGTTGCGGCAACAGGCCGCGGACATACAGCGGCAGAGATCGATATGCAGGCGCACCACGAGCGGGACGCCCAAGGCGTGGTGGGTGCGCACTGCTGTCATCATGCCGAATACGTTAACACTGAAACTTTGAGAACCTCAAAGGTCCACTTCTCGATCAACTCGGTCCGACGGTGGCCGAGGGACTCCGGGACACGCCGAAACCCCGGTACGGGAGCGGTTGCTCCGGCCCGGGGCCTGGTCTGTACGGGGTGCGGGTGTGAGGAACCTTACGCGGCGCCTACCGGGCGACGCTGTCCTCGCGGGTGCGGTTCGCCTCGAGCCTGGCCTTGGTCCGGTCGACCGTCGAGACGAGCTGCTGGGACATCTCGTCGCGCTGCTTGCGCAGCAGGATGAAGCTGAGCGGCGCGGAGAGCAGCAGGCCGAGGAGGATGACCCAGACGGCGTTGGATCCGCCGACACCCGCGGGCAGGACGCCGAAGTGGACCGCCACACCGGCGACGAAGAAGCAGCCGACGAAAATCAGCAGGCGCATGGCGGTGTACCGGATCGTTGCGCTCGGCTTGGCAGCGGACACGGCTGGCCTTCTCTCTACGTCCGACGTTCCTGCGGTCGTGCAGTCTGGGTTCCTGCCCGACCAGTGAAGCATGCCCCGAATTCGATCAGTTCGCAGGGTTGCCGTGCCACGTCTGCCGCATCCCCCCACCAGGCCGTGACGCCGCTACCGCAAGAGCGGGAGCAGCATGATCACATCGTCGCGGTCGTCACCCTCGGCGACCCGGATGGCGTCCGGGACGCGGCCCACCTCCTTGTATCCGCAGGAGGTGTAGAAGCGGTCGGCCCCGGTACCGCCGCGGCAGGTGAGCCGGATGGCCTCGATGCCCTCGATCGCCCTGGCGGCGTCGGCCGTGGCCTCCATCAGTGCCCGCCCGTACCCCTTGCCCTGGTGGCGCGGGTGGACCATCACCGTGTAGGCGCCGATCCAGTGCCGCATGAGCCGGTGGGTGTTGCGGGTGAGGAAGGCGGTGGCGGACACCGTGCCGTCCTCGTCCCGTCCGACGATCAGGTGGGTGCGCCCTTCGACCATCCCGGCGAGGTGCTTGACCAGCTCGGGGCGGACCTCGTCCTCGGTGACGGGCGGCAGGAAGCCGACGGCCCCGCCGGCGTTGCTGACGTCGGCCCAGAGCGCGGTGATGCCGTCCCTCAGGGCTCGGTCGAACGCGGGGTCCACTGCGAAGGTAAGTGCCATGCGGGCAGGTTAGCCATTACGACCGGGGTCACTCAAACCGCGTCCACCTCGCGAGAAAGCCCCGGCCGGGGGACGGCAGGCCGGGGCTTTCGTACAGCGGGACACCCAGGGCACCCGCGACGGGAACGGGGTGCCGGGCGGGTGCGCTACCTCAGACGCGCATCGGCTGCGGCGTCTCGCGCCGGCCGGCGTCCGGGCCCGGGTACTCGCGGAGGATCTCGTACCGGGTGTTGCGCTCCACGGGCCGGAAGCCCGCGTCCCTGATGAGGTCCAGCAGGTCCTCGCGGCCGAGCTTGTTCGGCGTGCCGTAGTCGTCGGCGTCGTGCGTGATCTTGTACTCGACGACCGAGCCGTCCATGTCGTCCGCACCGTGCTGGAGCGCGAGCTGAGCGGTCTGCACGCCGTGCATGACCCAGAAGACCTTGACGTGCGGGACGTTGTCGAAGAGCAGCCGCGAGACCGCGAAGGTCTTGAGCGCCTCGGCGCCGGTCGCCATCGACGTCCGCGCCTGGAGGGTGTTGCGGACCTTGCCGTCCTTCATGTCCACGAAGTCGTGCTGGTAGCGCAGCGGGATGAAGACCTGGAAGCCGCCGGTCTCGTCCTGCATCTCCCGCAGCCGCAGCACGTGGTCGACGCGGTGACGGGGCTCCTCGATGTGCCCGTACAGCATCGTCGCCGGGGTCTTGAGACCCTTCTCGTGCGCGAGACGGTGGATGCGCGACCAGTCCTCCCAGTGGGTGTTGTGGTCGACGATGTGCTGGCGGACCTCCCAGTCGAAGATCTCCGCGCCGCCGCCGGTCAGCGACTCCAGACCGGCCTCGATCAGCTCGTCGAGGATCTCGGAGGCCGAGAGCCCCGAGATCGTCTCGAAGTGGTGGATCTCTGTCGCGGTGAACGCCTTGAGCGCCACCTCCGGCAGGGCTTCCTTGAGCGCGCTGAGCGAGCGCGGGTAGTAGCGCCACGGCAGGGTGGGGTGCAGCCCGTTGACGATGTGCAGCTCGGTGAGGTTCTCGCCCTGCATCGCCTTCGCGAGGCGGACGGCCTCCTCGATGCGCATCGTGTACGCGTCCTTCTCGCCCGGCTTGCGCTGGAACGAGCAGTACGCGCAGGACGCGGTGCACACGTTGGTCATGTTGAGGTGGCGGTTGACGTTGAAGTGGACGACGTCGCCGTTCTTCCTCGTACGCACCTCGTGGGCCAGTCCGCCGAGCCAGGCGAGGTCGTCGGACTCGTAGAGCGCGATCCCGTCCTCGCGGGTCAGCCGCTCGCCGGCCCGGACCTTCTCCTCCAGCTCGCGCTTGAGTCCCGCGTCCACCAGGGCGCCTCCATATCTCCATGTGACAGATCCGGCAGCCCACGGTACTCCCCCGCCCTCCGGTCGGAGGGACCCCCGTCGCCGCTCCGCGTCAGGCCTCCTCGGGAAGTTCCCCGACCCGGTTCTCCCACTTGGTGGAGAGCACGACCGTCGTACGGGTGCGGGAGACCCCCCTGGTGCCGCTGAGCCGGCGGATGGTCTTCTCCAGGCCATCCACGTCGCCGACCCGCACCTTGAGCATGAACGAGTCGTCGCCCGCGATGAACCAGCAGTCCTCGATCTCGGCGAGGTCCTTCAGCCGGTGCGCGACGTCCTCGTGGTCGGCCGCGTCCGAGAGGGAGATGCCGATCAGCGCGGTGACGCCGAGCCCCAGCGAGGCGGCGTCGACGGTCGCGCGGTAACCGGTGATGACACCGGCGGTTTCCAGCCGGTTGATGCGGTCGGTGACGCTGGGCCCGGAGAGCCCGACGAGCCGCCCCAGCTCGGCGTACGACGCCCTGCCGTTCTCTCTGAGGGCCTGGATGAGCTGCCTGTCCACCGCGTCCATGTGACTGAAACCTTCCATTGTTCAGCAGTACCGCGAGTTTACGTGTAGAATCTAAGGCGCAATAGGGTTAAGCCCTGTAAATCTTTTCCATCATCCAAGAAACGCTTTCGAATCCTCAGGAGTGACCTTCACCGTGTACACGATCGAGATGGCCTACGCCCGGATGCGCGAGCTGCAGGACCTGGCCAACCGCTCGCGTGCCCACCAGCCCGCCGCCGCCCACCAGGTCGACCGCACCCGCATCCCGCGCGTGAACAGGAAGAAGCGCTGACCCCACCGGTTCAGGGGCGCCGTCGGGCGGCCTCTCAGCCCCGGGAGGCGCCACCGAGCTCCCCTTCCCAGCGCCGGTACAGCTGGTGCGGCACCCCGGCCGCGTCGAGCACCCGCCCGGCGACGAAGTCCACCAGGTCCTGGATGTGCGTCGCTCCCGCGTAGAACGCCGGAGAGGCGGGCAGCACCACGGCGCCCGCCTCGTCGAGCGCGACCATCTGCTTCAGCGTCTGACCGCTGAGCGGGGTCTCGCGCACCGCCACGACCAGCTTCCGCCGCTCCTTGAGCGTCACGCTCGCGGCCCGCTGCAGCAGATCCTTCGAGAGCCCGAGCGCGACCCCCGCCACACACGCCGTCGACGCCGGGACGATCAGCATCCCCTTCGCCGGGTACGACCCCGAGGACGGCCCGGCCGCCAGGTCACCTGCCGCCCAGTGGCGTACGTCGGCGATGCCCGCCGGAAAGGCGTCCGTCCGGAAGGTGTCAGGCTTCCCGTCCGCGCCCCGCGCCAGCCAGCCACGCAGGTCCTCCTGCCAGTGGGCGTCGCGGAAGGCGATGCCCGTCTCGTCCAGGAGCGTCAGCCGTGACGCACGGCTGACCACCAGATCGACGCTCTCCCCGGCCGCCAGCAGCCCGCGCAGCACCGAAGCCGCGAAGGGTGTGCCCGATGCGCCCGACACCCCGACAATCCAAGGCCTGCGCTGCTGTCGACTCATCGAAGTCCCGGCTTTCACACCACCGAGCCTATCCGGCACCCTCCTCCAGGAACTGAGCCAGGGGCTCCGCACGTTGCACCGGACGGGGCAACAGCCAAGGACAGGGGGTGACCATGACGGGAACACGCACGAGCGCCACCGCACGGGCCGTCACGGCCGGAGCGGTCATGCTCGCCTGGGTCGGCCTGCTGTGGCTGCTGCGCCGCGCTCGGCGGGATACGCAGGTTCGCCGCCGTGGTCCTCGTGGTGATCGTGACCGCCGGCCTCGGCGTCTGGCTCACCGCGCCGGCGCACACGGTGACGCTCGGCGCGTCCGGGGTGGTCTTCGGCCTGTTCGGCTATCTGCTGGTCCGCGGTTTCGTGGACCGACGCCCGCTGGACATCGTCATCGGCGTGATCATCGCCGCGGTCTACGGCTCGCTGCTCTGGGGAGTGCTGCCGACGGACTCCGGCATCAGCTGGCAGGGCCATCTCTTCGGACTGACGGGCGGGGTGGCGGCGGCGTTCTTCTTCCGCCGCCCCCGCCGCCCCAGGAGTCACGTCACGGTGTGAGGCCCCGCACCAGCAGGTCGAGCAGCGCGCAGGCGAACAGCGCGATCCCGATGAAGCCGTTGACCGAGAAGAAGGCCCGGTTCAGCCGGGACAGGTCGTGCGGACGCACGACCCGGTGTTCGTAGACGAAGGCCACGGCGACGATCACCATGCCGATCCAGTAGAAGATCTCCGCGTCCGTCGCGAGCCCGAACCACACCAGCAGCCCGGTCGTCACACCATGGCAGACCCGCGCGCCCCACAGCGCGGCCGGGATCCCGAAGCGCGCCGGGAAGGACTTCACCCCGTGCGCACGGTCGGCCTGCACGTCCTGGCAGGCGAAGATCAGGTCGAAGCCGCCGATCCAGATCCCGACGGCCAGCCCCAGGATCACCGCGTCCCACGACCAGCTCCCGGTCACCGCCAGCCAGGCGCCGATGGGACCGATGGCCTGCGCGAGGCCCAGGATGGCGTGCGGGAAGTTCGTGAACCGCTTGCCGTACGGATAGACGACCATCGGCACGACGGCGACCGGCGCCAGCACCAGACAGAGCGGGTTCAGCAGGGCCGCGGCGCCCAGGAAGACGACGACGGCCACGAGCGCACCGGTCCACGCGGACCTCACCGTGACGGCGCCGGTCACGAGCTCCCGGCCCTCGGTGCGCGGGTTACGGGCGTCGATCTCCCGGTCGATGATCCGGTTGGCGGCCATCGCGAACGTACGCAGCCCGACCATCGCGATGGTCACCAGCAGCAGAGCCCCCCAGTGGAACGTGCCGTCCAGCTGGAACATCGCGGTCAGCGCGGCGATGTAGGCGAAGGGCAGCGCGAAGACCGAGTGCTCGATCATCACCAGCCGCAGGAACGCGCGGGGCTTGCTGCGGGGCTGTGGCACAGCCGCGGCGGAGGCTGAGGCACTCACAGTCCGTACTCCTTCCAACGGCGGTCGACCTTCGCCGCCGTCTCCGGGTCGGACTCGACCATCTCCGGCCAGCCGCCGTCCCGGGTGTACCCCTCCTCGGGCAGCTTCCGCGTCGCGTCGATCCCGGCCTTGCCACCCCAGAACTGCTGGTAGGAGGCATGGTCGAGGTGGTCGACCGGGCCTTCGGTGAGCAGCAGGTCACGGGCGTAGTCGGTGTTGCCGAGCGCCCTCCAGGCCACCTCGTGGAGGTCGTGGACGTCGCAGTCGGCGTCCACGACGACGATCAGCTTGGTCAGCGACATCATGTGCGCCCCCCAGATGGCACTCATCACCTTCTGGGCGTGCTTGGGGTACTTCTTGTCGATCGACACGATCGCACAGTTGTGGAAACCGCCCGCCTCCGGCAGGTGGTAGTCCACGATGTCCGGAATGATGATCTTGAGCAGCGGCAGGAAGAACCGCTCGGTCGCCCGGCCCAGCGGGCCGTCCTCGGTGGGCGGCCGGCCCACCACGATCGACTGCAGCAGCGGGCGCTTCCGCATCGTCACGCAGTCGATCTTCAGCGCGGGGAACGGTTCCTGCGGGGTGTAGAAGCCGGTGTGGTCACCGAACGGCCCCTCCGGCAGCATCTCGCCCGGCTCCAGCCACCCCTCGATGACGACCTCGGCCTGCGCGGGGACCTGGAGCGGGACGGTCTTGCAGTCGACCATCTCGATCCGCTTGCCCTGCACGAAGCCGGCGAAGAGGTACTCGTCGATGTCCCCGGGAAGCGGCGCCGTGGAGGCGTACGTGACGGCCGGCGGCGCCCCGAAGGCGATGGCCACGGGCAGCTTCTCCCCACGCCGGGCGGCGACCTGGTAGTGGTTGCGGCTGTCCTTGTGGATCTGCCAGTGCATGCCGATGGTGCGCTTGTCGTGGCGCTGCAGCCGGTAGAGCCCGAGGTTGCGGATCCCCGTCTCCGGGTCCTTGGTGTGCGTGAGGCCCAGGTTGAAGAAGGAGCCGCCGTCCTCGGGCCAGGTGAAGAGCGCGGGCAGCTGCTCGAGGTCCACGTCGTCGCCGGTCAGGACGACTTCCTGGACGGGGGCGCTGTCACTCTTCACCTTCTTCGGCGGCAGGTGGGTCATCGACCCGAGCTTCCCGAACGCCTCACGCATCCCGACGAAGCCCTGCGGCAGCTCCGGCTTGAGGAGACCGCCGATCTTGTCGCTGATCTCGGCGTAGGACTTCAGCCCGAGTGCCTTGAGCAGTCGCCGGTCCGTCCCGAAGACGTTCATGGCCAGGGGCATGGACGCCCCCTTGACGTTCTCGAAGAGCAGCGCGGGGCCGCCCGCCTTGTTCACCCGGTCGACGATTTCGCCGACCTCCAGATAGGGGTCGACCTCGGCCTTGATGCGCTTGAGATCGCCCTCGCGCTCCAGAGCCCGGAGCAGGGAGCGAAGATCGTCGTAAGCCATGACGTCCAGTTTGGCATCCTCCCCGGCGAAGCCTGCCAGGGCTCCCCCACCTCAGCCGTCGACGGCGCGGTCACACAGAGGGGGACCGCGGTTTCCCGTCGCGCCCTCCATGCGGGCGGACGATCGGCTCTTCACCGGGCCGTCACGGGCACCCGCTACCCTGGGCCGTCACCGGGGGCGGTCCGTGCGCCTCCTCACCTCACCTCGGGGGATCTTGCACGATGCTCAGGGCCCTGATCTTTCTCCTGCCTCTGGCGCTGACGATCTTCGCGTTCATCGACTGTCTGAACACCCCGGAGGACGAGGTCAAGCACCTGCCGAAGGTGGCCTGGGTGTTCATCATCCTGCTGTTCTGGATCGTCGGGCCGATCGTCTGGCTGGCCGCCGGCAGGACGCGCACCGTGCCGGGCGGTGGCCGCACCCCTTCGGAGTGGCACCGCAGGCACCGCACCACCTGGGTGGCACCCGACGACAATCCGGACTTCCTGAAGTCGCTGAAGGACGAGAACAAGAAGGACGAGTCCGTCCTCAAGGACTGGGAGGCGGACCTCCGCCGCCGCGAGGAGGAGATCAAGCGCCGGGAGGACGGCGCCGGTCCCGAGGACACGGCCCCGCCGGCCACGTCATGAATCCCGCCACGTCATGAATCAGGTCGTGCGCCACGTCGTGGCGTCATGACGACAGCAGGCGCCCCAGCCGGTCGAGCAGGGGCAGCAGGGCGGTGCGCTCCTCGGGGCTGAGGGCCTCCAGCGCGCCGTGCACCACGCGCATCTCCCCGCGGATGCGATGCGCCAGCTCGGTGCCCTCCGCGGTGCGGGAGGCCACCTTGGAGCGGCGGTCGCCGGGCGCCGGGGTGCGCGTCACCAGGCCGCGGGCCTCCATACGACCGATGAGGCCGGTGGCGTTGGACGCGTCGCACACCAGATGACCGGCCAGCGCGCTCATGGGCATGGGCTCGTTGAGGGCGATCAGCGCCCGCGCCTGGGAGGTACTGAGACCGTGCCGGCCGGCGACGGCGGTGAGGTCGTCGTGATGGCCACGGACGACGACTGCGAGGGGTTCCAGCAGTTCGTCCGGAGTAGGGACGGCGCGGGGTGCCGGTTCCGTCGTCATGGTCGGTCATCCTTCGATCCGTGAGCGGCGTCCGGAGGTCCGGACTCCGTCCGCCACGCACCGCAGTTATTTGACATGCTCAACTTTAGCCCGTTACATGAAGGGTATTGCTTGAGCATATCAAGCTTCATGTTCCGCGCGTCTTCGTCCCGCGTCTCGTAGGGAGCCCCCCATGCCCTCCGTACTCTTCGTCCTCACCGGTGCCGACCACTGGACCCTCAACGACGGCACCACCCACCCCACCGGCTTCTGGGCCGAGGAACTCGCCGCCCCGCACCGCGTCTTCACCCAGGCCGGCTTCGACATCACCGTCGCCACGCCCGGCGGGGTCGCCCCCACCGTGGACGGCGCCAGCCTCGCCGCCGAGGCCAACGGGGGCCAGGAGCAGGCCGACGCCGTGGCCTCGTACCTCGCCTCGATCGACGAGACGCTCCGCATCCCCGCCCGGCTCGAGGACGTCGTGCCCACGTCGTACGACATCGTCTTCTACCCCGGTGGCCACGGCCCGATGGAGGACCTGGCCGTCAGCGAGGTGTCCGGCCGGCTGCTCACCCAGGCCCTGGACTCCGGCACCCAGGTGGGCGTCCTGTGCCACGCCCCCGCCGCCCTGCTGCCCGCCCGCCGCGAGGACGGCAGCTGGCCGTTCGCCGGCTACCGCATGACCGGCTTCAGCAACGCCGAGGAGACCCAGGCCGGCCTGGCCGCCAAGGCGCCCTGGCTGCTGGAGAACCGTCTCGTCGAGCTCGGCGCCGACTACGCCGCCGCCGACCCGTGGGCGGTGCACACCGTGCACGACCGCAACCTGCACACCGGCCAGAACCCGGCCTCCTCCGAGCGGCTGGCCCGCGAGATCGTGGCCGCACTGTGAGCACCGTCGACACCCTGAGGGAAACCCCGGCCGAGGTCGTCGCCCGGCTCCGTGCCGCCTTCCGGACCGGCCGCACCAGGGACCTCGCCTGGCGTACGGACCGGCTGACGCGCCTGCGCGCCCTGCTCACCGAACGGGGTGACGACCTGGCCGAGGCGCTCCACGCCGACCTCGGCAAGAGCCGCAAGGAGGCCTACCGGACCGAGATCGACTTCACGGTCCGCGAGATCGACCACACCCTGGAGCGGCTGGAGGGCTGGCTGAAGCCCGAGCCCGCCCCCGTACCGGCGGTGCTCGCGGGGGCCACCGCGCACACCGTGCAGGACCCGCTCGGCGTCGTCCTCGTCATCGCGCCCTGGAACTACCCGGTGCAGCTGCTGCTCGCGCCGGTCGTCGGCGCGCTGGCCGCCGGCAACACCGTGGTGGCGAAGCCCAGCGAGCTGGCACCCACCACCTCCGCCGCCCTGGCCCGGCTGCTGCCGGAGTACCTGGACACCGACACGCTCACCGTGGTGGAGGGCGCGGTCCCGGAGACCACCGCCCTGCTCGCCGAGCGCTTCGACCACATCTTCTACACCGGCAACGGCACGGTCGGCCGGATCGTGATGGCCGCCGCGGCCAAGCACCTCACGCCGGTGACCCTCGAACTGGGCGGCAAGTCGCCCGCGTTCGTGGACCGCGACACCGACCTGAGGACCGTGGCCTCCCGGCTGGTGTCCGGGAAGTTCCTCAACACCGGCCAGACGTGCGTCGCCCCCGACTACGTCCTCACCGATCCGGAGACCGCCCCGGCCCTGACGGACGCGCTCGCCGCGGCGGTCGAGGAACGGTTCGGGCAGGACCCGTCCACCAGCCCGGACTACGGCAGGATCGTCAACGAGCGCCACTTCGACCGGCTGGTCGGCCTGCTGGACTCCGGCCGTACGGTGACGGGTGGCACCCACGACCGGGGCGAGAAGTACATCGCTCCGACCGTGCTGGCCGATGTCGCCCCGGACTCCCCCGTGATGCGGGAGGAGATCTTCGGCCCGGTGCTGCCGGTCATCACCGTGGACGGGCTCGACGAGGCCATCGGCTTCATCAACGACCGTGACAAGCCCCTGGCGCTGTACGCGTTCACGCAGTCCCCCGCCGTGCGCGAGCGGCTGCTGACCGAGACCTCGTCGGGCGGGGTCGGCATGGGCCTGCCGCTGGCCCATCTGACCGTGTCGGACCTGCCGTTCGGCGGCGTCGGCGAGAGCGGCATGGGCCGTTACCACGGCCGGTACTCCCTGGAGACGTTCAGCCACCGCAAGGCGGTCCTGGACACCCCGCTGGGCTGATGTCCGTACATGCCGCGAGGGCGCGACCGCTTCGGTGCGGTCGCGCCCTCGCGGCTGTAGCGGTCAGACCCCGGCGTAGGAGTGCTTGCCGGTGACGAAGATGTTCACGCCGTAGTAGTTGAAGAGCCAGCAGCCGAAGGCGACGAGCGCCAGGTAGGCGGCCTTGCGGCCCTTCCAGCCGGCCGTCGCGCGGGCGTGCAGGTAGGCGGCGTACGCGACCCAGGTGATGAAGGACCAGACCTCCTTGGGGTCCCAGCCCCAGTAGCGGCCCCAGGCGTCGCCCGCCCAGATCGCGCCCGCGATGATCGTGAACGTCCACAGCGGGAAGACGGCGGCGTTGATGCGGTACGAGAACGTGTCCAGGGTCTTCGCGGCGGGCAGCCGCTCCAGCACCGAGGTCGCGAACTTCCCGGGCGTGATCCCGTTGGCCAGCTTGTTCTCGTAGCTGTCGCGGAAGAGGTAGAGCAGGGTGCCGACAGCACCGAGGTAGAAGACCGCGCCGCACAGGATGGCGGTGGAGACGTGGATCCACAGCCAGTAGGAGTGCAGCGCCGGCACCAGCTGGTCGCTGTCGGTGTAGAGCCAGGTGGTGGCGATTCCGAGGTCCAGCAGGACGGTGGTCACCAGCACCAGGCCGATCCAGCGGACGTTCTTCCTCAGAGCCAGCAGGACGAGGTACGCGCCGACGGCCACCGTGGAGAAGGTGATCGAGAACTCGTACATGTTGCCCCAGGGGGCCCGCTGCACCGACAGGGCGCGCGCGACGACCCCGGCCGCCTGGACGGCGAAGGCGACGACGGTCAGCGAGACCGCGATACGTCCCCACAGGTCGCCCTTGAAGGTGCCGCCCGCGGCGCCGGGGCCGTCCGGGACGTCACGCGTCCCGGCGGCGGACCGGGTGATGACCTCGGGGCGGTCCAGCACGGCGGTGCCGCCCCGCTGCGCGACCCGCGCCTTCACCGTGGAGCTGCCGGCGGCCCCGTCCGCCTTGAGCGCGGCGGCCGTGCGGCCGACCTTGCTGCGGCTGCCGAGCACCCACTCCGCGATGTGTGCGAAGAAGGCCAGCATGTAGACGGCCATCGACGAATAGATCAGCGTGTTGCTGGCATTCGCCAGGTTCTCGTTGGTTGCGGCGGCGAGATTCACTTCTCAGCCCCTTCGGCAGGCTCTTCGGAGGGTTGTTCGGGCTCGGGTTCGGGTGCGGTGGGCGCCACGGTGTGGAGCGCGATCGCGAGATCGCCCAGTTCCTCGGGGAGTTTCGCGGACTCGCTGCGCCCCAGACCGGCCATCTCGACGACGGTGACGCCGTCCGGCCCCTTCACGGCCCGCACCCACACACGGCGGCGCTGGATGAAGAGCGAACCGGCGAGGCCGGCGATGGCGGCGACGGCGCCGGTCAGGGCCCAGCCGCTGGCGGGCTGGCGGGTGATCTGGAAGCTGGCCCACTCCTCGACGCTCTCGAAGGTGATCGAACCCGCGCCGTCGGGGAGCTTCATGGTCTCGCCGGGGCGCAGCCGCTTCTTGAGCTGGTCCCCGTTGCTGTCCTTGAACTCCTTCATCTTGGACGTGTCGAGCTGGTACACGTTCTGCGGCAGCCCGGAGTCGACGCCCAGGCTGCCGTGGTAGCCGTTGAGCGCGAGGACCGGGTAGTCGAGGCCGGGGTACTGCGAGAACATCGTGCCCTGGCCGTCACCCGCGAACGTCGGTACGAAGAAGGCCTGGAAGCCGAGCTGGTCCTTCTGACCGTTCTCGTCCTTGTAGCCGTCCATCACCTTGATCGCACCGGTCGAGGTGACGTTGTTGTCGATGGGCAGCAGGGGCACGGCGTTCCTGTAGACCTCCTTGCCCTTGCCGTCCTTGACCGAGATGACCGGTGCGTAGCCGTGGGCGTTGAGGTAGACCTTCGTACCGTCGACGACGAGCGGCTTGTTGACCTGGACGACCTTCTTCTTCGCCGTCCCGTCCGCGCCCTCGGTGTACGTCACCCTGGCCTCGTAGGTCCGGGGTGTACCGCGCTGGGGGCCGCTGCGCTCGTACGTGCCGACGAAGTCCTGGAGGTCGAAGCTGAAGGGGGTGAGGTCGTCGTTGTCGAAGAGCGAGCCGGACTTGAAGTCGTCGTACTGGGTGAGGGTGTTGGAGAACCCGTCCCCCTCGACGACGAGCTTGCCGCCCTCGGACTTGAAGAGCTGCCCAGCGGCGAACGCGACCAGCATGACGATCAGCGCGATGTGGAACAGCAGGTTGCCGGTCTCGCGCAGATAGCCCTTCTCCGCGGACACGGCGTCGCCCACCACGTGCGAGCGGAAACGCCTCTTGCGCAGGATGCCGAGGGCGGCCTCGCGGACCTCGTCGGGCCCGGCGTCGGTGCGCCAGGTGGTGTAGGCGGGCAGCCGGGTCAGCGTCCTGGGCGCGCCGGGCGGCCTGCCGCGCAGCTGTCCGACGAACTGCGCGGTGCGCGGGACGATGCAGCCGATCAGCGAGACGAACAGCAGGATGTAGATCGCGGAGAACCACACCGAGCTGTAGACGTCGAAGAGCTGCAGCTTCTCGTAGATCGGGGTGACGGTGGTGTGGGCCTCCTTGAAGGTCTGCACCTTCAGTTCGTCCACGCTGTTCTGCGGGATCAGCGATCCGGGGATGGCGCCGAGCGACAACAGGAAGAGCAGGATCAGGGCGACCCGCATCGAGGTGAGCTGCCGCCAGAACCAGCGGGCCCATCCGACGACGCCCATGGCGGGCACGGCGTTGGCGGACTCCTCCCGCGGGGCGGTGGAGAGCTGTTCCCCGGCCTGGCCGAGGTCGCGCTCGTCCGTGGTGTTCGTGTTGCTCATCAAAACTCAGATCCCCACAGTGAAGCCGTTGGACCAGACCTGCATCTCCTGGATGAGCACGTCCCAGGCGCCCGTCAGCAGGAGTATCCCGGTCACGATCATCATGCCGCCGCCGATCCGCATGACCCAGACGTAGTGGCGCTTGACCCAGCCGAACGCGCCGAGCGCCTTGCGGAAGGCGACGGCCGCCAGGACGAAGGGGACACCGAGCCCGAGGCAGTACGCCACGGACAGGATCGCCCCGCGGCCCGCGGTCGCCTGGTCGAACGCGAGCGCGTTGACGGAGGCGAGCGTCGGGCCGAGGCACGGGGTCCAGCCGATCCCGAAGAGGGCGCCGAGCAGCGGCGCGCCGGCCAGTCCGGTCACCGGGCGCTTGTGGATGCGGAACTCGCGCTGCGTCATCCAGGGCATGAGGCCCATGAAGAAGATCCCCATGAGGATCATCAGCACGCCGAGGACCTTGGAGAGCGTCCCGCCGTACTCCTGCAGTGTCTGGCCGAAGAAGCCGAAGAGGGCGCCGCCCGACACGAAGACGACCGTGAACCCGAGGACGAAGAGCGAGGCACCCGCGACGGTCCTGCCCCGCCGGCTGTCGGCCAGGTCGGTGCCGCTGACGCCGGTGACGTAGCTGAGGTAGCCGGGCACCAGGGGCAGGACGCACGGCGAGAAGAAGGAGACGAGACCGCCGAGCAGGGCGATGGGCAACGCCAGCAGGAGGGCCCCGTTGAGGACCGTCTCGTTTCCGCCGGTGACCGCGGCCGTCTCGATCACCGGAGTCACTTCTCCGCGATCAGCGGGTCGATCATCTTCCGCAGCTTCTCCGCGTCGAGGGCGGCGAGCGTGCGGGCGGCGAGCTTCCCGTCCCGGTCGATGACCACGGTCGACGGGATGGCCTGGGGGTTGAGCGTGCCCTTCGGGAAGCGCAGGAGGAGCTTTCCGGTCGGGTCGTAGATGCTCGGGTAGGTGACTCCGAAGTCCTTCTCGAAGTTGACCGCGAGGGACTTCTGGGGGTCCCGGGTGTTGATCCCGACGAACTGGACGCCCTGGTCCGCGGTCTCCTGCGACACCTTCTGGAAGTGCTTGGCCTCGGCGCGGCAGGGGCCGCACCAGGATCCCCAGAAGTTCAGGACGACGACCTTGCCCTGGTAGTCGGTGACGTCGAGCGCCTTGCCGTCCAGGGTCGGGCCGTCGAGCTTCGGCGCGTCCGTGCGGTCGCCCTTGGGGACGGTGGAGACGCCACCGCTGCCGGTGACGAAGTTCGTGTTGCCGCCACCGCCGGCCTTGGTGCCGCCGCTGCATGCGGACAGGACCAGGACACCGGCCACGGCCGTGGCGGCGAGCAGGGTGAAGCGGCGTCGGGGTGCGCGGCCAGAGCTCATGTGAAAAGTTTCGCATGGCAGTTCCACGGATCTTGGGCACCCCCCTCGGTGCCCGTAAAGCCCCTTGTCAGGCTTGTTTAAAGAAGGTGTTCCAGCCTCCTTCGGGAGACTGCCCCACCTGGAGCGTACGCAGCTTCTCGAGCACCGCCGGATCCTGTACGTCGAGCCAGTCGACGAACTGCCGGAAGGAGACGAGGCGCACATCGGGCTTGCCCGCGATGTAGGTGAGCGCGTCCTCGACGGCGTCCATATAGATGCCGCCGTTCCACTCCTCGAAGTGGTTGCCGATGGAGAAGGGGGCGCGGTTCGTCTCGTAGGCGCGGTCGAATCCGGAGATGTACGCCTCGGTGGCCTGGGTGCGCCACCCCGGATAGCGCGAGGGCATTCCGTTGGTCGAGTTCTTCGACTGGTTGGCGAGGATGTTGTAGTCCATGGAGAGGACTTCGAAGCTGTGGCCGGGAAACGGAATTCCCTGCAGCGGGAGGTCCCAGACGCCTTGGCGCTTCTCGGGCCACATCTGACGGCCGCCGGGCGAACTCGCGTCGTAGCGCCAGCCCAGCTGCTTCGCGGTGGGCAGGAGATTGTCCTGGCCGAGCAGGCAGGGGGTGCGCCCACCGACCAGTTCCTTGCGGTAGTCGAACGGCAGCGGGTCGAGGTCGTCCCAGCCGGTGTTCGTCCGCCATTCGGTGACGAACGAGACGGCCTGGTCGATCTCGCTCTGCCATTGCGCGGGCGTCCAGTCGCCGACCGATCCGGAACCGGCGCAGAAGTGCCCGTTGAAATGGGTGCCGATCTCGTGCCCGTCGAGCCAGGCCTGGCGTACGTACTTCAGGGTCTGCTTGACGTGGTCGTCGGTGAGATAGCCGATGTCGGAGGCGCCCCGGGGGTTGTTGGGCGGTCGGTAGAGGGACTTCTTCGACTCGGGGAGCACATAGAGCCCGGAGAGGAAGAAGGTCATCGCCGCGTCGTGTTCCTCGGCCAGTTCGAGAAAACGCGGAAAGAGCCCGTTGCCGACCTCTCCCGCCCCGTCCCAGGAAAAGATCACGAACTGCGGCGGCGTCTGGCCGGGTTCGAGCGGGACGGGGGCGGCGGGCTGTTTCGGCTGTTTACCGGTGTCCGCCGTGGATCCGTCGCCGATCAGCCTGATCTGCTTTCCGGGAGCGCCTCCGCCGTTCCCGTGCGTCCCTTTACCGCCCTCGGGGCTCTTCTCGGGATCAGCTCCGCCGCTGTCCGAGGGGCCGGAGGAGCCGCAGCCGGTCATCGACAGTGCGGCTGCGGCTCCGAGTCCGGCCCCGAGCAGGCCCCTCCGGTTGAATTCACGCATAGCGTCCCCATCTGCGGTCGTATTACCTCATTGCCATACAAACTGGCGATGGCTTAGATGAGGAAAACAACACGACGGTTCCGCTGATAATCATAAAAGTTGTTACGTACAGGGACCCTTACGGACACCGCACGCGACCTGCGGAACGGCGGGGCACGCGGGGTTGCAGGCGCCCCGCACACGCGGCGTACGAGCGGCGAACGGGGTCGTGCGGGGAAGTTACGCCCCGAACGCCTTGGACTTGCCCTTGACCGGCTTCGCGCCCGCGAGCAGGTGCGGCGGCACCAGGTCCCGGGCGGGCTCGGTGTACCCGACGGAGACGATCTCGTCGCCCCGGTAGGTGAAGGTCGTCAGCGAGGCCAGTGTGCACTGCCGCTTGCGCGGGTCGTGCCACAGCCTGCGCCGCTCCACGAAGCTCCGCACGATCCAGATCGGCAGCTGGTGGCTGACGCAGACCGCCTCGCGCCCCCGGGCGGCGTCGCGCGCCGCGTCCAGGGCGCCCATCATCCGTACGACCTGCTCGATGTACGGCTCACCCCAGGACGGTTTGAAGGGGTTGGTGAGGTGTTTCCAGTTCTCGGGCCTGCGCAGCGCGCCGTCGCCCACCCCGAAGGTCTTGCCCTCGAAGACGTTGGCGGCCTCGATGAGGCGCCCGTCGGTGGCCAGGTCCACGCTGTGCGAACGCGCGATCGGCAGGGCCGTCTCCTGGGCGCGCTCCAGCGGAGAGGCCACGACGTACGTGATGTCGCGCTTCTCCAGGTGCTCGGCGACCCGGTCGGCCATCCGGCGGCCGAGGTCGGACAGGCTGTAGCCGGCGCGGCGCCCGTAGAGCACGCCGTCCGGGTTGTGCACCTCACCGTGGCGCATCAGGTGGACGACGGTGATGTCGTTCTCCGTCCGCCCGCTCATGCCGTGGCCTCCGACGCGGCGCGGGCTGCGGCGGGCAGCGCCGCGGCGATCCGCTCCAGAGCCGTCGCGTCATGGGCGGTGGAGACGAACCAGGACTCGAAGGCGGACGGCGGCAGATACACGCCCTGCTCCAGCATCGAGTGGAAGAACGCGGTGAAGCGGAAAGCTTCCTGCTTCTTCGCGTCCTCGTAGTTCCGGACGGGCTCGTCGGTGAAGAACACGGAGAACATGTTGCTCGCCGCCGACACCGTGTGCGCGACACCCGCCTCGGTGAACGCCTCGCCGACCAGTGCGCGCAGCTCCGCGGAGACCGCGTCCACCTTCGCGTACGCCGCGTCGTCGAGCAGCCGCAGCTGAGCGAGGCCGGCGGCGGTCGCGACCGGGTTCCCGGAAAGGGTGCCCGCCTGGTAGACGGGACCGGCGGGGGCCAGGTGGGCCATCACGTCGGCCCGGCCGCCGAAGGCGGCGGCGGGGAAGCCACCACCCATGACCTTGCCGAAGGTCATCAGGTCGGGCCGCACCCCGTCGATGCCGTACCAGCCGGCCTTCGACGTACGGAATCCGGTCATCACCTCGTCGGAGATGTACAGCGCGCCGTTGGCCGCGCAGATCTCCTTCAGTCCGGCGTTGAAGCCGTCCAGCGGCGGCACGACGCCCATGTTGCCCGGCGACGCCTCGGTGATCACGCAGGCGATCTCACCCGGCTGCGCGGCGAACGCGGCCCGCACGGCCTCCAGGTCGTTGTACGGCAGCACGATCGTGTCGCCCGCCTGGGCGCCGGTCACGCCGGGCGTGTCGGGCAGACCGAAGGTGGCCACCCCGGAGCCGGCGGCGGCCAGCAGCGCGTCGACGTGCCCGTGGTAGCAGCCGGCGAACTTCACGACCTTGGCGCGCCCCGTGAAGCCACGGGCGAGCCGGATCGCGGACATGGTCGCCTCGGTGCCGGACGACACCAGCCGCACCTGCTCCACGGGCTCGATCCGGGCCACGATCTCCTCGGCGAGCGCGACCTCGCCCTCACCCGGCGTACCGAAGGAGGTACCCCGGGCGACGGCGTCCTGGACGGCCGCGGTGACGTCGGGGTGCGCGTGGCCGAGGATCATCGGCCCCCACGAACACACGAGGTCGACATACTCACGGCCGTCGGCGTCGGTGAGGTACGGACCCGTACCGGACACCATGAACCGGGGCGTACCGCCCACGGCCCGGAAGGCACGCACGGGGGAGTTCACGCCGCCGGGCGTCACGTGGGACGCACGGTCGAAAAGCGTCTGCGAAACTGGGGCTTCGTATGAATACGCCACTTTGGTCCTGATCTGCGATTCGGGATTCGGGGGGGCCTGGCCGGAATTCCCGGCCGCCGGTGAGCAGGGAGCGCGCTCTCCCGTATGAGGCTCGTACAACGAAAGGGCGTCAGTCTCCTCGCGTCTGCAAAACTGGGGCGTCATAGGGAAGGCTCACACATGCCATGGTGTCAGAGGCATCGGCGGTCTTGCGGACAGGTGTTTCACCGCACGCCCGTGGGGGAGGTCACTGACGATGATCGGGTTGCGCGGCGGGGCTGTGTCTCCTAAGAAGTAGTCGGGTGGATGAGATATGCATCGCGGTGGCGGAGTGGGCGAAGGGACCGACGACCTGGGGCCCGAGCCTGCCCGGCGAGGGCGGCACCGGCGCAAGGCGGAACGCGAGGCCGAGCGTGTGCGTGACGCGCCGGCCGGGGGTGTCGACGGGTCGGGGAGCAGGAGCAGTGGACGGGTGGGGGTGACCTACAAGTACTTCGGTGCGCCTGACGGGGCCACCGCCGCACGTGTGCCCATTTCCATGCGCCCCGAGGAGCTGGGCGGCGACGAGCTGGGCATGGGCGGCATGTTCACCAAGATCAAGCCCGAGACGGTGGCGGCCATGGTCCTCACCGGCATACAGGGCATACCCCTGAACGCGGTGCCTCCCCTGGAGCTGGTCGTGCTCCACCCCGACTACGCGGTGGTCAAGCTGCCGATGACGGTGGTCGACCCGCTCCGGGACGTGGGCGAGGAATCGGTCGGCGCGGCGGCCTTCATCTGGTCCACGGTCCCGGACCGCGGCGGCCCGCGCGACGCGTACAACGTCTACCAACTGCTCCACGAGTGGCAGGACTTCTCGCACCGGCTGCACGACGCGGGACACCAGGCGTACTGCCTGGTGTGGCCCTGACACGGAGGGCGGCGCGCGTGCCGCGCTCCCGCCGTGGAGGCCACGGCACATGAGGGCGGACGCACCGCGGGTGACCGTGGAGGCCCCGGACGGCGGCCGAGGTGCGCCGACTCGACGGGCCCGCACGCCGTGCCGCACGCCCGGCGGAGGCACGACGAGGCCGGTGTGCGGCTGGTGGCGGCGGGGCCGCTGACGACGGGCGTGCGCAGGCTCTTCGAGGTCTCGGGCACCCTCGGCGCCTTCGGCTCCGCGGCCGCGGCACCGACATGCTGACCAGCGCGTAGGGACGCCTCAGGACCGCCTTCCACCCGCTCGGACCCCCGGCGAGCGTGTGACGGGAGTCATGCCGGGAAGGCGCGGTGACATGAGCGGGGAGCGAGAGGCGCTGACGAACGGCAGCGATCCGACCGGAGGCCAGGGGGCCGCCGGGGGCCCGCCTTGTCGGGCGGAGGCCGTCGACGCGACGGGCCTGCGGGCAGCGGCACGCACGGGCCCCCCGCCCGGCGTACCGCAGAGCGCGGCAGCCGCGCGTGACACCGTCACCCGGCTCCTGGAAGCACGCTTCTGCGCGCTCGACGAAGAGGGCCTCGCCGATGTCGTGGTGGCGGACGCCCTGTTGGTCACCTCGGAGCTGGTGACCAACGCCATCCGACACGGTGGTGGGCTCACCGGATTCAGGGCGGAGATCACCGACGACGGCCTCCTCCTCACCGTCGCCGACGCCAGTCCACGGGCACCGGTCACCGCGGAACGCGATCCGTCCGACGTCCCGGCCGGCGGCTACGGCTGGCTCCTGGTACGCCGCCTGGCGAAGCGGGTGTCCGTCACGTGCCTCCCCGGCGGCAAGCGCATCGTCGCGCTGGTCGCCCTCTTCTGAGTGGCCCGGCCCGGTGGGGGCGGGCGTCCGCCCGGGCGGGCGCGGGTGCTTGGCATAATTTCCGCATGGTCCGCGAGCACCTCGACAACTTCGCGTCGGCCGACCTGCCCGTGGTGGCGGCCGAAGGCGAGATCAACGGCTACTGGGTCGTCCGGGCCCGGGGCGACCTCGACTCCGACAACGTCGATCCGCTCTTCGTCGCCCTCTGGCAGGCCGTGGCCGGGCATGAGGTCGTCGTACTGGACGCGTCCGCGATCACCTTCGCGGACTCCTCGTTCCTCAGCCTCCTCATCGAGGCGCACCAGCGGACGGAGCTGCGCATCGCCGCACCGGGCGCCGCTCTGACGCGGCTCCTGCGGACCGCGGGTGTCGACCGGGTGCTCCGGATCTACCCGACGCTCGAAGCCGCCCTGGGCGCACCGCCGATCGCCTCCTGACCGGGCGTGCGGCCATCCGGGACTCCGGGGTCGTGGCCTGCGGTCGTCGCCAGGAAGGTGCCCAGGGCGGCGCCCGCCCGGTCGAGCAGCCGGGTGGCCCGGGGGAAGTCCTTGAGCTCCGCGCCCAGGACGTCCAGCACCGGTGTCAAGGAGGCGGCCGGGACGCGCCGGGCTTCGAGGATGCCCGCGGTCCACACCAGGAAATCGGTGAAGAGGCCGTCGTCGTCCATGTAGAGGGCCACGCCCAGGTGGTCGACGGCATGGGCGATGTCCTGCGCCGTGTGCTCGCGTTGCCGCGCGGTGTAGGCGGCCGCCGCGGGGAAGCGGCTCTCGAGCTGTGCCAGCACCTCCCGCACGAGCTGCGGCCTGCTGCGGACGACGAGGGTGTACTCCTGGTCCCCTAGGTGCGGCAGATCGTCCGTCTGCTGCCGCCCGGCGGCCGGCACCGGCGCCGCGATGCCGTCCGCGATCCGGCGCGCGGCGGAACGTGCGTCGGGCTCCCACGCGTCGGCGCCCAGCCGGTGCGCATGGCGTCCGTCGGTACCGAAGGCCGCCCCGCCCACCAGCACCGGTACTCCCACGGCCTGGCAGGCGGTGATCGCCGCGTGCGCGGTGGGCAACCGGGTGGGGATCGAGGAGGACAGCGCGACCACGTCCGCACCGTTGCTGTGCAGGTGGCCGATGAGGTGCGGCGTGGGCACCTGCGCCCCGAGGAAGTCGACCTGCCATCCGCGCAGCGTGAGGACCTCGGCCAGCAGACGCGCCGGCAGCACATGCCATTCCTGGTCCACACAGGCCACGGTGACCCGGCCCGGCGCCGGCGTGGTGCGCACGGCCGGGTGGTGGGCGAGCACGGCGATGACCCGCTCGGCGATGGCGCTCGCCGCGTGCTCCTGCGCCACGCCGAGGCGGTTCGCCGCCCATTCGGTGCCGACCCGTGCCTGTACGGGGGCGATGACGTCCAGCAGCACGGACTCCGCGTCGATCCCGTCGTCCAGTGCGGTGAGGACCACCGCGGCGGCGGCGCGTTCGTTCCGGTCGGTCACCGCGGCCCACAACCGGTCCTGGAGGCCACGCATCCTGGGCGTGGTACGCGTGTGTGGGCTCATGCCGTGTACCTGCCCCGGGTGTGGCCGTCCACCGCGCTGAGGTGAGTGGTCAGCGGGGCGGTGATCGCGACGAGCGCCATGTCGTCGTGCCGGCCGTCGTGCAGCCACTGGGACGCGAGCATCTGTACACGCTCGACCACGGCCGTGCCCGGCATGCCGACGCACTCCTCCAGGGCCCGCACCAGACGCTCGTCGCCGAACAGTTCGTCACCGAGGGGGCCGCCGCGCGCCTCCGTCACGCCGTCGGTGTAGAGGAGGCACGTCTCGCCGGGAAGGAGGTCGGTCTCCACGGTGCTGACCTCGACGTGGCGCAGGGCACCGACCAGGGTCCCCCGGGTGTCGATCTCCTCGACACGGCCGTCGTTACGGATCACCAGGGGAGCGGGGTGGCCCGCCGACGTGAGGCGCAGGCGCACCCGGTTCCCCTCACGCCGGACCGAAGCCAGCACCAGGGTCGCGAAGCGGGTGTGGTGCGAGGTGAGGAGCGCGTCGTTGAGCAGCCGCAGCATCCGCTCGTGGTCGCCGGTCATCGGCGTCAGCGCCTGGAGCGTGTTACGGATCTTGCCGGTGAGCACGGCGGCGTCCAGGCCCTTTCCGCACACGTCGCCGAGGACCGCCAGCGACGCGTCGTCGGGCGTGGCGCCGGGGTGTACGTCGTAGAAGTCACCGCCGACCCGGTCCCGTGCGGCGGCGGGCTGGTAGCCACCGGCGAACTCGACTCCGTGCACACGGTTCAGCTGCGGAGGCAGCAGATCCCGCATCAGGGTCCGGGTTATGCCGCTCTGTTCCGCGTACAGCCGCGCGGCGGACAGCGCGGCACCGGCCCGCGCGGCGAACAGCCGGGCGAGCGCCTCTTCGCTCTCGCTGAACTCGGCGGACTCCGTGCTGCGCAGCAGGACGAGGACGCCTGCCGCGGCCCCGTGACCGGGCAGAGGGGTGACGGCGGCCGAACCGACGGAGCCGGTGAAGTCCTCCGGGATGAGCCACGCCGGCAGCGAGGCAGGGTCGATCCACCGGGAGGGCAGGGGCGGGAAGCCTTGCAGCGCCTCACTCAGACCCGGGACCTGTGCGGGGTCCGCCGTCACGGTGCGGCGGTGGGTGGTCCGGCCTTCGACCGCGTACGCCATGGGCAGCTTCCGACCTGTGGCAGGGCCGATGACGACGGCGGCCTCGGCAAGGTGCCGGGAGGCGAGTTGGGCGGTGACCTGCATACAGCGGTCGGTGTTCAGCGAAGCGAGGAGCACGTTCGACGCCTCGGTCAGGAAGGTGGTGCGCGCCCGCTCGGCGGCCAGTTCCTCCTCGGCGATCCGCCGGTCGGTGTCGTCGGCCAGCCACCACACCACGTCGCCGTCGCGGTTCGGGACGGGCCGCGCCTCGAAGTTCCGCGTGCCGATGCACCCTCGGAAGGGGGCGCGGCGTGCCGCGGAGGCCGGACGACAGGCGGGGTCCGCCTGCTCCTGGTGGGCACGTGCCAGCCAGGCCGGCGCCGTCTCCTTCAGCGCGTCGCCCCGGGCCGCGCCTTCGATCAGCGCCTCGGCGGCCGGGTTGAGGTCGACGACCGTTCCGGCCGGGTCGACGACGATGACGGCGTACGGGGCCGCGCCCCACACGTCCGCCTCGGACTCGGGATTCTGCTGGGTTCTTGTCGCGATGGATTCCTTCAGATGTGCCATGAGGGGGGACCCGCCTGCGGCGAGTCGCACCACCTTCCAACTGGACGAAAAATACTTTCCCTCCGGCAACCATTGCCCAGTCGAGGAGCGGATGGCAACCCACCCCCCCTGCGCCGAGGCGCCCCACGGAGCGGCGTGCACACCGTCTCCACAGCGGACCTTCACGGCAGGGGCACAGGTCGTGCGTGCCGTCGCACCCGGGTTCGCGGCGCCGTGGGCCGCCGTGGGCGGAAGATCGCTGTTCGGCCATTCACTGGCCGAAGAGTGATCTTCAGCCGCGCCGCCGGGCCTGCCGATGCCAGGATCACGACTCCTGAGGAGGCCCCGCATGGATGACCTGCTGCTGGCCCTGACCGTCCCGGCCGTGGTCGTGGCGAGCGGGGTGTACACCGTCTGCGCATGCCGACGGCAGCGCCGACACCCGCCGTCGCCGTACACCCGCCAGGCGGCCCGTCGCGCGTCCCGCGACGCACTGGACCTGGCCGAGGCCGTCGTCGACGGCGCGTACGCCGCCCTCGGCGGGCTCTACGCCGCCCCGCCCCCGGCCGAGGGCTCCCCCGCCGTCACCCGCGGGGCGGACGCCAGCCCGGATCGCGACCCGTCAGGGCGAGCAGCCGCTCGAAGGCCGTAGCCCCGGGCGCCACGGCGAACGGCTCACCGAACACCTTCATCTGCCGCGCCTGCGGGGCCATCGCGGCCAGCCCCGGCTCCAGCTCCGTCACCACGACCGGGTCCGGCCCGAAGTCCTGGCCCGTCGCCCGGGCCAGGTCCCAGGCATGCACGGTCAGGTCACCCAGGACCATGAACCCGACCGTCCTGGCCGGCATATCCATGCCTCCGGCCTCCCCTTCCTCGGCGCCGGGCCGGCCCCATGCCTTCACCAGCAGGGCTGTCTCGTCCTCGAAGCGGCCACGCCAGTCGCCGGTGACGACGTCCTGCGTCCGGCTGAAGTCGGTGGATCCCTTGGCCGCGAGGACCCGGAAATTGTCGATCACGAGGAAGAGGTGGTTCAGCAGGGCCCGTACGTCGTACTCGCCGCACGGAGTGACGTCGGCCAGCCGGCCGTCGTCCAGGCCCCGCACGACGGGCACCGCCCGCACGGCTGCCCTCTCGAGAAGTTCACTGATCGTCTTCATGCTTCCGACGATGTACCCGGCCGGACGCGCCGTCTTGAAGAAACGCGCCAGGGGCAGCCCTTAGGATCCGGCCCATGGCAGGACCCGGACGCGAGACGCGGGGCATCGTCGGCGCCCCCGAGCTGTTCACCCGCGTCCACTTCCGTCTCCGCGATCCCGCACCCCCGCTGAGGCCGCATCTGGAGCACTACTGGCTGATCGACTGGGACCTCACCGAGCCGTACACCTCGCACGTGGTGCCGCACCCGAGCGTCCACCTGGTCCTCCAGCGCACCGAGCCGGGCAGCGAGGCCGAGCGGGACGGCTTCGCCGAGGTCTACGGCATCGTGCGGGGACTGTTCAGCCGGCGTCTGGAGGGCAGGGGGCGGGTGTGCGGCGTGAAGTTCCGGCCCGGCGCCTTCCGTCCGTTCGCCCCGCACCGGCCCGTGTCGGCATGGACCGACCGCCGGCTCCCGGCCGACGAGGCGCTGGGCGCGGGGGCACCGCAGGCGCCCGCGGTGCTCGGCCCTGCCGACGAGGACGCCCGGGTCGCGGCCCTGGACTCCTGTCTGCTGCGTCTCCTCCCCCCGCCGGATCCGCAGGCGGAGCTCGCGACGCGCCTCGCCGAGCTGGTACGCACGGACCGCTCACTGCTGCGGGTCGACGACCTCGCCCGCGCGGGCGGCCTGTCCGTGCGCTCGCTGCAGCGGCTGTTCTCCACGTACGTGGGGGTCGGGCCCAAGTGGGTCATCCTCCGCCACCGCATCCACGAGGCGTTGCAGCGCGCCGGGACGGACCCGGAGCCGGACTGGGCGGCACTCGCCGCCGATCTCGGCTACAGCGACCAGGCGCACCTGGTCCGGGACTTCACGGCCACGGTCGGTGTGCCCCCGACGGCCTTCGCCCAGCGGTGAACAACCGGCCGCCGCCGGCCGGACCTCGAAGGCCCCTGACCGCCGCAGCGGGAAACCTCTCGCTGCCGCGTCCCGCGCGATGGCATCCTGACCAGGTGAACGGACCCGAGATCACCCTCGAAGTAGCCCCCGAACTGCGGCTCTTCGTCGCCCACGACCGCCGCCGGGGACGCACCGCCGTCACGACGGACGGCTCCTCGACCCTCGGACACGTCGTGGAGTCCCTCGGCGTCCCGCTCACCGAGGCCGGACAGCTCCTCGTCGACGGCCGCCCCGTGCCCGTGTCGCACATCCCCGGCGCGGGCGAGCTGGTCGAGGTGCGGGCGGTGCGACGCCCCCAGCAGGTCCCGGGCGCACCGCTGCGTTTCCTGCTCGACGTCCACCTGGGCACGCTCGCCCGGAGGCTGCGGCTCCTGGGCGTGGACGCCGCGTACGAGAGCGAGGACATCGGCGACCCGGCGCTCGCCGCCCTCTCGGCGGAGCAACGACGCGTCATGCTCTCGCGCGACCGTGGACTGCTCAGGCGCAGGGAGATCTGGGCGGGGGCGTACGTCTACAGCGACCGGCCCGAGGAACAGCTCCGTGACGTCCTGGGCCGCTTCGCCCCCGTGCTCGCGCCGTGGACCCGCTGCACCGCCTGCAACGGGGAACTCGCGGAGGCGGACAAGGACTCCGTACGCTCCCACCTGGAGCAGGGCACGCAGGCGGCCTACGACGTGTTCGCCCAGTGCACCGCCTGCGGCCGGGTGTACTGGCGGGGCGCCCACCACGCCCGGCTGGAAGCCGTCGTGACGGACGCCGTACGCGAATTCGGCGGTACGGGGAGCCAGGCACCCACGGTCTGAGAGGCGGCCCGGCCGGTCCGTCCTCGGAAGACGCCCGCACTCCGAAGACGTGAGCGTCGCACGTGGAAGGGCCGGCACCCCGTGGATGTCGTCGCACCACACCCGTGCCACCCTGGCCCCATGCTCGTCGCCCGTTCCGTCGCCCTCTTCGTCGTTGCCGCGCTCTTCGAGATCGGGGGCGCCTGGCTCGTCTGGCAGGGGGTGCGCGAGCACCGCGGCTGGATCTGGATCGGGGCGGGCGTCATCGCCCTGGGCGCGTACGGCTTCGTGGCCACCCTCCAGCCGGACGGTGACTTCGGCCGCATCCTCGCGGCGTACGGCGGGGTGTTCGTCGCCGGCTCGATCGCCTGGGGCATGGTCGCCGACGGCTACCGGCCGGACCGCTGGGACGTGACCGGCGCGCTGATCTGCCTGGCCGGCATGGCGTTGATCATGTACGCCCCCCGCGACCACTGAACCATCCGCCCTGCGAGCCCGGGGCACTTCGAGAGCCCTGAGCACCCTGCCCGCCCTGCGGGCCCGCCTATCCTGGCCCCGTACCGATCAGCTGTCCGAGGAGTTCGCATGGCCGCCACCCCCATCGCCGTCATCACCGGTGCGAGCAGCGGCATCGGCGCCGCGACCGCCAGGCAGCTGGCCGCCGCCGGATACCGCGTGGTGCTCACGGCACGCCGCAAGGACCGCATCGAGGCGCTGGCCGCCGAGCTCACCGGAGCGGGCCACCAGGCGACTGCCTACGCCCTGGACGTCACCGACCGCGCGGCGGTCGACGAGTTCGCCACCGCGTTCCGGTCCCTCGCCGTCCTGGTCAACAACGCCGGCGGCGCGCTGGGCGCCGACCCCGTCGCCACGGGCGACCCGGCCGACTGGCGCCAGATGTACGAGACCAACGTCATCGGCACGCTCAACGTCACCCAGGCCCTGCTCCCCGCGCTCACCGCGAGCGGGGACGGCACGATCGTGATCCTCTCCTCGACGGCCGGCCACTCCACCTACGAGGGCGGCGGCGGTTACGTCGCGGCCAAGCACGGCGAACACGTGCTGGCGGAGACCCTCCGGCTGGAGATCGTCGGCACGCCGGTCCGGGTGATCGAGGTCGCCCCCGGCATGGTCAGGACCGAGGAGTTCGCCACCACCCGTTTCCGCGGAGACACCGAGAAGGCCGCCAAGGTCTACGCGGGCGTCGACGCCCCGCTCACCGCCGACGACGTGGCCGACACGATCACCTGGGCCGTCACCCGCCCCAGCCACGTCAACATCGACCTCCTGGTGGTCCGCCCCCGCGCCCAGGCCTCGAACTCCAAGGTCCACCGCACCCTCTGAGGACGGCGTACACACATGGGCTCTCGACACTCGTACGGGTGATCGCGACCCGTCACGCACCACGGCGTGGGCAGCCCTGCCTATGGTCTTTCACAACAGCACACAGAACGGCCCCCGGTCCGGATTGCAGTCCTGCCCGGGGGCCTCACCACCAAGGAAGTAGGGCTTCCCCGTGGCTGAACACGACCCTAGCGCCCCCGGCCTTTTCGACGTCGACGGGATCCTGTCGGTCGGTAGATCGTTCATGGACCTCGAAGATCCGCGTTATGCCTATATGTTCGGCTTCCTGCAGGCCGACGGCCATCTTGCTGCGGGAACAGGCCGGAAGGGGCGGCTAACCGTCGAGATCAGCGTGCGGGACATCGCGATCCTCCACGAGTTCCAGCGTCTGACCCCGTACAACAGCAGCATCACCGAGCGCGTCCGGTCCACGAACTTTTCGGAAAGACACCACTCGGCCACCTGGACCCTCTGCGCCCTGGAAGCCAGGAACAGGATCAACGGGCTGGGGCTTCCGTACGGGCGGAAATCTAAGCGGATCACACCACCCCGAGTGGAGTTCTCCCGCCGCGACTACTTGCGCGGCATCATCGACGCCGATGGTTCCGTCGGCCGCACGAGCCAGGATCTGCCGTTCATCTCACTGACAACGGCCAGCGCAGCCGTGGGAGCCTACTTGTGCCGGTACGCCAAGGAGGTCACGGGCGCCCGCCGGGAGATCAAACCTAATGCGCGGGACAAGATCTACAACGTCCTGTACACGAAAGAAGCTGCTGTCGATCTCGCCGGGCATCTCTATTATCCGGGGTGCCTCTCCCTTGCACGCAAGCAGGCGGCGGCCGAAACCGTGTGCTCCTGGGAGCGTCCCGCAGCAATGCGCGTACGGCCACCAAGTCGCCACTGGAAGCCATGGGAGGACCGCATTCTGCTGGATCTCGGCGACGCCGCCGCCTCAGCCACCGAACTGGGCCGGAGCGAGGCGAGTTGCTCGGTACGTCTTTGGCGGTTGAAAACCGGGCAGGTAGAGATGCCACCGCATGCTCCGCCCGGCCGGTAGGCCCTGGATGAGACGGGCAGAAGGCCTCTGAATTCCGTGTCCTCCTGCCCGTCTCAGCCCTTCACGCACACGATCTGCTTGATTTTCGCGACGACCTCCACCAGATCCCGCTGCTGCTCCATGACCTGCTCGATCGGCTTGTACGCCGCCGGGATCTCATCCAGGACGCCGGAGTCCTTGCGGCACTCCACGCCCCGGGTCTGCTCCTCCAGGTCGCGCGTCGTGAAACGGCGCTTGGCCGCGTTGCGGCTCATCCTCCGACCGGCGCCGTGGGAGGCCGAGTTGAACGCCTTCTCGTTGCCGAGGCCCTTCACGATGTAGGAACTCGTTCCCATGGAACCCGGGATGATCCCGAACTCGCCGGTCCCTGCCCGGATCGCGCCCTTTCGGGTGACCAGCAGGTCCATGCCCCCGTACCGCTCCTCCGCGACGTAGTTGTGGTGGCAGGAGATCTCGCGCTCGAAGACCGGCTTCGACTTCTTGAACTCCTTGCGGACCACGCCCTTGAAGAGCGCCATCATGATCGCTCGGTTGTACTTGGCGTACTCCTGGGCCCAGTACAGGTCGTTCCGGTACTCGGCCATCTGCGGAGTGTCCGAGATGAAGACCGCCAGGTCTCGATCGACCAGTCCCTGGTTGTGTGCCAGCCCCTGAGCGATCCCGATGTGATGTTCGGCCAGCTCCTTGCCGATGTTCCGGGATCCGGAATGGAGCATCAACCAGACCACCCCTGCCTCATCGAGACAGAATTCGATCATGTGATTTCCCGATCCAAGCGTTCCCATCTGCTTCGTGGCACGTTCCTGCCGGAATTTGACCGCATCGGCGATGCCGTCGAACCGCGACCAGAAGTCGTCCCAGCCGCCGGCCGGGAAGCCGTGGAGCTTCCCCGGGTCGACCGCGTCGTCGTGCATCCCCCGGCCCACCGGAATCGCCTGCTCGATCTTCGACCGGAGCCGCGAGAGGTCACCCGGCAGGTCGTTGGCCGTGAGCGACGTCCTCACTGCCGACATCCCGCAGCCGATGTCCACGCCCACCGCGGCCGGACAGACCGCACCGTGCATCGCGATCACCGAGCCGACGGTCGCACCCTTGCCGAAGTGGACGTCCGGCATGACGGCGAGGCCCTTGATCCAAGGCAGCGTGGACACGTTCCGCAGCTGCCGCATCGCGACGTCCTCGACCGACGCGGGATCCGCCCACATGCGGATCGGTACCTGCGCACCCGGCATCTCTACATACGACATAACCCCTCGATTCCCCCGAAAAGACTGAAAGCGCAAAACCGGTGCCGAGGTCGGGCATAAAGGTCGGCCGACCGGCATTCACAGCGGCGCGTGCGATAGACATTGTGTCCATCGGCCGCTATCGAGCGGCAACCTGTTTTCGTACCGAAGGGAGCCTGGGACCGTGCGACACATGGCGTACGCACCCGGCGTCGCGCTTCTCGTGGCGCTCGTCGCCGGCTGCAGCGCCGGCTCCGACGCCGACGACCCCGCCGCCGACAGCAAGCCCGGCAGCCCGACGGTCGCGGCCGCGCCTCCCGGGAAGTACCGGACACTGCCCGAATCCTGCCGCGCGGTGCCGCGTTCCACTCTCGAGGACCTGCTGCCGGGCACCGCCGACATGCCCGAGGAGCAGCGGGAGAAGGTGTACGAGGGCACGGCCACCGTCACCTACGACACCGACCGCAAGGTCGGCTGCCGCTGGAAGTCGGACGCCCCGGACGCCTCCCGGAACCTTTCCATCGACTTCGAGCGCGTCGTCTCGTACGACCCCGCCGTGAGTGACGACGACCGCGCACGGGAGGTGTACGCGACGAGGGAGGACGCCGCCGCCCTCCCCACCGTGGCCGGTGCCACCCCCAGCGAGAAGGCCACCGGGTCGGCCTCCGCGTCACCCGGCGGCACACCGTCCGGCTCCCCGAGCGGCACGTCCTCCGCCACACCGTCGGACGGCTCCTCCGCCGACCCGTCCGGCAGCACGACCGGCGTCGACCCCGACCAGGACCTCCGGCCGCGCCTGCTCGACGAGCTCGGTGACGCCGCGTTCCTGGACGACGCGCTCACCCGGGCAGGTTCCACCGCACAGCACCGCACCGTGAGCGTGGTGTTCCGCACATCGAATGTCATCGTGACCATCCAGTACACCGAGCAGCCGGCCCGTGTCACCGAGGTCCCCGACAGCAGGGAACTGCAGGAGAAGGCCCAGGCCCTGGCCCGGAACCTCGCCGAGACCCTCAGCGACTGACCGGCCTCCCGAGGGGCCCGGGCCAAAGGCCCCGGCACCCCCCGGGGCCTTTGGCCGAAGGCGGCACCCGGTCGCGGTCCGTCGTACCGTGGCCCCGACCGACGTACGCCCGACCGACCGCTGCAACCGCCCGCACGACCGAGACCGCCGTGCCGTCCGAGTGAAGGAACCATGCACCGATCAGCCCCGCGACTGTCCCGCATACTCGCCTGCGCCGCCGTTCCGGTGATGCTCGTCGTCGCCGGCTGCTCGTCGGACTCCGGCGACGAGAAGGCCTCGGACTCCTCGACGTCCCCGAGCGCGAAGCAGACCGAGCCGACCGTCGAGCCCGCGAAGTACGACGCACTGCCCGACGCCTGTACGTCGATCGGCAAGAAGACGATCGAGGACCTGGTCCCGAAGACCAAGAACAAGGGCGGCACCCCGGGTAAGTCCAGCGACACCGCGAGCCGCGGCGGCTGTTCCTGGAACGGCCTGGACGACAACGGTGTGAAGGGCTCGCAGTACCGCTGGCTCGACGTCGGTTTCACCCGCTTCGCCTCGGACCAGTCCCTGGGCAGCGGCGCGAAGCGCGCGACCGCCGAGTACACGAAGCAGGTCTCCAAGGCGCAGGCGGCCGAGGGCGCCCAGAAGGCCGCGGCCAAGCCCGTCGCCGGCCTCGGTGACCAGGCCACGTCCGTCACGTACGGCCTCGCCAAGTCGAAGGAGGACTTCGAGTACGCGACGGTCGTGGCCCGCACGGAGAACGTCGTCGTGAGCGTCACCTACAACGGTGCCGGCTTCGCGGGCTCCAAGAAGCCCTCCTCCGCCGACATCCTCAAGGGCGCCCAGAAGGCCGCCGAGGAAGCCGTCGCCGCTGTCGGGACCGACACGTCCTCGGCCTCCCCCTCCGCGAAGGCGTCCGACAAGGCGACGGACAAGGCGTCCGACGATGCCTCGGGCAAGGCGTCGGACAAGTCCACCAAGGCACCGGTCAAGTCGTCCGCGAAGGCCGGCACCACGTCCTGACCCGGCCCCGGCCGGAGCGCGGACTCACCGGCCGGGAGGCGTCCTGGTGAAGCCCGGTGCTCCCACGAGTACCGGGCTTCGGCCCCTCCCCGCGCAACACGCCCGCCCGGCGTGTGCCAGGCTGTGCCCGCGCCGGATGCCGAAGTGGTGCCGGTTCGTCGAAGTCGGGAGGGGATCGCGGGTGGCCGCAATGCAGCTGACACGCACACACCGCGTACTCATCGGGGTCGTCGTCGCCGGCGCCGTGCTCATCGCGGCGATCGGTTTCGCGGGGTCGTACGCCGCGGTGCGTGAACTCGCGGAGGAGAAGGGCTTCGGGGAGTTCTCCGTCGTCTTCCCGATCGGCATCGACGCGGGCATCTGCGTCCTGCTCGCGCTGGACCTGCTCCTGACGTGGATGCGCATACCCTTCCCGCTGCTGCGCCAGACCGCCTGGCTGCTGACCGCGGCGACGATCGCCTTCAACGGCGCCGCCGCCTGGCCCGACCCGCTGGGCACCGGCATGCACGCGGTGATCCCCATCCTGTTCGTCGTCGCCGTCGAGGCCGCGCGGCACGCGGTGGGCCGGATCGCGGACATCACCGCCGACAAGCACATGGAGGGCGTCCGCCTCACCCGCTGGCTGCTCTCCCCCGTCCCCACCTTCAAGCTGTGGCGCCGGATGAAGCTGTGGGAGCTGCGCAGTTACGAGCAGGTCATCAAGCTCGAACAGGACCGGCTGATCTACCAGGCCCGCCTCCAGGCCCGCTTCGGCCGCAACTGGCGCCGCAAGGCGCCCGTCGAGTCGATGATGCCGCTGCGCCTGGCGAAGTACGGCGTCCCGCTCGCCGAGACCGCCCCGGCCGGCCTCGCCGCCGCGGGCATCGAGCCGGCCCTGCTGCCACCGGCCCCGGCAGCCGTGGCGGCCGTGGAGACCGAGCAGCACCCTGAACTCCCGTACGTCCCGCAGCCGCTGGAACAGCACGACCAGCAGGCACAGCGGCAACCGCCCCGGCAGCAGGACGAGTCCGCCCCGCACGACTCGTCCGCTCAGCAGCACCAGTACCCCCAGGACCACCCCGGCTCGCACGACAGCCCCTGGTTCGCGGCCCCCAAGGTGCTGGACGACGCGTACGAGGGCGACTACGACCCGGGGTACGACGAGGGCATGGAGCCCGCCCCGGTGATGATCCCCTCGGGCCCCGGCGGCCGGACCCGCCCGCTCGGCGACGTGGGCACGATCGGCGCGTTCCCGCACCAGCGCTCGTCCGGACCTGGCCCCGGACAACCACGGGAGCGAGAGCCGGAACAGAACGTGGCTCAGGAAGCCGACTCCGCCGAGTGGGCCGAGGACGAGGCCCAGTTCAGCGCGCTGGCCTACGAGGCGTACGCCGAGTACACACACCAGCACCAGACCCACCCGAGTGCCGAGGCGCTCGACATCACCCTGTCGGACGTCCACAACGTCCACCACCCGCGCAGCGCCGCCCTCCTCCGACGGCTGCTGCCCGGCTTCAAGCAGCGCTTCGACAACGAGATGGCCGCGGACCACATCGCGTAGACGCCGAAGCGGACAGCGGAAACGGGCGGGCCGCTCAGCGGCCCGCCCGTTCTCACCTCCGTGGTGCCTACGCCCCGAGCAGCGTCCGCACCCGGTCCGCCCCGACCGCCAGGAGCAGCGTGGGCAGGCGCGGACCGGTGTCCCGGCCGACGAGCAGCCGGTACAGCAGCGCGAAGAAGGAACGCTGGGCGACCTTCAGTTCGGGCGTCGGCCTGGCATCGGGCTCAAGCCCCTCCAGCACCTTCGGCACGCCGTAGACGAGCGTGGTCAGGCCGTCCAGCGACCAGTGCGAGTCGAGCCCGTCCAGCAGCAGCCGCAGCGACTCGCGGCCCTGCTCGTCCAGGGAGCCGAGCAGCTCCTTGTCCGGCTCGCCGCGGACGATGGTGCGGGCCTCGGCCGGGACCTGGGTGGTGATCCAGTTCTCGGCGCGGTCCAGCCGGGGCCGCGCCTCGTCCAGCGAGGTCAGCGGGTTCTCCGGGTCAAGCTCGCTGAGGATGCGCAGCGTCTGGTCCTGCGCACCGGCCGTGATGTCGGCGACCGAGGCGAGCGTGCGGTACGGCAGCGGGCGCGGGGTGCTGGGCAGCTCCCCGGCCGCGGTGCCGACGGCCCGGGCGTACGCGGCGGCGTCGGCGGGCAGCACCGTGCCGTCGGCGACCTTGCGGGCCAGCGAGTCCCACTCGTCGTAGAGCCGCTGGATCTCCTGGTCGAAGGCGATCTTGAAGGACTGGTTCGGCTTGCGGCGGGCGTACAGCCAGCGCAGCAGCGGCGCCTCCATGATCTCCAGCGCGTCGGCCGGGGTCGGTACGCCGCCCTTGCTGGAGGACATCTTCGCCATGCCGGAGATCCCGACGAAGGCGTACATCGGGCCGATGGGCTGGACCCCGTCGAAGACCTCGCGGACGATCTGCCCGCCGACGACGAAGGAGGAGCCGGGCGAGGAGTGGTCCACGCCGCTGGGCTCGAAGATCACGCCTTCGTAGGCCCAGCGCATCGGCCAGTCGACCTTCCAGACCAGCTTGCCGCGGTTGAACTCGTTGAGCCGGACCGTCTCGGCGAAGCCGCAGGCCGAGCAGGTGTAGTTCAGCTCGGTCGTGTCGTCGTCGTAGGCGGTGACGACGGTGAGGTCCTTCTCGCAGTTGCCGCAGTAGGGCTTGTACGGGAAGTAGCCGGCCGCGTTGGAGCTGCCGTCGTCCTCGTCCGCCGCGCCGGAGCCCTCGGCGGCCTCCAGCTCGGCCTCGTCGACCTTCTTCTGCTGCGGCTTCCTGCCACCCTTGGCGCCTGCCGCGCCGTCCTTCTTGGTGCGGTAGCGGTCCAGTACGGCGTCGATGCCGGCCCGGTGCCTCATCGCGTGCAGGATCTGCTCGCGATAGGTGCCCGCCAGGTACTGCTCGGTCTGGCTGATGCCGTCGTACTCGACGCCGAGCTCGTCCAGCGCCTGGGTCATCGCGGCCTTGAAGTGCTCGGCCCAGTTCGGGTACGCCGACCCGGCCGGGGCGGGCACCGAGGTCAGCGGCTTGCCGATGTGCGCCTGCCAGGAGTCGTCGACGCCTTCGACGCCGTTCGGCACCTTGCGGTAGCGGTCGTAGTCGTCCCAGGAGATCAGGTGGCGCACGGTGTGGCCGCGGCGGCGGATCTCGTCGGCGACCAGGTGCGGGGTCATGACCTCGCGGAGGTTGCCCAGGTGGATCGGGCCCGACGGGGAGAGACCGGAGGCGACGACGACCGGTTTGCCAGGCGCACGTCGCTCCGATTCGGCGATGACATCGTCCGCGAAGCGGGAGACCCAGTCGGTCTCGGTGCTGCTCTGACTCGAAGCCACGGTCGGCACGTCCTTCTCTCGTGTAGGACTCGTAGGGGCGTCCCCCATGAGGGGCACACCCATTCTCCCAGGTACCACCCGCAGCGCGAAAACGGCTTTGCACCCCGTGGGATACTGGAGTGATCCTTTGTCTCCTACGGAAACGGCAGCCGGCTCATGGCTTCGGTCCCTTCCCTCGCTTCCACGCTCCAGCAGCAGCTGGCGGACGCCCTGACGGCAGCTCTGCCGGAGGCCGGCACCGCGGACCCGCTGCTGCGCCGAAGCGACCGGGCCGACTTCCAGGCCAACGGGATCCTGGCGCTCGCCAAGAAGCTCAAGGGCAACCCGCGCGAGCTGGCCTCCAAGGTGACCGCCGCCCTTCCCACGGGTGACCTGATCAAGGACGTCGAGGTCTCCGGCCCCGGATTCCTGAACGTCACGCTGACCGACCGGGCGATCATCGGCACGCTCGCCGAGCGGGCCGCCGACGGCGACCGGCTCGGGGTCCCGCTGAAGGCCGCCCCCGGTACGACCGTGATCGACTACGCCCAGCCGAACGTGGCCAAGGAGATGCACGTCGGCCACCTGCGGTCGGCGGTCATCGGCGACGCGATGGTCCAGATCCTCGAGTTCACCGGTGAGAACGTCGTCCGGCGTCACCACATCGGAGACTGGGGCACCCAGTTCGGCATGCTCATCCAGTACCTCTTCGAGCACCCGGGCGAGCTGAAGCACGAGGGTGACGAGGCGGACGGCGAGGCGGCGATGTCGTCGCTGAACCGGGTCTACAAGGCATCGCGGGTCCTGTTCGACTCCGACGAGGAGTTCAAGGCACGCTCCCGTGACCGGGTGGTGGCCCTCCAGGCCGGTGACCCGGAGACGCTGGCGCACTGGCAGCGCTTCGTCGACGAGTCGAAGATCTACTTCTACTCGGTCTTCGACAAGCTCGACATGGAGATCGACGACCCCGACATCGTCGGCGAGTCCGGCTACAACGACATGCTCGAGGAGACCTGCCGGATCCTGGAGGAGACGGGCGTCGCCGTCCGCTCCGAGGGCGCCCTGTGCGTGTTCTTCGACGACGTCAAGGGCCCGGACGGCAACCCGGTCCCGCTGATCGTCAAGAAGACCAACGGCGGCTACGGCTATGCGGCGACCGACCTCTCCGCGATCCGCGACCGGGTGCAGGACCTCCAGGCCGACACCCTGCTCTACGTCGTGGACGCCCGGCAGTCCCTGCACTTCAAGATGGTCTTCGAGACGGCCCGCCGCGCCGGCTGGCTGAATGACGACGTCAAGGCGCACCAGCTCGCCTTCGGCACGGTCCTCGGCAAGGACGGCAAGCCGTTCAAGACCCGTGAGGGCACCACCGTCCGGCTGGAGGACCTCCTCGACGAGGCGGTCGAGCGGGCCACCGCGGTGGTCCGGGAGAAGGCCGAGAAGGTGGGCCTGACCGAGGACGAGATCGTCGAGAACGGCCGGTACGTCGGCGTCGGCGCCGTGAAGTACGCGGACCTGTCGACCTCCGCCGTACGGGACTACAAGTTCGACCTGGACCAGATGGTGTCGCTCAACGGCGACACGTCGGTGTACCTCCAGTACGCCTACGCCCGGATCCGCTCCATCCTGCGCAAGGCGGGCGACGCGAAGCCCGCCGCGCACCCGGAGCTGGAGCTGGCCCCGGCCGAGCGCGCGCTGGGCCTGCACCTGGACCAGTTCGGCGAGGTCCTGGGCGAGGTCGCCGCAGGGTACGAGCCGCACAAGCTGGCCGCGTACCTCTACCAGCTGGCCTCGCACCTGACCACGTTCTACGACCAGTGCCAGGTGCTCAGCCCGGACAACGCGCCGGAGGTCGTCGAGAACCGGCTGTTCCTCGTCGACCTCACCGCCCACACCCTGCACCAGGGCATGAAGCTGCTCGGCATCAGGACGCCCGAGCGCCTCTGACCCTCCGACGCGCCGTGGACGGCCACGCGACCCCCCTCACACCGGTGAGGTCGCGGGGCCGCGGCGTGTCCGGGCGGTGTGTTCCCGTTCCCGTCGTCGCAGGGCTCCGGCCACGACACCGACGCGGACACCGGGTGCCGTGAAACGCGTCGACAGGAAGCGATTTTCGGCCAACGGTCGCTCCCCGCCCAAGCGGGGCGCCGACGGGGCTGTCCCGTCGGACAGTTGATCATTAGCCTGATGCGGAAGGTCAGTTGCTGATCCGAGGGAGCCCCATGACCACCGCGCAGGACGTACCCGACATCCTTTCGCCCGAGTTCGCGGCGGATCCTTACCCTGTCTACCGCGCGATGCGCGAGACCGCGCCCCTCGTCTGGCACGAAGCCACACAGAGCTACCTCATCTCGCGCTACGAGGACGTCGCGCACGTCTTCAAGGACAAGGGCAACGAGTTCACCACCGACAACTACGACTGGCAGCTCGAGCCCGTGCACGGGAAGACGATCCTCCAGCTCAGCGGCCGGGAACACGCCGTGCGCCGCGCCCTCGTCGCCCCCGCCTTCCGCGGCAGCGACCTGCGGGAGAAGTTCCTTCCGGTCATCGAGCGCAACTCACGCGAGCTCGTCGACACCTTCCGGCACACCGGCTCCGCCGACCTCGTCTCCGACTACGCCACCCGCTTCCCGGTCAACGTGATCGCCGACATGCTGGGCCTCGACAAGGCCGACCACCCCCGCTTCCACCGCTGGTACACGGCCGTCATCGCCTTCCTCGGCAACCTCTCGGGCGACCCCGAGGTGGCCGCGGCAGGTGAACGGACCCGCGTCGAGTTCGCCGAGTACATGCTGCCGATCATCCGTGAACGCCGTGACAACCCGGGCGACGACCTGCTGTCCGCCCTGTGCGCCGCCGAGGTCGACGGCGTACGGATGAGCGACGAGGACATCAAGGCGTTCTGCAGCCTGCTGCTCGCCGCCGGCGGCGAGACCACCGACAAGGCGATCGCCGGCATCTTCGCGAACCTGCTGCTCCACCCCGACCAGCTCGCCGCCGTCCGCGCGGACCGCGGTCTGATCCCCCGGGCCTTCGCCGAGACCCTGCGCTACACCCCGCCCGTCCACATGATCATGCGGCAGTCCAGGTCCGAGGTGGAGGTCAGCGGCGGCACCATTCCCCCCGGCGCCACCGTCACCTGCCTGATCGGCGCCGCCAACCGTGACGGGAACCGCTACGCGGAGCCCGACCGCTTCGACATCTTCCGCGACGACCTCACCACCGCGACAGCCTTCTCCGCCGCCGCCGACCACCTCGCCTTCGCGCTCGGCCGGCACTTCTGCGTCGGCGCACTGCTCGCCAAGGCCGAGGTCGAGACCGGCGTCAACCATCTGCTCGACGCCATGCCCGACCTACGACTCGCCGACGGCTTCGACCCCGTCGAGCAGGGCGTCTTCACCCGCGGACCGCAGTCCCTGCCGGTGCGGTTCACCCCTGCGGCCGCCTAAACCCGCGCCACGGCCGACGTGGTGGACCCCACCCGGGGCCCACCACGCCCGGCCTACTGCACGACCGGGGTGAACTGCACCGGGAGGGATGCCAGCCCCCGCATCCAGATCGACGGACGCCAGGTCAGCTCCTCCGGCTCCACCGCCAGCACCATGTCGGGCAGCCACTCCAGCAGCGTCTCGACCGCCGTCCGCGCCATCACGTCCGCCAGCAGCGGGGCGGGGTAGGGGCAGCGGTGCTCGCCGTTGCTGAACGACAGGTGCGAGGCGTTCTCCGCCCCCACATGTGACTCCGGCCAGATCTGCGGATCGGTGTTGGCCCCGGCCAGCCCCAGTACCAGGCAGTCACCGGCCCGGATATGCCGCCCACCGAGCTGGGTGTCCCGCGCGGCCCAGCGCCCGATGTAGTTCTGCGTCGGCGTGTCCAGCCACAGCGTCTCGTTGAGCGCCTCGCCCACGCTGAGCCGGCCGCCCGACACGTTCAAGGCGAACCGCTCGTCCGTCAGCAGCAGCCTCAGCGTGTTGCAGATCCAGTTCGCCGTCGGCTGCTGAGCCGCGGCGATCACCGCGGTCAGGTCCTGGACGATCTCCTCGTCGGTCAGCCCCGACGGATGCAGCACCATGCGTGAGGTGATGTCCGGACCGGGGCTGGCCCGCTTGTCCTTCACCAGCTGCCTCAGCCGCTCGCCCACGCGTGCGTGCGCCGCCACCGGGTCGTCGCCCTCCGACGCGTCCAGGGAGATCCGCAGGTCGTCGACGAGCTGCTGGGTCTCCGTGCCCGAGATCGGCATCCCGCACATCTGCACCACGGCCCGCATCGGCAGGGCGTGCGCGTAACCGGACATCAGCTCCGCCTGGCCGCTGCCCGCGAAATCGGCGATGAGCTGCTCGGCGATCACCTGGCAGTCACGGGCCAGCTCGAACTGGTCGACCTCCTCCAGCGCCTGGGTGATCACCCCTGACCGCTGCCGGTGCTCCTCGCCCTCGGTGAACATCACCGACGGCTGGTACCCGACGAACGGCAGCAGCGGCCAGTCCGGCGGGATGTTCTCCCACTGGTTCCAGCGCCGGGAGTCCCGAGCGAACAGCTCGTCGTGTTCCGTCACGTAGGTGACCTCGGAGTAGCCCAGCACCAGCCAGGCCGGGATGTCCCCGTCGAGCAGCACCGGTGCGACCGCACCGTGCTCCCGGCGCAGCGCGCGGTACAGCTGCGACGGGGTCTGCTGGTACGCGAGCCCTCCCAGGCGCAGCGCGTCGTCACCACCGGCATGGGCGGGGCACCCCGGGGGAGCCGGGTGTGCGGAGAAGGAACCGGGGTCGGTCACGGTGTCGCCTCCTGGGCCATGGCCATTGTGTAGAGGTGGTCCACGAGGGTGATCAGCACGTCCTTGCCGGAATCCCTGAGCCGGGCGTCGCAGTCGACCATCGGAACGTGCGCGGGCAGCGCGAGCGCCTGTCGGATCTCGTCCAGGGAGTGCCGGGCGGTGTCGTCGTCGAAGCGGTTGACGGCCACCACGAACGGCGTCCGGTGGTGCTCCAGCCGGTCGATGGCGTACCAGGAGTCGTCCATCCGGCGCGTGTCCACCAGCACCACCGCACCCAGGGTGCCGGAGAAGAGGCTGTCCCACACGAACCAGAAGCGCTCCTGGCCCGGCGCGCCGAACAAGTACAGCACCATGCGCTCGTTGAGACTGATCCGCCCGAAGTCGAACGCCACCGTCGTGGTCGACTTCGTCGCCACGCCGCCGGTCTCGTCCACGCCCACGCCGGCCTGCGTCATCACCTCCTCGGTGTTCAGCGGCCGGATCTCGCTCACCGAGCGGACCAGGGTCGTCTTGCCGACGCCGAATCCGCCCACGACGACGATCTTCAGGCCGGTCTCCGCCCCGTCGGCCAGTGGCGTGCGGTGGGAGGGCAGTTCAGAGATTGCGGAGCCCATGGAGCACCTCCTTGAGAAGGTCGGTATCGGGGAGCGAGGCGGCGGACCGGGGCGCGGGCGGGTGGCGGGCGGTGATGCGGCCCGTGTCGAGCAGGTCGCCGAGCAGGATCCGCACCACCGTGATGGGCAGCTTCAGCTCCGCGGCGATCTCGACCACGGCCGTCGGGTGCTGGCACAGCTCCAGGGTCCGGGCGTGCTCCGACTGCATACCCGGTGTGGGCCGGCACTCGCTGACGACGAGGGTGACCAGGTCGAAGACGTCGTCGGCGCGGCTGCGCCCGCCCGTGACCGTGTAGAGCCGGTCGGGGTCACCGGTGTCCACGGGTTTGCGTATCACGATGCGGCACTTCCCCGGACGGGTCCTCGGGGCTCGGCTCGCAGGTGCTCGCCGATCTGCTCGACCAGCTCCGTCATCTGGTGGCCCACCACCCCGGGGTCGGCGTGCTCCTCGGCGACGACCGCGAGGTGCGCCCCTTCGCCGGCTCCCACGATGAACAGCAGGCCGCCGTGGAATTCGGTCATGGAGTGCCGGACGCCGCCGGTGCCGTCACCGAACTCCATGGACGCGCCCTGGGCGAGGGCCTGGATGCCGGAGCAGATCGCCGCCAGCTGGTCCGCCCGGTCGAGCGTCATGTGCTCGGTCCAGCACAGCTTGAGGCCGTCCCTCGACAGGACCAGGGCGTGCCGGGTGCCGGGGGTGCGCTCCACGAGGCTCTGCAGGAGCCAGGTGAGGGTGTTGTCGGTGGTCTGCATGCTGGGTGACGGGACGGTGGTGCCCGGCTGACCGGTCACCGGCCCGTTCCTCCAATCTCACGAGCTCGAGGGGAAGTGTGCGCCCGGGGCCCCGGGCGCACACGGAAAGCACGGCGGGGCTGTGGAGCGGCCGGTGCTCTACGGGGCGGCCGGCGGTTCTGATCCGGGCCAGGCGTCAGGACCGGCGGCGCCGTTCCCGGACCGGCGTCCGCGGTGGAAGGCGCCGAACCGCGAACCGGCGTCGCGCGCCTGGCGCTGCTGGGGCGGGCCGCTGTCCGCCGCCTCGGACGCCAGCCGGCGCTGCTCGCGCTCCTGTTCCGCCTCGGCCATGGTGCGGCCGGGGGGCCGGACGGGCAGACCGTTCGGCGTGGAGCCGCCGGCGTTGCGGCCCCGTCCCTGTGCGGGCAGCTCCGGACGGGCGGCGGGCAGCTCCGGACGGGGGGCGGGCAGCTCCGGACGGGCGGCGGGCAGCTCCCGGACGGCGGCGTGCGGGGGGTGCGGGGTGACACCGGTCGGCGGGACCGGGGCCGGCGGCGCCGCGTGGGTGGGTCCTGGCGTGGGCACGGCCACTTCGGCCGGGCGGCGGGACGGCTCGTGCGGTGCCGAGTCGCGCTGCTGAGCGAGCAGTTGCAGGGGCAACAGGACGACGACGCCGGTGCCACCGTGTGACGAGGGGCGGTAGTTGACGCTGATGCCGTACTTCACCGCGAGCCGACCGACCACGGTCAGACCGAGCCGGGTGCCCTGCAGCGAGGCGAGGTCGGTCATACGGCCCGCCACGGCCTCCTCGGCGCGGCGCATCGCCGCGTCGGCCATCTTCAGACCGCTGTCCTCGATGGTGACGACGATGCCGGCGCTGCGCTGCTCGACGTAGACGTTCACCACGTCGATGGGCGGGGAGAAGTTCGCGGCGTTGTCCATCAGCTCGGCGAGCAGGTGCATGACGCCTTCGGCGGCGAATCCGGCGATCGCGACGGTGGTGGAGCAGTGCAGTCGCACCCGCTGGTAGGCGGCGATGCGGCCGACGGCACCGCGCAGGATGCTTTCCATGACGATCGGCTTGCTCCAGGCACGGCTGGACCGTCCCCCCATGAGCAGGGCCAGCCGGTCGGTCATCAGACCGAGCTGGGAGGTGCCGTGGTCCAGCTTCAGCAGATCGCCGAACACCTCTTCGCCGTGACGTTCCTGCATCTCCCGCAGGTCCGCGAGCATGCTGACCGCCTTGGCCTGGACACGGCCGAGCGCCTTGGCAGAGGCGGCCTGCGCCGCGGCGGCGCGCCGCTCGCTGCGGGCGAGTTCGCGGACGAACGCTTCGGCCGGGGTGCGGATCACGGGCCGACGTGGCAACTCGAGCCCGGCGAGCACCGTGGCGGCGGACCGGCCCTCGCGCAGTTGGGCGACCGCGGCGGGCAGCGTCTCCTCCGTGAGCCTGGTCAGCTCGGCCGTCGTCCGGGCCAGCTCCTCCTGGGCCTGTTCGCGCTCGGTGTCCAGGGCGGCCGCGTGCCGCGCGCTCTCCTCCAGGGCGGTGGCGAAGGTGAACGCGAGCCGCCGCAGCTGCGGGTCGGCCGGCGCCGGCGCGCTGTCCAACGCCTCGGCCGCGCTCGTGCCGTCCTGCAGCCGCTTGGCCACGCCGGGCAGCGTCACGTTGACCAGGTGCGCGGCCTCGGCCGACAACCGCGCCGCCTGCGCCTTGAGACCACCGTTCTCCACCTGCTGGGCGGCGACCGCGCGTCCGGCCCGCTGGACGAGGCGATGGCCGGTCAGCACGGCGACGGCCACACACACCCAGGCGACAGCGGTCACCGTCAGCGCCCAGGCACGGGCGTCGGCCGGCGCCAGGGCGACCGCCACACCGGCAGCCGCAGCACTCACCGCCAGCACGGTCAAGGGGACGGCCGTCGAGGTGGGGGACCCCTTCGACGAACGATGCTGACTGGGCGGTGCAGGCACTGGCATTCCGCGGTCCCTCGGTCCGTAAGAACAGGAATAACGGGACGACCGACACACGACGGCCGTCGGCCAGGAAGTCCGTCGCGAAAGAGGACGGTGATCTTCCGAGCGAGTACTGGGTCATGCTAGCCACCCAGTCGCGCCAGAAGATCTGACAAGCTGCCCAGTCCGCCGACGACCCGAGTTTGACGCAAATCCCGCACTCGTAGAACTCGTTGTGGTAGGTGCTGCGTCATTCAGCTCGGTCACCATGGGCGAGTGGGCGGATATAGCAGGGATCAGGCGTCAATCAAGTGGAGGTAACACACCCATAGGTGCGCCATTTCTTCACATCGACAACCAGTTTCAAGCCAGCTCGACGTCCTTTTTCCTGCGCCCCGTGCCCTCCAGGCCCTGCACGGCTCCCTCGCCACCCCTGATTCCGACCGAACCGCATGGTGAGCCGGTCCGCACCCGTCCAGCACGGTGGAGCCGACCGCGATCCGAACCCCCGGCCGTAGCCCACGGCCGGCGACCGGATCCCCACCGCGCCGTCGCCTCGGTCAGTCCTCCCCGTACTTCTCCTCAGGGACCCACTGCGCCGTGTCCGAGCGGTAGTAGTACGACGGCCGGGCCGTGAGGCTGCTCGTACGGAAGGGCTTGCCCCCGTCGTCGATGCGCAGCATTCCGCTCCTGCCACCGCTGGTCCACTCCAGCTCCAGGTACCAGGTGACGTCGTGCCCCTCCACGTGCGCGTCGAGGTGGAACACCTCGACGTCGGTGGAACTCACCCGGTACGGGAAGTCCTTGGCGGGCACGACCTTCCCCGCGTCCTCGCCCGCGACGGGCTTCGCCATCGGCCGGCTGTCGTCCAGGTCGATGTCGAAGGTCTGTGGCGTGATGCCTCCTCCGCAGCCGTTCCCCATCGAGTACGCGCCCCAGGCGAGCGGCGCGTTGCGTCCCAGCACCCGGATGTGCAGCCCGTTCAGCACGACCGCCTCGCCGGACGTCCCCTGGAGGGTGAGTTCGAGCTTCATGTCACCCCCGTCCACACCGTCGAGGAAGCGCGCCCAGCCACGGGTGTCCTGAGGCACGGGCGCCGGCGGCAGGTCGTCGGGCTCCCGGTCGAACAAGTAGTACTGCCCGCAGGGCGATTCCCAGTTGTACGAACTGATGGTGGCGTGCAGGGGCACGCCGCTGCCACGCACCGGCGCCTTGGGGGACGGTGAGGGTTTGGCGGTGGCGCTGCTCCCCGCCGACGCCGAAGCGCTCGCGTCGGCCGACGCCGACGCACTCGCGCTCTTGCTCGCCTTCATGGTCCCCCGCGCGCTCACACGGCCGCTGGGAACGACCTGCGCGTGACTGGGCGCCGCGTCCGTCCGCCGGTCACCGTCGGCCGGCCCGTCGTCGCCGAGGAGGTGTACGGCGAGGGCCGCGGGCACGGTGAGAGCCACGACCGCCACCGCGGCGAGCAGGACGCGAAGCCGCCTGGTGGTACGGCGCCGGGGAGGAGGGACGGCACCGGACCGGTCCCCGGCCGGTGTCACATCCTCCGCCACGGATTCCGGTACGGAGGCCGCCACGGGCACCGGCACGGGTTTCGCCAGGGGGGCCGTCACAGGGCCCGTCACGGGCTCCGCTCCACGCTCCGTTTTCGCCCGTGGTTCTGCTCCCGCTCCGGCCTGCCCAGACTCGGCGGACGCGGACGCGGGGGCGGACGCGGCAGCCTCAGGCGCATCGGCTCCAGGGGCGGCGGCTCCAGGGGCATCGGCTCCAGGGGCGGCGGCTCCAGGCGCATCGGCTCCAGGGGCGGCGGCGACCCCACCCGCCTCCGGCTTCCGCGCCCCCCGTCGCTTCGCCTCGTCGGCCAGGATCCACTTCCGGTGCAGAGACATCAACTCGTCGGAGGACGCCCGGCACACCCGCGCGAAGCGCTCGACGGGCGCGTAGTCATGGGGGACGGCGTCACCGTTGCAGTAACGGTGCACGGTCGAGGTGCTCATGTGCAGCTTCTGGGCGAGCGCCCCGTAGCTGAGACCGGACCGCTCCTTCAGCCCCCTGAGCAGTGCCGCGAAGTCCTGGATCTCTGTACCCACCCCGACCGTTCCCTTTCGTTCCTTCCCGGAACGGCGTCCCAGGGAAGAGATGTTCGCGCAGGTCAGAGGGTACGCAAGCGTTCCAGCGTCCCGTATGCCACGGCAACCGTTGCGACCGGATTCCGGGCCCGGAAAGGATGTGGACACACCGCGGCGTTCCCCGCGACTCGTACATCCCACCCTTACCCGTCCCGGGAGCCGCCGTGCGTACTCGACCTGAACTCGACCTGACCGACGCGGTCGCCACGGGAGTGCTGATCGTCTGCATCGCAGTCGTCATCACCCTCCTGTAGCGCCTCTGACCACACGTCAGCGACCAGTACACCCGCCCGCACCTCAGGGCGCCAAACGGCGCCCCGGGCACTGACCACCTTCGAACGGGGAGAACCTCTCATGCGTAACCTTCGCTTCCGCCGCGCCGCCCGCACGTCCGTCCTGGGCACCGCCGCGCTGATCGCCGCCCTGTCCCTCACCGCCTGCCAGGGCAGCGACCCCGCCCCGGCGGCGTACGACGCCGAGGCCCCGGTGCCCCAGCAGCCGGCCGACGGCGCCTCGGCGGCCCCCGCACCGGGCACGGGCACCGACAAGGGAACGGCCGGAAACACCGGCACCTCCGGTTCCGGTTCCGAGACCGCCGAGGATTCCGGTTCCGCCGCCCCGAAGCCTGTCGCTGCCTCGAAGCAGCAGCGCAGCGGCAGCGGGTCCCTGCCCACCTGCACCGGCACGAACACCAAGCTCACGGTCACGAGCGTCCCGCGCCCGGTCAACCACATGCTGCTCACGGTGACCAACACCGGTTCGAAGGCGTGCAACGCCTTCTCCTACCCGACCCTGCGCTTCGGCGAGGCGCAGTCCGTCCCCCCGGTCTTCGAGGAGAGCAAGCCGCAGGCCGTCGTCACCATCGCACCGGGCCAGTCCGCCTACGCCGGCATCAGGACCTCGGCCGCCGACGGCAGCGGCTCGAACGGCTACTCCACCAAGGACCTGGCCGTCGGCTTCCAGGACGCGAACGCGGGCTCGGCGGGCCGGATGGTCAGCGTGCCGCTGAGCAAGGAGGCCTACGTCGACAGCACGCTGGCCGTCACCTACTGGCAGACCGACATGGATGACGCCCTCATGTACTGACGGCCCGTGAACTGACCCGCGCTTCGGGCGTGGCACCGGACGACCGGTGCCACGCCCGCTCGCGTCGTCGGCCGGCACGTGATCAGCGGCCCGCTACGGTCTGCGGATGCGTATGTACCTTTCCTCGTTCCGTACAGGCGACCACCCGGACCGGTTACTGGCGCTCCTGCACCGACCCGCCCACGGAGCCGAGGCCGCGGTGATCGCCAACGCTGTGGACGCCCTGCCGGACAACGAGCGCCGGGTGGCGGTCGAGCGGGAGTGCGCAGCGCTCACCGCGCTCGGACTGCGGCCGGTCGAGGTCGACCTGCGTACGTTCTTCGATCAGCCCGCGGGGCGGGTCGCGGCCGCTCTCGTCCGGTTCCCCCTCGTCTGGGTGCGCGGCGGCAACGCCTTCGTCCTGCGCCAGGCCCTTGCCCGCAGCGGTGCGGACCGCGCCCTGGTCGACCTGCTGCGCCGGGACGCCTTCGTGTACGCCGGCTACAGCGCCGGTGCCTGCGTCCTGGCGCCTGATCTGCACGGCCTGGAGCCGTGCGACGACCCGGAGGCCGTCCGCACCGCGTACGGCGACCGGGCCCGCTGGGACGGACTGGCGCTGCTCGACCACGCCGTGGTGCCCCACATCGACTCGCCCGGGCACCCCGAGACGGAGATCCTCGGCACCGTCGCCGCCCGCTACCGCGCCGCAGGCGTCCCCCATCAGACGCTGCGCGACGGTCAGGCCATCGTGGTCGACGGCCCGGCCACCCGCGTCTACTGACCGGGCGTGCCGGGCTCACCGTCGCCCCCACCACCTGGTCGGCCTTCGCCGCACACGCCGCCCGGAGCTGAGCCCCGAGCCTCCCGGGCGACGTAGCAACCACCCGGTCAGCGCCCTCGCAGCTCCCCGAACCAGCGGACGATCGCGGACGTCGCCGCGACGTTGGACCCCAGGTGACGGGAACCCTGGTGGTCGACCGCGCCGAGATCGACCACCGGGGCGTCCACGCCGTTCCGGCGCAAGGCGGACCGGCAGTGCACGGTGTTTCCGGTGACGGCCTGCTCGTCGCCGGACGCCATGTACAGCCGGACCGGGGCCTCCGGCGCCCAGTCGGTGCAGACGGCGTCCGTCGTACGCAGGGCGTCCGCCAGCGCTCCCGTCGGATGCTCCAGCACCTCGCGGCCCCGGTCGGTCAGGAGCTCGCGCACGGTCTCCGGGGTGCCCGCCATCAGCTGCCGGCCCGTGTGAGCGCCGTCGAACAGCTCCTCGATGTGCTCGGCGTAGTCGTCGTCGAAGACCTCGCCGGGGTGGTCGTAGACGGGGTGGAGCCGGTTGAAGGCCACCAGTGTGTACGCCGCGTAGATCACACCGGACTTCGCCTCCACGTCACCTCTGAGCAGCGCGGGCAGCTCCGTGCCGCCGAAGTCGTACGCGCCGCTGACCGGCGCCAGCGCACCCAGCCTGAACCACCGGTCCTCGCCCGCCTCCAAGGCCCTGGCGAGCCCGAGGGCCGCCGACGCGCCCTGCGAGAAGCCCGTGACCATCACCTCGCGCGCCAGCGTGTGCCCGGTACGGGGTGCGAAGGCGCGGGCCGCGCGCAGCATGTCCAGCGACGCCGTGGTCTCCGAGCCGATGTCCATCCAGGGGTGCAGGCCCGGCCCCTTGCCCATCCCCAGGTAGTCCGGCGCGACACCCGCCGCCCCTGCCGCCGCGTGCGCGATGACCGGGGCGGACACGAACGCGGCGCGCTGCATGGACGGGGAGTCGTCCTTGTGGGCGCCCGTGCCGTGCGCGAAGGAGACCGCTCGTAACCGTCGCCCGTCCGTGAGCGGCAGAGCGAACAGTCCGCTCGCCGTGGTGGGCCGGCCGTGCGCGTCGACGGTCCGGTAGACCAGCCTGTACGCGACCACGCCGTGCCGGACGGTGTCACCGTCGAACCCGGCCGCCGCCAGTTCGGCGGTCACGTCCTCGGGGGTGGCTAGCGTGTACAGCTCCTCGGCGGAGACCAGCGCGCCCCGCCCCTGGTGCTGGGCCTGCACCTGAGCGGGGTGAGGCACGGCCACGGCCGCCGTCGCGGCGGGCCCGCCGAGCAGGAGCGCGCAACAGACGGCTGCCAGGGGTGCCCTCAGCCGACGGGCCCGAGGCCGGACGGGCGGGGGCGCGGTGACGGAGACGTTCATGGTTCTCCCCAGTGAGTACGGATGCCTGCCCGTTCAGCCTCACAAGGGGAGAGCGTTACCGCAGTGCGGCGAGCCCCCGGGCTCTCCTGGGGGTGGCCCCCGGGTCGTGATCGCCTCTGAGTACGAGCGCTCATGTGCCCGGCCACGGAGCCGCGTTGACTCGTACACATGTCGGATGATGATCTCCTCGACCCCCGCTCCCCGCACGCCTGGGCCGGTCCGCTGGTCTCCACGCTCGTCACCCTGCCCGCAGCGGCCCTCGCCCTGTTCTTCGGCGGCCTGTCACCCATGGCCTGCGACTCCTGCGACGGCGCGCAGGCCGACGGCTTCACCGACTCGTGGAACGCGGCATGGGCCGTCCTCTGCACCGGCCTCGTCCTGTCGCTGATCGTCCTCGTGACGAGCTGGGCCCTGCCCTGGCGTCAGCGGCAGGCCGCGACCCGGGTGCTCCTCTCCATGGCCGCGCCCGGCATCGCCGTCGTCGCCGTCATGGGGTTCATGGCCCTGGTCGACTGGCCCTGACGCGACTGATGGGCGTGGCGTCATTGTCCGTGAGACGGCGGCGGACCAAGCCGACCGGGGAGTCGACCTGGTCGGGAAGCCCGGCGGTGAGCGACGTGTCCCCCATGCGAGCTACACGCAGGTGTCCACCACGAGGTGACGATTCGCGGGCGCCCGATCCGTAGCGTTCGAGGCGCCGCGGCACCCCGGCCGCGGACCCGGAGAAGGAGCGTTCATGAGGTTCGTCTGGCAGTTGTTGGCCGTCGTGGTGGTCACCATGATCGGCGGTTTGACTGTCGCCGCCCTGGAGGGCAACCCCTGGATCCAGCTCGTCCTGGGACTCCTGACCTCCGTGCTCGCCGTATTCGTCTACGGATGGGTGGTGCGGAAGACCGAGCACCGCCCGTCCACCGAAGTGGCCCGCAAGGGGGCCGGGTCCGCGGTCGGCCGGGGGATGCTGATCGGCGTCGCCATGTTCGGCGCCGTCGTCACGAACATCTACGTCAACGCGCACTACGAGATCAACGGTCTGGGCTCGGTCACCGGCGCCCTGGGGCTGGTCGGCTTCATGGCGGCCGCCGCTGTGACGGAGGAACTGCTCTTCCGCGGCGTCCTGTTCCGCATCATCGAGGAGTACACCGGCACCTGGATCGCGCTGACGCTGACCGCGGTCGTGTTCGGCGCCTCGCACCTGCTGAACCCAAACGCCAGCCTGTGGGGCGCCCTCGCCATCGCCATCGAGGCCGGTGGCATGCTCGCCGCCGCCTACGCCGCGACCCGCACCCTGTGGTTGCCGATCGGCCTGCACTTCGGCTGGAACTTCGCGGCGGCCGGCATCTTCAGCACCGAGGTCTCCGGCAACGACACCCCGCAGGGACTGCTGGACAGCGTCACGTCCGGCCCGACGTGGGTCACCGGCGGCGACTTCGGCCCGGAAGGCAGCGTGTACGCGGTGCTGTTCGGCGCACTGGCGACGATCGGATTCATGTGGCTGGCCCACAAGCGCGGCAACCTGGTGCCCCGACGCCGCGCCGACCGCGCCGACCGGGCCGCGGCCACCACTACACTTCCCCGATGACCGGACTCCCGCGGATCCAGGAACTGTGGCGCCGGTCAGGTGCCACAGTCTGGTACGTCCCGCTCGCGGCGGTCCTGTTCGCCGCCTCGCTGGTGTACCACGACAACGGGACGGAGCTCGGCGGCCTGCCGACCCGCCCCTTCGACTCCCTGGCCTTCGTCGCGATCGCCCTCCAGTGCCTCCCGCTCGCCGGACGCCGCCGGTGGCCCGCCCTCTGCCTCGCCCTGGTGTCGGCCGGCTTCGCCGTCGACCAGCTCCGCGGCTACCACTCGCTCGCGGGCATCGCCCTGCCCCTCGCGCTGATGAGCGTGGCGTCCCGACTGGAACACCACAGGCGCACCACCGCGATCGCGGTCTCCGTGGCGTACGTACCCCTGGCGGTCGCGCTCCACCGGATCGGACCCGGCGAACCGCCGAGCGAGTTCGTGACGTTCTACCTGGCCGTGGCACTCACCTGGGGCGTCGGGACATGGCTGCGCAACGCCCGGGCCCTGGAAGCCGAACACCGCCGCCGCGTCGCCGAGGACACCCGCACCGCCGAACGCGCCCGCATCGCCCGCGAGCTCCACGACGTGGTAACCCACCACGTGACGGCGATGGTCGTACAGGCCGAGGCGGCCCGCTACCTGACCGCCGTACCCGACCGCCTCGACCAGAGCCTGACGGCCGTCACCGACACCGGGCGGCGGGCCATCACGGACCTGCGGCACCTGCTCGACCTGCTCAACCCCGACCACGGCACCGAGCCCAGGACACCGCCTGCCGGCCGGCTCCTCACCCTCGTCGAGCAGACCCGGCGGGCCGGGCAGCCCGTGGAGTTCACCGAGGAGGGCACACCGGCCGAATCGGCCGGCAGCGCCGACCTCGTGGCCTACCGGGTGGTGCAGGAGTCCCTCACGAACGCCCTCAAGTACGCTCACGGCAGCCGCACTTCGGTCCGGGTGCGCCATGGCGACAGGGAGATCACCGTGGAGGTCGGCACGGACGGCTCCGGCTCGCGGACGACCGGACTCTCCGGGAGCGGACGCGGCCTGGCCGGTCTCCGCGAACGGGTCGACGTCCTCGGCGGCGACTTCAGCGCGGAGAGGCAGAAGGACGGCGGCTTCGCCGTCCGGGTCCGCATACCCACCGGGAGCCCATCGTGACCGCGCCGATCCGGGTCCTGATCTGCGACGACCAGGTGCTGATCCGCACCGGGCTGTCGACGATCATCGACGCCCAGCCCGACCTCGAGGTCGCCGCCGAGTGCGGAGACGGACAGGCCGCGGTCGACCTCGCCGCGAAGGTGCGCCCGGACGTCGTGGTGATGGACATCCGCATGCCGGTGCTCGACGGCATCGCAGCCACCCGTCTGCTGGCCGGCGCGGGCGTGCCGCACCCCGTCAAAGTACTCGTGGTGACGACGTTCAACCTGGACGAGTACGTCTACGAGGCGCTCCGCGCCGGCGCCAGCGGCTTCCTCCTGAAGGACGCCCCGCCGGACCGGCTCCTGCACGGCATCCGCACCGTGGCGGCGGGCGCCGCCCTGCTGGACCCCGAGGTGACCCGCCAGCTCGTGGGCCGCTACGCCGCCCGGATCCGCCCCACCGAGGACAACGGCCCCGACATCCCGCTGACTCCCCGCGAACTGGAGGTCCTGCGCCTCATCGCGGACGGCCTCTCCAACAACGAGATCGCGGCGACCCTCGTGATCAGCCGGGAGACGGTCAAGACCTTCGTCTCCCGCATCCTCACCAAACTCGGCCTCCGCGACCGCGTCCAGGCCGTCGTCTACGCCTACCGCCAGGGCCTGGTGCAGTGACGGCGCTGCCCGGGCGGCGAAGCGGCCCGCGGCATGCGCCCCGTGAGTGCGGACAGATGCAACCGACCAACTGATTATCTTCGGCTCGTAGTGCCATGCTGATCAGCATCACCGTCAGGTACGGCCTTGTCGGTCCGGACGACGAACAGAGGACGCCGTGAGCGGAGACCCGAGCCCTGCACAGCCAGTCGGTACAAGTCCTGCCCAGCCACCGGACGGAACGACCGGGGCAAGCGGTCAGGCCGCTACTCCCTGGTGGAGGGGGCAGGTAGCGCTTGCAGCCGGGCTCACCGTGTTGACCACCGTTGTTGCCGGCTGGTTGCAACAGGGCGGTGCGTCCGTTGTCACGGGATTCCTTGACGGCGAAGAAGCGGCAAAACCCGTCGTCAGTGTGCAGGCCCATGACAGGTCGCACTGCAATACATGGCATCTGGCCGGCGCTGCACCGCCTCTCGCGGAAGAGTTGCGGGCTCGCCTGGGCGGCGGGGACGACAAAGCTTTCGGAAATGACCAGGAGAAGATCTTGACCGACGTGCGGAAGGCGGCCCGGTCCGATGTGCCGACCGGGAATTCCGTACTGGTAACGATCCAGGGCACAGACGAAAAGGCCGTTGTGCTCACAGGGATCGACATCGAGACCAGCGGAGCAACGAGGCGCGACATCGGAACACTGATGGCCGTCGGAGCGGGTTGCGGAGCCGGGATGACGAAACGGGCTTACAAGGCGGACCTGGATACCTCCAACCCGCGCTTCGAAACGTTCAGCATCGACGGTGCAAAAGACCCAGAATTGACAGACTTCCCTTACAGGATCTCTGCGTCGGAACCCGAGGTATTCACCCTCGTCGGGGCCTCGCAGGGTATTGCTCGATGGACGGCACGCCTGCATTGGGTGAGCGGTGGAAAGAAAGGGATCACCGAAATCAATAATGCCGGCAAGCCCTTCCTCTCCTTCCCTGAATCAGGCGCGTCGGTCACGTACATGTTCGACACCGACCGGAACCAACTGCAAAAGATCGGGTGAGTCCCGTGAGATCACGTCCGCCCCTCAGCGCCCGAGCTTCCGCGCGACCTCCGTCGCCCAGTACGTCAGGATCATCCGCGCACCCGCGCGCCGGATGCCCGTCAGGCTCTCCAGGATCGCCGCGTCCCGGTCGATCCAGCCCTTCTCCGCGGCGGCCTCGATCATGGCGTACTCACCACTGATCTGGTACGCCGCGACCGGCACGTCCACCGCGTCGGCGACCTTGGCCAGGATGTCCAGGTAGGGTCCGGCCGGCTTGACCATGACCATGTCGGCGCCCTCCTCCAGGTCCAGCGCCAGCTCCCGCAGTGACTCCCGGACGTTCGCCGGGTCCTGCTGGTACGTCTTGCGGTCACCCTTGAGCGAGGAGCCCACCGCCTCACGGAACGGGCCGTAGAAGGCAGAGGAGTACTTCGCGGTGTAGGCGAGGATCGACACGTCCTCGTGGCCCGTCTGGTCCAGCGCGTCCCGGACCACCCCGACCTGGCCGTCCATCATCCCGCTGGGGCCCACCACATGGGCGCCCGCGTCCGCCTGGACCTGGGCCATCTCGGCGTACCGCTCCAGCGTGGCGTCGTTGTCGACGCGGCCGTCCCCGGTCAGCACCCCGCAGTGGCCGTGATCGGTGTACTCGTCCAGACAGAGGTCGGACATGACCACCAGGTCGTCCCCGACCTCTTCGCGTACCGCCCGCAGCCCGGCCTGGAGAATCCCGTCCGGGTCGGTCCCCGCCGTGCCCCGCGCGTCCTTCTTCTCGTCCAGCGGGACTCCGAAGAGCATGATCCCCGAGACACCCGCCGCGACCGCGTCGACAGCGGCCTTCCGCAGCGTGTCCAGGGTGTGCTGCTGGACACCGGGCATCGCCGAGATGGCGACCGGGGCGTCGATGCCCTCGCGTACGAACGCGGGCAGGATCAGATTCGCCGGGTCGAGCCGGGTCTCGGCGACCATGCGCCGCATGACGGGGGTCGTCCGCAGCCGGCGGGGCCGCGAGCCGGGGAAGTTTCCGTAATCGGTCATCCTTCGAGACTAGACCCGCGCACATCACCGGTTTACCGACAGCACAGCCGGAAAAACCAAGCGACACGCGGCGGGCCCGGCCGCTCCATGGAGGAGCAGCCGGGCCCGCGCATCTGTCGCCGACCCTCAGGTCGTCGTCCTGCGACGCCGCGCACCGGGGCGCCGCTCACTCGGCCGGGTCACCGGATCACCGGCCTCCTTGGCCGCGTCCCGGCGCTGCGCGCCGAAGTCCGCCAGCGCCTGGGCCAGCTTGTGGACCGACGGCTCCGGCGACAGCACGTCGACCCGCAGACCGTGCTCCTCGGCCGTCTTCGCCGTGGCCGGGCCGATGCACGCGATCACCGTCACGTTGTGCGGCTTGCCCGCGATACCGACCAGGTTGCGGACCGTCGAGGACGAGGTGAACAGCACCGCGTCGAAACCGCCGCCCTTGATCGCCTCGCGGGTGTCGGCCGGCGGCGGCGAAGCACGGACGGTGCGGTACGCGGTGACGTCGTCGACCTCCCAGCCCAGCTCGATGAGCCCGGCCACCAGCGTCTCCGTGGCGATGTCGGCACGCGGGAGGAACACCCGGTCGATCGGGTCGAAGACCGGGTCGTACGGCGGCCAGTCCTCCAGCAGACCGGCGGCGGACTGCTCACCGGAGGGCACGAGGTCCGGCTTCACACCGAAGTCGATCAACGCGGCGGCGGTCTGCTCGCCGACGGCCGCGACCTTGATCCCGGCGAAGGCACGGGCATCGAGCCCGTACTCCTCGAACTTCTCCCGTACGGCCTTCACCGCGTTCACCGAGGTGAACGCGATCCACTCGTAACGGCCCGTGACCAGCCCCTTGACCGCACGCTCCATCTGCTGGGGCGTGCGCGGCGGCTCGACGGCGATCGTCGGGACCTCGTGCGGCACGGCACCGTAGGAACGCAGTTGGTCGGAGAGCGACGCCGCCTGCTCCTTCGTGCGCGGTACGAGCACCTTCCAGCCGAACAGCGGCTTCGACTCGAACCACGCGAGCTGGTCGCGCTGGGCGGCGGAGCTGCGCTCGCCGACCACGGCTATGACGGGCAGGTGCCCGTCCGGCGACGGGAGGACCTTGGCCTGCTTCAGGACCTGGGCGATCGTCCCGAGGGTCGCCGTCCAGGTGCGCTGACGCGTCGTCGTCCCCGCGAGCGTGACCGTGAGCGGGGTGTCGGGCTTACGGCCCGCCGAGACCAGCTCACCGGCGGCCGCGGCCACCGAGTCCAGCGACGCGGACACGACGGCTGTCGCGTCGCTCGCGCCGACCTCGGACCAGCAGCGGTCCGACGCCGTACGCGCGTCGACGAAACGCACATCGGCACCCTGCGCGTCACGCAGCGGCACACCGGCGTACGCGGGCACACCGACCGCGTTCGCGATGCCGGGCACGACCTCGAAGGGCACACCCGCCGCAGCGCAGGCGAGCATCTCGGCACCGGTGTTGCCGTCCAGGCCGGGGTCGCCCGTGACGGCACGGACCACCCGCCTCCCGCCCTTCGCTGCCTCCATGACAAGATTGGCGGCATCCCTGAGGACGGGTACTCCGGCGGGTGTTGACGCCATGTCAACAACCGTCATCTCAGGCGTGCTTACCCCTGCCCGCGCATGGCAGCGGACGACGTCGAGAACCTCGGGTTCAGCGACAAGAACGTCCGCGCTCGCAAGCGCCTCGACGGCGCGCAGCGTCAGCAGTCCCGGGTCGCCGGGACCGGCGCCGAGGAAGGTGACATGCCCTGCGGACAGGACAGGGAAGTCGGATACGACAGGGCCGGTGGGGCTCAAAGTGCTCGCTCCCCCATAAGACCGGCCGCACCCTTGGCAAGCATCTCGGACGCGAGCTCGCGACCGAGGGCCGCCGCGTCGTCGTGCGACGTGGGGACGGGACCGGTGATGGACAGCTGCACCAGGGAAGTACCGTCGGTCGAACCGACGACACCGCGCAGGCGCAGTTCGTTGACAACCTGCCCGTCGGCCAGGAGATCGGCCAGCGCACCCACAGGTGCGGAGCAACCGGCCTCCAAGGCGTTGAGCAGGGCGCGCTCGGCGGTCACGGCGACCCGGGTGTACGGGTCGTCGAGCTCGGCGAGGGCTGCGGCGAGGTCCGCGCTGCTTTCAGCGCATTCGACCGCCAGTGCTCCCTGGCCGGGAGCGGGCAGGACGGTGTCGACCGGCAGGAAGCCCGTGACCTCGTCCGTGCGTCCGAGGCGGCTGAGCCCGGCGGCGGCGAGTACCACCGCGTCCAGCTCCCCGCTTCGTACGAAACCGATGCGCGTATCGACGTTCCCACGGATCGCCACGGTCTCTATCTCGAGGCCGTGCGAGCGGGCGTACGCGTTGAGCTGCGCCATGCGGCGCGGCGAACCGGTGCCGACGCGGGCACCGGGCGGCAGCTGCTCGAAGGTCAGGCCGTCCCGCGCCACCAGTGCGTCGCGCGGGTCCTCGCGCGGCGGCACGGCGGCCAGGACGAGCCCCTCGGGCTGTGTGGTCGGCAGGTCCTTGAGCGAGTGGACGGCGAAGTCCACCTCGCCGCGCAGCAGCGCCTCGCGCAGAGCCGCGACGAACACGCCGGTCCCGCCGATCTGCGCCAGCTGCTCCCGGGAGACGTCCCCGTACGTGGTGATCTCGACGAGCTCGACGGCACGCCCGGTCACCTCACGGACCGCGTCGGCGACCATGCCGGACTGCGCCATGGCGAGCTTGCTGCGCCGGGTGCCTAGCCGGAGCGGCCTGGTGGTCTCCCCGCCCAGGGGTGAGTTGTCGGTCATGACCGCCCTCTATTCGGGTCGTTCAGGTCTGCCCGGGAGACGGCGGCCACCGTCTGCGGGTCGAGGTCGAAGAGTTCCCGCAGCGCATCGGCGTACCCGGCGCCGCCGGGCTCGCTGGCGAGCTGCTTGACCCGCACGGTGGGCGCGTGCAGGAGTTTGTCGACGACGCGGCGCACGGTCTGGGTGATCTCGGCGCGCTGCTTCTCGTCCAGGTCGGGGAGGCGTCCGTCGAGCCGCGCGATCTCGCCGGCCACCACATCGGCGGCCATGGTGCGCAGGGCGACGACGGTCGGGGTGATGTGGGCGGCGCGCTGCGCGGCTCCGAACGCGGCGACCTCGTCGGCGACGATGGTGCGCACCTGGTCCACGTCGGCGGCCATCGGGGCGTCCGCGGACGCCTCGGCGAGCGACTCGATGTCGACGAGGCGCACACCGGCGACGCGGTGCGCCGCTCCGTCGATGTCACGCGGCATCGCGAGGTCGAGCAGGTGGAGACGGGCGGGGCCCGTGAAGGCCGGCCGAACGGGCACCCGGCGCACGGCCCGATCCTGCGCGGCGGCGGTGGCGGAACCGTTCTCCACCCACGCGGCGTGCTGGTCCAGCGCGTCGGGCACGGCGGCGGCCGTTGTCCCGGGCGCCCGCACCGCGGTGTCGAAGTCCACGCCGAGCGCCCCGGCGACGGCCTCCGCGGTCAGCACGAGACCGGTCGCGCCGGTACAGGACACGACGACATCCGCACGGGTCAGCTCGTCCCCGACCGCGGCCATCTCCACGGCGCGTGCCGTCGGGACCCCGGCCTGGCCGAGGATCTCGACGAGCCGGTCGGCCCGGGCCCGGGTGCGGTTGGCGACGACGATCTCCTCGACGCCCGCACGGGCCAGGGTGGCGGCGGCGAGCGAGGACATCGAGCCCGCGCCGATCACCAGGGCGCGCTTGCCGGCCGCCCACGCGGTGACCTCGGCGCCGTCGGCCAGCTGCTCCAGACCGAAGGTGACGAGCGACTGCCCGGCCCGGTCGATCCCTGTCTCGCTGTGGGCGCGCTTGCCGACCCGCAGGGCCTGCTGGAAAAGGTCGTTCAACAGACGGCCGGCGGTGTGGAGCTCCTGCCCCAGCGCGAGCGCGTCCTTGATCTGGCCGAGGATCTGGCCCTCGCCGACGACCATCGAGTCCAGCCCGCACGCCACCGAGAAGAGGTGGTGGACGGCACGGTCCTCGTAGTGCACATAAAGATAAGGAGTGAGCTCGTCCAGCCCGACCCCGCTGTGGCGCGCGAGGAGGGTGGACAGCTCGGCGACACCCGCGTGGAACTTGTCCACGTCCGCGTACAGCTCGATGCGGTTGCAGGTGGCCAGGACGGTGGCCTCGGTCGCGGGCTCCGCGGCGAGGGTGTCATGAAGCAGCTTCGTCCGGGCGTCGACCGCCAGGGACGCCCGCTCCAGTACGGAGACGGGTGCACTGCGGTGGCTCAGACCTACGACCAGGAGACTCATGCCGGCATCACGGCGGGCATGTCCCCGTCAGGTCCCTTCCGGCCGGCGGGGTTGGCGCGCATCGGCGGCGCCTCCTCGGCGTCACCGTCCCCGTCCGCACCCGCCCTGCCGTCGGCAGCGGCCTCCTCGCCGGCCTTGCGCTGCTCGTGGAAGGCGAGGATCTGGAGTTCGATCGAGAGGTCGACCTTGCGCACGTCGACGCCGTCGGGCACGGACAGCACCGTCGGCGCGAAGTTCAGGATGGAGGTCACCCCCGCGGCGACGAGCCGGTCGCAGACCTGCTGGGCCGCTCCGGGCGGGGTGGTGATGACACCGATGGACACACCGTTGTCACTGATGATGCGGTCCAGGTCGTCGGTGTGCTGCACGGCGATCCCGGCCACCGGCGTACCCGCCATGGCGGGGTCGGCGTCGATCAGCGCGGCGACCCGGAAACCACGGGAGGCGAAACCGCCGTAATTGGCGAGCGCGGCGCCGAGGTTACCGATACCGACGATCGCGACCGGCCAGTCCTGGGTGAGCCCCAGTTCGCGGGAGATCTGGTAGACGAGGTACTCGACGTCGTACCCGACACCGCGTGTGCCGTAGGAGCCCAGATAGCTGAAGTCCTTGCGCAGCTTCGCGGAGTTGACTCCCGCGGCCGCGGCGAGTTCCTCGGAGGAGACCGTGGGAACCGAGCGCTCGGAGAGCGCCGTCAGTGCGCGGAGATACAGCGGAAGCCGGGCGACGGTGGCCTCGGGAATTCCTCGGCTACGGGTCGCCGGTCGGTGTGTTCGGCCAGTTGCCACGGTGCTCCTGCGGGATGAGCGGGGCTGCAGGCGGCCGTATGTCCTATGACCGCCCCGTCGACAGCAGGCTATGTCTTTGTGAACGCGTGCACAAAGATAGTGTCCGTTTTGTCCGGTCAAAGTGACCGGGGTCACGCATATTCCCTGCGCGATCCCGGAACCCGGGACGCCATCAGCCCGTTGCGGGCCCGAAGGGGGCAAGACGGCACACACTCCTCATGTCCACGCCCCCGAGTCCACTCAAAACGCCCATGATGTTAACCGGGTTTCGCACAAGAAGTCCCCTCACGTACGCAATGCCGTGCGCAGCCTCGCCGGGTCCACCCGCCAGAAGGTGTGCTGTTCGCCATCGATCAGGACCACCGGGATCTGCTCCCAGTACTCCTTGTGCAGTGCCTCGTCCTGCGTGATGTCCTTCTCCACCCACGACGCTCCGGTCTCCTCGCAGACCGCGCTCACCACCTGCCGCGCGTCCTCACAGAGATGGCACCCCGGCTTTCCCACGAGGGTCACCACCCGGTCGGCGGGCTTCTTCTTCGTACGACGCAGCAGAGCACTCATGCCTTCATTCTGCGCCTTGCGCCGGACCCCTGACTTCTCGCTCCGATCGTGCAGCGTGTGCGGAATCACCCGTTTAACGCCCCGGCCCCGGAGAGTTCACACCATCGCATCCCGCCGGGTCGGGAAGTACGGGACACAGTGGCTATGCTCACGACATGGCCGCTCTTGGATGGCTCACACCCCGCAGGCGCCCCGCCACCGCACGCAGCGTGCTCGCAGGCGAGGCCGCCGCCGAGGCCGCGCAGAAGACGGCGCTCATCGCCGAGGCCGAAGAGCTGTCGGTCACCCCGGCGGAACTGCGGGAGCCGGCGTTCCCGGTGGCCGGGGACACCCGGGCCGCCGCCTTCTTCGACCTCGACAACACCGTGATGCAGGGCGCCGCGATCTTCCACTTCGGACGCGGTCTGTACAAGCGGAAGTTCTTCCAGCGCCGCGAACTGACCAGGTTCGCCTGGCAGCAGGCCTGGTTCAGGCTGGCCGGTGTCGAGGACCCCGAGCACATGCAGGACGCCCGCGACAGCGCCCTGTCCATCGTCAAGGGCCACCAAGTCTCCGAGCTGATGGCCATCGGCGAGGAGATCTACGACGAGTACATGGCCGACCGCATCTGGCCCGGCACCCGAGCCCTGGCCCAGGCCCACCTCGACGCGGGCCAGAAGGTCTGGCTGGTCACCGCCGCCCCGGTGGAGACCGCCACCATCATCGCCCGCCGCCTGGGCCTCACCGGCGCCCTCGGCACGGTCGCCGAGTCGGTCGACGGCGTCTACACCGGCCGCCTGGTCGGCGAACCCCTGCACGGCCCGGCGAAGGCCGAGGCGGTACGCGCACTGGCGGTGGCCGAGGGCCTGGACCTGGAGCGCTGCGCGGCCTACAGCGACTCGCACAACGACATCCCCATGCTGTCCCTGGTCGGTCACCCGTACGCGATCAACCCGGACTCCAAGCTGCGCAAGCACGCCCGCTCGCTGGACTGGCGGCTGCGCGACTACCGCACCGGCCGCAAGGCCGCCAAGGTCGGCATCCCGGCCGCGGCCGGCGTCGGCGCCCTGGCCGGGGGCACGGCCGCCGCCGTGGCGCTCCACCGCCGCCGCCGCTGATCCGCCCGCCCCTCGCACCGGCTCTCCGCACGAGGGCGGAAGCGGCACGCCCGGGACGTACGCCCGATCGGGAGCCGGACAGCGGACATGGACCCCACCGCTCCGGCCAGTCGCGTTGCGTACCGGTGACCACAACCCGTCGCCACCACAGGCATATCTCGAAGCTATTCGATCATTAACCGGTCACGATGTGCTGCCCGAACCGTCACTTACAGGTTATGGAAGCGACGTAACCGGTGATTTGAGCAACTGGGTGTAGCACAGCCTGTACGAAGCGTTATTCTCCTCAGACGCACAAGGAGCCCGCCACTCGCTACCACGAGTGACGGTTTTCGAACTGCACGTGATGGAAGCTCTGCCTCTGGGAGTCCCGTGTACCCACACGTCGGGGTTGACACCTCGGGCCTGGCTACGCTGCGCGCAACGGTCCTCGACCTCTTGCGCGGCTTCGTCCCCACCGCGTACGCCGTCCCCCAATTTGCCACCCCTGTACCTGCCGGCCCTTGCTATGCGCTGGCCGAACGCAGCGCGGCCGTCGGAAGACGCGGCAGCCGCGGCGCCGCGGCTGCCGCGTCATCGGCTCCCGTCCGCCGTCCGACAGCCGACAGCGACAGCGCGCGCATGATGGATCTCGTCGAGCGCGCGCAGGCCGGTGAGGCCGAGGCCTTCGGCCGCCTGTACGACCAGTACAGCGACACCGTGTACCGGTACATCTACTACCGCGTGGGAGGCAAGGCGACGGCGGAGGACCTCACCAGCGAGACGTTCCTGCGCGCACTCCGCCGCATCTCCACCTTCACCTGGCAGGGTCGCGACTTCGGAGCCTGGCTGGTCACGATCGCTCGGAACCTGGTCGCCGACCACTTCAAATCCAGTCGCTTCCGACTGGAAGTGACCACTGGCGAAATGCTCGACGCCAACGAGGTCGCACGGAGCCCGGAGGACTCCGTCCTGGAATCCCTCTCCAACGCCGCCCTGCTGCAAGCCGTACGCCGGCTCAACCCGCAGCAGCAGGAGTGCGTGACCCTGCGATTCCTGCAGGGACTGTCGGTCGCCGAGACCGCCAGAGTCATGGGAAAGAACGAGGGCGCGATCAAAACCTTGCAGTACCGGGCAGTGCGCACGCTCGCGCGGCTCCTGCCGGACGACGCCCGCTGACATCACCATGAGTGACGTGTCCGTGACACGCCGAGCGGGCACCGGTCGGTCCGTAACCCAATTGCCGCGCCACTCGTTGTGCCGGATGCAGGCCCCCTGTCGCCACGCCTGACCGTTTCCACTCGCTCGATCGTGTGGAAACGTCTCCGGTGGGCAACCTTCCGAACCCTCAGGGGAGTCGACCGTCATGACGAGAGGAGGTGCCGCCAGTGATCGCAAAGGTTTCGGCACACCGGCGGGCGAACGCCTTCGCCCAGGCCCTGGAGGACCAGTCCCCCAAGGGTGCGGCGGCCGTACAGCCCGAGGACCCGGCCCAGCAGGCCGACCACGGAGAGCTGTTGGCCCTGGCGAACGGCCTCGGTGAGCTACCGGCGCCGGAATTCGATACCGAGGTCAAAGTGGTGCAGCGAGCGCAGCTCGTCGCGGCCATGGAGACCATGTTCGCCGAGGGCGGTGCGTCCACGGGCCCTACGGTGCCCGAACAGCGGAACAAGGGAGCCCACCGGGCCTCCCCGATCCGGAGGCTACGTCCCCGCTCCCGCTGGGCGAAGGGCCTCACCGCAGGCGGGCTCACGATCGGTGTCGCCGCGGGAGCATTCGGCGGAGTGGCCGCTGCCAGTTCCGACGCCCTGCCCGGTGATTCCCTCTACCCGCTCAAACGCGGCATGGAGGACCTCAGCCTCGGCCTGGCCGACGGCGACGCCGACCGCGGCAAGGTCTACCTCGACCAGGCCTCGACGCGCCTCAGCGAAGCCCGCAGGCTGATGGAGCGAGGCCGTGCGGGCGACATGGACCACGAATCGATCGGCAAGGTCAGACGCGCCCTCGACAGCGTCACGCGCGACGCCACCGAGGGCCACCGGCTGCTCCACACCGCCTACCGGCGCGACGGCTCGATCGGCTCCATCCAGACGCTGGACTCCTTCACCCGCTCGCACCGCGCGAGCTGGAGCAGCCTCCGAGACCGGCTGCCCGTCCAGCTGACCGACGTCAGCGACAAGGTCAGTTCCGTCTTCGAGGCCATGGACCAGGAAGTCGCCCCACTGAAGTCCCTGCTGCCCCGCACCCCGGGCACCGAAGGTGACGCACCGACCGCCGGCTCCCCGCAGGAGGACCCGAGCTCCTCGGCTCCGGGCCGAAGGGCCCCTTCCTCCTCCGCGGCCCCCGACGACAGCGCGTCCACCAGCACCTCACCGCAGCCCTCCGGCTCGAGCAGCCCGGCCGACGGGCTGCTCGGCGGAGGCACGGACGGCCTGTTGGACGACCTCCCGACGGACGACAGCACCCCGTCGTCCCCCGGCGGCACGTCCGGCGCGTCCCCCGCACCCGACGTCACCCTGCCGCCGCTCCTCCCGGGCCTGCTGCCCGGGCTGGGCATCGACAGCGAAGACATCGAGCGCTCGTAACAACCGCACGTGGTGAGGGGGCCGCCCCGACCGGACGGCCCCCTCACCCGTACGTGCTCCCACGGTCGGAACGGTCAGAAGAAGACCGACCGGCGCTGCACCAGCAGCTTGTACAGCGTGTGCTGGATCTGCTCGCGCACCTGGTCCGTCAGGTTGAACATCAGCATCGGGTCCTCCGCCGCCTCCGGGGGATACCCGTCCGTCGGGATCGGATCGCCGAACTGGATCGTCCACTTCGTCGGCAACGGCAACGCGCCCACCGGCCCCAGCCACGGAAAAGTCGGTGTGATCGGGAAGTACGGAATCCCCAGGACCCGCGCCAGCGTCTTCGAGTTGCCGATCATCGGGTAGATCTCCTCCGCGCCCACGATCGAGCACGGCACGATCGGCACCCCGGCCCGCAGCGCCGTCGACACGAAGCCGCCCCGCCCGAACCGCTGCAGCTTGTACCGCTCACCGAACGGCTTGCCGATGCCCTTGAAGCCCTCCGGCATCACGCCGACGACCTCACCACGCTGCAGCAGCCGCTCCGCGTCCTCCGCGCACGCGAGGGTGTGCCCCGCCTTCCTCGCCAGCTCGTTGACCACCGGCAACATGAAGACGAGGTCGGCCGCGAGCAGCCGTAGATGCCGCTCGGCCGGGTGGTTGTCGTGCACCGCGACCTGGAGCATCAGCCCGTCCAGCGGCAGCGTCCCGGAATGGTTGGCCACGATGAGCGCCCCGCCCTCGGACGGGATGTTCTCGATGCCCTTCACCTCGACCCGGAAGTACCTGTCCGCGAGCGGCCTCAGCATCGACATGAGGACCTGGTCGGTCAGCTCCTTGTCGTAGCCGAACTCGTCGACGTCGTAATCGCCCGTGAGCCGGCGCCGCAGGAACGCGAGCCCACCGGCGACCCGCCGGTCCCAGCCGCTCCCGGAACCCTCCCCTCCGCCCTCGGAGGCGGCACCGGCGGCCTCAGTGGCCCCTTCCGGCACCTGACCGCCCGGCAGGGTGCTCACGGGCGCGGAACCGGCCGCCACGGGCCCCTGGCCCCGGCCGCCGCCCGGCAGTGCACCTCTGCGCCGCCCCGCGCCTGAGCGCGAACGGTCGTCGTCGAAGGGAATGACCTTGGCGTCCGCCATCGTCGGTCGCGCTCCTCTACCTGGCGCCGTGCGTCGAATGTGTGCTGCCGGCCGCTCGCCCGCCGTGCGGCAGCTCGGCCAGCCGGCCGACCGCCCTGCCCACCCGCTCGGGCGGCAGCAGCCCCGGCCCCCGGCTCCGCGCGAACTCCGCGAACGTCCCGGCCGTGGTGAACTTCGGCCGAAATCCCAGCGTCTCGCGCATCTGCACCGTCGAGACCACCCTGCCGTGCGTGAGCAGCCGGATCTGCTCCGGCGAGAAGTCCGTCATGCCGATCGTACGGAGCGCCGACCCCACCCAGGTGACGGCCGGCAGCAGCACGGGGACGGTCGGCCGCCCCAGCCTGCGCGAGCACTGCGAGAGCAACAGCACGCCGTCGCCCGCGATGTTGAACGTGCCGCTGTTCAGCGTGCCCCGCCGGGGCTCGCGGGCGGCGATCTCCAGTACGTCGACGACGTCGTCCTCATGGACGAACTGCAGCCGGGGGTCGTAGCCGAAGACCGTCGGCAGCACGGGCAGCGACAGGTAGTCGGCGAGCGGCGAGTCCGGCTCGGGACCCAGGATGTTCGCGAACCTGAGGACGCACACGGCCACGTCCGGCCTGCGGCGCGCGAATCCGCGGACGTACCCCTCGACCTCCACCGCGTCCTTGGCGAAACCACCGCTGGGCAGGGACTTGGGAGGCGTCGTCTCCGTGAAGACCGCCGGGTCGCGGGGTGCGGAACCGTAGACGTTGGTGCTGGACTTGACCACCAACCGCTGCACCGACGGGGATTTCTGGCAGGCCCCCAGCAGTTGCATGGTGCCGATGACGTTGGTCTCCTTGACCGTCGTCCGGCCGCCCGGTCCGATCGCCTTCGCGGACACGTCCAGATGGACGACCGTGTCGACGGAATGCTCCGCGAGGACCCTGGCGATCGCCGACTGCCGGATGTCCGCGAGGACGAATTCGGCCTCGCCGAGCTGATGTCCGGGCGCGACCGCGTCCACGGCGATCACCCGGTCCACGCCCGGGTCACGCTGGACCCGCCGCACGAAACGGCCCCCCAGCTGCCGGGCCGCGCCTGTGACGAGCACGATCTTCCCCAAGATCAGCGCCTTCCGTCGATCGTTCACGTTCACGTTCACCGAGCGGGTTTTTCCCCTGGCCGTCACCGTAGCCGGTGGACGTTGCCCTGTGACGACCCCAGGCGGGCTTTACCGAACCGATGGCGGGAATACCACCGGATCCGCCGCACCCCGAAGACGGGCCCCGGAACGCACCGAGGCCCTTCCACCGGTACGGCGGAAGGGCCTCGGACTGACGAACAGCGTTCGCTTACTTCTTGTTGCGACGCTGAACGCGCGTGCGCTTGAGCAGCTTGCGGTGCTTCTTCTTGGCCATCCGCTTACGCCGCTTCTTGATAACAGAGCCCACGACTACCCTCGCTCACTTCTTCTTCACTGGTGCGGGGCGTCTGGGCCCACACGACCTACGTCGGCCTAGCCTACCCGCCACCGGGTGAGGGACGTAATCCGAGGGCGACGTCAGGCCGACTCCACCCCCACGAAGGACTCTCGAAGATACTCGTGAACCGCTTGCTCCGGGACCCGGAAGGACCTTCCCACCCTGATCGCCGGCAGATGACCGCTGTGCACCAAGCGGTACACGGTCATCTTCGACACCCTCATGACCGAGGCGACTTCCGCCACGGTCAGAAACCTGACCTCGTTGAGAGGCCTCTCACTGTCAGCAGCCATGACCCACCTGTACCTTCCGCACGAGACGCGCACCGGCTTCCCCTCCGGTGACTCTTCGTCGTTGTGCGCTCACTCCCCAGATTAGGGGCGGGTGATGCAAGTGGGGAAGAGGTGAGACGATCGGCCGCCTACCGTGACAGACACGCCCGATTGAGTACATACCGAGTAAGGGGCCGGTAGGAGACCGACTGCACGCCGTCATCAAGCGGAACGGCGACCGCCACCCGTCCCTCCGCCTCACCCACGAACAGCGCGGGGTCATCCGTATCCGCCAGCCCGATGGCCTCGATGCCCAGCTGACCTGCCCCGCAGACCCACCCGTGGTCCCCGACCACCAGCTCCGGCAGCACCCCCCGGGCGTTCACGATCTCCTCCAGCACGGCCCTAACCGGCAGCGGCGAGTGGGTGTGTGCGCCGGTGGCACTGCCGGGACCCCACACGCCCGATGCGCGCACCAGGGCGACACCTTGTACGTAATCAAGGTGGCACGTACGTACGCCGAACCGGGTCGTTATGTCGACACATCGGCCCTGCGCGGGGGTGAGCACCGTGCACCCGGCCGCCGACAAAGCGTCTGCCAGAGCGGCGTAGAAGCCGAGCAGTCGATGCGGATGACCGGTGCCGAACAGCACCGGAACCCGCCTTTCCGCAGCCCCGGCGAGACGTTCCGCGAACGCGTCCAACGCCGCCAGGGTCCGATCCGGGTCGATCACATCCAGACCTGACACATGCTCAGGGTCACCCGAGACACCGCATCTGTCGGCCATCAGCCGCAGCAGATCAGGCTCTCCCCAGGCGCGGACCGGATCGAGCCCGAGCAGCACCCGAGGGTCCCTCGCCGCGAAAAGCCGGTAACTCCGCAGACTGGTCTCGCGCGGCGTGGCCACGGGCCCGGCCAGCCGGGCCGCCAGCAGATGAGCGCGCAGCGCCCCGGTGCTCAACACCCTCCCGATGCTCCCGCAGCGGAACGACCCACGGGCCTGAACCCCGCTACCGCCCCACCGTTGGCGTAACGGCCGAGAGGGCGGCGGCACCCCTTCCTCAGGCCAGCAACCCGCGCAACGGGAAAGCCGACCGCCGGGTCGCCAGCACCGCCTGGTCCAGCCGGTCCGCCGGGTCGTAGCCGTCCTCCCAGGGCTTCCACGACGGCGTACGACCGTCCGTCATCCGCGCCGGCCCCAACTGCCGCGTCCGGGCGTAGACCTCGTCCCGCCACGACGACGGAATAACTGACTCCGGATCCACCGGCGCGTGCGCGGCGATCCCCACGAGGTGGGTCCAGGACCGCGGCACCACATCCACCACCGCGTAACCACCCCCGCCCAACGCCACCCAGCGCCCGTTCTCCGCGTAGGTATGGGCGAAATCATGACAGGCCGTCATGACGGCCCGCTGGGCGTCCAGCGACACCGCGAGATGGGCCAGCGGGTCCTCGAAATGCGTATCGGCACCGTGCTGGGTCACCAGCACCTGGGGCCGGAACTCCTCCAACAGCTCGGGCACCACCGCGTGGAAGGCGCGCAACCATCCGGCGTCGCCCGTACCCGCCGGCAGCGCCACGTTCACCGCACCGCCCTCAGCCGCCCCTGCACCGGTCTCCTCCGGCCACCCGGTCTGCGGGAACAGCGTGCGCGGGTGCTCGTGCAGCGACACCGTCAGCACCCGGGGGTCCTCCCAGAACGCCGTCTGCACCCCGTCCCCGTGGTGGACGTCCACATCGACGTACGCGACCCGCTCCGCACCCAGCTCCAGCAGCCGCGCGATGGCGAGCGCCGGATCGTTGTACACACAGAAGCCAGAGGCCGCCCCGGGCATCGCGTGGTGCAGGCCGCCGGTGAAATTCACGGCGTGCGAGGTCTCCCCACGCCACACGGCCTCCGCGGCCCCCACCGAAAGCCCGGCGATGAGCGCTGACGCCTCGTGCATCCCGGCGAAAGCGGGATCGTCGACGGTCCCGAGCCCGTACGCCTGGTCGGCGGCCCCGGGATCCGCCGACGCCGCCCGGACGGCCGCCACGTAGTCCTCACGGTGGACGAGCCGCAGCGTGGAGTCCCCCGCGGACCTGGCCGAGCGGATCTCCACCGACCCGTCCAGCCCGAACGCCCTCACCAACCCCATCGTCAGGGCGAGCCTGACCGGATCCATGGGGTGACTGGACCCGAAGTCGTATCCCGTTACTGCCTCATCCCACATCAGCTGCGCGCGCCCGCTCATGCCCGCCACCGTATCGGGCGGGTTCCGGCCCGAACGACCGGGCGTACACGAGCGTCGCGAGGACCAGCACCATGGGCACGAGCATCGCCCCGCGGTAGCTCCACGCGTCCCCGAGCGCCCCCACCAGCGGCGAGCCGACGAGGAAACCGACGTAGTTGAAGACGTTCAGCCGTGCCACCGCCACATCACTCGCCCCGGGGAACATCCTCCCCGCAGCCGCGAAGGTCTGCGGCACGATCACACAGAGCCCCAGCCCGAGGAGCGTGAAGCCGAGCATCCCCCACCAGGCGCCGGGAGCCGCCGCCACCACCGCGAACCCCGCCGCGGCCAGCACACTGCCGCCCCGCACGACGGCCACCGCACCGAACCTCCGCACACCCAGGTCACCGACGGCCCGCCCCAGCAGTGTCGTCACCATGTAGACGTTGTACGGAACCGTCGCCAGCTGCTCCGAGCTGCCCAGCACGTCCTGCAGATACTTCGCGCTCCAGTTGGAGACCGTCGAGTCCCCGATGTAGGCGAACGACATCACCAGGCAGAGCGGCAGCAGAAGCCTGAACGGCACGGACGCACCCTGGCCGGGCTCCCGCGACGCCTCCTCCTCACCGGTCTTGCCTTCCGCGTACCACCGGCTCCCGATCAGAGCCGCGGGCAGCAGCACGACCACCGCCGGCAGGTAGGACACCAGCAACGGCAGATCCCCGTACGCCCCCGCCCACGCCAACGACGCCCCGGCGATCCCACCCAGGCTGTACGCGGCATGGAACCCGAGCATGATGCTGCGCCCGTACGCCCGCTGGAGGCTCACACCCATCATGTTCATCGAGGCGTCCAAGGCCCCGACCGCCAGTCCGAAGAGCCCCAGCGCGACGGCCACCTGCCAGACCTCGCTGCCCGCGCCCACACCCAGCAGGGCCAGCAACACGACGGGCTGCGCCCACCTGAGCACGGTCCCCGGCCGCACCCGCGCGACCACCTTCTCGGTGGCCACACTGGCGCCCCCCGCCAGAACAGGCACCGCGGCCAGGAAGACGGGCAGCAGCCCGTCGGATATCCCGTACCGGTCCTGGATGGCGGGGATGCGCGTCACCAGCAGGGCGAAGGTCACCCCCTGCACCAGGAAGCTGAGCGCCAGGGAGGCTCTGCCGTGCCGCAACCGCGCATCCGTCATGGCCGCGAGCGTAGAGCTCCGGACTACCGCTGGGTAGATCGGTCAGGCGAGCAGTTTCAGGAGCTGGGACATGTCGGAGAAGTGCCCGGTGACCCCTCCGAGCCGGTCCGCCGGCATCATCGAGGTGAATCCGTACACGTCCATCCCGGCCGCCCTGGCCGCCTCGACGCCGAGCGGGCTGTCCTCGATGACGACACACCGGTCGGGGGCGACGCCCATCCGTTCGGCGGCGTGGAGGAACAGGTCCGGGGCCGGCTTGCCACGCCCCACGTCCTCGGAGCTGAAGATCCACTCCTCCTCGAACCATTGGTCGAGGTTGGCCTTGCGGTGCCCGGCGGCGATCTTCTGGTGGCTGCCGGACGAGGCGACACAGTACGCCACCCCGTCGGCGACGAGCTCGCCCAGCAGTTCCTGGACGCCGTCCACGGCGGTCAGTTGCTCCGCCTCGAACGCGGCTAGGGTGCGACGGTGCAGCTCCTCGTCGAACTCCGCGGGGAGCTTCTGGCTTGTCCGCTCGTCCACCAGGTCGTGCACCCGGTGGATGGCTGCCCCCATGTAGTCACGGAGGGACTCCTCGTACGAGGTGGGGTGACCGAGCTCCGTGAGGTAGCCGGCCAGGACCGTGTTGGAGATCGGCTCACTGTCGACGAGCACGCCGTCGTTGTCGAAGATGACCAGTTCGTAGCGCATGGTTCGACCCTAGACGCTGTGAACGCAGAAAAGCCCCGTGCCACAAGGGCACGGGGCTTTCCCGGAATAATTGTTCGGCGGCGTCCTACTCTCCCACAGGGTCCCCCCTGCAGTACCATCGGCG
>NZ_JBIAIP010000008.1:0-131958 GCF_042871485.1 Streptomyces sp. NPDC005791
GCAGGGGGGACCCTGTGGGAGAGTAGGACGCCGCCGAACAATTATTCCGGGAAAGCCCCGTGCCCTTGTGGCACGGGGCTTTTCTGCGTTCACAGGCCGAAACGTATGCTGGCCTGGCCGGCCGGTGAGTGGTGCGTCGGTGCTCGGACGAGGCTGACGAGGCTGACGAGGCGGAAGTGGACCGCGGTCAGGCGTCGGCGAAAGCCGCGAACCGCTGGTGCGGGAGCTAAGAACCGCTGGTTTTGAGCACCCGCTCGTTCAGGGTATGCTTTAGCTCGTTGCCGCAAGGCAGCAGGCCCCAATAGCTCAGTCGGTAGAGCGTCTCCATGGTAAGGAGAAGGTCTGCGGTTCGATTCCGCATTGGGGCTCAACACCAAGAAAGGCCCCCGCCTGTGGCGGGGGCCTTTCTCGTGTGCGGAGGAAGCGCTAGAGGGTGTGAGGCTCCGGGACGCGCATGGCCAGGATGGCCATGTCGTCGGATGCGGGCTCCGCGGCGAAGCGTTCGACGGCCCGAAGGATCCGGCCCGCCACCGCGCCGGCCGTCAGACCGGTACACATGGCGAGGACATCGGCCAGACCGTCGTCACCCAGCATGCGGGCCCCCTCGCGGCGTTCGGTGACTCCGTCGGTCACACACAGGAGTACGTCGCCGTGCTCCAGGGTGACTTCCTGCTCGTACAGCTCGAGGTCCTCGATGACTCCCAGCAGCGGCTGCGGTTCGGCCGCAGCCTCCACGGAGCCGTCCTGGCGCAGACGCAGGGGGAGCGGGTGGCCGGCGCAGACCACCTTCAGAAGAGCGCTTCCGTCCTCCTGGGGCCACAACTCCCCGTAGAGCAGCGTGAGGAAGCGGCTGCGCGCGCCCTCGTCCAGGATGGCGGCGTTGAGCCGCTCCAGCACAGCAGGGCCCCCGAAGCCCTCGCGGGCGAGCAGGCGAAGGGCGTGGCGGGCCAGGCCCGTGACGGCTGCCGCCTCCGGGCCCGTACCGCAGACGTCGCCGATGGCGAAGCCGTAAGCCCCGTCGCGGATGGGGAAGACGTCGTAGAAGTCGCCGCCGACCTCGTTGCCCTCACCGGCCGCACGGTAGATGACCTCGATCTCGACGTTCGGCACATCGGGCAGGCCGGGCGGCAGCAGGCTCCTCTGGAGCGACTGGCTGATGGCCATGCGCTCCGAGTACAGACGAGCGTTGTCGAGGGCCAGGGCCGCCCGTCGGGACAGGTCCTCGGCCAGCTCCAGGATCTCCTGGCGGAAGTGTTCGTCGGACGGCTTGCCGAGCGTGAGCATGCCGATCACACGGTTCCGCGCCACGAGCGGCAGGACGACGGTCTCGCCCCCCACGGCAACCGCGGTCGCCAGGACGGTACGGGCGGCCGCACCCATGCTCAGGGGCGCGTCCCTGCCCAGGGTGCGCTTGGACGTGCGCATAGCGGCCTGCTGACCGGCTTCCGTCGGCGCGGGCCAGATGCGGGCGCCAGGGGCCGGGACGGGGTCCGGGGGGTCGATGGAGGAGAGCAGGGCCTTCAAGCCGTCGATGCGCTCCTCGTCCTCATGGAGGACATAGGAGAGGTACGGCTCGGAGGACTGGTCCGCGATGGTGTAGACGGCGCACCAGGTCGCCAGGGTGGGCACGGTCATCTGCGCCATGAGCGCCAGTGTCTGATCCCTGTCCAACGTGCCGGCCAGCAGATCGGATGCCTCGACGAGGAAGGACAGCGAGCCGCGGCGCAGGCGTTCCAGCTCACCCAGCCTCGCCGACTCGACGGCCAGCGCGATGCGGTCGGCGGCGAACTGCAGCCGCAGGGCCTCCTCGTTGGAGTATCGCCCGGCGGCTTCGGCCGCGACCCCGAGGGAGCCGGTGAGACGGCCCTCGACCTTGAGGGGGACCGTGACGACGGACCGCATACCGGTGTCGCTGAGCAGCGGTACGGCGCCCGGTACGACGGTGAGGTCCTCGTGGACGGCGGGCATGCGAGCGGATCCGTAGCGACCCGTGCCCGCCTCCACAGGAACGCGTGCGAAGCGCTGGCGGGCCGACGGCAGACCGGTGGTCGCGCGGACCTCCAGCTCCGTCTCGTCATCGGTCGCCAACAGCAGGAAGGCGGCGTCGGCGTCCAGCATGTCGCGCGCCCGCTCGACCGTGCGCTGCAACAGCCCGTCGAGGTCGTCGGGGGCCGGTGAGCCGATGAAGATCTCGAAGGGGTCCGTACTACGGTTCTCGGCCGAGGAGTCGGACACGGGGGCGCGCACCGGCGTCTGGAGAACGGCGCGTTCGTAGTCACGCACGAGCAGACAGACGGTGGAGGGCTCGCCGCCGGCGTCACGGACTCTGAGGTGGGAGGCGTAGACGGGGATGACACGACCGTCGGCGCCACGGATGCCGTAGCTGCCTTCCCACCGGGAGAGTCGCAGCGCGTCGGCGATACCGGTACTGGTGCCCGGGGTGTGGGGCCACGCCACGAAGTCGGTGAGTTGCTTGCCCTCGACCTGTTCCGCGGCGTACCCGAAGAGGAAGGAGGCGTCGTCGTTCCACGAGGCGATGGAGCCGGATCCGTCGATCTGGACGACGGCCACCCGCACACGCTGTTCCGCCACCGGCAGGAGCGCGGTGGGCAGCACCGGGCTCGCCGAGCGCACACCCACGGGTCGTTCGGGAAGATCGAGCTGGAACCAGACGTGCTTGTGCGTCGGGGTGTACTCGACGCCCCAGCGGGAAGCGAGAGCCGCACAGAGGAGCAGGCCACGGCCGCCCTCACGGTCCGGGCTGCCGAAATCGAGACCGGAACTCTGCAGCGGGACCTCCCGCTCCGGGTAGTGGTCGGAGACCTCGACGCGTACGCCGTCCTCGGTGCGCAGACACAGCACGTCGGCGGCCGTGCCGGCGTGCACGACCGCATTGGTCACGAGTTCACTGGTAAGAACGACGGCGTCGTCAACGACGTCCGTGTAACCCCACCCCTGGAGGGTGTCGCGGACGAATGCGCGGGCGGTCGCGACCGAGCGTCCGACCGGATCGAAGGTGGCAGCCGCGCGCGCGGTGATCACAGCACTCCCCATATGGTGTCTCGTCGCTTCCCCGAGTCCTGTGCCCGTATCTCGCCGCTTCGATTCGTCTGCCAGGCTAGACGCTCGTCAGGTGTCCCGGGTACACGAGGGCGGACTTGGGTACGCAGGACGGTCGGCGGTTGTGCGCCGGGCGCACAACCTGGCGGCCCCGGTGAGGGAAATGGGACGACCAGGAGACTTTCCTCGCCCTCCCGCTCCGGCCTGGTACGTTTCAACGATTTGACGACCGCATAGTTACCCGTTGACGGTGTGCTGTGGCGGTGCGCCAAAGTGGAAGTGAGCAAGCTTCCGACAACGGCCCGAGCGATACGGTCAACCCCTGCGGGAGGGACACGGTGGAGTCTGGCGTGGCGGCGCGGGGTTCAGGAACGCGCACAAAAGGCGGGCAGTCCGTGAAGAAACAGCGCAATGGGACCATCGATGTGGATGCGGCAGCTCTCAACAGACTGCTCGCGGCCCTCGTGGCGATGCGTGACGGCAACTTCCGCAGGCGGCTCACCGTCTCCGGTGACGGCGTGCTCACGGAGATCGCCGCGGTCTTCAACGAGGTGGCCGACCGCAATCTGCACCTGACGGGCGAGCTGGCCCGTGTACGGCGTGTGGTCGGGCGTGAAGGGAAGCTCACCGAGCGCCTGGAAACCGGTGCCTGCGAGGGCTCCTGGGCGGCCGCGATCGACGCCTCCAACGAGCTCGTCGACGACCTGGCGCGGCCCGTGTCCGAAGTGGGACGCGTCCTTTCCGCCGTCGCCGACGGTGACCTCGAGCAACGGATGGAACTGCGTACCCACGCGCCGGACGAGACCGTGCGCCCGTTGCGCGGGGAGTTCCTGAAGGTCGCCCGGACGGTCAACAACCTGGTCGACCAGCTCTCCGCGTTCACCGAGCAGGTGACGCGGGTCGCGGTCGAGGTGGGTACCGAGGGCAAGCTGGGCGGTCAGGCCCAGGTCCGCGGCATGTCCGGGTCGTGGAAGGACCTCACGGACTCCGTGAACACCATGGCCTACCGGCTCACCGCGCAGGTGCGCGACATCGCCCTGGTGACGACGGCCGTGGCCAAGGGGGACCTGTCGCGGAAGGTCACCGTCCATGTGGCCGGTGAGATGCTGCAGCTCAAGAACACCGTCAACACGATGGTGGACCAGCTGTCGTCGTTCTCCTCCGAGGTGACGCGAGTCGCGCGTGAGGTGGGCACCGAGGGTGAACTGGGCGGGCAGGCGACCGTGCCAGGGGTGGCGGGGGTCTGGAAGGACCTCACCGACTCCGTCAACACGATGGCCGGGAACCTCACGTCCCAGGTACGCGGTATCGCCGAGGTGACGACGGCCGTCGCCAACGGCGATCTTTCGCAGAAGGTCACGGTGAGCGCCCGCGGTGAGGTCGCCCAGCTCGCCGAGACCATCAACCAGATGACCGAGACGCTGCGTACCTTCGCCGACGAGGTGACGCGCGTGGCGAGCGAGGTCGGTGGCGAGGGTCTGCTCGGCGGCCAGGCCCAGGTACCGGGTGCGGCGGGAACCTGGAAGGACCTCACCGATTCGGTGAACACGGTCTTCCGGAACCTGACGACGCAGGTGCGAGACATCGCGCAGGTGACCACCGCGGTGGCCAGCGGTGACATGACGCAGAAGGTCACCGTCGACGTGGCCGGCGAGATGCTGGAGCTCAAGAACACCGTCAACACCATGGTGGACCAGCTCCAGGCATTCGGTTCGGAGGTGACGCGCGTCGCCCGTGAGGTCGGCGTGGAGGGCCGCCTCGGCGGTCAGGCCGAGGTACCGGGCGCGGCGGGGACGTGGAAGGACCTGACCGACTCGGTGAACACCGCCTTCCGTAACCTCACGGGCCAGGTGCGAGACATCGCGCAGGTGACCACGGCCGTCGCCAACGGTGATCTGTCGCAGAAGGTCACCGTCGACGTGGCCGGCGAGATGCTGGAGCTCAAGAACACCGTCAACACGATGGTGGCGCAGCTGTCCAACTTCGCCGACCAGGTCACGCGGATGGCCCGGGACGTGGGCACGGAGGGCCGCCTGGGCGGTCAGGCGCGTGTCGACGGTGTCTCCGGGACGTGGAAGGAACTCACCGACTCCGTCAACTTCATGGCCGGGAACCTCACCTCCCAGGTGCGCCAGATCGCCCAGGTGACCACGGCGGTGGCGCGGGGTGACCTGTCGCAGAAGATCGATGTGGACGCCCGGGGCGAGATCCTGGAACTGAAGAACACCATCAACACGATGGTCGACCAGCTCTCCGCCTTCGCCGACCAGGTCACGCGGGTGGCCCGTGAGGTGGGCACGGACGGCCGTCTCGGCGGCCAGGCCCAGGTGCCCGGCGTGGCAGGGGTGTGGCGCGACCTGACCGACTCGGTGAACGGTATGGCCGGGAACCTCACCGCCCAGGTCCGTAACATCGCACAGGTCGCCACGGCGGTGGCGCGGGGTGACCTGTCGCAGAAGATCGATGTGGACGCCCGGGGAGAGATCCTCGAGCTCAAGAACACCCTCAACACCATGGTCGACCAGCTCTCCAACTTCGCGGAGCAGGTGACCCGGGTGGCCCGTGAGGTGGGCACGGAGGGGATCCTCGGCGGACAGGCGGAGGTGCAGGGCGTCTCCGGTACGTGGAAGGACCTCACCCAGTCCGTCAACGGGATGGCGAACAACCTCACCCTTCAGGTGCGCAACATCGCCGAGGTGACCACAGCGGTCGCGAAGGGTGATCTCTCCAAGAAGATCACCGTGGACGCCAAGGGCGAGATCCTCGAACTGGTGACGACGGTCAACACGATGGTCGACCAGCTGCTCAACTTCGCCGACGAGGTGACGAGGGTCGCCCGTGAGGTGGGTACCGAGGGCATCCTCGGCGGTCAGGCCCGGGTGCGCGGCGCGACGGGCATCTGGAAGGACCTCAGCGACAACGTCAACCTGATGGCCAACAACCTGACCAGTCAGGTACGCAACATCTCCCGGGTCTCCTCCGCGGTCGCCAACGGTGACCTGACGAAGAAGGTGACGGTCGAGGCACGTGGCGAGGTCGCCGAACTCGCCGACACCGTCAACACGATGGTGACGACGCTGTCCTCGTTCGCCGACGAGGTGACCCGGGTGGCCCGTGAGGTGGGCACCGAGGGGGAGCTGGGTGGCCAGGCACGTGTCCCGGGAGTCTCTGGTACGTGGAAGGACCTCACCGAGTCGGTGAACTCGATGGCGTCGAACCTGACCGGGCAGGTGCGCCAGATCGCCACGGTCACCACGGCCATCGCCAAGGGCGATCTCACCAAGAAGATCGACATCGATGCGCGGGGTGAGATCCAGGAGCTGAAGAACACCATCAACACGATGGTCGACCAGCTCTCCTCGTTCGCCGAGCAGGTGACCAGGGTGGCCCGCGAGGTGGGCACCGAGGGGCAGCTGGGCGGGCAGGCGCGGGTCCGCGACGTCGACGGAACCTGGCGCGACCTCACCGAGTCGGTGAACGAGATGGCCGGGAACCTGACCCGTCAGGTGCGCGCCATCGCCGCCGTCGCCACCGCGGTGACCCGCGGCGATCTCAACCTCAAGATCGATGTCGACGCGGCCGGAGAGATCCAGGTCCTGCAGGACAACATCAATACGATGATCGCCAATCTGCGTGACACCACGCTGGCCAACAAGGAGCAGGACTGGCTCAAGGGCAACCTCGCCCGGATCTCCGGGTTGATGCAGGGCCGCCGGGACCTGGACGACGTCGCCTCGCTGATCATGAGCGAGCTGACGCCGGTGGTCTCCGCCCAGCACGGCGCGTTCTTCCTGGCCATGACGACCGGCGACGGGGACGAGGTCGGGTCGGACGCCGGTGACGAGAGCTCGTACGAGTTGCGCATGCGCGGCAGTTACGGCTATTCGGCGGGTTCCATGCCCACCTCCTTCCGGCCCGGTGAGACGCTCATCGGCACGGCGGCCGAGGAGAAGCGGACGATCCAGGTGGACAACGTGCCGCCGGGCTATCTGAAGATCTCCTCAGGGCTCGGCGAGGCCCCTCCGGCGCACGTGATCGTGCTTCCGGTGCTCTTCGAGGGCAAGGTACTGGGCGTCATCGAGCTGGCGTCGTTCCAGCCGTTCACACACATCCAGCGGGACTTCCTCAACCAGCTCGCCGAGATGATCGCCACGAGCGTCAACACCATCAGCGTCAACACGAAGACGGAGAAGCTCCTCGAACAGTCCCAGGAGCTCACCGAGCAGTTGCGCGACCGTTCGCAGGAGCTCGAGAACCGCCAGAAGGCCCTGCAGGCCTCCAACGCCGAACTGGAGGAGAAGGCGGAACTGCTGGCTCAGCAGAACCGCGACATCGAGGTGAAGAACACCGAGATCGAGGAGGCGCGGCAGGTCCTGGAGGAGCGCGCCGAGCAGCTCGCCGTCTCGATGCGCTACAAGTCCGAGTTCCTGGCCAACATGTCGCACGAGCTGCGTACACCGCTCAACTCGTTGCTCATCCTGGCCAAGCTGCTCGCGGACAACGCCGAGGGCAATCTCTCGCCGAAGCAGGTGGAGTTCGCCGAGACGATCCACGGGGCGGGTTCCGACCTGCTCCAGCTGATCAACGACATCCTCGACCTGTCCAAGGTCGAGGCGGGCAAGATGGACGTCAGTCCGACCCGGATCGCCCTGGTGCAGCTGGTCGACTACGTGGAGGCGACGTTCCGGCCGCTCACCGCGGAGAAGGGGCTCGACTTCTCCGTACGGGTGTCCCCGGAGCTCCCCGCCACGCTGCACACGGACGAACAACGGCTGCTGCAGGTCTTGCGCAACCTCTTGTCCAACGCGGTGAAGTTCACCGACAGCGGCGCGGTGGAGCTGGTCATCCGGCCGGCCGGCGCCGATGTGCCGAACGCCATCAGGGAGCATCTGCTGGAGGCCGGTTCGCTGCGTGACGCCGACGGGGACCTGATCGCGTTCTCGGTCACGGACACCGGGATCGGCATCGCGTCCAGCAAGATGCTGGTGATCTTCGAGGCGTTCAAGCAGGCGGACGGTACGACCAGCCGCAAGTACGGGGGGACCGGCCTCGGCCTTTCCATCAGCCGGGAGATCGCCCGTCTGCTGGGCGGCGAGATCCACGCGGCGAGCGAACCGGGGCGGGGGTCGACCTTCACGTTGTACCTCCCCCTGAACCCGAGCGAGCTGCCGCCGCAGGGCTATCCGCAGATGGGGCCGGGCCCCATCGAGGTCCACGCGAGCTCTGCCGAGGGCACCCTGCACCGGGAGGCGTCGCAGGGCAGCGGGGCCGAGCAGCCCCTGGGCGACCCCGCGAATTCCGCCGGGGTGTTCCGGCGCCGGCGCAAGGCCCTGGGGGGAGCGGCTCAGCGCCCCGCCCTGGCGAACAGCAGGCCGGCGGCGGAGAGCGCGGCGCCGGAGGAGTGGGTGCAGAGCGCGCAGGAGGAACAGGAGCCCCGCCGGACGTTCCGTTTCCACGGGGAGAAGGTGCTGATCGTCGACGACGACATCCGCAACGTCTTCGCCCTCACCAGTGTGCTGGAGCAGCACGGCCTGTCGGTGCTGTACGCGGAGAACGGGCGGGAGGGCATCGAAGTCCTCGAACAGCACGATGATGTGACGATCGTTCTGATGGACATCATGATGCCCGAGATGGATGGCTACGCGACGACGACGGCGATCCGCCGGATGCCGCAGTTCGCAGGGCTGCCGATCGTCGCGCTGACCGCGAAGGCCATGAAGGGCGACCGTGAGAAGGCGATCGACTGCGGAGCCTCCGACTACGTGACCAAGCCGGTCGATTCCGATCATTTGCTGTCGGTGATGGAGAACTGGATGCGCGGAGAGTGACCGGGCGGGGAGTGGCTCACCGGAATCCGCCTGCCTGCTGCGCCCGGAAGGGTGTGAGTGAGCGGTTTCCGGGGAACCTTCTGGTCTTCAACCGCGTTTTCGCTATGTGCACAGTGACATCGCGGTGACAGGGTGTGGCGACGGGCGGGGTGCGGCTACCATGACCGGCACAAGGACGGACGGCGTAAGGGAGTCGTCCCCTGGGGCGGCACCCGGTGCGATTCCGGGGCGAGGAGGACGGGCCATGGTGCAGAAGGCCAAGATCCTCCTGGTCGATGACCGGCCGGAGAATCTGCTGGCGCTGGAGGCCATCCTCTCTGCGCTCGATCAGACACTGGTTCGGGCATCGTCAGGGGAGGAAGCGCTCAAGGCGCTGCTCACGGACGATTTCGCGGTCATTCTGCTGGACGTACAGATGCCCGGCATGGACGGATTCGAGACGGCCGCGCACATCAAGCGGCGGGAGCGGACCCGGGACATCCCGATCATCTTCCTGACCGCGATCAACCACGGCCCGCATCACACCTTCCGGGGTTATGCGGCGGGTGCGGTGGACTACATCTCGAAGCCCTTCGACCCCTGGGTGCTGCGCGCCAAGGTCTCGGTCTTCGTCGAGCTGTACATGAAGAACTGCCAGCTGCGCGAGCAGGCGGCGTTGCTGCGGCTCCAGCTCGAGGGCGGCGCCCATCAGGGCGCTGACGAGAAGGAGCCCGCCGGTCTGCTCGCGGAGCTCTCGGCACGGCTCGCAGCCGTCGAGGAGCAGGCTGAGGCTCTGTCGAAGCAGCTGGACGACGAATCGGCGGACGCGGCCGCGGTGGCCACCGCCGCGCATCTCGAGCGCAAGCTCACCGGACTGCGCCGGGCGCTCGACGCGCTGGAGCCCGGGACGGGCGGTTCCGCGGCCACCCTGCCCTCGCAGAGCTGACCTGCGGCGACTGAGGGTGCGTCAGTTCCGCGCCTGTGCGCGGGCGACACGGACGGGTGAAGCCGTAGGCACACGTGTCTACAGGCGTCGGCACCGGTAACCTCAGTCACATGGCCTCACGTACGTCCGGCAAGGGTTCCCTGGGCACGGCGGGCACCGCGAAGCGTGCCGGTCGCACCCAGGGACCGGCGAAGAAAGTCGCGCCCGCCAAGAAGGCGGCGGCGAAGAAGACCGCGTCCGCGAAAAGGGCACCCGCCAAGAAGGTCGCGGTCAAGAAGGCCGCGCCCAAGCCGGCGCCGTCCCCCACGGGGGGTGTGTACAGGCTCGTCCGGGCGCTGTGGCTGGGTACCGCGCACGGCGTCGGGGCGGTGTTCCGCTCCATAGGGCGCGGCGCCAAGGGGCTGGACCCGGCACACCGCAAGGACGGAGTCGCCCTGCTGCTCCTGGGGCTCGCCCTGGTCGTGGCGGCGGGCACCTGGTCGCATCTGCGGGGACCCGTCGGCGATCTCGTCGAGATGCTGGTGACCGGGGCGTTCGGCCGGCTCGATCTGCTGGTGCCGATACTGCTGGGCGCCGTCGCCGTGCGGCTGATCCTCTACCCGGAGAAGCCCGAGGCCAACGGCCGTATCGTCATCGGGCTCTCCGCTCTCGTCATCGGTGTCCTCGGGCAGGTCCACATCGCCTGCGGATCGCCCGGCCGTGAGGACGGGACCGGGGCCATGCAGGACGCGGGCGGACTCATCGGGTGGGGTGCTTCCCAGCCCCTCGTCTTCATGATGGGCGAGGTTCTCGCGGTCCCGCTGCTTCTGCTGCTGACGGTCTTCGGGCTCCTCGTCGTCACCGCCACGCCGGTCAACGCCATCCCCCGGCGGCTGCGGCAGCTCGGCGTCAGACTCGGCATCGCCGAACCGGTGTACGTACCGGGCGTGGAGGACGGGAACGACGACGAGCGGTACGACGAACAGTGGCGTGAGGCGCTGCCCGGGCGCTCCCGGCGCTCCTCGGCCGGGGGATCGGATCCGGACGGCGTGTACGACCCGGAGCACGCCGGGGGTGAGGCGCCGGCCAGGCGGCGTAGGCGCAAGCCGTCCGCCCAGCCCGCGATGAACCGCACCATGGACGCCGTCGACGTCGCCGCGGCCGCGGCCGCGGCGCTCGACGGGGCGGTGCTCAACGGTATGCCCCCGTCGCCGGTCGTCGCCGATCTGACCCAGGGCGTCTCCACTGAGCGGGACCGGGACCGCACGGGGACACCGGTCCCCGGTGCGCGGTCACCCGTGAAGCCTTCGTCCGGGGACAAGGGCTACGAGAAGGGTTCGGCGAAGGACTCGTCGTCCTCCGGCGGAGTTCCCGATCTGACGAAACCCGTCCCCGAGCGGTCCGAGTCGCTCCCCGCCCGCGCCGAACAGCTCCAGCTCTCCGGCGACATCACCTACTCGCTGCCCTCGCTGGACCTGTTGGAGCGGGGTGGTCCCGGAAAGACACGCAGCGCCGCCAATGACGCGGTCGTCGCCTCACTGACCACCGTCTTCACGGAGTTCAAGGTCGATGCCTCCGTCACCGGCTTCACACGCGGTCCGACCGTCACCCGCTACGAGGTGGAACTCGGTCCCGCCGTCAAGGTCGAGCGGATCACCGCCCTCACCAAGAACATCGCCTATGCCGTCGCCAGTCCGGACGTCCGGATCATTTCCCCGATCCCCGGCAAGTCCGCGGTCGGTATCGAGATCCCCAACTCCGACCGGGAGATGGTCAATCTCGGTGACGTCCTGCGCCTCGCGGACGCGGCGGAGGACGACCATCCCATGCTGGTCGCACTCGGCAAGAACGTCGAGGGCGGCTACGAGATGGCCAATCTGGCGAACATGCCGCACGTCCTTGTCGCCGGTGCGACCGGTTCCGGCAAGTCCTCCTGTATCAACTGTCTGATCACCTCGGTCATGGTGCGGGCGACGCCGGAGGACGTGCGGATGGTGCTCGTCGACCCGAAGCGGGTCGAGCTCACCGCCTACGAGGGCATTCCGCATCTCATCACGCCCATCATCACCAATCCGAAGAAGGCGGCCGAGGCGCTCCAGTGGGTCGTACGGGAGATGGACCTCCGCTACGACGACCTCGCGGCCTACGGCTTCCGGCACATCGACGACTTCAACCACGCGGTGCGCACCGGGAAGGCCAAGGCACCCGAGGGGAGCGAGCGGGAGCTTTCGCCCTACCCTTATCTGCTGGTCATCGTGGACGAGCTGGCCGACCTCATGATGGTGGCCCCGCGTGACGTCGAGGACTCCATCGTCCGGATCACCCAGCTGGCGCGCGCAGCCGGCATCCATCTGGTGCTCGCCACCCAGCGACCCTCGGTCGACGTCGTGACCGGTCTGATCAAGGCGAACGTGCCCTCCCGGCTGGCCTTCGCGACCTCGTCGCTCGCGGACAGCCGGGTCATCCTCGACCAGCCGGGCGCCGAGAAGCTCATCGGGAAGGGCGACGGCCTGTTCCTGCCGATGGGAGCCAACAAGCCGACCCGTATGCAGGGGGCCTTCGTCACCGAGGCCGAGGTGGCGGCTGTCGTCCAGCACTGCAAGGATCAGATGGCGCCGGTCTTCCGCGAGGACGTGGTGGTGGGCACGAAGCAGAAGAAGGAGATCGACGAGGACATCGGCGACGACCTCGATCTGCTCTGCCAGGCGGCCGAACTGGTCGTGTCCACCCAGTTCGGCTCCACATCGATGCTCCAGCGCAAGCTGCGGGTCGGCTTCGCGAAGGCCGGTCGGCTGATGGACCTGATGGAGTCACGCAACATCGTGGGTCCCAGCGAGGGTTCCAAGGCGCGTGATGTCATGGTGAAACCGGACGAACTCGACGGTGTGCTGGCCGTCATCCGGGGGGAAACGGCTCCGTAAGAGTTTTCCGGGCAACCGTTTCGCCCGGCCGTACGTCAAGTTGAGAGGAGGAGCAGCGGGATGATCCGTCTTGCGCTCCGTCAGCTTTCCTGCCCGAGGGGCTGTCCGGCGAACCCGATGGCGTACAAAGTCGTCGCTCCCGGTTGCCCCACCCTTTCGTACCACCCCTAGACTGAACATCCAGCAGGTGGCTCACGCTCGAAAGGCGCCCCCGTGTCCATCGGCAACTCCCCAGAAGACGACCGGCCTTCCATCGGTCGCGTGCTTCAGCAGGCCCGTATCGCCGCAGGTCTGACGGTCGAGGAAGTCAGCAGCTCCACCCGGGTGCGCATCCCCATCGTGCACGCGATCGAGGAGGACGACTTCTCCCGCTGCGGCGGCGACGTGTATGCCCGCGGCCACATCCGTATGCTCGCCCGCGCCGTCCGGCTCGACCCCGATCCGCTGATCGCGGAGTTCGACGCCGAGCACGGCGGCCGTCCCGCACCCACGCCCGCGGCGCCGCTGTTCGAGGCGGAGCGGATCCGCTCCGACCCCCGCCGGCCCAACTGGACCGCGGCCATGGTCGCGGCGATCGTCGCCGTGGTCGGATTCGTCGGCTTCACGCTCTTCAGCGGCGAGGACGAGGGTTCGGGCTCGGCGCAGGTCGCCGACGGTTCGACATCCGACCGGACCACTCCCGAGCCCACCACGACCAAGCCCGCCGACCCCAAGCCCGTCCCCTCCGAGAGCGCCATCGCCGCAGCTCCGCGGGACAAGGTGACGGTCAGGCTCAGCGCCACCGAAGGCAAGAGCTGGATCTCCGCCAAGGACCACAACGGACGACTGCTCTTCGACGGTCTGCTGGCCCAGGGAGACTCCAAGACCTTTCAGGACAAGGAGCGGGTCGACCTCGTCCTCGGTGACGCCGGAGCGATCGATCTCTTCGTGAACGGCAAGAAGATCGACGATCAGTTCGAATCGGGGCAGGTGGAAAGGCTTTCGTACACCAAGGGTGACCCCGAGGTCGGCTGACCTTTTCGCCCGTGATTTCCCGACGGTGAGTGCCTGGCGATCCTGCTGGACACTCACCGTCGGCGTTGCGCGTGTTCCCCGGCTTCACCGGCCGCCCGGTCACTCCCCGTAGCGGTGAACCCTGCACGGCAGGGCGAGTGCCGGGACAAAGTAGTCTTGAGCCCATGCCCGAACGCCGTACCGTCGCCCTTGTCACTCTCGGCTGCGCCCGTAACGAGGTGGACTCGGAGGAGCTTGCAGGCCGCTTGGCAGCGGACGGCTGGGAGCTCGTCGAGAACGCCACGGACGCGGATGTCGCCGTCGTCAACACCTGTGGGTTCGTCGAGGCCGCCAAGAAGGACTCCGTCGACGCCCTGCTCGAAGCCAACGATCTCAAGGATCATGGCAGAACCCAGGCCGTTGTGGCCGTCGGCTGTATGGCCGAGCGCTACGGCAAGGACCTGGCCGAGGCACTGCCCGAAGCGGACGGAGTCCTCGGATTCGACGACTACGCCGACATCTCCGACCGTCTGCAGACCATCCTCAACGGTGGCATCCACGCTTCCCACACCCCGCGCGACCGGCGCAAGCTGCTGCCGATCAGCCCGGCCGAGCGGCAGGACGCCGCCGTCGCGCTGCCGGGACACTCCCAGGAGATCGCGCCGGCCCCCGCAGACCTGCCGGAAGGCGTCGCGCCGGTCTCCGGGCCGCGAGCCCCTCTGCGCCGCAGGCTGGGGACCAGTCCGGTCGCCTCGGTGAAGCTCGCCTCGGGCTGCGACCGGCGCTGCTCCTTCTGCGCCATCCCGTCCTTCCGCGGCTCGTTCATCTCGCGGCGCCCCTCCGACGTACTCGGCGAAACCCGCTGGCTCGCCGAGCAGGGCGTCAAGGAGGTCATGCTCGTCTCCGAGAACAACACCTCGTACGGCAAGGACCTCGGGGACATCAGGCTGCTGGAGACCCTGCTGCCCGAGCTCGCCGAAGTCGACGGCATCGAGCGGATCCGCGTCAGCTACCTGCAGCCTGCCGAGATGCGGCCGGGGCTGATCGACGTACTCACCTCGACGCCCAAGGTCGCTCCCTACTTCGACCTGTCGTTCCAGCACTCCGCCCCCGGGGTCCTGCGCGCGATGCGTCGATTCGGTGACACGGACCGTTTCCTCGAACTCCTCGACACCATTCGGACGAAGGCGCCGCAGGCCGGTGCGCGGTCGAACTTCATCGTGGGATTCCCCGGGGAGACCGAGGCCGATCTCGCCGAGCTGGAACGCTTCCTCACCGGCGCGCGTCTGGACGCCATCGGGGTCTTCGGCTACTCCGACGAGGAGGGCACCGAGGCGGTCGGTTACGAGAACAAGCTGGACGCCGACGTCATCGCGGAGCGCCTCGCGCACATCTCGCAACTCGCGGAGGAGCTGACCTCTCAGCGGGCCGAGGAGCGGGTCGGCGAGACGCTTCAGGTGCTCGTCGAGTCCGTGGAGTCCGACGAGGACGGACCCGTGGCGGTGGGCCGAGCCGCACACCAGGCGCCGGAAACGGACGGCCAGGTCGTCTTCACCGCACGCGAAGGCCTCGTGCCGGGCCGTATGGTCGAAGCCAAGGCAGTGGGCACCGAGGGAGTGGACCTCGTGGCCGAACACCACGAGCTTGCGGAGGCGGCCAGATGACGGGAGCCCCGGCGACCGCGGCAGGCGGCTCCGGCGCGACGCCGGCGCCCCGCAGCGGCAAGCTGGGTGCGGCGGCCGTCAACCAGGCCGGCCTGTGGAACATCGCGAACATCCTCACGATGGTCCGGCTGCTGCTCGTCCCGGGCTTCGTCATGCTCCTGCTGCACGACGGCGGCTACGACCCGGTCTGGCGGGCGTTCGCCTGGGCGGCCTTCGCCGTCGCGATGATCACCGATGTCTTCGACGGCCATCTGGCGCGCACGTACAACCTGGTCACCGATTTCGGGAAGATCGCCGACCCGATCGCCGACAAGGCGATCATGGGAGCGGCACTGATCTGTCTGTCCTCGCTCGGTGACCTCCCGTGGTGGATCACCGGCGTGATCCTGTTCCGCGAGCTCGGCATCACGCTCATGCGTTTCTGGGTCATCCGGCACTCGGTGATCCCGGCCAGCCGCGGCGGGAAGATGAAGACCCTGGCCCAGGGCATCGCTGTGGGCATGTACGTTCTGGCACTGACGGGCCCCCTGGCCACCCTGCGCTTCTGGGTGATGATGGCCGCCGTCGTGCTGACGGTCGTCACCGGTCTCGACTACGTGCGCCAGGCCGTCGTGCTGCGCCGCCGCGGGCTCGCGGCCGGACGAGCCGCGGCCGTCGCGGCGGTCGCGGCGGCAGTGGACGTGGAGGACGCCGCCGAGCGGCGCGCCACGGACGAAGTGGGCGCGGCGGCCGAAGGCGCGGCCGTGGAGTCCGCCGGGGAACCGGTCGGGGACCGTGTGGCGGGCAGCAGGGGCGCTGCGGAGGCGGAGCGGTGATGTCCGCGGCGGCCCAAGTGCTGCGGCGGCTTCGGGAGCGCGGTGAGACGCTCGGTGTCGCCGAATCCCTCACCGGTGGCCTGGTGGCGGCCGAGCTGACTTCCGTGCCGGGAGCCTCGCAGGGCTTCCGCGGGTCTGTCACGGCCTACGCCACACCCTTGAAGCGGGACGTGCTGGGTGTCGACGGTGAGCTGCTGGCCGCGCGCGGAGCGGTGGACCCGGAGGTCGCCCAGGCGATGGCCGCCGGTGTGCGCCGGGTCCTCGGTGCGGACTGGGGCGTCTCGACCACCGGGGTCGCGGGCCCGGAGCCGCAGGACGGCAAGCCCGTCGGGACGGTTTTCATAGCCGTTTCCGGGCCGGGCGGTGTACGGAAAGAGGCCGAGCTGCGGTTGAACGGCGGGCGGGCGGACATCCGTAAGGAGACTGTGCGGAGCCTGCTCGAGCTGCTCTCCGGCGAACTCGGCGAAAATGTGAGGGCACAGAATACGGAACAGAACGTGGGGAATTGATGTTTGCAGCCCTGAGAGAACACGACATCACTCCCCGCACGGCCGCGGCGCAAGGCGGTACGGTGGGGCGTGAAGGATGCGGCTACGCGGTCCGAGGAGGGAGCCACCGATGATTCTGCTCCGTCGCCTGCTTGGTGACGTGCTGCGTCGGCAGCGCCAGCGCCAAGGCCGTACTCTGCGCGAAGTCTCCTCGTCCGCCCGAGTCTCGCTCGGCTATCTCTCCGAGGTGGAGCGGGGGCAGAAGGAGGCATCCTCCGAACTGCTCTCCGCCATTTGCGACGCGCTGGACGTACGGATGTCCGAGCTCATGCGAGAAGTGAGCGATGAACTCTCGCTGGCCGAGCTGGCCGAGTCGGCAGCAGCCAGTGATGCGGTGCCTGCGCCGGTGCGCCCGATGCTCAATTCCGTCTCTGTCGCGTCGGTCGCCGGCGTACCGACGGGACGGGTGACCATCAAGGCGCCCGCAGAAGCGGTGGACGTCGTCGCCGCCTGACCGCGTGGTTCCGTGCTGAACGAAGCCCCGGTCGGCCCTCCTGGGCCGGCCGGGGCTTTCGAGTGCCGCGGTGTGTGCGACGCCTTTCGCGGGGCAGGCGCGGGGTGAGGCCGGGCGACGGTTCACGGAGATGATCCTTCGGGACAGTCACCCGTATGACCGTTTTGCTCCATATGTGACATGGTGGACAGATGGTAGGCCGAACAGCTATCTGAACGGAGAAGTGCATGTCTGTCGTGAAGAGCGCCTTGTCCGATGGCGACCGCAAGGTCGTGGGAGACGCGCTGCAAGGCGCCCTGGTCGACCTGGTCGACCTCTCCCTGGTGGCCAAGCAGGTCCACTGGAACGTGGTCGGCCCGCGCTTCCGCTCCGTGCACCTTCAGCTCGACGAGGTCGTGGACACGGCGCGGCAGCACTCGGACACGGTGGCGGAGAGGGCTTCCGCGGTCGGCGTCAACCCGGACGGCCGGTCCCGGACGCTCGCCAAGACCACTGCCATCGATTCCGTGCCTGACGGCTGGATCAAGGACGTGGACGCGGTACGGGTTCTCGTCGACGCCCTCCGCGTGGTCATCGACCGTATGCGGGAGCGGATCGAGGCGACCGACGAGCCGGACCCCATCAGCCAGGACATCCTGATCACCCTTACTGCGGATCTTGAGAAGCACGCGTGGATGTTCCAGGCGGAGAGTGCCTGAAAGCTCCGGGCCGTGCGTGCCTGAGAGCGTTCCAGGCTGTGCGTGTCTGGGTGCACACGCGAGGAACTCGAGAGCGAACGCGAGGAAGGAGTCACCGTGACGGACAAGAAGGCCATGGACAAGCTCAAGGGCAAGGCCAAGGAAGCGACCGGCAAGGTGACCGGCGACCGCCGCAAGGAAGCCGAAGGCAAGTCCGACCAGGCCAAGGCCAAGACGGAGGAAACCTTGGGTGCGACCGGCGACCGCGCCAAGGGCATGAAGGACTCCCTCACCGACGACGACAGGTAGGGAGAGCGCCCACCCGGTACCCCCGGCGGATTCGATGAATCCCGGGGGCACCGGCATGTCCGGGGCCGTGGCGCGTCAGCGCTCGGCGTTCCGGTACGTGGGATGCAGCCGAAGCGGAGCCGGGGGAAACTGCGGGGGACGGTTGTGGACCCCCCGACTCCCGACGGTTGGTCCGAAGGGAGGGCACGCAGTGGCGTCCCCGTCGGCAGGTCGCACGCCGGTAGTGCGCCGATGCGCCCTGCCGCCAGGAGATCGTGCCGTACTAGGGCGTGTTTCGAAAGTAGCGCCGTCCGCCCGAAGGGCGGGCCTGGCGGCGTCTGGTGCGTGCGATCGCAAGGCGGAGGGTCGCCCCGATACTGGATGTATCGGGGTGATCCCGACAACGCGGCGAGCGTGCGTGCCAGGCGTCGCCAGGCAGGCGGGACTTTCGAAACACGCCCTAGCGTCGGCGGAGGAGGCAGCCATGGTGTGGCGATGGGTCTTGGCGCTCGTCATCGGTGGCCTGTGGTGGTGGGCCGTGCTCCGGCTGCTGGTGCGGCCGGAGCACGCCGGGCTGATCGAGGGCGCGGTGGCGGCCGGCGGATGGGGGCTGAGCCTCCTGCCCGTACACGTGTCCTCCGCGGTGCGGCCGGAGCGAGGTGCCGAGAGGAGCGAGGCCACCCGGTCGGACATATCCACCTGAGGGCTGTTCGGTGATTCCTGGTGGATCAGCGCCCGGAGTCGGGTGAGGGGCGTCGCACGGCGGAAGGACGTCCGCATACCGGCTGCGGGCGCCCGGCGGCGCGGCCAGGTGTCGTAGCTGTTGTCGTGCGCCCGCAGCGGATCACGGTCCGGCATGCGGGCCGCTCCGGCTCGGTGGGCAGGACCAGCTCTCAGCCGGTGGGTCCGGACTGGCAGTGCGGGCACCAGTAGGCGGGGCGGTCGTCGCGGTCCGCCAGACGGATGGGTGTGCGGCAGCGTAGGCAGGGGCGGCCGGCCCGTCCGTAGACGAAGAAACGCTCCGGTGTGCGGCTGCGGGACATGGCCTGGGTCGCAGCGGTCGTGGTTCGTACCGGCCGGTCGCGGTTGGCCTCCAGGAGCTGCTTGGCGGTGCCGACCAGGCGGGTGGCGACGGGCAGGGGCAGCTCGCCCACGGGAAGCCAGGGCGTCGCTCGGGCCATGAAACACAGCTCGCACATGTAGACATTGCCGACCCCGGCCAGGTTGCGCTGGTCCAGGAGTGCGTCACCGAGGCGCCGTCCAGGATCGGCGAGCAGATTGGTCAGAGCGGTGTCCGGATCCCAGTCGGGCCCCAGCAGGTCCGGGCCGAGATGGCCGACGACCTGATCCTCGTCCTCGGTACGGAGCAACTCGAGGACGGGCAGGCGGTAGCCGACGGCGGTGTGCTCCGCCGTGGCGAGGACGGCGCGGATCTGGTGCGCGGGGCCGCCTCGCCAGCGCTCGCCGTGATGGAAGACGCGCCAGGCGCCGTCCATGCGCAGATGGCTGTGGAGGCTGAGGCCGCCCTGGAACCTGGTGAGCAGGTGCTTGCCGCGCGACGTGACGCCCAGCACGGTTCGCCCGGTCAGGTCGGCTGTGGCGAACCGCGGGACGCGCAGGTCGAAAGCCGTCAGTACCCGACCGGCGAGTACCGTGTCGAGACGACGGGCGGTCTGCAGGACGGTGTCACCTTCGGGCATGCATCCATGATGCGCGTACCTGGCTGCGCGTGGTGGCGCGGCCGTTCCGCCGGTGTCCTCCAGCCGCGCAGCCGTCCTGGGACCGCTGCCGTCCTCAGGCGCGCAGCCGTAGACCTCGCGGCGTGGCGAGGAAGCCGGCTCCCTCCAGAGTGCGGCCCAGCGGCGAGGTGAGCGCGGAGACGCCGTTGGTGCGCTCCACCGTGACCGTGCCGAGCGTCCCCGCGCGGGCCGCCGACGCGAGCGCCGCCGCTGCGGCGTGCAGAGCCGGATCGGCAGGCTCGGTGGGCCAGGCGAGAAGGGACTTGCCGCCGCGCTCCATGTACAGCGTCAGCTCGCCGTCCACCAGGACCACCAGTGCGCCTGCCTTGCGCCCCGGCTTGTGTCCCGCCCCGTCCGGGGACTCGGGCCAGGGCAGGGCGGCACCGTACGCGTTGGCTGGGTCCGCCGCCGCGAGGACCAGCGCGTGCGGAGTGGCGCCGGGGTCCGAGCGGTCGCGTGCGGTGGAGGCCGCCCTGAGCCGGTCCACAGCACCGTCCATGGCGAACTGGGCCGCTCCCAGTCCCTCGACGACATAGCCACGGCGGGCCTGCCCGCTGTCCTCGAAGGCGGCGAGGATGCGATAGACCGCCGAGAACCCGCCCTCCACGCCTTCGGCCTGCACCGCACCGCGGGTCACCACACCATGTCGGTCGAGGAGCGTCCGGGCCAGAGCATGCGCGCGATGGGTCGGCTCGGGCTCGACCGGGGGCAACAGCGACCAGCGGCCCGACACGGTCGGCGGACCGGTGCGCGACGCGGGACGGGCGGCAGCGGTCAGCGACCCGTAACGGCCGCGCGGCACATTGCGTCTCGCGCGGTGTGCGGTGGAGCCGGCCGTGCGCCCTGAGCCCAGGAGCGCACGCAAGGGGGCGAGCGTGTCGTTGGTGAGCCGACCGGACCAGACCAGGTCCCAGAGGGCGTCGGCCAGCCGCGGATCGGCGCAGTCCGGGTGGGTGGTGGCCCGGACCTGATCGGCGATCTGCCGGAAGAAGAGCCCGTACCCGCCGGAAAGGACGGTGAGAACCGACTCGTGCAACGCGGTCTCCTCCAGCGGGTGGGGCGGTGGGAGGAGCAGAGGCGCACTGTCGGCCGGATAGACGGAGAGCCAGCCGTCCTTTCCCGGGAGGGCGCCCGCGCCCGCCCAGACGACCTCGCCGGTGGTGGTGAGCTCGTCGAGCATCGCGGGGGTGTACCCCGCGACCCGGCTCGGCAGGATCAGCTTCTCCAGGGCGGACGCGGGGACCGGGGCGCCCTGCAACTGCTCGATGGCGCGGGCCAGCCCGTCGATCCCGCGCAGACTGTTGTCGCCGAGGTGCTGCCACTGGGGGAGGAAACCGGCCAGCGCGGCGGGCGGAACGGGCTCCAGCTCCTGGCGGAGCGAGGCGAGCGAACGGCGGCGCAGCCGTCGCAGGACCGTGGCATCGCACCACTCCTGGCCGATGCCCGCGGGGTGGAACTCGCCCTGGACGACGCGGCCGGACGCGGCCAGCCGCTGCAGCGCCCCGTCCGTGACGGCGGGACCGAGACCGAATCGGCTCGCCGCCTGTGTGGTGGTGAACGGGCCGTGCGTACGGGCGTACCGGGCGAGGAGGTCGCCGAGCGGGTCCTTGACCGGCTCGGTGAACGCCTCGGGGACACCGACAGGAAGCGCGGTGCCGAGTGCGTCGCGCAGCCGGCCCGCGTCCTCCACGGCCGCCCAGTGCGCGACTCCGCCGACGCGGACCTGGATGGCGCGCCGGGCCGTCGCCAGCTCCGGTGCCCATGCCGGCTCCGCGCCACGCTCCGCCAGTTCGGCTTCGGTGAGGGGGCCGAGGACGCGCAGGAGATCGGCTACTCCCTCGACGTCCTTGATCTTCCTGTCGTCGGTCAGCCACTGAAGCTCCCGCTCCAGCTCACCCAGGACGTCGGCGTCGAGCAGCTCGCGCAGCTCCGCCTGGCCGAGGAGCTCGGCCAGAAGATGGGAGTCGAGCGAAAGGGCTGCCGCCCGCCGCTCGGCGAGGGGCGAATCGCCCTCGTACAGGAACTGCGCGACGTAACCGAAGAGGAGCGAGCGGGCGAACGGCGAAGGCTCGGTCGTGGTCACCTCGACCAGACGGACGCGGCGCGCCTCCAAGTCGCCCATGAGCTCGGTGAGGCCGGGAACATCGAAGACGTCCTGCAGACATTCACGGACGGCTTCGAGGACGATCGGGAACGAGCCGAACTCGGAGGCCACCTGCAGCAGCTGGGACGCGCGCTGGCGCTGTTGCCACAGCGGGGTGCGCTTTCCAGGGCTGCGCCGGGGCAACAGCAGGGCCCGTGCGGCGCATTCGCGGAACCGGGATGCGAACAGGGCCGACCCACCGACCTGTTCGGTGACGACCTGGCTGATCTCACCCTTGTCGAACACCACATCGGTGGCCCCGACGGGGGGCTGCTCGCTGTCGTATCCGGCGGTGGGGAAACCGGGGGCGGCAGCGGCGCTTCCGTGGTCGCCGTCGGCCCCACCGGGTCCGTCCGCCCGCACCGGATCGAAGTCGAGGAGGTCGAGGCCCATCAGATCGGCGTCGGGCAACCGCAGCACGATGCCGTCGTCCGCGTGCATGACCTGTGCGTCCATGCCGTACCGCTCACCCAGCCGGGCGGACAGGGCGAGTGCCCAGGGGGCGTGCACCTGGGCGCCGAACGGCGAATGCACCACGATGCGCCAGTCGCCCAGCTCGTCACGGAACCTTTCGACCAGGACCGTGCGGTCGTCGGGGACATGGCCGCAGGCCCGGCGCTGCTCGTCGAGGTAGGACAGGATGTTGTCCGCCGCCCAGGCATCGAGCCCGGCGGTGAGCAGCCGCAGCCGGGCGTCCTCGGCCGACAGCCCGCCGAGCTCCCGGAGGAACGCGCCCAGCGCCCGGCCCAGCTCCAGCGGGCGGCCCAACTGGTCGCCCTTCCAGAACGGCAGTCGGCCCGGAACTCCGGGAGCGGGCGAGACCAGGACCCTGTCCCTGGTGATGTCCTCGATCCGCCAGGACGTGGTGCCCAGCGTGAAGACATCGCCGACCCGGGACTCGTAGACCATCTCCTCGTCCAGCTCACCGACGCGTCCGCCACCCTTCTTCGGGTCCGCGCCGGCCAGGAAGACACCGAAGAGCCCGCGGTCGGGAATGGTGCCGCCCGAGGTGACGGCGAGCCGCTGGGCACCGGGGCGGCCCGTGACCGTACCGGTCACGCGGTCCCACACCACACGGGGCCGCAGCTCCGCGAAAGCGTCGGACGGATAGCGTCCGGCGAGCATGTCGAGCACGGCGGTGAACGCCGATTCCGGAAGCGAGGCGAAGGGGGCTGCCCGGCGGGCGAGGGCGAGCAGGTCGTCGGCCTGCCAGCTGTCGAGCGCGACCGTGGCGACGATCTGCTGGGCGAGCACGTCCAAGGGGTTGGACGGGATCCGCAGAGCCTCGATGGAGCCCTCACGCATCCGCTCGGTGACGACGGCCGCCTGCACCAGGTCGCCGCGGTACTTGGGGAAGACCACACCGGTGGACACGGCGCCCACCTGGTGCCCGGCGCGCCCCACCCGCTGCAGCCCCGACGCCACGGACGGCGGCGACTCGACCTGGATCACCAGGTCGACCGCGCCCATGTCGATGCCCAACTCCAGGCTGGAGGTGGCCACCACGGCGGGCAGCCGACCCGCCTTGAGGTCCTCCTCGACCTGGGAGCGCTGCTCCTTGGACACCGAGCCGTGGTGCGCGCGGGCGAGAACGGGCGGCGCCCCTTTCGCGGCCCCCGACTGGGCCATGATCTCGGCGGGGGAGTGAGCCTCGGGGAGGGGTTCGCCGGCCTGGGGAGCCTCCTCGAACGCGGCGCCGGTCGCCCGCTCGTAGGCGATCTCGTTCAGCCGGTTGCACAGGCGCTCCGCCAGACGCCGGGAATTGGCGAAGACGATCGTGGAGCGGTGCGACTGCACGAGATCGGCGATCCGCTCCTCGACGTGCGGCCAGATCGACGGCTTCTCCGCCTGGCCACCCTCGTCACCCGTGGCGGGGGAACCGCCCAGTTCGCCGAGATCCTCCACCGGGACCACGACGGAGAGGTCGAACTCCTTGGTTGACGGAGGCTGGACGATCTCCACCCGCCGCTGCGGCGACAGGAACCTGGCGACCTCGTCGACCGGGCGGACGGTCGCCGACAGGCCGATGCGCCGCGCGGGCCGTGGCAACAGCTCGTCCAGACGCTCCAGGGACACGGCGAGATGGGCACCGCGTTTGGTGCCCGCGACGGCATGCACCTCGTCCACGATCACCGTCTCGACCCCGGCCAGCGCTTCCCGGGCCGAGGAGGTGAGCATCAGGAACAGCGATTCGGGGGTCGTGATCAGGATGTCCGGAGGCTTCGTCGCCATCGACCGGCGCTCGGCCGGAGGGGTGTCGCCGGAACGGATCCCGACCCGTACCTCCGGCTCTGGCAGGCCCAGGCGCACGGACTCCTGACGGATCCCGGTCAGCGGTGAACGCAGGTTCCGCTCCACATCGACGGCGAGCGCCTTCATCGGTGACACGTACAGCACCCGGCAGCGCTTCTTCGCCTCGGCAGGCGGCGGGACAGCCGCGAGCCGGTCCAGGGAGGCGAGAAAGGCAGCGAGCGTCTTGCCCGATCCGGTCGGTGCGACGACCAGCACGTCCGAGCCCTCACCGATGGCCCGCCAGGCGCCCTCCTGCGCCGCGGTGGGCGCGGCGAAGGCAGCCGTGAACCAACTGCGGGTCGCGGGCGAGAACGAGTCGAGTGCGGAACCTGCCATGCCCCCCATCGTGCACCCCGCCACTGACAACAGCCGGTGGACGTGCCCGTCGCTCGTCTTCCCGGACATCGGTCATCTGTCCGGACCTGGGAGGATACGAGGTATGGCGGAGGTCGACACGACGCAGGAATGGGCGCGGCACTGGCAGTACGCGGAGCTGCCCGACCTCGATCTGCTGCGGGCCCGGTACGTCCGTCACGCCTTTCCGCGCCACAGCCACGAGGGGCATGTCCTCGCCACGATCACGAGCGGTGTCGAGCACGTCGGTCTCCCCGGCAGCACTCTGCACGCCGGGCCGGGCACCGTCGTCATGATCAACCCGGAAGTTCCGCACACCGCTCGTGCCGGGGTGCCCGAAGGATGGGTGTACGCCACGCTCTACCCCTCCGCCCAGGTGATCAACGACATCGCGGCCGACCTGACGGGTCTGCGAGGCACGGTCGGCTTCACCGAGAGCAGCGTGCTGGACCCGTATCCGGCCAGGCTGATCACCGAAGTCCACCGGGCCGCCGAAGAAGGCAACGCCCTGGCCGCCGACAGTGTGCTGCGCGTCCTGGTCGCCCGGCTGCTCGACCGTCACGGCAGCGTGCTGCAGGCCAGGGCGTCGCACTTCGCCGGCGGCCGTGACGCGGCCCGCGCGCGGGCCGTACTGGAGGAGCGGATGGAACGGCCGCCGACCTTGGAGGCGCTCGCGACCGAGCTGGGCACCAGCCCGTTCGCACTGCTGCGGGCCTTCAAGAAGCAGTACGGCATGCCCCCGCACACCTGGCTCACCGACGCGCGGGTACGCCGTGCGCGGCGCATGCTCGACGCGGGGACCGCACCCGCCGAGGCCGCGGCCGCCGTCGGCTTCACCGACCAGCCCCATCTCAACCGCCACTTCACCCGCATCGTCGGTGTCCCCCCTGGTGCCTACCGGCGCGAGCGTGCAAGAACGTACAAGACCGGCGGGGACCCTCCCCCGTAGCCTTCCGGGCGTGGCAGAACAGACAGCACCCACTCAGAGCACCGTCGCCGACGAGGCGCAGGGTGTCGGCACGGAGAAGCCGGACTCAGCCGTCGTCCGGGACGCACTCGGCGTGGGCATAGCCGTGGGCCTCTCCGGATTCGCCTTCGGCGTGACCTCGGCAGGCTCCGGACTGACCCTTCTCCAGACGTGCGCGTTGAGTCTCCTCGTCTTCACCGGCGCCTCACAGTTCGCCCTCGTGGGCGCCCTCGCGGCCGGCGGCAACCCCTACACCGCCGCCGCCGGAGCGTTCTTCCTGGGCATCCGCAACGCCTTCTACGGGCTACGGCTGTCACAGCTCCTCGCCCTGCCGCGGGTACTGCGCCCCCTCGCCGCCCAGTGGGTCATCGACGAGACGACCGCCGTCACCCTGCCCCAGCCCGATCGGCGGGCGGCACGCATCGGATTCACCGTCACCGGCCTCACCCTCTACACCCTGTGGAACCTGACCACGCTGATCGGCGCGCTCGGGGCCGAAGCGCTCGGCGACACCGACGCCTGGGGGCTGGACGCAGCCAGCCCGGCCGTGTTCCTAGCCCTTCTCGCGCCGATGCTGAGAAATGCCACCGAGCGCGTCACCGGAGGGCTCGCGGTCCTGCTGGTGCTCGGCCTCCTGCCGGTGCTGCCGGCGGGTGCACCCGTACTGGTGGCCGCGCTGGCAGCTCCGATCGTCCTCTTCCTGAAGGGGCGCGACAAGAGCACAAAGGACGAAACCGTCACCGAAGGCACGATGCCCGGGGAGGACCGATGAACATCTGGATCGCCATCGGGCTCACCGCTGTCGGCTGCTACCTCGCGAAGCTCCTGGGGCTCCTGGTCCCCGCCGGAGTCCTGGAGCGCCCCCTCGTGCAGCGGCTGGCGGCGCTTCTTCCGGTGGCGCTGCTCGCCGCGCTCACCGCCCAGCAGACCTTCGGCGACGGGCAGCAACTGATGCTGGACGCCAGAGCGGCAGGACTCGCCGCAGCGGCAGTCGCCCTGGTCCTGCGGGCTCCCTTCCTGGTCGTCGTCGGCGCCGCCGTCGTGGTCACCGCGCTCACCCGCGCCGTGTTCTGAAACGGGACGGATCAGCGCAGGCTCCGGCCGTGGGCCTGGAGGGTCCGCAGTGCCTTGAGCGTCACGATCGGGCGGCCCTCCAGGGCTGTACCGGGTGCCCACAGACGCCAGGTGACCGGCCAGCCGCCGTCCTCCTGCTGTCCGGCCGCCAGGTGATCCAGGGAACTGTCCATTTCGGCGTCGCTGAACCAGCGGCGGGCCAGCGACCCGGGCGTGCGGGCGTAGTCGTAAGGGAAGTGGTGTTCCCCCGGGGCGTAACCGGGGGCCAGGGGGTATTCCGCGCGGCGCTGCGGGTCGAGCACCACCAGCCGCTGCTCACGTACCAGTTGGCCGAGTCGGTCGGCTGCCGCTTCGGCACGCGTCCGGTCGGGAACGCCGTCCAGGAAGGCGACGGCGGCCTCGACCTCGTACGGGTGGGACTGTTCCAGGGCGTCGACAGCGGCCCAGCAGAAGTCGGTGGCGCGGAACAGCCAGGCATGCCACACCTGGTTACGGTGCAGCAGCCCGACCACCGGGCCCGTCGCCAGCAGTTCGGCGGGCGGGTCGTCGACGACGGGGATGAACGGTGCTGCGGGGTAGCCGCGCTGGGACGGGTGGAGCGCGGGCAGCGCACCTTCCTTGGTCGACACGTCCGTCAGATAGCGGCAGATCCGCTCGACGCGCGGACCACCGCAGCCTCCGATCGAGTCGAGGACGCTCAGCGCATGAGCGGTGTGCAGCGGCTGACTCACCGGGCCGCGGAGATCGGGTTCGAGTGCGTGGCCGTAGCCGCCGTCCTCGTTGCGATAGGCGGCGAGCGCGGTTTCGACGGTGTCCGCGCCTCCCCCCAGGAAGAGATGGGCGAACCGCCGCTGTTCGAGGACGCGTGCGGTGAGCCAGATGAACTGCTCGGCGCGGGCGAGAGGGGTTGCTCCGGTTCCAGCCATGAACAGACCGTAGAGGGGAAGGGCCTTCGGCCGGACCCTCCTGGCCAGGCTGCACTCTCAGGAGCGGGATACTGAGGTCATGCGGTTGACGATTTTCTGGGAACGGATGGCGGACCACTTCGGCGAGACGTACGCCGACTCCTTCGCACGCGATCACGTCATGGCGGAGCTCGGCGGCCGTACGGTCCACGAGGCCCTGGCCGCGGGCTGGGAGGCCAAGGACGTCTGGCGCGGGGTCTGCTCAGCGGTCGGCGTGCCTCCGGACAAGCGCTGAGCGACGCGACACCGCCCGCTGGAACCACCGCGTCACCTGGGTCGTCCGAGCCGGGCGCAGACGGGCGGGCGTCCGGTTGTCATCGCGGTGAGCGAGACTTGTCCCGTGGCACCGACAGACGAGACCGCCCAGACCCAGCCGCCCGCCTCGCCGCCCGTCCCGCCGGCCGCACCACCGAACCCGCCGCCCGGCACCGGTCCCGTCCGCATGCCCGGCTGGCTGCCGCGCGCGATGGTCATGGCACTCGCGCTCTACGGGTGCTTCCAACTGGGCAGCTGGGCTTTCTACCAGCTCATCGGGCTGCTGACCAACGTCCTCATCGCCTTCTTCCTGGCGCTGGCCATCGAGCCGGCCGTCAGCCGCATGGCCGGGCACGGGATGCGCCGGGGACTCGCCACCTTTCTGGTCTTCCTCGCGGTGCTGGTCGCCGGGGTGGGCTTCGTCGTCCTGCTCGGTTCGATGCTCGCCGGCCAGATCGTCGACATGGTCGACGAATTCCCCAAGTACCTCGACTCGGTGATCGCCTGGGTCAACCAGACCTTCCGGACGGAGCTTTCCCGGGTCGAGGTGCAGGACAGCCTGCTGCACTCCGACTGGTTGCAGAGGTACGTGCAGAACAGTGCGACCGGTGTGCTCGACGTCTCCACGACTGTGCTCGGTGGGCTGTTCCGGCTGTTGATGATCTTCCTGTTCTCGTTCTACTTCGCGGCCGACGGCCCGCGGCTGCGGCGCGCGCTGTGCTCCGTGCTGCCGCCCTCCCGGCAGACCGAGGTGCTGCGCGCCTGGGAGATCGCGGTCGACAAGACCGGTGGCTACATCTACTCGCGTGGACTGATGGCGCTCATCTCGGGCACGGCCCACTACATCCTGCTGGTGGTCCTCGGTGTGCCCTACGCGCCCGCTCTGGCGGTCTGGGTCGGCCTCGTGTCGCAGTTCATCCCCACGATCGGTACGTATCTGGCCGGGGCGCTGCCCATGCTGATCGCCTTCACCGTCGACCCCTGGTACGCGTTGTGGGTCCTCGGCTTCGTCGTGGTCTACCAGCAGTTCGAGAACTACGTGCTGCAGCCGAAGCTCACGTCCAAGACGGTCGACATCCACCCCGCGGTCGCCTTCGGCTCGGTGGTCGCGGGCACCGCGTTGATGGGCGCGGTGGGAGCGCTGATCGCGATTCCTGCCGTGGCGACTCTTCAGGCGTTCCTGGGCGCGTACGTGAAGCGCTACGACGTGATGGACGATCCGAGGGTGCAGGGCGGCCATCGTTGGCGCAGTGGTGCGCCGGTGCTGTCGAGGATGCGCCGCGCGGTGGGGGGCGGCGACAGGGATGGCGGCGACCGGCCGAGCGGTAGTCGGTGACGTCGGTTCAATTGACTTCTTTGCTGTCAATTGCTATAAGCGGCTACCCTCGGTCCTGTCGGCGCGGTGTGGCCCGCTTGACACTGAAATCGAACATCCATTCTCATGGGATTCCGGCCGGGTTTGCCGGGCCCGACCGTGGAGTTGTCCACAGGCCGGGAGGACGTCGAGGCCCATTGTCAGTGGCAGGGGTTAGCGTCTTTGACGTGAAGCGATCGACTCAAGCAAATCGGGTGGAACCCATGGCAGGAACCGACCGCGAGAAGGCGCTGGACGCCGCACTCGCACAGATTGAACGGCAATTCGGCAAGGGCGCTGTGATGCGCCTCGGTGAGCGGCCGAACGAGCCCATCGAGGTGATCCCCACCGGATCCACGGCGCTCGACGTCGCGCTCGGCGTCGGTGGTCTGCCACGCGGCCGCGTGGTGGAGGTGTACGGACCGGAGTCCTCCGGTAAGACGACGCTGACGCTGCACGCCGTGGCGAACGCACAGAAGCTCGGCGGTTCGGTGGCGTTCATCGACGCCGAGCACGCTCTGGACCCCGAGTATGCGAAGAAGCTCGGCGTCGACATCGACAGCCTCATCCTGTCGCAGCCGGACAACGGCGAGCAGGCGCTGGAGATCGTGGACATGCTGGTCCGCTCCGGCGCGCTGGACCTGATCGTCATCGACTCCGTCGCGGCCCTGGTGCCCCGTGCGGAGATCGAGGGTGAGATGGGCGACTCGCACGTGGGTCTGCAGGCCCGTCTGATGAGCCAGGCGCTCCGTAAGATCACCAGCGCGCTCAACCAGTCCAAGACCACCGCCATCTTCATCAACCAGCTCCGCGAGAAGATCGGAGTGATGTTCGGCTCCCCGGAGACCACGACCGGTGGCCGGGCGCTGAAGTTCTACGCCTCGGTGCGTCTGGACATCCGCCGCATCGAGACACTGAAGGACGGCACCGACGCCGTGGGTAACCGCACCCGCGTCAAGGTGGTCAAGAACAAGGTGGCGCCGCCGTTCAAGCAGGCCGAATTCGACATCCTCTACGGCCAGGGCATCAGCCGTGAGGGTGGTCTGATCGACATGGGCGTGGAGCACGGCTTCGTGCGCAAGGCCGGCGCCTGGTACACGTACGAGGGCGACCAGCTCGGCCAGGGCAAGGAGAACTCCCGCAACTTCCTCAAGGACAACCCCGACCTCGCCAACGAGATCGAGAAGAAGATCCTCGACAAGCTCGGCGTCGGTGTCCGCCCGGAGGAAGCGACGGCGGAGCCCGATGCCGCAGCCGCCGCAGGCGCCCCGGCCGACAGTGCGGCCAAGTCGGTACCGGCTCCCGCGACCAAGGCCAAGCCCGCCAAGACCGCAGCCGCCAAGAGCTAGGCCGTGACGCGTCGCACGGAGTGGCCGGGCGCCGACACCGGTGCGGGACCCGGCCCCGAGTACGCCGCAGAGCCGTCCGGTGGCCCCCCGGAGCCCGGCCGGGGGGCCGGGTTCGGCGAGGGAGCGGGCCGTCGTTCCCGCTCCCGTTCCAGAAGCAGCGGTTCCCCTTCCTCGTCGAGGGCCGAGAAGGGGGAGCCGCGAGACCCGGTCGAACAGGCGCGCAACATCTGCCTCCGGCTGCTGACCGGGACCCCGCGCACCCGACAGCAGCTGGCGGACGCGCTGCGCAAGCGTGAGATCCCCGACGAGGCGGCGGAGGAAGTGCTCTCGCGCTTCGAGGACGTGGGGCTGATCGATGACGCGGCCTTCGCGGATGCCTGGGTCGAGTCCCGGCACCACGGCAGGGGATTGGCCCGGCGAGCCCTCGTGCGCGAGTTGCGCACCAAGGGTGTGGACCCGTCGGTGATCGACGAAGCCGTCGGGCAGCTCGACCCCGAGCAGGAGGAGGAGACCGCCAGGGAGCTCGTCGCGCGCAAGCTCCGCTCCACCCGGGGGCTGGACCGGGACAAACGTCTGCGCAGGCTCGCGGGCATGCTGGCGCGCAAGGGGTACGCCGAGGGGATGGCCCTGCGCGTGGTGCGTCAGGCGATCGAGGCGGAGGGGGAGGACCTGGAAGGGCTGGACGAGCCCTTCTGACCGGTGCGCCTTCTGACCGGCGCACGGGGGGAGCAGGGGAACGTACCGGACGCTGGGAGGAACGGGGTGACCGGCCGGCAGGCGCGGGGAGTGGCGCTCAGCGCAGGAGCGGGCTCGGCGCGGAGTGAACGGGGCAGGGAGCGGGCTCGCTGGTCACATGAACGCGCCTGTGGCGGTGGCGGAGGGGGCCACCGCCACCACCGCCGACCCCAAGAGGGCTGCGCTTGGTGCCGGCCGGGGTGGCATGCCGGCCCGGCTCAGTGTCCTGCCAGGGACGCCCGGCGGATCGTGGCGTCGATCAGGGCCAGTGCGTCTGCGGCGGTGCGGCCCGGCTGACGGTTCCAAGGGCCGATCAGACCGGTCCAGCCGACCGAGCGCAGTTCGGTGACGATCCATGCGCCGGCGCGGTCGACGGTGTCGAGCGATCCGTAGCCGAGCCGGTGGGCGGTCAGCATGGCCCCGCAGAGGCAGCGCGCACCACGGGCGTTTCGTAGCCGGTAAGGGGTGTTCTGCCAGCCCCACTCGGTCAGGACCCGCCGTGCGTAGCCGAGATGGGTGGAGGGGCGGACATCGGGTTGTCCGATGCGCCGCCACGTGTGCAGACGCTCGGGCAGCACGGCGCCGAGGCGCCCTGGAAGAGGGCGCTCCTGAGGCTGCCGCGGGGGGAGGGTCCGCAGGGAGTCCTCGATGAGCCGGTCGACCGGCACGGACAGCAGTTCCCGCCAGTCGGCCGGGCCTGCGGGGCGGGCCTCGTCGTCCGGCGCGGATGCGGGGGGTTCGTGGGACGCGGGCTCTTGGGCGGTGCGTTCCCAGCCGGTGACGATGTGCTGCCAGGCCTCCGTGTCGTGGAGCCGGGAGGCCTGTGCGTCGAGCTGGTCCGGGCTGAGCTGAGCGGTTTCCATCGGCGCGACATCTCCGTACATTCCGTTCCTCGGTGATGAGGCGAATGTCCGTCGCGCGCGGGGATCGCTCCACCGGGGAGCAGCGTTCGGGTGTGTCCGGTGGTCATTCGGGTCCCGGGAACAGCCGAACGGCCGGTGGCAGTGCCACCGGCCATCTCGGTCATGTGTTTCCGGTCAGGGAACGACCGGGAGCCCGGCCGCGCGCCATGCCTGGAAACCGCCGGTCAGATCTGTGGCCCGGTGCAGTCCCAGCTGACGCAGGGAGGCGACCGCGAGACTCGAGGCGTAGCCCTCGTCACAGATCACCACGATCCGCAGGTCGTGGCTCACTGCCCGCGGGGCACGGTGGCTGCCCTGAGGGTCGAGCCGCCACTCCAACTCGTTGCGTTCGACGACCAGAGCCCCGGGGATCAGCCCGTCCTTCTCGCGTAGCGCCGCGTAGCGGATGTCGACCAGCAGTGCGCCTTCCGCGGCTGCGGCTGCGGCTTCCTGAGGGCCGATCCGCTCGTAGCCGGCCCGCACCCGGGCGAGTAGTGCGTCGATGCCCACGGGCACCCGAGGCCGAGGGTCGCCCCCGGCGCTCACTGCCAGTCCTCAGGGCGCTCGGTCTGCTCCAGACGCAGTACCGCCCCCGTACGGCTGTAGCGGCGGATCTGCGGCAGGGGCGGGTAGTACGCGTGTACCGACACGGCGTGCTCGTGGCCGGACTCGTTGAGCACCTCGTGGAGGTGGTGCCGGCCGAAGGCCCTGCCCCGGCCGGTCGCCAGGAGCCGGGTCCGGTCGATGCCCTCGCTCAGTTCAAGGGCCGTCCAGCCGTCGGTGGGCAGCCGGGCAGCCAGCGAGTGCTCCCTGAGGGCGCCCGCGGCCACGGTGAAAGCACCTGTCGACTCGGCGTGGTCGTGCCAGCCGGTGCCCGTACCGGGCGGCCAGCCGATCAGCCACGCCTCGCTGCCTCCGGGGCCCGCGAGCCGGAGCCAGGTTCGCCCCTCAGGATCGAGCGGGAGCGAGGAGACGAGCGCGGTGTCCTCCGCGGTCCGGCGGACGAAGTCGAGCAGTTCCGCTGCGGTCGGTGCCGACGGGGCGGTGCCGGCGGCGGGCGCGGGCGTGGACAGGGACGAAGGGGAAGAAGACACAGGGACCGTCCTGAGAGTTCGCGTGGAAGCACGGCCGGGCGGGAAACAGCGCGGCGTGCCGGGAGATGCGATTCAGCAGGACGGGCGACACACGCAGCCCGCATAGCGGACGAGGTCCATATGGACCCGCCGCCACAGGCGCACATCGGTGTCGGTCATGATCCGGAGTAGACCATGTGCGCCTGCGACGGTCAATTGACGTCCGCGGTCCGGTCGGCCCCCGCGGTGGTCTGCGGATGGTCGTCGTCGTGCGCCGTGTCCGCGCCGCCCCCGCGCGCCACGTCGGCCGCCGCGAGGAGTTCGGCGGACCGCACCCCGTTGAAGGCGGCGACGAGATGGCCGTCCGGCCTGACCAGCAACACCGTGTGGGCCGTCGCCCCCGGGTAGCTCTCGGTCACCAGCAGCTCGGCCTTCACCGGGAGGGCGTCCACCGCGTCGACGAGCCGGGGCATGACACCCGCGGTCAGCCAGTGCCGCCGGTCCCACACCCCGGTACCCGGCGCGACCAGGATCACCAGCAGGTTCCCCAGACCCAGCCGTTCGCGCAGCCGCACCGTCTTCCCGTCGGGCGCGGTCACCCGGACGTCGGTGACCGGCGCACCAGGAGCCGTCCCGACCGTTGCGTGGGCCACGGCGTGTCGAGGCGCAAGGGGGGAGTGCGTGTACGAGGGGGGTGCGCCCAGGGGCCCGCACCCCAGATGGCCGTCGGCCAGCAAGGTGTCGTGCCCGCGTGCGGAGCCCGGCAGGAGGGTCCGGAGGCCCGCTCCGCCCCGCAGTATGGGCAGTGACTGGTCGGCGGCCCGCAGCCGGGCGGCGACGGCGGCCCTGCGCTCCGCCTGGTAGCTGTCGAGTAGGAGGTCGGAGGCGCTCTGGTGCCAGGCGTGCGCCAGCTTCCAGGCGAGGTTCTCCGCGTCCCGCAACCCCTCGTCCAGGCCCTGCGTGCCGAGGGCCCCCAGCAGGTGGGCGGCGTCCCCGGCGAGGAAGGCGCGCTCGGACCGCCAGCTCCTGGCGAGGCGGTGGTGGAGCGTGTACACACCCGTGTCCAGCAGTTCGTAGGCCGGTGTCTCACCGCACCAGCCCTCGAGGGTGTCGCGGATCCGGGTGATGAGGGCGTCGGGGGTGACGAGTTCGCCGCGCGGCGGGAGGAGCCAGTCCAGCCGCCAGACCCCGTCGGGCAGCGGCCGCGCGGTGACTTCGGTGCCACCCGTACGCCAGGGCGGAGACCGGTGCAGCACGGCTTCGCCCGGCCAGGGGAGTGGGGCACGGAGCGCCGCGACGGCGTGCCGTTCGACCGCCGTACGGCCGGGGAACCTGATGTCCAGGAGCTTGCGTACGGTGGACCGTGCGCCGTCGCAGCCCACCAGGTAACTCCCGCGCCACCAGGTCGAGCCGGGCTCCCGGGTGTGCACGGTGACGCCGTGCGGGTCCTGTTCCAGGGTGTCGATCCTGCTGAACGGCACCAGGGTGACCAGGTCCTGCGCGATGACCGCGGCCCGCAGCCCACGGGTGAGCGCGTGCTGCGGCAGATGGACGGGCGAGGGCAGCGGAACGCTGCCCTCCTCCTCGCCGAGGGGCACCGCCCGGACCAGTTGCTTACGGCGTACCGACCGCCAGCCGGCCCACCGCTGCCCCTCGTCGTGGGGTGCCGAGCAGCCGAGCCGTTCCACCAGGTCCGCGGTGTCCTCGCGCAGCACGACGGTGCGGGCGGGACGAGGTTCGTCCTTGCCCGGCCCTTCGTCCAGCAGGACGGAGGGAACGCCCTGAGCCGCGAGGGCGAGCGACAGCGCCAGCCCGACCGGCCCGGCGCCGACGACGATCACCGGGTCCACGGTGTGAACCCTCCGGCGCCGATCTGTGTGGTCTCGGAGGAGGAAGGGGTGGCGACGGTGGTGGTTCGGGGCGGGATCACAGAACGTATGCAACCTACTGTGGATGCGTGCGTCAAGTGACCCGAGAACGTGGCGGGGGGCGCGGCGTATGTGCCGCGCCCCCCACGAAGGCAGTGTCGACTGCCTGTCAGATCTTCTCCGTACCACCGGTTTTGGCCGGGGGCGCGTCGATGACTTCCAGGCCACCGGCCGGGGCGGCGCCGACCACGGCGCCCGTGCTCTTCTTGCCGCGCCGCAGCCGGCCCTCGAGCCAGCTCGCGAACGACGTCAGCGCGAAGTTCAGCGCGATGTAGATCAGCGCGATGATCGTGAAGCACGCGATGGTGTTCGCGCCGTAGTTCGCGCTCATCGGACGGACCGAGGCCAGCAGCTCGGGGAAGGTGAGCACCGCGCCGCCGAGCGCGGTGTCCTTCACGATGACCACGATCTGGCTGACGATCGCGGGCAGCATCGCGGTGACCGACTGCGGCAGCAGCACGTACCGCATCATCTGGCCCTTACGCATGCCGATCGCCTTCGCGGCGTCGGTCTGACCGTGCGGGAGGGAGAGGATTCCGGCCCGCACGATCTCGGCGAGTACCGAGGCGTTGTAGAGCACCAGTCCCGTGACGACGGCGTACAGCGGACGCACGTCACTGGCGATGTCGGTGAATTCCGAGTACACGGCGTTCGCCGTGATCATCAGGATCAGGACAGGGATGGCGCGGAAGAACTCCACGACGGCGCCGGACGGCATCCGCATCCACCGGTGGTCGGAGAGCCGACCGATCCCGAACAGGGCACCGAGCGGCAGGGCTATCAGCAGGGCGAAGAACGCGGCCTTGAGCGTGTTCTGGAGCCCGGGCCAGATATAGGTCTGCCACGGCAGGGGGCTCGTGAAGAACGGCTCCCACTTGACCCAGTCGAGCTGGTGCTTTTCGTTGAGGCCGCTGTACACCCACCATGCCGCGGCGGCGAGAGCCGCCACGAAGACGACCGTGTACAGGACATTGCGCTGCTTGGCGCGGGGCCCCTGTGCGTCGAAGAGGACGGACGTCGTCATCGCTTCACCGCCACCTTCTTGCTCACCCAGCCGAGAAGGAGCCCGGTCGGGAGGGTGAGGCAGATGAATCCGAACGCGAAGACAGCGGAGATCAGGATCAGTTGAGCCTCTGCTTCGATCATGTCCTTCATGAGGTATGCCGCTTCGACCACGCCGATCGCCGCGGCGACGGTGGTGTTCTTGGTCAGCGCGATCAGCACGTTGGTCAGCGGATTCACGACCGCCCGGAAGGCTTGCGGGAGGATGATCAGACGTAGCACCTGGGTGAAGCTCAGCCCCAGTGCCCGTGCTGCCTCGGCCTGGCCTGCCGGCACCGTGTTGATGCCCGACCGCAGCGCCTCGCACACGAAGGCGGAGGTGTAGAGGGCCAGTGCCAGCACCGAGAGCCTGAAGTTGATGACCTCGACGTGATTTCCGCCCCCGAGGGTGACCCGCAGGGTCTGGTAGAGACCCAGCGACGCGAAGACGATGATGACGGTCAGGGGGATGTTGCGGACGATGTTCACATAGGCGGTACCGAAACCGCGCATCAGGGGGACCGGGCCGACCCGCATGCCGGCCAGTAGCGTTCCCCATATGAGGGAACCGAGGGCGGAGTAGACGGCAAGTTTCACCGTTACCCAGAAGGCCCCCAATAGGTCGTAACCTTCAAGAAAGTCGAACACGATCTCCCGTGCTTCCACGTGTGGGGAGGGCTCGGTGCGCCGCCTCGGCGGCGCACCTCGTCAGCCCGGCTTCGGACCGCCTGGCGACGGGAGGGCTACTTGACGACGTTGCCGATCTTCGGCGCGGGCTCGTTCTTGTAGTTGGCCGGACCGAAGTTGGCCTCGACCGCCTTGTCCCAGGAGCCGTCCGAGACCATCTTGGTCAGCGCGGCGTCGATCTTCTTCTTGAGGTCGGCGTCGCCCTTCTTCAGGCCGATGCCGTAGTTCTCGTTGGTCATCTTGAAGCCGGCCAGCTTGAACTTGCCCTTGTGGGCGTCCTGCGCCGCGAATCCCGCGAGGATGGAGTCGTCCGTGGTCAGAGCGTCGACAGCCTCGTTCTCCAGGCCGGTGAGGCACTCGGAGTAGCCGCCGTAGTTCTGCAGCTCGGCCTTCGGGGCGAGCTTCTCCTTGACGTTCTTCGCGGAGGTCGAACCGGTGACGGAGCAGAGGTTCTTGTTGTTGAGGTCCTCGGGCGACTTGATCGAGTTGTCGTCGGCCCGGACGAGGACGTCCTGGTGCGCCAGGAGGTAGGGGCCGGCGAAGTCGACCTTCTGCAGGCGCTCGTCGTTGATGGAGTACGTCGCGGCGATGAACTTCACGTCGCCGCGCTCGATGGCGGTCTCGCGGTCGGCGCTCTTCGTCTCGATGAACTCGATGTTCCCGGCGTCGTAGCCGAGCTCCTTGGCGACGTACGTGGCGATGTCGACGTCGAAGCCCGCGAACTTGCCGTCGGGCGTCTTCAGACCGAGACCGGGCTGGTCGATCTTGATGCCGATCCTGATCTTCTCGCCGCCGGACCCCGCGGCGTCGTCCTTGTCGCCGGAGCCACAGGCCGTGGCGGTGAGGGCGAGCGCGAGCACGGCGGCCGAGGCGGCGGTGACCTTGCGAAGCTGCATGATGGGATTCCCTGGGTTGACGCGATGTGAATGTTCAGCCGGCCCTGGACCAGCCGTGCGGGTCAGTGGTGAAGGATCTTCGACAGGAAGTCCTTGGCCCGGTCGCTGCGCGGGTTGCTGAAGAACTGGTCGGGAGTCGCCTCTTCGACGATCTTTCCGTCCGCCATGAAGACCACCCGGTTCGCGGCCGAGCGGGCGAAGCCCATCTCGTGGGTGACGACGACCATGGTCATCCCCTCCCGCGCCAGCTGCTGCATGACCTCGAGCACCTCGTTGATCATCTCCGGGTCGAGCGCCGAAGTGGGCTCGTCGAAGAGCATGACCTTGGGGTCCATCGCCAGCGCCCGTGCGATCGCCACGCGCTGCTGCTGACCTCCGGAGAGCTGCGCCGGGTACTTGTCCGCCTGTACGCCGACCCCCACCCGGTCGAGCAGGCTCCTGGCCTTCGTCTCGGCGACCTTCTTGTCCGTCCCGCGAACCTTGACCTGGCCCAGCATCACGTTCTCGAGCACCGTCTTGTGCGCGAAAAGATTGAACGACTGGAACACCATGCCGACATCGGCACGCAGCCTGGCGAGCTCCTTGCCCTCCTGGGGCAGGGGCTTGCCGTCGATCGAGATCGCGCCCGAGTCGATCGTCTCCAAGCGGTTGATCGTGCGGCACAGCGTGGACTTCCCGGACCCGGAGGGCCCGATGACTACGACGACCTCGCCACTGGCGATGGTCAGATCGATGTCCTGGAGCACATGCAGCGCGCCGAAGTGCTTGTTGACGTTGCTCAGTACGACAAGGTCGTCTCCCGCAGGTGCGGCATCCTCGGCGGCCTTGTTCACTGAAACTCCGCTCATCGGCTTCTTGCTCCGTCCTCCTCGGTTAGGGAAGGACCCTAGTGACGCAGTGCTACCAGCGTCATTACATCTGAGCGGAAATTGAGCATAACGATCCGGCCTCGACCGGACACACCGTGTGCACGGGGCGACACAGGGCGCTCGGTGGCGTACCGGGTGGGTAACGGAAACCTGGTGGTAACGGGCAGGGACTTGACTGGCACACCCGTCATCGGCGTGGATGCCCTGATACGAAGATGACGTGAATCGCTGCCGTACGGAAAGGTTCGCCGGCCGGAACACCGGTGGGCCTTCACCCAGGGTTCGCGGCCGTCGCGAAGGACAATGAGACAAGAGACGAAGCGGAGAGGGGGGCCATGAGGCTGCTGCTCGTCGAGGACGACGACCACGTCGCGGCTGCCCTGTCCGCCGTGCTGGCACGGCACGGCTTCCAGGTCGTGCACGCGCGCAGCGGCGAGGAGGCCCTGCAGGCGCTGCTGCCGGCCGGCAAGGAGCCCTTCGGGGTCGTACTCCTCGATCTCGGCCTGCCCGACCAGGACGGTTACGAGGTGTGCGGCAAGATCCGCAAGCGCTCGGCGATCCCCGTGATCATGGTGACCGCGCGCTCCGACGTCCGCTCGCGGATCCACGGTCTCAATCTCGGAGCCGACGACTACGTGGTGAAGCCCTACGACACCGGTGAGCTCCTGGCCCGGATCCACGCCGTCGCCCGGCGGAGATCGGCCGGTGAGGACACCGGGCCGACCCCGCTCGCGGTCCTGCGGGTCGGGCCGGTCCGGATCGAGCTGCCCACCCGCAGGGTCAGTGTCGAAGGTCAGGAAGTCCAGCTCACCCGCAAGGAGTTCGACCTGCTCGCGCTGCTCGCCCAGCGTCCCGGCGTGGTTTTCCGCCGGGAGCAGATCATCAGCGAGGTGTGGCGGACGAGCTGGGAGGGAACGGGACGCACCCTGGAGGTGCACGTCGCGTCGCTCCGCTCCAAGCTTCGGCTTCCCGCACTGATCGAGACCGTACGGGGCGTCGGCTACCGGCTCGTCCCCCCGCCGGCCTGAGGAACTGACGCTCCCCGTGCGCACCCGTCTGCTCCCCCTGCTCATCGTCCTGATGGCCGCCGTGCTGCTCGCCCTCGGCTTTCCGCTGGCCGTGCGCGTGGCCGCCGCCGAGCAGCAGCGTGTCGTCATCGACCGTATCGACGACACCGCGCGTTTCGGCGCGCTGGCACAGTTCGTCGACGAGCCCGTCCGAGGCGCCGAGGAACGGCAACGGATCCTGCAGACCGAACTCGAGGCCTACGCATCGGTGTACGGAATCCGGGTCGGGGTCTTCTACCGCGACGACAGAGCCCTGGCCAAGGCTCCCGCTTCCTGGATCCTTCCCACCGAGGGAGAGGGGCGAGAGGCCTTCGCGGAGGCCCTCCTCGGCCGCCGCTCCCATGACCCGCCCCAGGTCTGGCCCTGGCAGGACGGCCGGATCGTCGTCGCCTCCCCGGTCGTACGCGACGGAGACGTGGTCGCCGTCGTCGTGACCGACTCGCCCACCGGCGACATGCGGTCCCGCACCCTGCACGGCTGGCTGCTGATCGCCCTCGGCGAGGCCGCGGCCATGCTGGTGGCACTCGGCGCCGCGTTCCGCCTCACCGGCTGGGTGCTCCTGCCCGTACGGGTCCTGGACGCGGCCGCCCACGACATCGCGAGCGGACGGATGAGGTCTCGTGTCGCCGCCTCGGGCGGGCCACCTGAGCTCCGGCGCCTGGCCCGCTCGTTCAACGAGATGGCCGACAACGTCGAGGACGTGCTGGAGCAGCAGCGCGCCTTCGTCGCCGACGCCTCGCACCAGTTGCGCAACCCGCTGGCAGCGCTGCTGCTCCGCATCGAACTCCTCGCGCTCGAACTCCCCGAGGACAACGAGGAGATCGCCTCGGTCCGTACGGAGGGCAAGCGTCTCGCCCAGGTGCTCGACGACCTGCTCGACCTGGCGCTGGCCGAGCACACGACGGCGGACCTCCAGTTGACCGACATCGCCGCGCTCGCCGGTGAACGGGTCGCTTCGTGGCGCCCGCTGGCCGACGGGAAGGGCGTGCGGCTGACGCTCGACGGGGTGCCCGCGGTGACCGGTTGGGCGGATCCGATCGCCCTTTCCAGCGCCCTGGACGCCGTCATCGACAACGCGCTGAAATTCACCCCGGAGGGCCAGGAGGTCCGGGTCACGGCGGGATCCGACGGTGGGGACGCCACGGTCGTCGTCGCGGACCAGGGGCCGGGCCTGACCGAGCAGGAGCTGGAGCGTGTCGGCGACCGCTTCTGGCGCAGCGGGCGGCACACGAACATCAAGGGATCCGGCCTCGGCCTCTCCATCGCGCGCGCTCTGCTCGCGGCGGGCGGCGGATCGATCCGCTACGAGAAGCACGAGCCGAACGGCCTGCGGGTCACGGTCGCGGTGCCGCGCGACCTTCCGCACGCGTGAGCCACGCACCGGACCGTCAGGGTTTGGCGGAGCGGTAATAGCGCTTCGCTCCTTCGTGCAGCGGCAGCGGATCGGTGTAGATCGCGGTCCGCAGATCCACCAGCTGCGCCGAGTGCACCTCGCGGCCGATCCGGTCCCGGCTGTCGATCACGGTCCGGGTGAACGCCTCGGTCGTCAGCGGATCCATTCGGTCCGTGGTGATCAGCAGGTTGGAGACCGCCACCGTCCGCACGGCCTGACCCTGTTGCGCGTGCAGATAGGCGTCGGCCGGCATCACGGCCGAGCGGTAGTAGCGCGTGGATCCGCCGGTCGACTGGAGCTCGGTGACCAGCGCGTCGTCCAGCGGGATCAGCCGGATCGCGAACTCCTCGGAGAGGTCCTGCACCGCGCCGGTCGGCAGCCCGCCGGACCAGAAGAAGGCGTCCAGCCGGTTGTCCGCCAGCCTCGCGGGCATCGTGTCGATCCCGGCGTGGACCGGGGCGATGTCATCGGCCGGATCGACGCCCGCCGCGTTCATCAGCCGGTCCGCGACGAGCAGCACGCCCGACCCCTTCTGCCCCACCCCGACTCTCTTGCCCCGTAGATCGGCAACCTCACGGATGTCCGAATCCCGGGGCACGATCAGCTGGATGTAGTCGTCGTAGAGACGGACGCAGCCGCGCAGCCGCTCACCGCCCGGTTTACCGCTCTGGAGGTAGGTGGCGACGGCGTCGGCGGTGGCGATCGTGAAGTCGGCCTTCCCCGTCGCGACCCGTTCGATGTTCTGCTGCGAGCCCTCGCTGGTCTGCAGCTGTATCGACACCTTGGGCATGTCCTTGGCAAGCGCACCCTCCAGCCGCTGCCCGTAGCGCTGGTAGACCCCGCTCCGTACGCCGGTGGAGAAGGTGAGCGAACCGCTCGGCTCCTCCTCCCCGAGCGGGAGGATCCACCACAGCAGCAGGCCGAGCGCGACCACCGCGGCGGCACCGCCTTGCAGGGTGCGTCGCCGGCCGAAACGGGACAGTGCGTGCAGCATGGCGCGATCCTGCCATTTCCCTGCCCGTGACGGCCAGGGCGGCGAGGGCCGCACGCTCCTGTCCCGGATCGTCACTCCGGCGGCGTCGGGGTGTCGGGGCCCTGGAACATGGTCTGGATGTCCAGCTCCAGTTGAATCGTGGGTCCGACGATGGCGATGCCGCGGGCGAGCATGTTGCGCCAGTTCAGGGTGTAGTCCTCGCGGTGCAGCTCGGCGGTGGCGCGAGCCGCACAGCGCAGTTCCTCGCCGTAACCGCCGTTGACGGCTCCGAGGTACTGCGTGTCCAGCGAAACGGAGCGGCTGACCCCGTGCATCGTCAGCCCTCCTTGGACGGTCCAGTGGTTCCCGCCTCGGTAGACGAACCGAGTGCTGGCGAAATGGAGGTACGGGTAGTTCTCCACGTCGAGGAAGTCGGCCGACCGCAGATGGTTGTCCCTGGTCTTGTTGCCCGTGGTGATGCTCGCAGCGTCGATGCGTATCTCGACCTGGGAGTCCTCCATGGAGGGTGCGATCCGGACTCCGCCCTCGAAGGTGGTGAAGCGGCCGTGCACATTGGCCATGCCGACGTGCTTGGCGATGAAGCGGATCGCGGTGTGCGGCGGATCGAAGAGCCAGGTGCCGGGGGCCGGAGGCTCGAGCTGCCGGGCGACGTCCAGTTGTACGCGGCCCATCGACAGGGTCTCGCCCGCGGTGATCTCGAAGGTCCAGCTGGCCGGCTGCATGCCTTCGGCCGTCATGAGCAGGCGGTAGTCACCCGGGGCCAGAGCCGCGACGAACATGCCGAACAGGTCGGTGGTCCCCTTGGCGGCGGTCCGGGCCGACGCCTGGGAGGTGACGGTGATCTCAGCGCCGCCGAGCGGCTGTCCCATGGGGTCGACGACCTCACAGGTGACGGTCCCGGCTCCCGCGGGCACGGGGTAGGTGAATCTCGCACCACCGCCGGAGGCCGTCCTGGATCGCCTGCCGCGGAGGAGAGAGAGGGCCATGTCATGCACCTTTCGGGTAGGGAAGGACCAGCATAGGAACCAACCGGAGCGAGTCGTTCAACGGCCCCTGGGTCCTCCGTCCACCCCGGAGGGCTCCCGCCTGCCACCTGCTTCTGCTCCGGCGTGCGGCCACGCCCCGGTCACCGCCTACCCTTGTCCCATGACCAGCGGCAACCGGAGCGAAGCAGTGGGCGTCCAGAAGAGCTACGAGGTACGCACTTACGGGTGCCAGATGAACGTCCATGACTCCGAACGCTTGTCGGGTCTGCTGGAGGGCGCCGGGTATGTCCGCGCCCCCGAGGGGTCCGACGGCGACGCCGACGTCGTCGTCTTCAACACCTGCGCGGTGCGTGAGAACGCCGACAACAAGCTCTACGGCAATCTGGGCCGCCTCGCCCCGATGAAGACGAAGCGCCCTGGGATGCAGATCGCCGTGGGCGGCTGTCTGGCGCAGAAGGACCGCGACACCATCGTCCGGCGGGCTCCCTGGGTGGACGTCGTCTTCGGCACGCACAACATCGGCAAGCTGCCGGTGCTGCTCGAGCGCGCCCGGGTGCAGGAGGAGGCGCAGGTAGAGATCGCCGAGTCCCTGGAGGCCTTCCCGTCGACGCTGCCCACCCGCCGCGAATCCGCGTACGCCGCGTGGGTGTCGATCTCCGTGGGCTGCAACAACACCTGCACCTTCTGCATCGTCCCCGCGCTGAGGGGCAAGGAGAAGGACCGTCGCACCGGTGACATCCTGGCCGAGATCGAGGCCCTCGTCGCCGAAGGCGTCAGCGAGATCACGCTGCTCGGCCAGAACGTGAACGCCTACGGCTCCGACATCGGTGACCGTGAGGCCTTCTCCAAGCTGCTGCGGGCCTGCGGCACGATCGAGGGCCTGGAGCGCGTCCGCTTCACCTCTCCGCACCCGCGTGACTTCACCGACGACGTGATCGCGGCGATGGCCGAGACCCCGAACGTGATGCCCCAGCTGCACATGCCGATGCAGTCGGGCTCGGACACGATCCTCAAGGCCATGCGCCGCTCGTACCGCCAGGAGCGCTTCCTCGGAATCATCGAGAAGGTGCGCGCCGCCATGCCGGACGCCGCCATCTCCACCGACATCATCGTCGGCTTCCCCGGGGAGACCGAGGAGGACTTCGAACAGACCATGCACGCCGTACGCGAGGCCCGCTTCACGAACGCCTTCACCTTCCAGTACTCCAAACGCCCTGGGACCCCGGCCGCCGACATGGAGGGGCAGATCCCCAAGGAGGTCGTCCAGGAGCGCTACATGCGCCTGTCCGCCCTCCAGGAGGAGATCTCCTGGGAGGAGAACAAGAAGCAGGTGGGCCGCATCCTGGAGGTCATGGTCGCGGAGGGCGAGGGCCGCAAGGACGGCGCCACGCACCGGCTGTCCGGGCGCGCGCCCGACAACCGCCTGGTCCACTTCACCAAGCCTTCCCAGGACGTACGGCCCGGCGACGTGGTGACCGTCGAGGTCACCTACGCCGCCCCGCACCACCTGCTCGCCGAAGGGGCGCCCCTGGGCGTCCGGCGCACCCGGTCGGGAGACGCCTGGGAGAAGCGCACCGCGACCCCTGCCGACCGGCCCGCCGGGGTCATGCTGGGCCTGCCCGGCATCGGCGCGCCCGCCCCGCTGGCCGCGGCCGCCACCCCGGGGTGCGGCTGCGACTGAGTACGCTGACCGGCATGCTTGTCGCCGCCGCAGTCTGTCCCAGCCCACCGCTCCTGGTGCCCGAGGTGGCTGCGGGGGCCGGGCCCGAGCTCGACGCCGCGAGGGACGCGAGCCTCGACGCGCTGGGCCTCCTCGCCGCCGCGCGCCCCGATCTTCTGGTCGTGGCCGGGCCCGCCGGACCGGACGGGTGCGGGTCGTTCCCTGCCGGTTCGGCCGGTTCCTTCGCAGGATTCGGCGTCGATCGGACCGTGCGGCTGGGTGAGGCGCCCTCCGGAGCCCCTGCTCCGCGACGCCCGCTCCCGGGATCCCTCGCCGTCGGTGCCTGGCTACTGGGTCACGCCCGGTGGGACGGCGCCCCGGTCGAGGGGTTCGGTGTGGCGGAGTCACTCGCAGCCGACCACTGCCTGCGGGCCGGTGCGGACCTGGCGGCCAGGGCCGAGCGGGTGGCCCTGCTGGTCATGGGCGACGGCAGCGCCTGCCGTACGGTCAAGGCGCCCGGCTACCTGGACGAGAGGGCGGCGGTCTTCGACGCCGCGGTGACCCGTGCGCTGGCCGGTGCCGACCTGGACGCGCTGAGCGCTCTGGACGAGTCCCTCGCGTACGAACTGAAGGCGGCGGGCCGGGCACCCTGGCAGGTGCTCGCGGGCGCGGCCCGGGACGCGGGACTCGGCGGACAGCTGCTGTACGAGGACGCCCCGTACGGCGTGGGGTACTTCGTCGCCGCCTGGTCGTGACCCCCGACCCCGGCCCGCACCGGCACGGATGAGGGCCGCGGAACGACATCGCTCCGCGGCCCTCGACTCCGTCGGCACCCGGGTCAGGGTGCGGGCGGCGGCGGCGGTGTACCGCCCTCGTTCTTGTGGCCGAGGCGGTCGACCGCCTCCTTCGCCTTCTGCGTGCCGGTCACGATCTTGTCGCTGTACTTGCCCTTGGTCCTTTGGTCGACCGTGCGGGCGGCCTTGTCGAGGCCTTGGTCGATCTTGCCCCCGTGCTGCTGCGCGAGGTCGCCGACCTTTTCCTTGGCCGGGGCCAGCTTGGCCTTCAGGTTGTCCAGGAAACCCATGGGTCACCTTCCGTGCTGGGGGACTGTGGTCACATTTTACCCGTCCGTGGGCGAACGCGCGTGACTCGCCGTGTCCACCCGTACCCGTGGAGCGCGGCGTCCGCACCGGTGGGCCGGTGCGCCTGAGCCCGACCGGGCGGGGCACAGCAGGCGGTCGGGACGCGTCTCGAAGTTTGGGAGACTGTCCCGGTGAGAAGACCAGCTCCCACCCCCCGCGTCATCACCGTCGTCGGTCCCACGGCGGCCGGAAAGTCCGATCTGGGAGTGTTTCTCGCCCAGCAGCTCGGCGGGGAAGTGGTCAACGCGGACTCCATGCAGCTCTACCGGGGCATGGACATCGGCACCGCGAAGCTGACTGTTCCCGAGCGGGCCGGCGTCCCGCACCACCTGCTGGACATCTGGGACGTGACCGAGGCCGCGAGCGTCGCCGAATACCAGCGGCTCGCCCGCGCCGAGATCGACCGGCTGCTGGCCGAAGGGCGGACTCCCGTCCTGGTGGGCGGTTCAGGTCTCTATGTGAAGGGCGCGATCGACGCCCTCGAATTCCCCGGAACGGACCCCGGCGTACGCGCCAGGCTCGAACAGGAGCTCACGGAGCACGGCTCCGGCGCCCTGCACGCCCGGCTCGCGGCCGCGGACCCCGCTGCCGCCCGCGCCATCCTGGCGGGCAACGGGCGCCGTATCGTCCGCGCACTGGAGGTCATCGAGATCACGGGCAAACCCTTCACCGCCAACCTCCCGGGCGAGGAAGCGGTGTACGACGCCCTGCAGATCGGTGTGGACGTCGCACGCCCCGAACTCGACGAACGGATCCGTACCCGGGTGGACCGGATGTGGGAGGCCGGCCTCGTGGACGAGGTGCGCGACCTGGAGGCCCGTGGGCTGCGCGAGGGGCGCACGGCCTCGCGTGCGCTCGGCTACCAGCAAGTGCTCGCGGCGCTCGCGGGGGAGTGCACCGAGAGCGAAGCGCGCACCGAGACCGTACGCGCCACCAAACGCTTCGCGCGGCGTCAGGACTCATGGTTCCGGCGCGATCCGCGCGTCCGGTGGTTGAGTGGCGCCGAGGAACAGCGCGAAGAGCTTCCGCACCGCGCGCTGGCGTTGGTCGAACGAGCGGTCACAGCCTGATCACGTGATGGCATCGGGAAGCTCCGCCCGTCATTTCGGCGGCCGGGGCCGTGCCATCATCGAGCATCGATCGACCAGTGGAGTCCGAGTGGGGAGGGCGCGTGGCGATGGAGGCCGGCCCTCGCGACACAGACCGAGAAGCAGCGGATCCGCAGCACGAGGCAGGACGCCTGAGCCCTGACGGGCCGGACGAGACCGAGGTGACCCCCGAGGTCGAGGTCGAACTCCGCCCCGCCCGCCGGCTGCGGATCTGGCAGCTCGCCCCGATCGTGGGGCTGGCGGCCGTGGGCTCCCTGATGTTCGCCTTCCCGCTCGCCTTCGAGTTCGGCGGCGGTGGTGCCGTCGTGGCGATGCTCGGGCTGCTGATCAGTGGCTGCGCCGCGGGCTGGGGCATGATGGCCGCGCGACGCGTGGGCCACACCTGGCCCGGCCTGCCCGCCAGGGGATCGGACGCACGCCCCGACTGGCGCGTGATCGCCCTGTACGTCGCCGTGTGCGCCGCGCTGGTGGCCCTGGCCGTCTGGCGTGTGGCCCGCCTCCGTTCCTGAGGCCGGAGCCGGGGGCGGCGGGGATCGCGGGCTGTCGGTGCGGCCTCGTACAGTTGGACCGTGAGCACTTCGCAGATCACCTTCCTCAAGGGCCACGGCACCGAGAACGACTTCGTCATCGTTCCCGATCCGGACAACGCCCTCGACCTGCCGGTCACCCTCGTCGCCCGACTGTGCGACCGCCGGGCGGGCGTCGGCGGCGACGGACTCCTGCATGTCGTGCGGTCCGCGGCGCACCCCGAGGCGCGAGGCATGGCCGCGCAGGCCGAGTGGTTCATGGACTACCGCAACGCCGACGGTTCGGTGGCCGAGATGTGCGGCAACGGGGTGCGCGTGTTCGCCCGCTACCTGCAGCGTGCCGGACTCGTCGAGAAGGGTGATCTGGCCGTCGCGACCCGGGGCGGGGTCAAGCGGGTGCACATCGCCAAGGACGACGACATCACGGTGTCCATGGGCCGGGCGGTGCTGCCCGAGGACGGTGTCACGGTCACCGTGGGCGGCCGCAGCTGGGACGCCCGCAACGTCAACATGGGCAATCCGCACGCCGTCGCGTTCGTCGAGGACCTGGCCCACGCCGGAGAGCTCCACGCCGTTCCGCCGTTCAGCCCGCAGTCGGTGTACCCGGACGGGGTCAACATCGAGTTCGTCGCGGACCGCGGGCCCCGGCACGTCGCGATGCGCGTTCACGAGCGGGGCTCCGGCGAGACCCGGTCCTGCGGGACCGGCGCCTGCGCGGTGGCCGTCGCCGCCGCCCGCAGGGACGGCGTGGACCCGGCGCGGACCGGATCCCCGGCCACGTACACCGTGGACCTGCCCGGGGGCACGCTGGTGATCACCGAGTACCCCGACGGCGGGATCGACATGACGGGACCCGCCGTGATCGTCGCGGAAGGCGTGATCGACCCCACCTGGCTCGAAACGATGATCGGTTAGAACCTCGCTCGAATGGGTGATCCGTTTCACGCTGGGCGAGAGCTGGACTGCGCCACGTGGTGGGGTCGATAGCATCAAGCACCGGCCCGGAGGTGTATCCGCACCTTTCCACCGCCGGTCGACGTTGCCGGAGGTGCGTGCCCCATGAGCGCAGAGGCCACCGATCCAGGTGCTCCCCTTCGCAAGCGCGGTCGTTCACGGATCGATCTGCGCAGGCTGGGCCGTGTCGCCCTGCTCGGGCCGGTGCCCCGTGACCGGCTGCCCGACGCCATCGGGCATGTCGCGGAGGCCCATCGGGCGCACTATCCGGACGCCGACCTCGCCATTCTCCGCGAGGCCTACGTCCTCGCGGAGTCCTCCCACCGCGGTCAGATGCGCAAGAGCGGCGAGCCGTACATCACCCATCCGCTGGCCGTGACCCTGATCCTCGCCGAACTCGGCGCGGAGACCACGACGTTGACGGCGTCCCTCCTCCACGACACGGTCGAGGACACAGAGGTGACCCTCGATCAGGTGCGGGAGGAGTTCGGCGACGAGGTCTGTTACCTGGTCGACGGCGTCACCAAACTCGAGAAGGTCGACTACGGAGCCGCTGCCGAGCCCGAGACCTTCCGCAAGATGCTCGTCGCCACCGGCAACGACGTCCGGGTCATGTCGATCAAACTGGCCGACCGGCTCCACAACATGCGGACCCTCGGCGTCATGCGTCCCGAGAAGCAGGCCAGGATCGCCAAGGTCACCCGGGACGTACTCATCCCGCTCGCCGAACGCCTGGGTGTGCAGGCGCTCAAGACGGAGCTCGAGGACCTCGTCTTCGCCATCCTGCATCCGGAGGAGTACGAGCGCACCCAGGCCCTGCTCGCCGCCTGGAGCGGCGCGCAGGATCCGCTCACCGAGATCGCGGACAGCGTCACCTCGACCCTGCGGGAGGCCGGCATCAACGCCACGGTGCGCATCAGACCGCGCCATGTCGTCTCGGTGCACCGGGTGAGGAGCAAACGCGGCGAGATGCGGGGCACCGACTTCGGACGGCTGCTGGTGCTCGTCGGGGAGGACGCCGACTGTTACGCGGTCCTGGGTGAGCTGCACACCTGTTTCACCCCGGTGATCTCCGAGTTCAAGGACTTCATCGCGGCTCCCAAGTTCAACCTGTACCAGTCGCTGCACACGGCGGTCGTCGGCCCCGACGGCGCGGTCGCCGAAGTGCTCATCCGCACCCACCGGATGCACAAGGTCGCCGAGGCAGGAGTCGTCGCGCTCGGCAACCCGTACACCCAGGACGGCACCACCACCGCGCACCAGCCCGAGCCCGCCGACGGCGAGCGCGCCGACCCGACCAGGCCCGGCTGGCTCTCCCGCCTCCTGGACTGGCAGGAAGCGGCGACCGACTCCGACACGTTCTGGGCCACGCTGCGCGCCGACCTCGCCCAGGACCGGGAGATCACGGTCTTCCGCACCGACGGCGGGACGCTCGGGCTACCCGCGGGCGCCAGCTGCGTCGACGCCGCCTACGCGCAGTACGGCGACGAGGCGCACGGCTGCATAGGAGCTCGCGTCAACGGCAGGCTCGCCACGCTCAGCACCGTACTGAACGACGGCGACACCGTGCAGCTGCTGCTCATCCACGACGCCTCGTCCGGTCCCTCCCCGGAGTGGCTCGACCACGCGCGCACCCCTGGCGCCCGCATCGCGATCACGACGTGGCTCGACGCGCATCCGGACGGCATGCCTGGGCCGCACAGAAGCAGGCCCGAGGCGCCGAGGCCGCAGGACCGGCCCGCAGACGACCCGCCGGCCGGCCGGGGCAGGGCCGGTGGCGGGGCTCCGAGCGTGGCCGTCGGCGCGCCGGGCGCGCAGGTCCGCCTCGCGGGCTGCTGCACCCCCGTCCCGCCCGACGGCATCATCGGGTTCACCGTGCGGGGCGGGGCCGTCGCCGTGCACCGTGAGGAGTGCCCTGCGGTGGCCCGTATGCGGGAGGTCGGCCGGGCGGCCGTCGAGGCCCGCTGGAACGACCCGGGCGACTGGAGCGGCACCGCCGACTACCGGGTCACCCTCGTCGCCGAGTCCTTCGGACGCCCCAGGCTCCTCGCCGACCTCACCGAGGCCATCGCGACGGCGGACGCGGCCATCGTCTCGGCGACCGTCGAGCCGCCCAGCGAACAGCGGGTGCGGCACACCTACACCCTGCAGCTGCCGGACGCGGCGGGGTTGCCGGGCCTCATGCGGGCGATGCGCGACGTACCCGGTGTGTACGACGTGAGCCGCGCCCAGCAGCCGGCCGCCGCCGGCTGACCACCGGCCGCCGCTCCTTGCCGCTTCCCGGCGACCCCGTTCGGGTGGTGCGGCGCGCGCCACTCCCGCGCGGGCGGCGCGCGCTGGTAGCGGTAGTCCATGCCGCTCACCTCCCGCCGACTGCGTGCCGCACTGCTGGCCACCGCCTCGGTCACCCTCGTCGCCGCCACCCTGCCCGCACCCGCACCGCTCGGCATCGGCGACCGTCTGTTCCCGCACCTCGGCAACCCGGGGTACGACGTCCTCTCGTACGACATCTCGCTCACCTACCGAGGCAGCAACACGAAGCCGCTCGACGCCGTCACCACGATCGACGCGCGGACCACCGCGCCGCTGGAGCGGATCAACCTCGATTTCACCCGGGGCGACGTCCGTTCCGTCGAGGTGAACGGGACGGACTCGGAGTTCGCCACCGCCGGTGAAGACCTGATCGTCGACGCTCCGGCCCGGCTCCCGGCCGGTGTTCCCGTGCGGGTCACCGTCCGGCACACGAGCGATCCCAAGGGTGACCCGGCCAACGGAGGCTGGGTCCCGACCGCCGACGGTCTGGCGATGGCCAACCAGGCCGACGCCGCACACCGGGTCTTCCCGAGCAACGACCACCCCGCCGACAAGGCGTACTTCACCTTCCGGGTGACCGCGCCGAAGGACCTCACCGTCGTGGCGGGTGGCCTACCCGCCGGTAAGCGGGACAACGCGGGCACGACCACCTGGACCTACCGCACCGAGCACCCGATGGCGACGGAACTGGCCCAGGTGTCCATCGGCCGCTCCGCCGTCCTGCGCCGTACCGGACCGGGTGGACTGCCGGTGCGCGACGTGGTGCCGGAGGCCGACCGCGAGAAGCTGGAACCCTGGCTCGACAAGACCCCGGCGCACGTCGCCTGGATGGAGAAGCAGGTCGGTTCGTACCCCTTCGAGACGTACGGGCTGCTGGTCGCGGACACCGAGATGGGCTTCGAGCTGGAGACACAGACGCTCTCCCTCTTCGAACGGTCCCTGTTCACCGGAAGGGGACATCCCGAGTGGTACGTCGAATCGGTCATGGTGCACGAGCTCGCCCATCAGTGGTTCGGCAACAGCGTCTCCCCGCGGACCTGGTCAGATCTCTGGCTCAACGAGGGGCACGCCACCTGGTACGAGGCCCGTTACGCAGAGGAACACGCGCAGAAGCCGATGGAGCGGCGGATGCGTGAGGCCTACGCCCGCTCCGACACCTGGCGTGCCGCGGGCGGCCCGCCCGCCCGCCCGGACGTCCCCACCCCCGACCACAAGATCAGCTTGTTCAGGCCGGTCGTGTACGACGGGAGCGCGCTGATCCTGTACGCGCTGCGCGAGGAGATCGGCGAGGCCGCCTTCGACCGCCTGGAGCGGACCTGGGTACACGCCCACCGGGACGGGTCGGCGACCACCCGGCAGTTCACGGCCCTGGCGTCGAGGATCGCGGGCAGGGACCTGACGGAGTTCTTCGACGGGTGGCTGTACGCGAAGAAGACTCCGCCGATGCCGGGACACCCGGACTGGCGCAGCGAGGCACCCCGTGGCGCCGTAGCCGGTCACGGCCCCGCGCGGGCGCCGAAACCCGAGTGACGAGCCGGGCGGGCGCATGCCACTATCGACGCGTCGGCACAGCGGCCGGTCGGCGGGTCCCCTTCCCGGGAATCTTCCGGCTGGGTCACGCGTTGTGACTGACGTAACGGACTTCTTTCGACGTAAGGATCCAATGACCTCCTCTTCTTCCCTTCCCCAGGACGCGCAGGACGCGCAGAGCGCCACGGAAGCCAACTCCGAGAGCCTCAACGAGAGCCTTCGGGCCGACGCCCTGATGGAAGAGGACGTCGCCTGGAGCCACGAGATCGACGGAGAGCGTGACGGCGACCAGCTGGACCGCTCCGAGCGTGCGGCACTCCGTCGTGTGGCAGGTCTCTCCACCGAGCTCGAGGACGTCACCGAGGTCGAGTACCGGCAGCTGCGCCTGGAGCGCGTGGTGCTCGTCGGTGTCTGGACATCGGGGACCGTCCACGACGCGGAGATCTCCCTCGCGGAGCTCGCGGCCCTGGCAGAGACGGCGGGTGCCCAGGTGCTCGACGCCGTGTTCCAGCGGCGCGACAAGCCGGACCCGGCCACCTACATCGGCTCGGGCAAGGCGCTGGAACTGCGCGACATCGTTCTTGAATCCGGGGCCGACACCGTCGTGTGTGACGGTGAGCTCAGCCCCGGCCAGCTGATCCACCTGGAAGACGTCGTCAAGGTCAAGGTGGTCGACAGGACGGCCCTGATCCTCGACATCTTCGCCCAGCACGCCAAGTCCCGTGAGGGCAAGGCACAGGTGTCGCTGGCACAGATGCAGTACATGCTCCCGCGCCTGCGTGGCTGGGGTCAGTCGCTGTCCCGGCAGATGGGCGGTGGCGGTTCCAGCGGTGGTGGCGGTATGGCCACCCGTGGCCCCGGTGAGACGAAGATCGAGACGGACCGGCGACGGATCCGCGAGAAGATGGCGAAGATGCGCCGGGAGATCGCGGAGATGAAGACCGGCCGTGAGATCAAGCGCCAGGAACGCAAGCGCAACAAGGTGCCCTCGGTGGCGATCGCCGGATACACCAACGCCGGTAAGTCCTCGCTGCTCAACCGGCTCACCGGCGCGGGTGTCCTCGTGGAGAACGCCCTGTTCGCGACCCTCGACCCGACCGTGCGCCGGGCCGAGACGCCGAGCGGGCGGATCTACACGCTGGCCGACACCGTCGGGTTCGTGCGTCACCTTCCCCACCACCTGGTCGAGGCGTTCCGCTCCACCATGGAGGAGGTCGGCGAATCCGACCTGATCCTGCATGTGGTGGACGGCTCCCACCCGGTGCCGGAGGAGCAGCTCGCCGCAGTGCGTCAGGTGATCCGGGAGGTCGGCGCGGTCGACGTCCCGGAGATCGTCGTGATCAACAAGGCGGACGCGGCGGATCCGCTCGTGCTGCAGCGCCTGCTGCGCACCGAGAAGCACGCGATCGCGGTGTCGGCGCGGACCGGCGCCGGTATCGACGAGCTGCTCGCGCTCATCGACTCCGAGCTGCCGCGGCCCTCGGTGGAGATCGAGGCACTCGTGCCCTACATCCAGGGCGGACTCGTCTCCCGGGTGCATGCCGAGGGCGAGGTGATCTCCGAGGAGCACACGCCGGAGGGCACCCTGCTCAAGGCGCGGGTCCACGAGGAGCTCGGAGCGGAACTCGCGGTCTTCGTCCCGGTGAGTCACTGACGCGGTGGACACGCAGGAGGCCGGGCTCCCCCTTCATGGAGGGGGAGCCCGGCCTCCTTGTCGCTCCGGGCGCCGTACCGCGTCCGGAGCGTGCGGTCCTACTGACCCGCGTACTTCTTGCTGACGGCCTCGTAGATGCCCTTGGCCTCCTGGCCCAGGCGGGGGCCGGCCAGCCAGCCGGCCGTCACCGGGCCGATGGAGGTGTTGGAGACCAGGGCCGGCTTACCGTCCTGGCCCTCGGCGACCCAGCCGCCGCCGGACGAACCACCGGTCATCGTGCAGCCGATGCGATACATCGTCGGCTGCTGCTCGAAGACGGCGAGGCGGCCGGGCCTGTCGGAACACTGCAGCGCCTTCTGGCCGTCGAAGGGCGGGGCCGCGGGATAGCCGGTCGCCGTCATGCTGTCGATCTCCGGGACGGCCGGGGCGTCGAATTCGACCGGAAGTGCCGACCCGACGGTCTCCTCGAGGGACTTGCCGGTCGATCCCTTCTCCGGAGCGACCTGCAGCACCGCGAAGTCGTACGGAGCACCCTGCCCGCCGGTCGCGGCGCCCTGGCTGATCCACTGCTCGGAAGTCTGTGCCCACTGGCCCCACCACACGCCGTACGGAGCGATCTCCTCCTTGGACGCGTTCTCCAGCTCGGCGGCCGACATACCGCTGTCGTTGTACGAGGGGACGAAGGCGATGTTGCGGTACCAGCCGCCGCTCCTGCCCGCGTGCACACAATGCCCGGCCGTCCAGACCATGTTGGACTTGCCCGGGTGGGCCGGGTCCTGGACCACGGTCGCCGAGCAGACCATCGAACCCTCGGGGCCGTCGAACAGGAGCTTGCCGGACTCCGGTGCGCCGTCGTGGTAGGGCGTCTGCAGGTTCGCCGCCTCGACCGGCGCGGGGGTCGGGTCCGTCACGCCCTCGTCGCCGGAGATGTCGTTGTCGACCGGGTTCTCCGGGGGCTTGTCGGCCTCCCGCATCCGGTCAGGGTCCCAGAGGTCCTCGATGATGGGGTTGACGTAGTCCTTGGCCTCACGCAGCCACTTGTCCTTGTCCCAGTTCTTCCACTCGCCGTTCCTCCACTTGTCGAGGTCGATCCCGTGCTCCTTGAGCCGGTCCTTGAGATCGTCCGGGATCACGACCTTCCCGTCGGAGGACTGGCCGGTGGAACTGCTCGGCTCGCTGATCGCCCCGTCCTCCTCGGGACCGCAGGCGGCGGCGGTGAGCGTCAGGACAGTGGCGAGGGCGGCTGCGGCGAACACCCGAGGGGTGCGACGGACACTCCCCCCGCGGTGTGCGGTATCGAGCGGGCGTATGGGTCGCATCTGGTGATCCCCCTGGGACTTCGTCACTGACTTCGGTACTGCACTGCGGACTTGGGGCGCGTGGCACGGGCCTGTGGACCACGCCACACGCCCCGGGCCGACGGCTCCGTCCCGAGTGCGGCCCCTACTATGCCGGTGCCGATGGGGACGGCCCGCGGCGGGCCACGGTTCCGCGCGCACAAGGATCTTCCGATTTACCCGTGATCTCCCGCGTTCGGCGTCGTTGGTACGTACGGGGGGCACCCTGACAGCGTTCATCGGCGCAGTCCGCCCCCAGGGACCGTACCGAGGCGCAACGCAACTGTTACCGCAGGAGGACCGAACAGCCGTGGCCGTGACCGAACCCGCTCCGGTGGCACCCTCCCCTGCGCACGAAGGGATCCTGCGGCGGCAGGCACTACGTGAGTCGGCGGCCCGCACCTATGCGCGGTCCCTGCCGATCGTGCCGGTCCGCGCACGGGGCATGACCATCGAGGGTGCGGACGGCCGGCGTTATCTGGACTGCCTGTCAGGGGCGGGCACGCTGGCACTCGGCCACAACCACCCTGTGGTGCTCGAGGCCATCCGAAAGGTCATCGACTCCGGAGCACCGTTGCACGTGCTCGACCTCGCCACCCCCGTCAAGGACGCCTTCACGACGGAGTTGTTCGCCACCCTGCCCCGGGAGCTTGCCGACGACGCCAGGATCCAGTTCTGCGGTCCGGCGGGCACGGACGCCGTCGAGGCGGCGTTCAAGCTGGCCAGGGCGGCGAGCGGGCGCAGTGAAATCCTCGCCTTCACCGGCGCGTACCACGGGATGACCGCCGGTTCCCTGGCCGCTTCGGGCGGCGCCACGGACGTACGGGTGACACGGCTGCCCTTCCCGCACAACTACCGCTGCCCCTTCGGGATCGGTGGCGAGCGGGGCGCGGACATCGCCGCGCGCTGGACGGAGCACCTCCTGGACGACCCCAAGGGCGGGGTACCCGCCCCGGCGGCCATGATCCTGGAACCGGTCCAGGGCGAGGGCGGCGTGAATCCAGCCCCGGACGGCTGGATGCGCCGGATGCGGGAGATCACCCAGCAGCGTTCCGTCGCCCTCATCGCGGACGAGGTACAGACGGGAGTCGGCAGGACCGGCACGTTCTGGGCGGTCGAGCACAGCGGTGTCGTGCCCGACGTGATGGTGCTCTCGAAAGCCATCGGCGGCTCGCTGCCGCTCGCGGTGATCGTCTACCGCTCCGAGCTCGACCTCTGGCAGCCGGGTGCCCACGCGGGCACCTTCCGGGGCAACCAGCTCGCCATGGCGGCCGGAGCCGCGACTCTCGCGTACGTACGGGAGAACCGGCTCGCCGAACGTGCGGGGACGCTGGGTGCGCGCATGCTCGCCAGGCTCCAGGCGCTGAGCGCGGAGCATCCGAGCATCGGCGACGTCCGGGGCCGCGGTCTGATGATCGGCATCGAGTTGGTCGACCCCGAGGCCCAACCGCTCACCGTCACCGTCGAGAACGGCTCGGCCCCACCGCCCGATCCCACCCTCGCCGCCGCGGTGCAGCAGGAGTGCCTGCGCCGTGGCCTCATCGTCGAACTCGGCGGCCGCCACAGCGCCGTGGTCCGACTGCTGCCCCCACTCACTCTCACCGACGAACAGGCGACGGCGGTCGTCGACCGTCTCGCCGACGCGCTGAGAGCGGCCGAGCGCTCTCCGTACCGCCGGGCCGCTGCCGGGCCGACCACCCGTTGATCCCGGACCCCTCACAAGAAGGACCGCCGTGAACCCCACCCCTGCGCCCGAGGCCGACGGCCCTCTCACCAGCCAGCAGCGAGGACAAGAGGTGCCGGAGGGCCCCCTCGCCGTCGAGTCGACGACCGTGCCGCGTCAGAAGGCCGGCCCGCACGGAACCCCGCGTGCCGGGGCGGACCCCCGCACGGGCTCCCTTCCCGCGGAAAGCCCCGGACCTGCGGAGTGGGATCCGCTGGACCATCCGGACCCGCTCCGGGCGGCCGACTCGGCCGGTACCGAAAATCTGCTGCGCTGCTGGGCCAGGGAGAACGATCTGACCCGCCCGCAGGGAAACACGCTGCGTATCCCGCTCCCCGCGAGTGCCACCGCTCTGACCGTCCCGGTCGCCCACTGGTCGGCGACGGGCTGGCACCGCTTCGGGACGCCGGTTCTGGAGAACGCGCCTGCCGGCGCCCCGGGCGTCGACGCCGTCACCGTGGCAGTCCTGCTGAGCCGTGAGAGCGAGCGGAACGCGGCAGTCGATCTGGTGGCCAGAGTGGCCGACTCCGTACGACACACCGCGGCCTTCATCGCGAACCGGCGCCGCGCACCCTCCGCGTCGTCCGAGGCCGATCTCTTCCTCGCCGCCGAGCAGTCCCTCGTCCTCGGCCACCCCCTGCACCCCACTCCCAAGAGCCGCGAAGGTCTCTCCGAGTCCGAGACGCTGCTCTACTCACCCGAGTTGCACGGCTCCTTCCCGCTCCACTGGCTGGCAGTGGACCGAGCCGTGCTGGCGACGGAGTCGTCGTGGACGAAGGCCGGCAGGCCCGTCCCGGCGGAGGCGCTCCTCGCACCCCACGCCGAGGGGCTCAGCCTTCCCGAAGGCACCGCGGCCCTCCCGCTCCACCCGTGGCAGGCCGCGGAAGTCCTGCGTCGACCCGAGGTCGTCGCGATGTGCGAGAAGGGTCTCCTGCACGACCTCGGCCCGTACGGGGAACGCTGGCACCCCACCTCCTCGGTCCGCACCGTGCACCGCCCCGGATCCGACCTCATGCTGAAGCTGTCCCTGGGCGTCCGCATCACCAACTCACGCCGGGAGAACCTCCGCAAGGAACTCCACCGCGGTGCCGAGGTCCACCGGCTGCTGCGCACCGGCCTGGGGGACCGGTGGCAGGCGGCGCACCCGGGCTTCGACATCGTCAGGGACCCCGCCTGGCTGGCGGTCGACCACCAGGACGGCACCCCCGTCCCGGGCCTCGACGTGATGCTCCGCCACAATCCGTTCGGGCCGGCCGACGACGCGGTGTGCATCGCCGGACTCACCGCCCCCCGCCCGTGGCCCGGCCGGCCGGGCACCCACTCGCGGCTCGCCGACACGATCTCCTCGCTGGCCGCCCGGACGGGCAGGACGACCGGGGCGGTGTGCGCCGAGTGGTTCCTGCGCTATCTCGACCGCGTCGTCCTCCCCGTCCTCTGGCTCGACGCCCACGCGGGCGTCGCCCTGGAGGCCCACCAGCAGAACACGCTCGTCCTCCTCGACCCGGACGGCTGGCCCGTCGGGGGCAGGTACCGCGACAACCAGGGCTACTACTTCCGGGAGTCCCACCGGCCCGCACTCGAGCGCCGGCTCCCGGGCATCGGCGTCGTCAGCGACACCTTCGTCTCCGACGCCGTCACCGACGAACGGCTCGCCTACTACCTCGGCATCAACAACGTCTTCGGGCTGATCGGGGCGTTCGGCTCCCAGCGGCTCGCCGACGAACAGCTGCTCCTCGCCGCGTTCCGCCGTTTCCTCGAAGGTGCCGTCGGCATGGGCTCCTCCCTCCCCTCCTATCTTCTGGAGACCGGGCAGCTCCGCTGCAAGGCCAACCTACTCACCCGGATGCAGGGCCTGGACGAACTCGTCGGGCCGGTGGACACGCAGTCCGTGTACGTCACCATCGCCAATCCGCTCCGCAGCTCCAGGACATGACCGCCTGACACCACGAGAGGGGGGCGTCACGGTGCATCGAGCCGATGCCCACACCGAGACCGGTGTCGTCCCGCACGACACCACCGGCACCGAGGACACTCTTGAGCTGCGCCTCACCGAAGAGTTCCTCGCCCTGCTCGGTGATGCCCACCCGGAGGCAGCCGCAGGAGCCGACGCTCCCGCTCTCGTGGGCGACCCCGGCACATGGAGCCCGGTCACCACCGCCGCCGGGGCGTTCCGGCTCGTGCCGGTGAACCCCGCACGCGACCTGGCAATGATCAGCCACTGGATGAACGACCCCGCCGTCGCCACCTTCTGGGAGCTCGCCGGGCCGGAGTCGGTCACCGCCGCCCATCTCCGCCGGCAGCTCGTCGGGGACGGGCGCAGCGTCCCCTGCCTCGGAGTCCTCGGCGGCACGCCCATGAGCTACTGGGAGATCTACCGGGCGGATCTGGACCCGCTGGCGCGCCACTACCCGGTGCGGCCCCACGACACGGGGATCCACCTCCTCATCGGCGGCGTGGGCAACCGCGGGCGTGGTGTCGGCACCGTACTGCTCAGAGCCGTCGCCGATCTCGTACTCGACCACCGTCCGCTCTGCGGCCGGGTGGTCGCCGAGCCGGACCTGCGCAACACCCCGTCCATGTCCGCCTTCCTGAGCGCCGGGTTCCGCTTCTGCGCGGAAGTGGACCTTCCCGACAAGCGAGCGGCCCTGATGGTCCGCGACCGAGCCCACCGTGAACACCTGTGAACAACTCGCCGCACCGCCCAGCCCGCTCGAACCCCATCGGTCCCACCCGGAGGAGTCCCCGTGCCGACATACCCTGCGAGCCGTCATCCGGCGGAGTCCCACACGCCGCTCGACACTCCGGAACTCAACCGCACCGTCTGGGACCGGGCGTCGGCGAGGCTCCTCGCCAAGATGCTCGGTGAGTTCGCCTACGAGGAAGTCATCGAGCCCGTACCCCGGGCGTCCGACGGCGGCGGCCGGACCGGCCACTACACCGTCCCGCTCGACGACGGTGCGACGCTGCACTTCCACGCCCGGCGTGGTGTCTACGGCAGCTGGCGCGTCGACCCCGCGACGATCCACGAGGTCATCGCCGAAGGCCGCGGCGCGGAAGGAGGCACCGACGGCGGCACCCCCTTCCACGACCCGCTCAGCTTCCTCGCCCGTGGCCGTCGTCTGCTCGGCCTCGACGGTGCCACGCTCGGTCACCTCATTCGTGAACTGACCGCGACCCTCATCGCCGACGCACACCTCGAACACACCGCCCTCCGCGCGCCACAGCTCGCCGAACTCCCCTACGCCGAACTCGAAGGCCACCAGACCGGACACCCGTGGCTCGTGGCGAACAAGGGCCGTCTCGGGTTCTCCGCCGCGGATGCCGCCCGCTACACCCCCGAAGCCCGGTCGGCCACCGCACTGCCCTGGATCGCCGTCAGCACCCGTATAGCCGGCTACCGGGGAGTGGGCCGTGTCGCCATCCCCGAAGACCTCTACGCCCAGGAACTGGACCCGCGCGTCCGGGAATCCTTCGACGGGATCCTGCGCGGGCGGGGTCTCGATCCCGCCGGCTATCTGTTCCTTCCCGTGCATCCGTGGCAGTGGGACGAATGGATCGTCCCACTCTTCGCCCCCGCGATCGCGCACGGTGACATCGTGCCTCTGCACACCGACGACGACCTCCGGCTGCCCCAGCAGTCCATCCGTACCTTCACCAACGTGGGGCGGCCCGACCGGCACACGGTCAAGCTGCCGCTCTCGATCCTCAACACCCTTGTCTGGCGGGGGCTTCCGACCGAACGCACGCTCGCCGCCCCCGCCGTCACCGCGTGGGTCCAGGGACTGTGCGACGCAGACCCGTTCCTCCGGGACACCTGCGGCGTCATCCTGCTCGGCGAGGTCGCGTCGGTGGCCGTGGAGCACCCGCTCTACGACCACCTGCCGGAGTCGCCGTACCAGTTCAAGGAGATCCTCGGAGCGATCTGGCGGGAGCCCCTGCAGCCCCGGCTCGCACCCGGCGAGCGCGCCCGTACGCTGGCCTCGCTGCTGCTGACGGACCCCGACGGCCGTTCCTTCACCGCCGAGCTCGTCTCCCGCTCGGGCCTCGCCCCGGCGGTCTGGCTGGCCCGGCTCTTCGCCGCGCTGCTGCCGCCGCTGCTGCACTTCCTGTACCGCTACGGCACGGTGTTCTCGCCGCACGGTGAGAACGCCATCGTCGTCTTCGACGAGAACGACGTACCGGTGCGCCTCGCGATCAAGGACTTCGTCGACGACGTGAACGTCAGTGCCCGGCGTCTCCCGGAACACGACACGATGTCCGAGGCCGTCCGCGAGATCCTGCTCACGGAGGAACCCTCCTTCCTCACCCAGTTCATCCACTCGGGGCTCTTCGTGGGTGTCTTCCGTTATCTGTCTCCCCTCTGCGAGGAGCAACTGGACGTACCGGAGGGTGAATTCTGGTCACTCGTCCGTGCCGAGATCCTGAGGCATCACGCCCGTTTCCCCGACCTCAAGGAGCGGTTCGAGATCTTCGACATGCTGACCCCGACGATCGAGCGCCTGTGTCTCAACCGCAACCGTCTGCACCTGGACGGTTACCGAGACCGGCCTAAGCGCCCGCACGCCGCCGTCCACGGCACCGTCGCGAACCCGCTCCATCCCTCCGCGTGAGTCCGGGACCGCTCGAAGGTGTCAGTGGGGCGCCGTAGGGTGGACGCGCTATGACGAAGCCATCTCTCCCCGAGCTCCTCCATGCCGCCGTCACCGCTGTGGGCGGTACGGAACGGCCCGGCCAGGTCTCCATGGCCGAGGCCGTCGCCGAGGCCGTCGACGACAACGCCCATCTGCTCGTCCAGGCCGGTACCGGCACAGGTAAGTCACTCGGCTACCTGGTGCCGGCGCTGGCCCACGGCGAGCGGGTCGTGGTGGCCACGGCGACGCTGGCCCTCCAGCGCCAGCTGGTGGAGCGGGACCTTCCGCGTACGGTCGACGCGCTGCACCCGTTGCTGCGCCGCCGACCGCAGTTCGCGATGCTCAAGGGCCGGTCGAACTACCTCTGTCTGCACCGCCTCCACGAGGGGGCTCCGCAGGACGAGGAGGAGGGGCTCTTCGACCAGTTCGAAGCGGCGGCTCCGTCGAGCAAGCTGGGCCAGGACCTGCTGCGGCTGCGCGACTGGTCGGACGAGACGGAGACCGGCGACCGGGACGACCTGACACCGGGTGTATCGGACCGGGCGTGGGCCCAGATCTCCGTCTCCTCGCGTGAGTGCCTCGGGGCCTCGAAGTGCGCCTACGGCGCCGAATGCTTCGCGGAGGCGGCCCGTGAGCGGGCCAAGCTGGCGGATGTCGTCGTCACCAACCACGCCCTGCTCGCGATCGACGCGATCGAGGGCGCCCCGGTGCTTCCCCAGCACGAGGTGCTCATCGTCGACGAGGCCCATGAGCTGGTCTCGCGGGTCACCGGGGCGGCCACCGGCGAGCTCACCCCCGGCCAGGTCAACCGTGCGGTGCGCCGTGCCGCGAAGCTGGTCAACGAGAAGGCGGCGGACGCCCTCCTGACCGCGTCGGAGGGCTTCGAGCGGGTGCTGGAGCTGGCGCTCCCAGGACGCCTCGAAGAGGTGCCGGAAGACCTCGGCTACGCGCTGATGGCCTTGCGCGATGCCGCGCGTACGGTGATTTCCGCCCTCGGCGGTACCCGGGACAAGTCGGTCCAGGACGAGGACGCGGTACGCAAGCAGGCCATGGCGTCCGTCGAGTCCGTCCACAGTGTCGCGGAGCGCATCACCCAGGGCTCCGAGTACGACGTCGTCTGGTACGAGCGCCATGACCGCTTCGGCGCGTCGGTCCGGGTCGCGCCGCTGTCGGTCTCCGGGCTGCTGCGCGAGAAGCTGTTCGCCGAACGGTCGGTGGTGCTGACCTCGGCCACGCTCAAGCTGGGCGGTGACTTCAACGGGGTGGGGGCATCGCTGGGGCTCGCTCCCGAGGGGACGGCGGGTGAGGACGTCCCGCAGTGGAAGGGTCTCGACGTCGGCTCGCCGTTCGACTACCCGAAGCAGGGAATCCTGTACGTCGCCCGGCATCTGGCCCTGCCCGGCCGGGAGGGTTCCCGCACCGACATGCTCGATGAGCTCGCCGAGCTGGTGGAGGCGGCGGGGGGTCGCACCCTGGGGCTGTTCTCCTCCATGAGGGCGGCGCAGGCGGCAGCCGAGGAGTTGCGCGGCCGGCAGGACAAGCCGATCCTGCTGCAGGGTGAGGAGACGCTCGGGGAGCTGATCAAGAATTTCGCGGCGGATCCCGAGACCTGCCTGTTCGGGACGCTGTCCCTCTGGCAGGGCGTCGATGTGCCCGGCCCGAGCTGCCAGCTCGTGGTCATGGACCGGATTCCGTTCCCCCGGCCGGACGACCCGCTGATGAGCGCCCGCCAGAAGGCGGTCGAGGAAGCCGGCGGCAACGGGTTCATGGCGGTGGCGGCGACCCACGCGGCGCTGCTGATGGCTCAGGGTGCGGGCCGGCTCGTCCGGGCCACGGGTGACAAGGGCGTGGTCGCGGTGCTCGACCCCCGGCTGGCCAATGCTCGGTACGGGAGCTATCTCCGCGCCTCGCTGCCCGACTTCTGGTACACCACGGACCGCAATCAGGCACGGCGCTCACTCGCGGCCATCGACGCGGCGGCCAAGGCCGCGCAGTGAAGGCGGCGGGGCGCCGGGCCGTCCCCGGTGGCCCGCCGTAGGGTCGGCCGGTCCACGGTGGGGCCGTGCCAGGGGTGGGGCGGCGCGCCACGGCCCCCGGACACGTCAGGGCCCCGGAACCGACGCAGGGATCCCGGGGCCCAGTCCTGACCGGCGGAGCTCAAACCCGCCGCAGCACGGCCACGACCTTGCCCAGGATCGTCGCCTCGTCACCGGGGATCGGCTGGTAGGCGGAGTTGTGCGGGAGCAGCCACACATGGCCGTCCTCGCGCTTGAACCGCTTGACCGTGGCTTCGCCGTCCAGCATGGCTGCCACGATGTCGCCGTTCTCCGCGACTGGCTGGCGCCGCACCGTGACCCAGTCCCCGTCCATGATCGCTGCCTCGATCATCGAGTCACCGACGACCTTCAGCACGAAGAGCTCGCCGTCACCGACGAGCTGGCGGGGGAGGGGGAAGACGTCCTCGACCGACTCCTCGGCGAGGATCGGGCCGCCGGCCGCGATCCGGCCGACCAGTGGCACGTACGAGGCGGCGGGCTTCCCGGTGGTGTCGGTCGCCTGAGTGGTGGGCTGGTCCGAGCCCCGGACCTCGTATGCGCGCGGCCGGTGCGGGTCGCGGCGCAGGAAGCCCTTGCGCTCCAGAGCCATCAGCTGGTGGGCGACGGAGGAGGTGCTGGACAGTCCCACCGCCTGGCCGATCTCGCGCATCGACGGAGGATAGCCTCGCCGCTGCACCGAGTCCCGGATCACCTCGATCACGCGCCGCTGCCGGTCCGTGAGCCCCGAGCTGTCCGCCCGGATCCCTGGGGGGCGGCCGGGCAAGGAGCGCGCGGGTCGCGTGGGCTCCGGCCCCTCCGCGTTCATGACTGAGTCATTCATGGCATGCACCGGCTCAAGTCGGCCCTGGGAGCGGTGGTCCTGGGCAGTGATGGTGGCGCTGTCTGCGGTGGTGGTCACGTCGGCCCCTCTCGAATGGTCTCCCTGGTTAGGCAACGGTAGTAGCTTTCGAAAGGTTGCGCCAAACACACGTTCGAGTGAAAAACAAATAAAGGGCTGTTACGGGTTCGCTCGGAGGTGTATGTGCGGAGGCGGTCGGCTTGAATCGGCCGGTGGGCTCCGGGTGTCACGCTAGCGTTCCGCCGGTCCGTACGCGCGCGCGGGGGTGTGCCCCGCGTGCGGCGTGCGGAAGCTCTCGGGAGCACTCACCCGCATCCGCCGGAGGCTGCCGGCGGTGGGCCCGAGGCGAGGACCTCCGCGCGTTTCCCGTACCCTCGTGCCGGGCCGTAGGCTGCCCCCCGGCCCTCGTGAAGGCGCGACACGCGCGGGGGGTGGAAGTGGGGCGAAACCCTAGATGTAGTGGTTGCGTTGCTGTCGCTGCCCATAAGTAGTGGTCCCCGGTCCATCGGGGTCGAGTTCATCGCCTATGCTTGTGACTGTCCTCAGGGGCCCTGAACAGGGCACGGAGGGCTATTCAGTCGTGCTGTGAAGGAGGGTTCGGAGATATGCACTGCCCCTTCTGCAGGCACCCCGACAGCCGGGTCGTGGACAGTCGCACGACGGACGACGGGACGTCGATCCGACGGCGCCGGCAGTGCCCCGACTGCTCCCGTCGCTTCACGACGGTGGAAACCTGCTCACTGATGGTGGTCAAGCGCAGTGGCGTCACCGAGCCCTTCAGTCGCACCAAGGTCATCTCGGGGGTCCGCAAGGCGTGCCAGGGCCGGCCTGTCACCGAGGACGCACTGGCGAAGCTCGGCCAGCGGGTCGAGGAGGCCGTGCGGGCCACCGGCAGTGCCGAACTGACGACACACGATGTGGGTCTGGCCATACTCGGACCCCTGCAGGAACTCGACCTCGTCGCGTACCTGCGTTTCGCATCCGTGTACCGGGCGTTCGACACGCTCGAGGACTTCGAGACCGCGATCGCGGAGCTCCGCGATCAGCGGCCCCGTGCAGAACAAGGCGGGAGTGGCGAGACCCTCGAGGTCCCCGCCCCCGCCGCAGTCGCCGCTGATTGAGCACTGAGCCGGCCGGTGGAGCCGGTGGCAGCGGCAACAGGCCTGTTCCGAGACGCTGTGCGTGGCGTCCGGAGCATCAGACACACACTGTGCCCTGGGAAGAACTGGGCACTTCAGGGCGTTTTTGCCCACATATGGGAGGCGGCATGACAGAGACGGCGAGCGGCCCGGCACGAGGTTCCCGCACCAAGGGAGCCAAGTCGACTGCGACCAAGCAGGGCCTGCGCATCGAGCGCATCCACACGACTCCCGGCGTGCATCCGTACGACGAGGTCGCGTGGGAGCGCCGTGACGTCGTCATGACCAACTGGCGCGACGGCTCGATCAACTTCGAGCAGCGTGGCGTCGAGTTCCCCGACTTCTGGTCGGTGAACGCGGTCAACATCGTCACCAGCAAGTACTTCCGGGGTGCTGTCGGCACGCCGCAGCGCGAGACCGGTCTGCGACAGCTGATCGACCGGATCGTGAAGACGTACCGGAAGGCCGGCGAGGACTACAGCTACTTCGCCTCTCCCGCCGACGCCGAGATCTTCGAGCACGAGCTGGCCTACGCCCTCCTGCACCAGATCTTCAGCTTCAACTCCCCGGTCTGGTTCAACGTCGGAACGCCCCAGCCGCAGCAGGTCTCGGCCTGCTTCATCCTGGCCGTCGACGACTCCATGGAGTCGATTCTCGACTGGTACAAGGAAGAGGGCATGATCTTCAAGGGCGGCTCCGGTGCCGGCCTGAACCTCTCCCGCATCCGCTCCTCCAAGGAACTGCTGTCCTCCGGCGGCAACGCCTCCGGGCCGGTCTCCTTCATGCGCGGTGCCGACGCCTCCGCAGGAACGATCAAGTCGGGTGGCGCCACCCGCCGTGCGGCCAAGATGGTCATCCTCGACGTCGATCACCCCGACATCGAGAACTTCATCGAGACCAAGGTGAAGGAGGAGGAGAAGATCCGCGCCCTGCGTGACGCGGGCTTCGACATGGACCTGGGCGGCGACGACATCACGTCCGTCCAGTACCAGAACGCCAACAACTCGGTCCGTGTGAACGACGAGTTCATGAAGGCCGTCGAGTCCGGCGGGAAGTTCGGCCTGCGCGCCCGTATGACCGGTGACGTCATCGAAGAGGTCGAGGCGAAGTCCCTCTTCCGCAAGATGGCCGAGGCGGCCTGGGCCTGCGCCGACCCGGGCATCCAGTACGACGACACCATCAACCAGTGGCACACCTGCCCGGAGTCCGGCCGCATCAACGGCTCGAACCCCTGCAGCGAGTACATGCACCTGGACAACACCTCGTGCAACCTCGCCTCGCTGAACCTGATGAAGTTCCTCAAGGACGACGGCGAGGGCCACCAGTCCTTCCAGGCCGAGCGCTTCGCCAAGGTCGTCGAGCTGGTCATCACCGCGATGGACATCTCGATCTGCTTCGCGGACTTCCCGACCCAGAAGATCGGCGACAACACCCGCGCCTACCGCCAGCTGGGCATCGGCTACGCCAACCTGGGCGCCCTGCTGATGGCGACCGGGCACGCCTACGACAGCGACGGCGGCCGTGCGCTCGCCGGCGCCATCACCTCGCTGATGACCGGCACCTCCTACCGGCGCTCCGCGGAGCTGGCCGCTGTCGTCGGACCGTACGACGGCTACGCCCGCAACGCCGAGCCTCACCAGCGCGTCATGAAGCAGCACGCGGACGCCAACGCCGTGGCCGTCCACGTCGACGACCTCGACTCGCCGATCTGGGCCGCCGCGACGGAGGCCTGGCAGGACGTGATCCGCCTCGGCGCCAAGAACGGCTTCCGCAACGCCCAGGCCTCGGTCATCGCACCGACCGGCACCATCGGTCTCGCGATGTCCTGCGACACCACCGGTCTCGAGCCCGACCTCGCCCTGGTCAAGTTCAAGAAGCTCGTCGGCGGCGGTTCGATGCAGATCGTCAACGGCACGGTCCCGCAGGCCCTGCGCCGCCTCGGCTACCAGCCGGAGCAGATCGAGGCGATCGTGGCCCACATCGCCGACCACGGCAATGTGATCGACGCCCCCGGTCTGAAGGCCGAGCACTACGAGGTCTTCGACTGCGCCATGGGGGAGCGTTCCATCTCGGCCATGGGCCACGTCCGGATGATGGCGGCCATCCAGCCGTGGATCTCCGGCGCGCTGTCCAAGACGGTGAACCTGCCGGAGACGGCCACCGTCGAGGACGTCGAGGAGGTCTACTTCGAGGCGTGGAAGATGGGCGTCAAGGCGCTCGCGATCTACCGCGACAACTGCAAGGTCGGCCAGCCCCTCTCCGCGAAGACCAAGGAGAAGGAGAAGGTCGAGGTCACCGCCAAGGCCGAGGACACGATTCGTACGGCCGTCGAGAAGGTCGTCGAGTACCGCCCGGTCCGCAAGCGTCTGCCCAAGGGCCGTCCCGGCATCACCACCTCATTCACGGTGGGTGGCGCCGAGGGGTACATGACCGCCAACTCCTACCCGGACGACGGTCTCGGCGAGGTCTTCCTGAAGATGTCCAAGCAGGGTTCGACTCTCGCGGGCATGATGGACGCCTTCTCGATCGCGGTCTCGGTCGGTCTGCAGTACGGCGTGCCGCTGGAGACCTACGTCTCCAAGTTCACCAACATGCGCTTCGAGCCGGCCGGTATGACGGACGACCCGGACGTGCGGATGGCGCAGTCGATCGTCGACTACATCTTCCGCCGCCTGGCTCTCGACTTCCTGCCGTTCGAGACGCGCTCCGCGCTCGGGATCCACTCGGCCGAGGAGCGTCAGCGTCACCTCGACACCGGTTCGTACGAGCCCGCCTTCGGGGACGACGATCTCGACTCGGAGAGCCTGGCCCAGTCCGCCCCCGTGCTCGTGGAGCCGCTGAAGGCTGTCGCGTCGCCCGAGGAGGGCGTCGCGGAGAAGCCGGCCCCCAGGACCGCGCACACCTCGGCCGAGCTCGTCGAGATGCAGCTCGGCATCAGCGCGGACGCGCCGCTGTGCTTCTCGTGCGGTACGAAGATGCAGCGTGCCGGGTCCTGCTACATCTGCGAGGGCTGCGGCTCGACCAGCGGGTGCAGCTGATCAACGGGCGGCATCGCATCGGACGGATGTCCGGTGTAGTCCGCACGGGTAGCTGACCAGCAGCTCATAAGGGGACCGGCCACAGGCCGGTCCCCTTATGCGTGCGGGGGAGCGGCGCGATGCCGTAGCGGCCGCAGGCGTGGACGCCGGACCCGGTTGCCGCGCGCCGGCGGCCGGCCTGTCCGTCGACGTCAGTCCGAGCGGTTCCCCATCTCGGCGGAGAACGCTCCGGGGTCGCCTTCGAAACCGCGGACGCCGCCGTGGAAGCCCCAGCATCCCGAGGAGTCCCGGACGAATTCCGCGACGACGGCGGCGGTGGCGGCCGCCACCGCCGAGAAGTCGTCCTCGGCCAGGTTTGTGTAACCCTCACGGATCTGCACGGCTGTGTGCTCGATCTGGCCGAAGGTCTTGTGGCCGTCGCGCTGCTGGATGGCTACGCCGACCACGACCCTGGCGTACGCGTCCGACAGCCGGTCCAGTTCGAGCGTCATGACCTCGTCGAAGCCGAAACCCTGTCCCGTGCGGCTGTCCCGGTTCAGCGTGATCGTGCCGTCCGGTGACCTGCTGTCGAAATGCACGAGGTGGACGGGACTTCCGTACGGCGCGTCCGTCCCGTACGTCGCCGCGATGATGTCGAGGTCGTTGGCGGGCTCACCGCTGGCGCTGGGGTCCCATTTGACCCTCACTTCGACCTTCTCGATGTCCTTGTTGGGAGTGCTCATCGGACGTGCCTCCTCGCTGCTGGACCGACGGACCTCTTCCATCCTCAGATCATGTCCGTAACTGTCCGTGGATCCAACCGCGTTGGAAACGGACGTCGTTTTCGGGCCATCGTGTGGCCGGAGTTGTCTGCTGTCAGCGCCGGGCGGCCCAGGTGCGTGCGGAGCGTGACCCGCGACCTGCCGGACGCCCGTACGATGGCTCGGTGCTGGTCAAGTGGATGCGCTGCACCGTGTTGGACCGTCGCGGTTTCGAGCGGGGGCAGCGGAAGTGGGCGGGGCTGCTCGACGAGCCGGGATTCCGGGGTCAGAGCGGCGGGTGGAGCCGAGGGCGGCCCGAAGTCGCCCACGTGTTCGCCTTCTGGGAGAACCGGGTCTTCTACGACTCCTTCATGGCCCGTCGGCATGATCGACTGGCCGCCCCGCAGTCCGGCACGTACACGGACATGCAGGTCAAGCTCTTCGACCACCGCTTCGACGTGAAGACGGGTTTTGAGCCGCAGTTCACCGACGCGGACACCGTCAGGGTGGCGCACAGCCGGGTGCACGAGGATCGGGTCGACCACTTCGCGCTCATGCAGCAACGGGTGTGGAACCCGGCCATGGCGGGTTCCCCCGGGATGCTGCGCGGAGTGTTCGGAGAAGCCCCGGGCCATGAGTTCCTGGTGCTGTCGATGTGGCAGTCCAGTGCCGAACGCGGCAAGTACCGGCCGGAGGGCGTCGCCCGGCTTTCCGCGCGGGCGGAGACCGAGAGGGACGTCGCCTCGCTCGCGGGGGACGTGGTGCAGCTCGATCCGACGTGGACGGTCTGACCTGACCGCGCGGGTACGGCCGTCCCCCGGCCGTCTCCCTGCTCGTTTCCTTGGTCACATGTGCCCGATGGAGCCCGCACAATTGCTCGATCGTGCTGGACGGCATCTAGGGTCGGTACATGGCGCGACCGCAACGCATCGTTCTCGTCCGGCACGGTGAGTCGGAGGGCAACGCCGACGACACCGTCTACGAACGTGAGCCCGACCACGCCCTCAGGCTCACGGCGAGGGGCCTGAGCCAGGCGCAGGCGACGGGCACACGGCTGTGCGAGATGTTCGGTGACGAGCGTGTCAGTGTCTACATCTCTCCTTACCGACGCACGCACGAGACGTTCAGGGCGTTCGGCCTCGATCCGGGACATGTGCGTGTCAGGGAAGAGCCCCGGCTTCGCGAGCAGGACTGGGGCAACTGGCAGGACCGCGACGACGTCAGGCTGCAGAAGACCTACCGGGACGCGTACGGACACTTCTTCTACCGCTTCGCGCAGGGCGAGTCAGGGGCCGATGTGTACGACCGGGTCGACGCGTTCCTGGAGAGCCTCCACCGCAGCTTCGAGGCTCCCGACCATCCGCCGAACGTCCTGCTGGTCACCCATGGGCTGACCATGAGGCTCTTCTGCATGCGCTGGTTCCACTGGTCGGTGGCGGAATTCGAATCGCTGTCCAACCCGGGGAACGGTGAATCCAGGACGCTGCTGCTCGGCGAGAACGGCCGCTATACGCTCGACCGGCCCTTCGCACGGTGGCGAACCCCTGAGCCGTACGGCACCACCGGATAGAGTGGTACGGCGATGACCGCTGACTCTGCTTCCGACCGCTTCGAACGCGCTCTGGCCAGCCTGCGTGGACTGTCCGTGGGAGATGCCCTCGGCTCCCAGTTCTTCGTCCCGGCCAATTATCCCTTGCTCAAGAACCGGGAACTGCCGCCCGACGGCTGGCAGTGGACCGACGACACCGAGATGGCCTGCTCCGTACTCGCCGTGCTGGCCGCGCACGAGCGTATCGACCAGGACGCGCTCGCCCACTCCTTCGCCCGGCACCACGACTTCGACCGCGGCTACGGGCCCGCGGTGAACCGGCTGCTCAGGCTGGTGAGGGAAGGCGGTGACTGGCGGGAACTGGCGTCCGCCCTGTTCCAGGGCCAGGGCTCCTGGGGGAACGGATCGGCCATGCGTATCGCGCCGCTGGGCGCCTGGTACGCGGACGACCCGGAACAGGCCACCCACCAGGCCGAGATCTCTTCGTACACCACCCATCAGCACCGCGAAGCCGTCGTGGGGGCCATGGCCGTCGCGGCCGCCGCCGCCCTCGTCGCCGCACCGGGAGGGCCGCCGACGCCGGAGGATCTGATCGACGGCGTCGTCGCCCTCGTGCCCCGCAGCGCGGTCGGCGCAGGGTTGCGCAGGGCGCGCGACATGCTCGACTACCGGGACGCGGGAACGGTCGCGGCGGTGCTCGGCAACGGCCGCCGTACGAGTGCGCACGACACGGTGCCGTTCGCCCTCTGGTCGGCGGCACGGAGCCTCGGCGACTTCGAAGAGGGCTTCTGGGTGACCTCTCAGGTCGGCGGTGACGTGGACACCACCTGCGCCATCGTCGGCGGAATCGTGGCCGCGGAGCCGGGCGGCGCCCCTCCGGCCGACTGGCTGGCCCGTACGGAGGAACTGCCCGACTGGGTCCCTCTCGCTCCGGCACGGCGCTGAAGGTCCCGCCGGGCAGCTCGGCGAGCCGTTGCCGGATCGGCGTCTCTTGTCACGGTCCTGCCACAGGGGCGGCCCCGGCCGTTCGAACAGCCCGAACGGGACTTACTCTTTCGGCCACGCCGCCCTCATCGATCTTGATGGCGCGCGCCTAGAGACGCCGGGGCCGGAGCGCCGCGATGTGGCCGTGCGAGCGGACCCCGGTCCGGGAGGGGTCCCATGTCCGATCAGCCGTCCGATACGTCCAGCCGGCCCGAGACGTCACCGGAGCCGCCGGTGACCGGCGACGCGGTGGCAGCCATGTCCGCCACCGCGCCTGATCCGGGCAGCGGGATGCCGTCCGAAGGGGAGGGGCGTGCGAAGGCGGCGGGGAAGCCGGCAAGGGCTTCCACAGCGCCGGTCCCGCCGCGCAATGTGGGCCCGGACGTGCCGGAGTCACCCGCGTATCCCGCGCCGCCCCGGGCGGACCTGTGGCAGCGGCGGGGGCAGCAGCAGCCGCCCGGCGTGCTGTCCCGGCTGCGGCCTCCGTCCCCGCCCGCGATAGGACCGGCGACACTCTGGTCGGTCTTCGCGACGGCCCTCCTCAGCGCCCTGGTGCTCGGTGACGGCCTGGGGCCCAACCTGCTGATCGTGGCCGTTCCGGCCGCCTCGGGGGCCTTCTTCGCCGCGCGCACGGCAGGACGCAGGCTGCGGCCCTGGACCGCCGTCTGGGCGGTGGGTGGCCTGGCGCTCCTGACGATTCCGGCGCTCAGGGAAGCAGGATGGCCGGTCTTCCTCGCCATGGTGTCGGCCCTCGCCCTGGGCTCCCTCGCCCTGCACGGAAGCCGTGGCTGGCCAGGTGTGCTGCTCGGATCGCTGGGGCTGTTCCCCTCGGCCGCCGCCGGGGTGCGCTGGGGATGGAGCGGGGTGCGGGCCCGCGTGGACGACACCCGAGGCCGGATGCGCACCGTCGTGCGCAGCACCGTGGTGGCCGTGGCGTTGCTCATCGTGTTCGGTGCGCTCTTCGCCTCCGCTGACGCCGCCTTCGCCGACCTGCTGGGCAGCCTCACCCCCGACGTGTCGGTCGGTGACAGCCCCTGGCGGGTCTTCCTCTTCGTACTCGGACTCGTCGGAGCACTCGCCGCCGCGCACAGCGCCGCGGCGCCGGTGCGCTGGGACCGCATCACCGTCCGGCCGGGCAAGGCGAGGAACAGGGCGGAGTGGGCACTTCCGCTGATCGTGCTCAACCTGCTCTTCGCCGTCTTCGTCGCGCTCCAGCTCGTCGTTCTCCTGGGCGGGTACGACAAGGTGCTGGACGAGACGGGCCTGAAGCTCTCCGAATACGCCCGGCAGGGCTTCTGGCAGCTTCTCTGGGCCACCGTGCTGACCCTGCTCGTCATCGCGCTCGCCCTGCGCTGGGCACCACGGGGCCGGCCGAGCGACCGCACCCTCGTCCGGAGCGTTCTCGGATCCCTGTGCGTACTCACGCTCGTCGTCGTGGCCTCCGCGCTGCGTCGCATGGACCTCTATGTGGACGCCTTCGGGCTGACCAGGCTGCGGATCTCCGTCGCCGCGGTGGAACTCTGGCTCGGAGTGGTACTGATCCTGATCATCGCGGCCGGCGTCTTCGGCGCCAGGCTGCTGCCGCGCGCGGTCGCGGTGAGTGCGGCGGCCGGTGTGCTCGCCTTCGGTCTCCTCTCGCCCGACGGCATGATCGCGGAACAGAACGTCCAGCGGTACGAGAGCGGCAAGCCGATCGACATCGACTACCTCAAGGACCTCTCCGCGGACGCCGTACCGGCCCTTGACACGCTGCCGGAACCGCTGAGGTCCTGCGCCCTGCGGAACTTCGAGCGCGACGCCGCCCTCCTGGACGCTCCGTGGTACTCCTCCAGCTGGGGCGAAGTCAGGGCCCGGGACATCTTGGAGAAGCGTCCCGTCCAGAACCACGGGACCGAGTGCTACGGCCTCGGCCAGGAAACCGACGAGCGGGAGGACGGGTACGAGGAGGAGGACTCCTACGACCCGTACTGAGGCGTCTGTCCGCCTCGCGTCCTGAGCACCCGAAGCAAAGCACCCCCCGAACGCCCGGTCCCGGCCGGGGTGTTCGGGTGCGCCCCCGTCCCGCAGAGGCGCTGGGATCCCCCGTGGCCGGTGACCCACCGGTGCCCGTCCGGAGTATCGGCACGGGTGTTCCGGGCTCGGCCGGCCCCGTGCCGAACCGCTGGACGGTGCCCCGGGGTGTTCTTGCCGTGCCCATCGGCGTAACCTGGCAGGCGCCATGCCGTACGAACCACCCACGCACACCGTCGAGCGCTCACTGCGCGCTACATCCGGTGCCAGGACCGTCGCCGGTGTCGACGAGGTCGGACGCGGAGCGTGGGCCGGCCCCGTCACCGTGTGCGCGGCCGTCACAGGTCTCCGCAGGCCCCCCGAGGGCCTCACCGACTCCAAACTGATCAGCCCCAAGCGCCGGGCGGAACTCGCCCCGACGCTCGAGAAGTGGGTCACGGCCTACGGGCTGGGACACGCGTCCCCCTTGGAGATCGACGACCTCGGTATGACCGCGGCACTCCGTCTCGCGGCCGTCAGGGCGCTCGAGGGGCTGCCCGTGCGGCCGGACGCCGTGATCCTCGACGGCAAGCACGACTACCTCGGCCCGCCCTGGAACGTCCGTACCGTGATCAAGGGCGACCAGTCCTGCATCGCCGTCGCCGCGGCGTCGGTGATCGCCAAGGTGCACCGGGACACGATGATGGCCGAACTGGGTGCGGACACAGGGCAGTACGCAGACTTCGCCTTCGGCGCGAACGCCGGTTATCCGTCACCGGTGCACCGGGCCGCGCTGGAGGAACGGGGGCCTACGCCTCACCACCGCCTCAGCTGGGCCTACCTCGACGCGCTGCCCAGGTGGCAGCACCTGAAGAAGGTCCGTTTCTCCGCAGAGGCGGCGGCACTGGAAAGCGGGGGCCAGCTCGGCTTCGACTTCTGATCGCGCAGGCGCATCCACCCGCCGACGTGTCCGCGTCGGCTGCACAAGACAACCATTCATGCCTCTCATCCCCGAGGAGCCTCACATTCCCGAGAGCGCCCAGGGTCCCCGCGTCACTCCGGCCGCCGGCCGCACCGCGCCGACCCCCCGTCCCGTACCCGGCCCGCGTTCCGCGGCCACCCCGCGCCCCGGCAGCCCGGGTCGCGGCCCCGCGAGGCCCGCGCCCCCGGCGCCGCGCCCGCATCCCGCGTCCCCCGCTCCCGCCACCCCGGCTCCTGCCGGGCGGAAGCTGCCGGACGAGGGTTCCGCAGCACAGTTCCAGTTGATTCCGGCTCCGGCCGGTGGCGCCGTCGACGCAGCCGATGGGGCCGTCGACCTGCTGCTCGACTCCGGGAGGGCGCCTGGCGACATCCTGGTGCTCACCACCGGGGAGCAGCACCCGTGGGCCACGCACGAACTCTCCTTCGGAGAGACCGCCTACTGGGCGCAGTACGACGCGGGCGACGACGTCTTCTTCGCCCGCACGGCCGACGCCGACCGCTGCGCGTCCCGTGCCGTGGTCGTTGTCGCGGTGAACGGCGACCTCGACGACGTGGCTGCCCGAGCACTGTCCGGCGTGCGGGAGCGCTCCGGGTCGATGCTGATCGTCTGCGGGGACCCGCAGACGATCAACTCCGCACTGGGTGCCGGAGTCTGAGCTGTACGTCCGTGGGTCCCGGCCGTCCCTGAGGACATCCGGGGCCCACGTCCCTTTTCACCGCGCGGCGCTCCGCCGCAGTGCCTCGACCGCCCCGCCCCCGGTGCTCAGCGGAACGGGGTCATGGCCGGAGGACGTGTCCGCGAGGGCGGACGGTCTGGACAGCAGTGTCGGGCTGCGGCCGCCCCGGCCCTCGCCGAGGACCTGCCAGCCTCCGCGCGTCAGGGTGATGTAGGCCCCACAGCGCAGGCCGTGCAGGGTGCAGGCGTCTCTCAGCCCCCACATCCAGGCCCCGTCCTCCTCGGTCCAACGCTCGTCGCCCTCACGGCAGTAGAGCAGGACCGCGGTCCGCACGGGGGTGCGGCGGCGCAGATCGTGCGGGATCACCCGGCGCAGATGCGCCAGCAGGGCGTTGCGGAATTCCCAGCCGTCCGCTGCCACGGTGGACCGCCGGGTGAAAGAGGCACTGGCCGTGAGCCGTCCCTCATGGTCGAGGACGGCGACGACCGCGGTGGCAGTAGTCGGCCGGTGCCGCGCGTGGAGGCCACTGACCACCTCCCGCGGACTACGCAGCAGGGGTATGCCCGCCGCGGCCCACTCGGCTGGTTCGAGGATCCTGGCGGTGTGATTGACGGAGCCGGCGGATGCCGACAGTGAAGAGGCTGCGGACGGCGCGAATCCGAAGGTCACGGTCCTCCCTTCGCTACACGCCCACGGTGCGGGCAGGGTCGAGTGAGGGCGCGCCGCGGCACAGCCCTTCCGGGCCCGCGAAGAGACCGTGCGGGGAGCGACTCCAATTCTTCCTGTCGCACCGGCGGGCGGCAACGAGCAAATGGCGCGGCTGACTGATATCTGACGGAATGACACGGATATCCCTGCCCGTTCGGCGACGAACGAAGCCTTTCGTCACGCCTGGCCTTCGAGGACCGGCGGGGGACACCTCCTCCGTCCCTGCGCGTCGGAGCAGCCCGGAGTGCGCCACACCGGGCCGGATTCGCCGATTGTCGGTGCCATCGGGTTGCATGGGGGACATGGACAACCTGGAGCTCCGCGCTGAAGCCGACGCCATTCTCGCCGAGCTCGTCGGCGGTCCAGCAGGCGCGGCGCGGCTGCGGGAGGACCAGTGGCAGGCCGTGGCGGCACTGGTGGAGGAGCACCGGCGTGCGCTGGTGGTGCAGCGCACCGGCTGGGGAAAGTCGGCGGTGTACTTCGTGGCCACCGCCCTGCTGCGGCGGCGTGGCTCCGGCCCCACGGTGATCATTTCGCCGCTGCTCGCCCTGATGCGCAACCAGGTCGAGTCGGCGGCGCGAGCCGGTATCCAGGCGCGCACGATCAACTCCGCCAACCCGGAGGACTGGGAGACGATCTACGGGGAGGTGGAGCGCGGTGAGACCGACGTTCTCCTGGTCAGCCCGGAACGTCTCAATTCTGTCGATTTCCGTGATCAGGTGCTGCCGAAACTCGCGGCCACCACGGGTCTTCTGGTGGTCGACGAAGCGCACTGCATCTCGGACTGGGGCCATGACTTCCGGCCCGACTACCGGCGGTTGCGCACGATGCTGGCCGAGTTGCCGGCCGGTGTACCGGTGCTCGCCACGACGGCGACCGCGAACGCGCGTGTGACCGCGGACGTGGCGGAGCAACTGGGCACGGGGAGCGGGGACGCTCTGGTGCTGCGGGGGCCGCTGGACCGGGAGAGCCTGCGGCTGGGTGTGCTGGAGCTGCCCGATGCGGCACATCGGCTGGCGTGGCTGGGGGAGCGGCTGGATGACCTGCCGGGCTCGGGGATCATCTACACGCTGACGGTGGCGGCGGCGGAGGAGGTCGCGGCGTTCCTCCGGCAGCGTGGGTATCCGGTGGCTTCCTACACGGGGAAGACGGAGAACGCCGATCGGTTGCAGGCGGAGGAGGATCTCCTGGCGAACCGGGTGAAGGCGCTGGTGGCGACCTCAGCGCTGGGCATGGGTTTCGACAAGCCGGACCTGGGGTTCGTGGTGCACCTGGGGTCGCCCTCCTCCCCGATCGCCTATTACCAGCAGGTGGGCCGTGCGGGCCGCGGTGTGGACCATGCGGATGTGCTGCTGCTCCCGGGCAAGGAGGACGAGGCGATCTGGGCGTACTTCGCTTCGGTGGGCTTCCCGCCCGAGGAACAGGTGCGGCGCACGCTGGCGGTCCTCGACGAGGCGGGGCGTCCGTTGTCGCTGCCGGCGCTGGAACCGCTGGTAGATCTCCGGCGCTCGCGTCTGGAGACGATGCTGAAGGTTCTGGACGTCGACGGGGCGGTCAGGCGCGTGAAGGGGGGCTGGGCCGCGACGGGGCAGCCATGGGCGTACGACGCGGAGCGGTATGCGTGGGTGGCCCGGCAGCGACAAGCCGAGCAGCAGGCCATGCGGGACTACGTGGCGACCACGGGCTGCCGCATGGAGTTCCTGCAGCGGCAGCTCGACGACGAGAAGGCGGTCCCCTGCGGTCGCTGCGACTCCTGCGCCGGACCCTGGCTCGATCCGGCTGTCCCTCCCGCAGCCCTCGCGGCGGCGACGGGCGAGCTGGACCGCCCGGGGGTCGAGGTCGAGCCGCGCAAGATGTGGCCGACCGGCCTCGCCGCGGTCGGGATGGACCTGAAGGGCCGTATCCCCGCAGGCCAGCAGGCAGTCACCGGGCGGGCGCTGGGAAGGCTGTCGGACATCGGCTGGGGCAACCGCCTGCGCCCGATCCTGTCGGCCCGAGCGGCGGACGGGCAGGTCCCGGACGACGTGCTGGCTGCCGTGGTGACGGTGGTGGCCGACTGGGCCCGCTCACCGGGCGGCTGGGCCGGCGGCGCGCCTGACGCAGCGGCGCGGCCCGTGGGAATCGTCGCCATGCCGTCCCGTACCCGCCCCCAGCTGGTCGGTTCGCTGGCCGAGGGCGTGGCCCGGGTCGGGAGGCTTCCCCTGCTGGGCAGCCTGGCCTACACCCCGCACGCCGATGAGCACGGCGCGCACCGTAGCAACTCCGCGCAGCGGCTGCGGGCCCTGGCCGCCGCGTTCACCGTCCCCGACGATCTCGTCGTCGCTCTGACGGCCAACCCCGGCCCGGTCCTGCTCATCGACGACTACTCCGATTCCGGATGGACCCTGGCCGTAGGCGCACGGCTCCTGCGCCAGGCCGGAGCCGCTCAGGTGCTTCCGCTCGTCCTCGCTCTGGCCGGGTGAGCGAGAGCCCCGCTGACCGCAGGGCGCGTTCCGCGTCGGTCATGCCTCCATGCAACCTCATGGCTGTGACAACGCACGAACGGTGGTGCGACCCCTGTGGATAACGTTATCCACAGGGGTCGCGGAATGCGGCCGCTCGCGGGACGGTCGTGCCATGAACAAGCGCGACGAAACCACCGGGCCGTCCGATGCTCAGCAGATCACCCTGCGCGGGCCCGCGGACCTTGCCGATGCCCTTCCGTACCTCATGGGTTTTCACCCGAACGACAGCGTGGTCATGGTGGCCCTGCACGGCGGTCGGGGCCGCTTCGGTGGCCGGCTCAGGCTGGGCATTCCGCCCGAGCCCGAGGAGTGGGCACCCGTAGCCGACCAGTTGGCGCAATGCCTGATCGAGGGCAGCGAAAGGCGCGAAACCCGCCCTGACGCGATTGTCGTCTTCCTCTGTCAGGACCCCGCCGAGGGGGAGAGCGCCCCGCAGACGATGGAACGGCTGAGGCCGCTCGCGCAGCGCTTGCGTACGGCCTGCGGGGCGCTCGACGTGCCCGTGCTCGAAGCGCTGTGCATCTCCGACGGCCGTTACTGGTCCTACTGCTGCCCTGACGACCGTTGCTGTCCGGCCGAGGGTAATCCTCTGGCCCTCCCGGGCACGACCGTGATGGCGGCCGCGGCGGCGTACGCCGGTGTTCAGGTGCGTGGATCGCTGCGGGACATGGAGGCACGGCTCACGCCGTGGGAGTCCCCGGCGGCGCACGAGCAGGAGAAGGCGCTGGATGAGGCGGGCGCGGAGCTGGTGTCCCGCATCCTCGACGTCGACGGGCGGGGTGAGGTGAGGCGAGAGACTCTGACGCTCGCGCGAGACCTCATGGAACGCCTCGGCGGCGCGCAGGCCGCAGGCCCCGCCGGGGAGGACGTCCGCGACGACGCTCTGATCGCGGCCGACGAGGCGGCGGCTGTGATTCTCGGACTGCAGGACCGCGAGACCAGGGACCGGGCCGCCGAGTGGATGGAGGGCCTCGAGGCGGAGACGGCGTTGCGGCTGTGGCGTGCTCTCGCTCGGCGGTGTGTCGGTCCGTACGTGGAACACGCCGCGGCTCCGCTCACGCTGGCCGGCTGGGTCTCCTGGTCCACGGGCGACGAGGCGGGTGCCAGGGTGGCGCTCGGGCTCGCGCTGCGGGCCGACCCCGCATACACGTTCGCGCAACTGCTGCACGAGGCGTGCAATCAGGGGCTGGACCCTGAAACGCTGCGTAGCTGCCTCCGAGGGGAGCGCGTCCCGCGCGACGGGGACGGCAGCGACCGCGCCCCGGAGGAGCGACATCGGCACAGCGGGCGGCGTCCGGAGCGACGGACCGGGCCCCGGCCCGCGCGAGCTCCGGACGCCAAGCGGAAACGGAGGACGACACAGCGGCCGGCGCCGGGTACTGCCTCGCACCCACGGTCGGCCGTGAGCCGGGACGGGGCCCGTGACACCCGGCGGCTGGGCCACCGAGGGACCAGGAGCCGCGAATGACGGACCTCGCCTCCACCGGGCGTGGGACCGGTCGTGCGAAGGGAGTGTTTATCGTCAGGAAGACGACTATGATTTCGGCATGCCGCCCTACGACCCGTCGACCTTCCCGCCTTTCGCCGTCACCGTCGACCTGGTCGTCCTCACGGTGCGACGTCACGCGCTCTGCGCCCTGGTGGTACGCCGTGGCGAATCACCGTTCCAGGGGCGGTGGGCGCTACCAGGCGGTTTCGTCAGAGCCGATGAGGATCTCAGCGGGGCGGCAGCGCGTGAACTCGTCGAGGAGACCGGACTCTGCGCACATGATCCGGCTGCCCCCGCAGTCGGTAACGGCGCCCATCTCGAACAGCTGGCCACCTACGGCGATCCGCGGCGGGACCCCCGGATGAGAGTCGTCAGTGTCGCGCACCTCGCGCTGGCTCCTGACCTGCCGGCCCCCCGTGCGGGTGGTGACGCGAACAGCGCCCGCTGGGCTTCGGTCGAGGACCTGCTCGGGACGGGAGCCGGCTTCGGCCGCGACGGCGAGCAGTCGGCGTCCCTGGCCTTCGATCACGCGAGGATCCTCGGTGACGGCGTGGAACGGGCCCGTTCGAAGATCGAATACTCCTCCCTGGCCACGGCGTTCTGCCCGCCCGAGTTCACGGTCGGTGAGCTGCGGAGGGTGTATGAGGCGGTATGGGGCGTGGTGCTGGATCCCCGCAATTTCCACCGCAAGGTCACGGGCACACCCGGATTCCTTGTTCCGTCCGGAGGGACGACCACACGGCAGGGGGGCCGTCCCGCGCAGTTGTTCCGGGCCGGCGCAGCGACCGTGCTCAACCCTCCGATGCTGAGGCCGGAGGTCTGACCGGCTTCTGCTCCGCGGGTTCGGCCGGGCGAACCCGCAGGACACCCGAAAAAGCCAGGATGCATCGAAAGTCCGAAATGTCGCGTTATCTTGCTGGGGTACTCCACATTGCCGCCGAGCGGTCTCACCCTCAGCGAGAGAAGCGATGCTCCAGGCCATCGGACTCACCAGCGCCCCCCGTCGCGACGGTTCACCCGTCGTGGACGACCTGACCTTCCAAGCTCCGACCGGCAGTGTCACCGCGCTGCTCGGTGCCCCCGGCTCCGGAAAGACCACGGCCCTCCGTCTGATGCTCGAGCTCGAAGCGGGGAGGGGGGTCACCTACTTCAAGGGTCGCCCGCTGCACCGTATCGGCCACCCCGCCCGCGAGGTAGGGGTGCTGCTCGGAGACGTGCCGGGGCATCCCGCGCGCACCGCGCGCGGTCAGCTCCGCATGCTCTGTGCCGCGGCGGGGGTGCCCGCGTCGCGAGCCGACGAACTGCTCGAGGTCGTCGGTCTCGCGGGGCTGGGGGACCAGCGCATCAGAACACTCTCGGTGGGTATGGACCGGCGGCTGGGCCTCGCCTCGGCGCTGCTCGGCGACCCCCATACGCTCGTTCTCGACGAGCCCACCAAGGGTCTGTCGCCGCGTGAGCGGAGCTGGCTCCACGGCCTGTTCCGCGCACACGCGGCCGAAGGCGGCACGGTCCTGTACACGACCGGTGATCCCAAGGAGGCCGCCCGCGCGGCCGACCGGGTGGTCACGATCAGCGAGGGGCGCATCGTCGCCGACCAGGGCGTCACCGACTTCTCCCGCACTCGTCTGCGACCCCGGGTCGTCGTGCGGACCCCGCACGCGGCCCGGCTGGCCGCCGTGGTGAGCCGTGAGGCCCGCGCCGCCCGGCGCTCCGTCGAAGTGGTCGCCGAGGGCGGCAGCCGGCTGTCGGTGTACGGCAGCAGTTGCGCGGAGGTCGGCGACACGGCGTACCGGCTCGGTGTCCCCGTCCATCAACTCGCCGACGAGCTCGGGGACGCGGGCCCGGTGGCCGTCGAGGCGGGGGCCCGGGGCGGAGGCCGGGGCCCCGGCCCTGGCGCCGCCCCCGCGGGGGCCGTCCCGCATGGGCCCGCCTCGACCGTGGCGATCTCGAAGCTGCCGCCCCCGATCCCCGTGCGCCCGGCCCGTGGACCGCTCAGGCCCGTGAGGTACGAGCTGCGCCGCCTCTTCGGCGTCAGGTCGACGTCCGTCATCATGGCGGCCGTTCTGGTCGTGTCGGCGGGTCTCTCCGTGCTGCTGGCCCGCTCCGGGAGGACGCCCTTGCCGGATCTGCTCGTCGCCTGGCCGGACCTGCTGCCGCTCCCACCTGCCGCGTTCGCCGCCGGGCTGCTGGGCGCCCTTTCCTTCGGTGAGGAGTTCCGCTACCCGGCGCTCGCCGCAGGGCGTGGGACGGTGCCGCGTCGTCTCGGTCTCCTGCTGGCCAAGCTGGTGGTCTCGGCCGTCGTCGCCCTGCTGCTGGCCCTGCTCGCCGTATGCGCGAACGCCGAGGCTCTGCGTCTCGTGTACGGCGGTGACTTGGTGGACGTCCCGGCGAACGCCGCCCAGCTGGCCGCCAGTTGGGCCGGACTCTCGGTCGGGTGTGCCTGGGCGGGGCTACTGGGGGCGGGTGTGTTCCGGCTGACCGCGGCCGGAGTGGCCGCCGTACTGGCCGTTCCCGTTCTCGTCGTACCGCTGATGCAGAAGCTTCTCGCGGGGCCCGCCGCCCGTTCGATCACAGGCATGCCGGGCCGACTGCGTGAACTCGGCCCGCTGCAGTGGCCGTACGAGACGGACCGATGGGCCATGGCTGCCGTGCGGGTCGTGGCCCAACCCGTGGGGCTGGCGCTCTCCTTGTCGTTGTCCGCCTTGGTCTGCGCGTACGTGTTCACAAGCCTTCGCGGAAGGGCCCGTTGGTGACCGTATCGATCGGCGTCCGATGATCACCTCGGGACAATGACCCTGAAAGAGCGTGATTTCTACCGATAAGGCGTCAATTGAGCAGTGGGTGCCGATCACCCTTTCGTGTGCTTTTCAGCAAAGACCTCAAGGGCTGGGTGAGCCGAGCCGACAAAGGATGCGTGAGTACCCTTGCGCACACCATGATGACCGCCGCCCGCTCCGCCGACTCCGGCCTCGCCGGGCCGGGCGAACTCGACCGCTACCCCTGCACGGAGGCGCCGGCCGGCGAGCGCGCCGCCCTCCGGTCGTGGGGCGGTGCCGAATCCGAACTGGGGCGGACTGGCAGGCGCGGCACGGCCAGTCGCGGCCGTGGACTGCATGGCCAACTGGTCCAGCAACTCGGCCAGATGATCGTTTCCGGCGACCTCGGCGCCGACCGGCCGCTCGTCCCGGAGGAGATCGGCCAGCGCTTCGAGGTTTCCCGCACCGTCGTGCGGGAGTCCCTGCGCGTTCTCGAGGCGAAGGGCCTGGTCAGCGCCCGACCGAATGTGGGTACACGGGTCCGGCCGGTGAGCGACTGGAATCTGCTGGATCCGGACATCATCGAATGGCGTGCCTTCGGCCCCCAGCGTGATGACCAGCGCCGCGAGCTGGACGATCTCCGATGGACCATCGAACCGCTCGCAGCCCGGCTCGCCGCCGGGCACGGGCGCGAGGACATCCAGCAGCGTCTCGGCGACATGATCGAGATCATGGGGCACGCGATGGGCCAGGGGGACACCGTCACGTTCTCCCGGGCCGATGCGGAGTTCCACGCCCTGCTGATCCAGGCGGCGGGCAATCGCATGCTCGAACACCTCTCCGGGATCGTGTCGGCCGCCCTGCACGTCTCCGGTGGTCCCGTCACCGGCTGTGACCGACCCGCCGAGGCGTCCCTCGGGCACCACGCGCGGATCGTGGAGGCCCTCGCCTCAGGTGATGCCGCCGGCGCCGAGGCCGCCATGCGGCAGTTGCTGGTCGGCCACGCAGACGGAGAACGGGTGGTTCCCGCGCCTCGCGAGCACTGAACCACGCAAGGCCGGGGTATGCGGACCGTGTGCCGCCGGGCCCCCGCGGCTCAGCGGCATGTCTGTACCAATATGTGACCTCTGGTGCTGTTCGTCGCACATGGGGTGTGACTGGGGCCACGCGAATTGGGCGTAACACTCCTCGAAACAGTGCGATGACTTAAGAGGTGACCGCCGCGGAAGGAATACAGCAGCCACACAGTGCGCTGTGCAGTTCTGAGGCCAAGCCCGCGCCGTCGGCGACATCCCCAGCCGGCGGTCGTCGGTTCCAGCCCTCTCCAGGGCAGGGCCGGAAGCCGTTTCCATCGTTCCGAGAGGTTGTTCGTGTCGGCCAGCACATCCCGTACGCTCCCGCCGGAGATCGCCGAGTCCGAGTCTGTGATGGCGCTCATCGAGCGGGGAAAGGCTGATGGGCAGATCGCCGGCGATGACGTGCGTCGGGCCTTCGAGGCTGACCAGATTCCGCCAACCCAGTGGAAGAATGTTCTGCGCAGCCTCAACCAGATCCTCGAGGAAGAGGGTGTGACGCTGATGGTCAGTGCCGCGGAGTCGCCTAAGCGCGCCCGCAAGAGCGTCGCAGCGAAGAGCCCGGTCAAGCGCACCGCCACCAAGACCGTCGCGGCCAAGACGACCGTGACGCGGACCGTCGCGGCATCTGCCGCCCCGGCGGCCCAGAGCGCGGATGCGGCGGCCGATGACGTTGCCGCTCCTGCGAAGAAGACAGCAGCCAAGAAGACGGTTGCCAAGAAGACCGCGGCGAAGAAGACCGCGGTCAAGAAGACCGCCGCGAAGAAGTCCGGCAAGCAGGACGACGAGCTGCTCGACGGCGACGAGGCGGTCGAGGAAGTAAAGGCCGGTAAGGGTGAGGAAGAGGAGGGCGAGGGCGAGAACAAGGGCTTCGTCCTCTCCGACGACGACGAGGACGACGCGCCTGCGCAGCAGGTCGCCGTCGCCGGCGCCACGGCCGACCCGGTCAAGGACTACCTGAAGCAGATCGGCAAGGTCCCCCTCCTCAATGCCGAGCAGGAGGTCGAGCTCGCCAAGCGCATCGAGGCCGGGCTCTTCGCCGAGGACAAGCTCGCGAACTCCGACAAGCTCGCCCCGAAGCTCAAGCGCGAGCTGGAGATCATCGCCGAGGACGGCCGCCGGGCCAAGAACCACCTGCTGGAGGCCAACCTCCGCCTCGTGGTCTCGCTGGCCAAGCGTTACACCGGCCGCGGCATGCTCTTCCTGGACCTCATCCAGGAGGGCAACCTCGGTCTGATCCGCGCGGTCGAGAAGTTCGACTACACCAAGGGCTACAAGTTCTCCACGTACGCCACGTGGTGGATCCGCCAGGCGATCACCCGCGCCATGGCCGACCAGGCCCGCACCATCCGTATCCCGGTGCACATGGTCGAGGTCATCAACAAGCTCGCGCGTGTGCAGCGCCAGATGCTTCAGGACCTGGGCCGCGAGCCCACTCCGGAGGAGCTGGCCAAGGAGCTCGACATGACCCCGGAGAAGGTCATCGAGGTCCAGAAGTACGGTCGTGAGCCGATCTCTCTCCACACCCCGCTGGGTGAGGACGGGGACAGCGAGTTCGGAGACCTGATCGAGGACTCGGAGGCGGTCGTCCCGGCCGACGCGGTCAGCTTCACGCTGCTGCAGGAGCAGCTGCACTCCGTCCTCGACACGCTGTCCGAGCGTGAGGCGGGCGTGGTCTCGATGCGCTTCGGCCTCACCGACGGTCAGCCGAAGACGTTGGACGAGATCGGCAAGGTGTACGGCGTGACGCGCGAGCGCATCCGTCAGATCGAGTCCAAGACCATGTCGAAGCTGCGGCACCCGTCGCGTTCGCAGGTGCTGCGCGACTACCTCGACTAGATCGCGGACGGACATGGGCCGGGGCCCGGAACCTTTACGAAGGTTCCGGGCCCCGGCCCATGTCCGCATGCGGTCGGCACCAGGGCGGATGACGCTGAGTGGGCACCGTTCACCTCGGCGTCAGGAGCTTCCATGCCTCGTGTACTCGTTCGTTCCCTTCCCGCCGCCTTCGCCTCGGCGGTCGCTGCGGCCGTCATACCGCTCGGCCCTCCGGCCCCCGCCGCGGCGGACAGCATCATCGTCGGTGGGACGCCGGTGGCCGTGGCGGACAGTCCGTGGGTCGTGGCCCTCGCGAGCCGTGACCGGTTCGGAGGAATCCGCGCGGGGCAGTTCTGCGGCGGTGTCGCGATAGCGCCCACGAGGGTGCTGACAGCCGCGCACTGCCTCAGGGAGGACGTGCTGGGAGCTGAAGTCGCCGAGGTCCAGGACCTGCGGATCATCGCCGGGCGGGACGAGCTGAGCGGGCCGGGCGGTCAGGAGATCCCTGTGCGGTCGACATGGGTCAATCCTGGCTACGACCCGCATACGAACGCCGCCGACCTCGCGGTCCTCACACTGTCCCGGGCGCTGCCGAGGGGCAGCGTCGTCCCGGTGGCCGGGGCCGGGAACGCGGCGTACGAGCCGGGCACCGCTGCGACGGTGTACGGCTGGGGGGACACGACGGGGTACGGAGCCTACGCGTCGGGCCTGCGCGCGGCCGCGGTGCGGGTGCTGCCGGACAGCGACTGTGTCCGGGCGTACCCCGGCGGTACACAGGGCGCGTACCAGGCCTCGTCGATGCTCTGCGCCGGTGACAGTGCGGGCGGGCGGGACGCCTGCCAGGGGGACAGCGGAGGCCCACTGGTGGCCCGTGGGCGCCTCGTCGGGCTCGTCTCCTGGGGCAGCGGGTGCGGGAGCCCCGGCAGCCCCGGGGTGTACACCCGCATGTCCGCGGCCGTCGGGTGGATGGCCGCCCGGAGCTGACCGAGGCATCGCGTCGCGCTGACGGCATGAGAACGGGCGGCTCTCCCCGTGGGGAGGCCGCCCGTCGGCCGGTCCTGGACCGGGCCCATGGCTCGTCGTGGATGCGAGGTGTCAGTGTTCCTCGTCGGCGGCACTGGCCTGCACGGCAGTGAGCCGATCTGTCTCATCCTGTATTTCCGCGGCGATCTTCTTGAGTTCCGGCTCGAACTTGCGTCCGTGGTGGGCGCAGAAGAGCAGTTCACCGCCGCTGATCAGGACGACGCGCAGGTAGGCCTGGGCGCCGCAACGGTCACAGCGGTCTGCTGCGGTCAGCGGGCTCGCGGGGGTCAGAACAGTAGTCACGTCGCCTCTTCTCTAGCTCGACGAGCTGTCGTACCAGGGTCAACATCCAACCAGGCCGAAAACGTTCCCGCTCGTGGCATTTCTTCGAAACTTCTTCTCAGGATGGCTGTCTGTTGCCGGTTGGCGGCGAATGTGCCGTATTGCGTAGCGCTACGGTTTCGCGTTGCTTGTATGGGCCGGTCCGCCGGCTGGCTTGCCGGTTGTTCATGAGGACGTGCCCGGAGCCTAAATGGTTCATGCCTCAAAGGGAACGTGATGTGCGCGTCACCCCAAAGGATGATCGAACGTCTATGCGACGCTGGACTAGCATAAGGATTCCCCCTGGGTGGCGTTACAACCGCTCTACCAGGCCTCGGTAGGCTCTTGACGGCTACCGAGGCCGAGCCCGTCACCCACTGGGCCCCCCATTGAAATTCAGCGAGGAGCGAACCGCGTGACCGCCGATTCCGTGCCGTCCACTGCGCTGCTGACCGGAGCAGGCGGCGCAGACAGGGACAGCTCCAACTACACCGCGCGGCACCTTCTCGTCCTCGAGGGGCTCGAAGCCGTCCGTAAGCGCCCCGGGATGTACATCGGGTCCACGGACAGCCGCGGACTCATGCACTGCCTCTGGGAGATCATCGACAACTCGGTCGACGAGGCGCTCGGGGGTTACTGCGACGCCATCGAGGTCGTCCTCCACGACGACGCCTCCGTCGAGGTCCGTGACAACGGCCGCGGTATCCCGGTCGACGTGGAGCCCAAGACCGGGCTCTCCGGCATCGAGGTCGTGATGACCAAGCTGCACGCCGGCGGAAAGTTCGGCGGCGGCTCCTACTCGGCGTCGGGCGGCCTGCACGGCGTCGGTGCCTCTGTCGTGAACGCGCTGTCCGCCCGGCTGGACGTCGAGGTCGACCGCAACGGCGCGACGCACTCCATCAGCTTCCGTCGCGGTGTCCCCGGCTTGTTCACGGAGCAGGGGCCGGACAGCCCCTTCGACCCCGCCAACGGGCTCCGCAAGAGCAAACGCGTTCCCAAGACGCGTACGGGCACCCGCACGCGGTACTGGGCGGACCGCCAGATCTTCCTCAAGGACGCGAAGCTCGATCTGGAGACGCTGTACCAGCGGGCACGCCAGACCGCGTTCCTCGTGCCCGGCCTCACGATCGTCGTACGCGACGAGCGGGGCATCGGTGGTGAGGGCAAGACGGAGGAGACGTTCCACTACGACGGCGGAATCAGCGAGTTCTGCGAGTACCTGGCGCAGGACAAGGCCGTCTGCGACGTCCAGAGGCTGACCGGAACGGGAACCTTCAAGGAGACCGTGCCGGTCCTGGACGACCGCGGGCACATGACGGCCACCGAGGTCACCCGTGAGTTGGGTGTCGACATCGCGCTGCGCTGGGGCACCGGCTACGACACCAATCTCAAGTCCTTCGTCAACATCATCGCCACCCCCAAGGGCGGCACCCATGTCAGCGGCTTCGAGCGTTCCCTCACGAAGACGGTGAACGAGGTCCTGCGCTCCGCCAAGCTGCTGCGCGTCGCCGAGGACGACATCGTCAAGGACGACGCGCTGGAAGGCCTGACCGCGGTCGTCACCGTGCGGCTGGCGGAGCCGCAGTTCGAAGGGCAGACCAAGGAGGTGCTCGGCACCTCGGCGGCCAACCGGATCGTGGCCAATGTGGTCGCCAAGGAACTCAAGGCGTTCCTGACGTCCACGAAGCGCGACGCCAAGGCGCAGGCCAGGGCGGTGCTGGACAAGGCGGTGGCCGCGGCCCGCACGCGTATCGCGGCCCGCCAGCACAAGGACGCGCAGCGCCGCAAGACCGCGCTCGAGTCCTCGTCGCTGCCCGCGAAGCTCGCCGACTGCCGGAGCGACGACGTGGAGCGCAGCGAGCTCTTCATCGTGGAGGGCGACTCGGCCCTCGGCACCGCGAAGCTGGCCCGCAACAGTGAGTTCCAGGCTCTGCTGCCGATCCGCGGAAAGATCCTCAACGTCCAGAAGTCGTCCGTCTCGGACATGCTCAAGAACGCCGAGTGCGGCGCCATCATCCAGGTCATAGGAGCAGGCTCCGGGCGCACCTTCGACATCGACGCGGCCCGCTACGGCAAGGTCATCATGATGACGGACGCCGATGTCGACGGGTCGCACATCCGCACCCTGCTGCTCACGCTCTTCCAGCGCTACATGCGGCCGATGGTCGAGGCAGGGCGGGTCTTCGCGGCTGTGCCTCCGCTCCACAGGATCGAGCTCGTCCAGCCCAAGAAGGGCCAGGACAAGTACGTCTACACCTACTCCGACAACGAGCTGCGGCAGACCCTGCTGGAGCTGCAGCGGAAGAACATCCGGTTCAAGGACTCGATCCAGCGCTACAAGGGCCTCGGCGAGATGGACGCGGACCAGTTGGCGGAGACCACGATGGACCCGCGCCACCGGACCCTGCGCCGGATCAACATCGGTGACCTGGAATCCTCCGAGCAGGTCTTCGACCTGCTCATGGGCAACGAGGTCGCGCCCCGCAAGGAATTCATCACCAGTTCCGCCGCCACGCTGGACCGCTCACGTATCGACGTCTGACGCGCTCCACCCACGGTCAGCCCCGGAGCCGGTCCCAGGATCGGCTCCGGGGCTTCGTGGCGTCGAGGGCATCGAGACGCCACGCCCCTCGGGGCTGTCTTGTCAGCGCGAAGGAACAGGGGCCGTGCGCTATGCGTACGACCGGGGGCTCGCGCACCCCCCTTGGCACTTCCGTCACCTGAAATGGTGAAGCGCGGCGAATGAAGTGCCCGGGATCTTCCCTGTCTGCCCATTCTTGGCTACGCGGCCGAAAAGGACACGTGGACAAGGGAGTTGTCGGTGGAGAGGGAAGCAGGGACCGGCGCTGCGGCTACGCGGCTCGACGATCCGTGGTGCGGGGCGGCGGCCACCGGGTGGAGCGAGCCGGAGGACGCGGGGGCCGACCCGGCCGACGGGCCGGCCGGGTCGGCGGAGCAGCGCGGCCACAGCGCCGCCGAGATCTACCTGGAGGTGCAGGGCAGTCCTGCGTTTCGCGAAGTCCGCCGCCGCTACCGACGGTTCGTGTTCCCCGCGGCGGCTGTCTTCCTGCTCTGGTACCTCGTCTACGTCATCGCGGCCGTCACGGCCCACGACCTGATGGCGCGCCCCGTCGTCGGCGCGCTCAATGTGGCCATGACGGCCGGACTCGGCCAGTTCCTCACGACGTTCCTGCTCACCTGGGCGTACGCCCGTCACGCACGCCTGCACCGGGACCGTGCCGCGCTGGAACTCCGCTGGGACACGCAGGAGATGACACGAGGGATCAGCCGGTGAGGTGGGACCACCAGACGCTGGCGCTGCTGCTGTTCAGCGTGTTCGTCGCCGTGACGCTCGGCATCACCACCTGGGTCAGCCGCGACAGGCAGGGGTCCCCCGAGGAGTTCTACGCGGGCGGACGGTTGTTCTCCCCCATGGAGAACGGATTCGCCATCGCCGGTGACTACATGTCCGCCGCGTCCTTCCTCGGGATCTCGGGGCTGATCGCCCTCTTCGGCTACGACGGCATGCTGTATTCCGTCGGATTCCTCGTGGCCTGGCTCGTCGTCCTGCTCCTCGTCGCCGAACTCGTGCGCAACTGCGGCCGGTTCACGCTCGCCGACGTGGTCGCCGCCCGGATGACGGAGCGCCCGGTGCGTACGGCGGTGGGTACCTCGTCCGTCACCGTCTCGGTGCTGTACCTGGTGGCCCAGATGGTGGGCGCGGGGAGTCTCGTCGCGCTGCTGCTCGGCGGCACGAGTGACACCGCCCGGTCGTGGACGGTGGTCGGGGTCGGCGCGCTCATGGTGATCTACGTGTCGTTCGGCGGCATGCGCGCCACGACCTGGATCCAGATCGTCAAAGCGGTGCTGCTGATGGCGGGAGCGGTCGCGCTCACCGTGCTCGTCCTCGTCCGCTTCCACGGCGACGTCGACGCCCTGCTCACGTCCGCCGCCGAACGCAGTGGGCACGGTCGCGACTTCCTCTCGCCGGGGCTGAGGTACGGCGGGAGCTGGACGGCGCGTCTCGATTTCATCAGCCTCGGGCTGGCGCTCGTCCTCGGGACCGCCGGACTGCCGCACATCCTGTCGCGCTTCTACACGGTCCCCACCGCCCGTGCGGCCCGGCGCTCCGTCGTCTGGTCCATCGGACTGATCGGCGGTTTCTACCTGATGACCATCGTGCTCGGGTTCGGTGCGGCCGCGCTCGTCGGCGCTGCGGAGGTCCGGGCGTCCAACGCCTCGGGGAACACCGCCGTTCCGCTCCTGGCACTCGTTCTCGGAGGCGGTGAGGGCACCACGGGCGGCACGGTGCTCTTCGCGGTCGTGGCAGCCATCGCCTTCGCCACCATCCTCGCCGTCGTCGCCGGCGTCACCCTCGCATCCTCCGCCTCCGTCGCCCACGACCTCTACGCCTCGCTCCGTCGGCCGGGCGCCGAGCGGCGGAGCGAGGTCGGCGTGGCCCGGGTGGCCGCGGCGGGCATCGGCGCGGTGGCCATCGCTCTCGGTCTGCTCGCACAGAATCTGAACGTCGCGTTCCTGGTGGGGCTGGCCTTCGCGGTCGCGGCCTCCGCCAATCTCCCGGCACTGCTCTACTCGCTGTTCTGGCGTGGCTTCACCACCCGGGGAGCGGTCTGGGCCGTCTACGGGGGACTCGTCCCCGCCGTCCTTCTCGTCCTGCTCTCGCCGGTCGTCTCGGGGAGCCCCACCTCGCTCCTCCCCGGCGTGGACCTGGCGCTGTTCCCCCTGGAGAACCCGGGCCTGGTATCGATCCCGGCCGGTTTCCTGGCCGGCTGGATCGGCACGGTCACTTCGCCCGAGCCGTCCGATCCGGCCAAGCACGCGGAGACGGAGGTCCGGTCACTCACCGGAGCCGGGGCGGCGTAGGCCGTGCCGACGAGCGGTGGCCGCTTCAGGAGCCGGTGGCCCAGGTGTACCGGTGCTCCGGGCGGCCCGTCTCGCCGTATCTGAGGGACAGCCGCACCCGGCCCGTGCGTTCCAGCAGCTTGAGATAGCGCTGGGCCGTCTGCCGGCTCATCCCGGCGTTCTCTGCGACCTCCTGGGCGGAGAGCGGCCCCTCGGCCGCACGCAGGGCCTGACGGACCAGTTCCGCGGTGGTCGTCGAATGCCCCTTGGGAAGGTCGGACCCGCCCGTGGCCCACAGGGCCCCGAACAACCGGTCCACCTCCGTCTGCTCGGCCTCGCCACCACCTTCGAAGGTATGGCGCAGTGCCGCGTACGCCTCCAGTTTGGTGCGCAGTCCGGCATACGCGAACGGTTTCACCAGGTACTGGAGGGCACCGTGGCGCATCGCCGCCTGTACGGTCGCGACATCGCGTGCCGCCGTCACCATGATCACATCGGTGTGACGGCCGAGTGCGCGCAGCTCCCGCACCACGGCCAGACCGTTGCGGTCCGGCAGATAGTGGTCGAGCAGGATCAGATCGATGGGCATCTCGCCGATTCTGGCGAGGGCCTCGGCTGCCGAGTGGGCCATGGCGGCCACCCGGAATCCGGGCACCTTGGAGACGTAGGCCGCGTTGATCCGGGCGACCCGTACGTCGTCGTCGACGACGAGAACCTCGATCACGGGGACTCTCCTGACTCCGCGGGCCGTACGGAGGCCGGGCGGCCTCCCGGAGCGGGGACACCCAGCTGTTCCGCTTCGCGCAGAGCCTCCGGCAGCACGACGGTGAACACCGCCCCGCCCTCGGGAGAACCCGATACGGACACACTGCCTCCCTGTCGCTCGGCGAGCCGTCTGACCAGCGGCAGTCCCAGTCCGCGTTTGCCGTGGGCAGGGAGTTCCTTGGTCGACCAGCCCTCCGTGAAGATGGACTCGTGGTCACCGGCAGGCACTCCGGGGCCGCTGTCGCTCACCCGCAACACCACCGTACGGCCCTCGGCCCGCAACCCGACCTCGATCCGCGCCCCGCCCGACCCCGCAGCCGCGTCCATCGCGTTGTCGACCAGGTTCCCGAGGACCGTCACGAGTCCCCGTGGGTCCACCAGCCGGTCCGGCAGCAATGTCTCCGGGGCCATGCGCAGGGCGACGCCGCGCTCCGCGGCCACGGTTGCCTTGCCGACCAGGAGCGAGGCCAGCAGGGGGTCGTGGACCTTCTCGGTGACCTGCTCGGCCGTCGCCCGGTGGACGCCGACGACTTCTGTGACGAACTCGGCCGCTTCTTCGTGCATCTCCAGTTCCAGCAGCCCCAGGAGAGTGTGCAGCCGGTTGGCGTGCTCGTGGTCCTGGGCACGCAGCGCGTCGATCAGGCCACGGGTGGAGTCGAGCTCGCGGCCGAGGTACTCCAACTCCGTACGGTCGCGGAGGGTGGCCACGGCGCCACCGTCGTCGGTCGGCACCCGGTTGGCGAGCAGGACGCGGTTGCCGCGGACGGTCACCAGGTCGTCGCCGACCACCCGCCCGGCCAGCACGTCGGTGGTCCGGCCCTCACCCAGTGCCTCGTCGAGCCGCTGGCCCGCGGCCCCGGGCCCGAGGCCGAGCAGCCGCTGGGCCTCGTCGTTCAGAAGCCTGATGCGCCCGGTGCGGTCGAGCGCGACGACCCCTTCGCGGATGCTGTGCAGCATGGCCTCACGCTCGGTGAGCAGCGCCGAGATGTCGGAGAAGGCCAGGTCATGGGTCTGTCGCTGGAGACGGCGGGAGATCAGATAGGCGGCCAGAGCTCCCACGGCCAGCGCTCCGCCCGCGTAGGCGAGCAGCCCGGGAATGGTGGCGAGGAGACGGGCTCGGACACTGTCGTACGCGATGCCGACCGAGACGGCACCGACGACCCGGTCCGATCCGTCGAGCAGCGGCACCTTGCCACGGGCCGAACGCCCGAGCGTGCCGCTGTCGATCTCCATCACGGATCTGCCGGCGAGGGCGGTGCTGGGGTCGGTGGAGACGACGTCGCCGATGCGGGAGACGTCGGTGTGCGACCAGCGCACCCCCTGCCTGTCCATGATCACGACGTACTCGGCCCCGGTCGATCGCCGGATCCGCTCCGCCGCGGTCTGCACGGCACCGTCCGGGCGCGGCTCGGTGGCGAGCAGGGAGGCGGCGATCTGCGGCTGCGCCGCCGTGCTCTGGGCGATCGCCAGGGCGCGGCGCATCGCCTGGTCGTCGAGCTGAGCACTGAGAGGTGCCAGGAAGAGGCCCGTGACGAGGACCGTGACTCCGGTGATGATGGCCAGCTGCATCAGCAGGACCTGTGAGAAGACCCGCTTCGGCCAGCCGAACCGGCGTGGTCCCCGTGGCGTGGTCGATGGGGCGCTCATCGTACGAACGGTAAGGGGCGAACCCTCCTTACCGAAATCCGTGCAGGTAGTGCCTCCGCGCGGGGGCGCGGATCCGGCCGGCGAGCTGCCCACGAACGTGGCGTACCACGCAGGGGTCGTCATGGAGCCCTGCGGACCGCCGTGCGAGATCTTCACCCCCCGCCCCGAGCGCCAATATCCTGGAACCGGCGGAGGACTCGCAGAGCATCCGCCCGGTGCCCCGCTGCGTGGGGCTCCCGCCTCCGCAGCCCGTACCGGCACTCCGACCGACCCGAGGAAGGCCTCGTTGACTCCGCCCCGCGCCCCGCAGATCCCGGTCGTCGTCCTGGCGGGGTTCCTCGGATCAGGCAAGACCACACTGCTCAACCACCTGCTCCGCAACCGTGCGGGCAACCGGATCGGCGTCATCGTCAATGACTTCGGTTCCATCGAGATCGATGCCATGACCGTCGCGGGTCAGGTCGGTTCCACGGTCTCGCTGGGCAACGGCTGCCTGTGCTGTGCCGTGGACGCAGCCGAGCTCGACACCTACCTGGAGACGCTGACCGGGCCGGCCGCCCGGCTCGACGTGATCGTCATCGAGGCGAGTGGCCTCGCCGAGCCCCAGGAGCTCGTACGGATGCTGCTGGCCAGTGAGAACCCGCACATCAGGTACGGGGGACTGGTCGAGGTCGTCGATGCCGCGGAATTCCCCGCAACCCGGCACCGCCACCCGGAGATCGACCGCCACCTGGCGGTCGCCGATCTGATCGTCCTGAACAAGACCGACCGTGTCCCGGACGCGGACCTGCGGGCCGTCCGGCAAGCGGTCGGCACCGCCGGTGACGGTGCGGCGGTCATCCACGCCGCGTACGGGAGGATCGACCCGGAGCTGCTGTTCGACCCCGTGCTCCGGCCGGACGAGGACGACACCTTCCGCCAGCTGACGTTCGAAGACCTGCTCCCCGAAGGCGACCGCGCGCACGAGGACCATCTGCACGCGGCGTACGAGAGTGTCTCCTTCACCGCCGAAGTCCCGCTCGACCCCCGCCGCTTCATGGCGTTCCTCGACTCCCGGCCCGCGGGTCTCTACCGGATCAAGGGTTTCGCCGACTTCGGTGCGGGCGACCCCGGCAACCGCTACGCACTGCATGCCGTCGGCAGGTTCCTGCGCTTCGTACCGCAGCGCTGGACCCGCGACGAACCGCGACGGTCCCAGCTGGTGCTGATCGGCTCCGGTATCGACGCCGAGGCGCTGCGCAAGGAACTGGAAAGCTGCCAGGACGCGTGGCAGGACGCCACCGAGGAGCTGGAACGCAGCATGTGGGGCGTCCTGCGATACGTGCGGCAGCCGGACGACGACGAGGCCTGAGCCCCCGCGCCGTCCGGCCGCGTGTCCTACAGCGGCCCGGCGATCACCGCGACCGGGCTGGTCAGCGGTGTGCCCGAACCGTCGCGGCGCGGATCGGGGTCCGGCAACTCGGCCGGAGCGCCGTTCTTCTGCGCCGCCCGCGCCGGCGTCTCGCCCGCCCAGGCGAACACCAGGACGTCCTCCCCCTTGAGGAAGCGCTGGCAGCGCACCCCGCCGGTGGCCCTCCCCTTGCGCGGATACTGGTCGAGCGGCGTGAGCTTCCACGTCCGCTCGGAATCGTCCAGCGTGCCGTGCGACCCGGCCACGGTGAACACCGCGGCGTCCGCCGAAGGGTTCACCGCGGTGAACGAGAGGACGGTGGCGCCTGCCGCCAGCTTGACGCCCGCCATGCCGCCCGCCGCGCGTCCCTGCGGACGCACCGATGCGGCCGGATAGCGCAGCAGCTGTGCGTCGGACGTGATGAAGACCAGGTCCTCCTCGCCCGTACGCAGCTGGGTGGCGCCGACGACACGGTCACCGTCCCTCAGTGAGATGACCTCCAACTCGTCCTTGTTGGGCGGGTAGTCGGGCACCACGCGCTTCACCACCCCCTGCAGCGTGCCGATGGCCAGGCCGGGCGCCTCCTCGTCCAGCGTGGTGAGACAGACCAGCTCCTCGTCCGGCTCCAACGTGAGGAACTCCGAGATCTGGGCGCCGCCCGACAGGTTCGGTGCCGCATGGGTGTCAGGCAGCTGCGGCAGATCGATCACCGAGAGCCGGAGCAGCCGTCCGGCGGACGTCACCGCGCCCACGTCACCGCGCGCCGTGGCAGCGACGGCCGAGACGATCGCGTCGTGCTTGGTGCGCCTGGCGTCCTCCGCCTGGGCGACCGGCTCCGCGTTGGCCGTGCGGGCGAGGAGGCCGGTCGAGGAGAGAAGTACCTGGCACGGGTCGTCGGCGACCTCCAGCGGCACCGAGGCGATCTGTGAACCCGCCGACTCCAGCAGTACCGTACGCCGGTCGGTGCCGAACTTCTTGGCGACCGCGGCCAGTTCGGACGAGACCAGCTTGCGCAGTTCGGCGTCCGACTCCAGGATCGCGGTCAGCTGGGCGATCTCCTCGTTGAGCTTGTCGCGCTCGGTCTCCAGCTCGATCCGGTCGAAGCGCGTGAGCCTGCGCAGCGGGGTGTCCAGGATGTACTGGGTCTGGATGTCGCTCAGCGAGAAGCGCTCCATCAGGCGCTCCTTGGCCTGCGCCGAGTTGTCGCTGTCCCGGATGAGGCGGATGACCTCGTCGATGTCGAGCAACGCCACGAGCAGGCCCTCGACCAGGTGCAGCCTGTTGCGGCGCTTGGTCCTGCGGAACTCGCTGCGCCGGCGGACCACCTCGAAGCGGTGGTCGAGATAGACCTCGAGAAGCTCCTTGAGCCCCAGGGTGAGCGGCTGTCCGTCGACCAGTGCCACGTTGTTGATACCGAAGGACTCCTCCATCGGCGTCAGCTTGTACAGCTGCTCCAGAACGGCTTCCGGCACGAAGCCGTTCTTGACCTCGATCACCAGACGCAGACCGTGCGCCCGGTCGGTGAGGTCCTTGACGTCCGCGATGCCCTGGAGCTTCTTCGCGCCGACGAGGTCCTTGATCTTGGCGATCACCTTCTCGGGGCCGACGGAGAAGGGCAGTTCGGTGACGACGAGACCCTTACGACGGGCCGTGACGTTCTCTATGGCGACCGTGGCGCGGATCTTGAACGTGCCCCGTCCCGCGGCGTAGGCGTCCTTGATACCGCCGAGGCCGACGATCCTGCCGCCGGTGGGCAGGTCGGGGCCCGGGACGAAACGCATCAGCGTCTCGAGGTCTGCACCCGGGTGCCGGATGAGGTGGCGGGCGGCGGCGATGACCTCGCCGAGGTTGTGCGGGGGCATGTTGGTGGCCATGCCGACGGCGATCCCGGAAGCACCGTTGACCAGGAGGTTCGGGTACGCCGCCGGGAGGACGACCGGCTCCTGCTCCTGGCCGTCGTAGTTGGACTGGTAGTCGACCGTGTCCTCGTCGATCGACTCAGTCATCAGGGATGTGGCGTCGGCCATCCGGCACTCGGTGTACCGCATGGCGGCCGGCGGGTCGTCGTTGCCCAGCGAGCCGAAGTTGCCGTGCCCGTCGACGAGGGGCAGGCGCATCGAGAACGGCTGTGCCATGCGCACCAGTGCGTCATAGATCGACGCGTCACCGTGCGGGTGCAGTTTGCCCATCACTTCGCCCACGACGCGGGCGCACTTCACATAGCCGCGTTCGGGACGCAGCCCCATCTCGTTCATCTGGGACACGATGCGGCGGTGCACGGGCTTCATGCCGTCGCGGGCATCGGGCAGAGCCCTGGAGTAGATCACCGAGTACGCGTACTCGAGGAAGGAGCCCTGCATTTCGTCGACGACGTCGATGTCGAGGATCTTCTCCTCGAAGTCGTCCGGCGGCGGGGTTTTCGTGCTGCGGCGGGCCATCGCGGCTGCGACTCCTTCACAGATTCTGTCGGGCAACCTCAGGTTCTGACGCCGACCATTGTGGACCGCCGTACCGACAACGCCGACCTCGACCCGTCCGAAGCGCCCTCACGGCTCCCTCGGAGCCGCTGTGCACGGCAGCGTCCACGACGACATTCACCCGGCGGGAACTTCGCCAGGTGCCCGTGCGCTTGCCTAGAGTGGCAGGTCCGGCAGGAAATCCTGTACCGATCGAAGGGACGTACATGCCCATGGGTCACACGGCCACAGCCCAGGCCGGTTCCGGCGGCTTGACGGCGACCGAGCACCGCCTGGCCAACGGCCTGCGCGTGGTGCTCTCCGAGGACCATCTGACCCCCGTCGCCGCGGTCTGCCTCTGGTACGACGTCGGCTCCCGGCACGAGGTCGAGGGACGCACGGGCCTGGCTCACCTTTTCGAGCACCTGATGTTCCAGGGCTCGGGCCAGGTCAAGGGGAACGGGCACTTCGAGCTGGTGCAAGGGGCCGGCGGCTCCCTGAACGGCACGACCAGCTTCGAGCGCACCAACTACTTCGAGACGATGCCCACGCACCAGCTGGAGCTGGCCCTGTGGCTCGAGGCCGACCGGATGGGCTCACTGCTCGCCGCGCTCGACGAGGAGTCCATGGAGAACCAGCGGGACGTCGTGAAGAACGAGCGCCGCCAGCGCTACGACAACGTCCCGTACGGCACCGCCTTCGAGAAACTGACCGCCCTCGCCTACCCGGAGGGCCACCCGTACCACCACACGCCGATCGGCTCGATGGCCGACCTGGACGCGGCGACCCTGGAGGACGCGCAGACGTTCTTCCGGACGTACTACGCGCCGAACAACGCGGTGCTCTCGGTGGTCGGCGACATCGACCCGGAGCAGACGCTCGCCTGGGTCGAGAAGTACTTCGGCTCCATCCCCTCCCACGACGGCAAGCAGCCCCCGCGCGACGGCTCGCTGCCCGCCGTCATCGGCGAACAGCTGCGTGAAGTGGTCCAGGAGGAGGTCCCCGCGCGTGCGCTGATGGCCGCCTACCGGCTGCCGCACGACGGCACACGCGAGTGCGACGCCGCGGACCTCGCGCTGACCGTGCTCGGCGGCGGCGAGTCGTCCCGCCTGCACAACCGGCTGGTCCGCCGCGACCGTACGGCCGTCGCCGCGGGCTTCGGGCTGCTCAGGCTGGCGGGCGCGCCCTCGCTGGGCTGGCTGGACGTCAAGACGTCCGGTGGCGTCGAGGTGCCGTTGATCGAGGAGGCCGTCGACGAGGAGCTGGCCCGGTTCGCCGAGGAAGGCCCCACGCCGGAGGAAATGGAACGCGCCCAGGCGCAGTTGGAGCGCGAGTGGCTGGACCGGCTCGGCACGGTCGCCGGCCGTGCCGACGAACTGTGCCGGTACGCCGTCCTGTTCGGTGACCCGCAGCTCGCCCTGACCGCGGTGGGCCGGGTGCTCGACGTGACGGCCGACGAGGTCAAGGCCGCCGCCCGGGCGCACCTGCGCCCCGACAACCGTGCGGTCCTGGTCTACGAACCGGTCGAACCGGCCGACGAGACGGACGGTGCCGAAGCGCACGAGGGGGCCGACAAGTGACCGACGCCGCCGTGACTGGAGTGACGATGGAGTACCACCCGCAGCCGACCGCCGGCGAGGCCAGGCCCTGGGCCTTTCCCGCGCCCGAACGCGGCGCCCTGCCCAACGGGCTGACCGTGCTGCGCTGCCACCGCCCCGGCCAGCAGGTCGTCGCCGTGGAGATCTTCCTCGACGCCCCGCTGGACGCCGAACCCGAGGGCCTGGACGGTGTGGCCACGATCATGGCGCGCGCCCTGTCCGAGGGCACGGACAAGCGTTCGGCGGAGGAATTCGCCGCCGAGCTGGAGCGGTGCGGCGCCACGCTGGACGCACACGCGGACCACCCGGGTCTCCGTGTCTCCCTGGAGGTCCCGGTCTCCCGGCTGGCCAAGGCCCTCGGCCTGGTCGCCGAGGCCCTGAGGGCCCCGGCCTTCGCGGAGAGCGAGATCGAGCGTCTGGTGGTCAACCGCCTCGACGAGATCCCGCACGAGCAGGCCAACCCGGCACGGCGGGCCGCCAAGCAGCTCTCCAAGGAGCTCTTCCCCGCCACGGCGCGGATGTCGCGTCCGCGCCAGGGCACCGAGGAGACGGTCCGGCGGATCGATGCCGCCGCCGTACGCGCCTTCTACGACGCCCATGTCCGCCCCTCCACCGCGACGGCCGTAGTCGTCGGTGACCTCACCGAGGTGGACCTCGACGCGTTGCTGTCCGACACCGTCGGGGACTGGTCGGGCAACGCCGGCCAAGCCCGGCCGGTGCCCCCGATCACCGCGGACGACACCGGCCGTGTGGTCATCGTGGACCGCCCGGGAGCCGTGCAGACCCAGCTGCTGATCGGCCGGATCGGAGCGGACCGGCACGACAGCGTGTGGCCCGCCCAGGTCCTCGGCACGTACTGCCTGGGCGGCACCCTCACCTCGCGGCTGGACCGCGTGCTGCGCGAGGAGAAGGGCTACACCTACGGCGTCCGGGCCTTCGGGCAGGTGCTGCGTTCGACGGCGCCCGGTTCCGCCTCCGGGGCGACCGGCGCCGCGATGCTCGCCATCAGCGGATCCGTCGACACGGAATCCACCGGTCCGGCGCTCGACGACCTGTGGAAGGTTCTGCGCACCCTGGCGGCCGAGGGGCTCACCGATGCCGAGCGCGAGACCGCCGTGCAGAATCTCGTGGGTGTGGCCCCGCTGAAGTACGAGACCGCGGCCTCCGTGGCGGGCACTCTCGCCGACCAGGTGGAGCAGCACCTTCCGGACGACTACCAGGCCGAGCTGTACGCCCGCCTGGCCTCGACCGGCACGGTCGAGGCGACTGCCGCCGTGGTCAACGCGTTCCCGGTCGACCGGCTGGTCACGGTTCTGGTCGGGGACGCCGCACAGATCGCGGAGCCCGTGAAGGCGCTCGGTATCGGCGAGGTCTCGGTCGTCACCAGCTGACGGAACGGGACATGACGGACCCCGGCGAGTATGAACTCGCCGGGGTTTTGCCATTTGTCCGTTTCGTGGGAATGCTCCGCGTTCGACCTGTGGGATGTGCGACAAAAGGCCCTTTCCGTTTGGCGGGGGAAAGTGGACCGCTCTAGCGTCGGCTCGGCTGTCCGCCAGACGACTGCCGCGTCCGCGGCGCCGGACAGCCATCGCCGAGTCCCCGTCAGGCGCGAGCCTGGGGAGCCGGGGACCCACATAAGTCCCTGGGGTGAATCGGATTCCTGTGCCTCGTCGGAGGCTCAGGGGCCCGTAGGAGACCTTCCTGCTCCGAACCCGTCAGCTAACCCGGTAGGCGAGAAGGAAGGAAAGGACCAGCCCCTCCATGGCGTTCATCCGTGCCACCGGGAAGCACCGTGCCCCGAGCCGCCTGACGCGCAAGAGCGCCGAGGTCGCCGGTATCGCGGCCCTGGCCACAGCCGGAGTCATCGGTACCACCGCCTCCCCGGCTCTCGCCGCGGACTCCGAGGCCGTCACCGCCACCGGTCTGACCCAGACCGTCGCCCTCGACACCACCCTCGCCGCCCAGATCGGTGCCCAGGCGAAGGCCCAGCAGCACCAGGCCGACATAGCCGCCGAGGTCAAGGCCGAAGCGGAGGCGAAGGCCAAGGCGAAGGCCAAGGCGAAGGCTGAGGCGAAGCGCAAGGCCGAGGCCCGCGCCGCGGAGGCGCGCGAGGCCGAGGCGCGTGCCGCACGGGCCGCCGAGCGTGCCCGTCTGAACTCCTTCCATCTCCCGGTCGCGGGCTCGCACGTGACCACCGGCTACAAGTCCGGTGGCGCGCTCTGGTCCTCCGGCAGCCACTCCGGTGTGGACTTCCAGGCGGCGTCCGGCACCTCCGTGGTCGCCGTCGGCGCCGGTACGGTCGTCGAGGCGGGCTGGGGTGGCGCGTACGGCAACAACATCGTGCTCCGCATGAACGACGGCACGTACACCCAGTACGGCCACCTCTCCTCGATCGGTGTGTCCGTCGGCCAGAGCGTCGGTTCGGGTGAGCAGATCGGCATCTCCGGCTCGACCGGCAACTCCACCGGGCCGCACCTGCACTTCGAGGCCCGCACCACCCCCGAGTACGGCTCGGACATGGACCCCGTCGCCTACCTCCGCGCCCATGGCGTCCAGGTCTGACCCCACGCCGCGCGACAGCGCTCCGACGAAGGGCCCCGGCATCCGCCGGGGCCCTTCGTCATGTGCCCGGACAAGGTCCGCAGAAGCCCTGCGGAAGTGTTCCCTGGCCAAAAGATATCCATGGATTCCACCCCGCCATCGGAAATTCCCGCCGGTTGCAATAGAGTCACCGAACAGGCGTCGATCGGCCGCGTTCCGCGGGGATTAAGGCGGAGGTTCGGACATGCGCATCCCAGCGCATTCGGTATGCACGGCAATCCGTGACGACATCGTCTCCGGTGTCTTCGAACGCGGCAGCCGCCTCACCGAAGAAGTGCTCGCGCGCCGCTACGGCGTCTCCCGCGTCCCCGTACGCGAGGCGCTGCGCACCCTGGAGTCCGAGGGGTTCGTCGTCACCCGTCGGCACGCCGGTGCCTGTGTCGCCGAACCCACGGAGCAGGAGGCCGCAGATCTTCTGGAGATCAGGATGCTCCTGGAACCCCTCGGAGCCGCCCGCGCGGCGCAACGTCGCACCGAGGCGCACCTCAAGGTGCTCCGCGGCCTGGTCAGGCTGGGGCAGGAACGGGTGCGCAGGGCCGAGGGAGAGGATCTGCGCTCCCTGGGCGGCTGGTTCCACGAGACGCTGGCGCAGGCATCGGGCAGCCCCGCGCTGATCGCGCTGCTCACCCAGCTCCGGCACAAGATCGCCTGGATGTACGCCGTCGAGCAGCCGGCCCGCCCCGCGGACTCCTGGGCCGAGCACGGCGCTCTCGTCGACGCCGTGGCGCGCCGGGACACGGAGCGGGCCAGGCTGCTCGCCGCCCAGCACGCCGAGCGGGCCACCGCGGCCCACCGGCTGCGGCGCCCGTACGTGTCCGGGAGCACGGCGGGCGCGGCCCGGGTGAGAACTTCGCAACACCCCGTAAACATCGCGGGAGCCCGCCATTAACAATTGCGCCGTATACAAAGAGGGTAATGATCGGAGGGCTGCCTTTTTGCTGCCCTGATCCGGCTTTTCGGGGCTCGCCCCTGGATTGTTCACGGAATGCGAAAAGCCGCGGCTCCCGGGTGGGGGTGCCGCGGCTTTCCGCAGAAATGCTGCCGGTTCGAGACGGCCGGGATCAGACGGTCTCCGGAAGCTCCTCGAGCCCCTCGGTGACCAGCTTCGCCAGGCGGTCCAGGGCGGCTTCGGCGTCGTCCGCCTCGGACGCGAGCACGATCTCCTCGCCACCCTGGGCGCCCAGGCCGAGCACCGCGAGCATGGAGGCGGCGTTCACCGGGTCGCCGTCCGCCTTGGCGATCGTCACGGGGACGCCGGAGGCCGTGGCGGCACGGACGAAGATGGAAGCGGGGCGGGCGTGCAGGCCCTCGGCCCAACCGACGTTGACGCGGCGCTCAGCCATGGTTCTGCCCTTCACGTAACAATGGGTTGTCTAGACCAGTCTCTCATGCAGTGCGCACTGCTCTGCCAGGCGTCGCCACCAGGCCGTTCCCGCCCACCGGCCCCCTCAGCGTGCCCGTGCCGCTCCCCCGACGCGACCGGTGCACCGTGGCCCTCTCGCCGTAGGCTTTGCCCATGGAGCCCACTCCGGAGCAGAGTCCGCATCACGCGTACCCCGACCACTGGGAGGCGGACGTGGTGCTCCGCGACGGTGGCACCGCGCGCATCCGGCCCATCACCACGGACGATGCCGAGCGGCTGGTCAGCTTCTACGAGCAGGTGTCCGACGAATCGAAGTACTACCGCTTCTTCGCCCCGTATCCGCGTCTCTCCGCCCGGGACGTGCACCGCTTCACCCATCACGACTACGTCGACCGGGTGGGGCTGGCCGTCACGATCGGCGGCGAGTTCATCGCCACCGTCCGCTTCGACCGGATCAACGAGCAGGGCAGACCCGCCTCGGCCCCCGCGGACGAGGCCGAGGTCGCCTTCCTCGTCCAGGACGCCCACCAGGGCCGTGGTGTGGCGTCGGCCCTTCTCGAACACATCGCGGCGGTGGCGAGGGAACGGGGCATCCGCCGCTTCGCCGCCGAGGTGCTGCCCGCCAACAACAAGATGATCAAGGTGTTCCGGGACGCCGGCTTCACCCAGCAGCGCAGCTTCGAGGACGGCTCCGTCCACCTCACCCTCGATCTGGAACCCACGGCCGAGTCACTCGCCGTCCAGCGCGGACGTGAGCAGCGGGCCGAAGCGCGCTCCGTCCAGCGCCTGCTGGCTCCCGGGTCCGTCGCGGTGATCGGCGTCGGCCGCGAGCCCGGCGGTGTCGGGCGGACGGTGCTGCGCAATCTCCTCGGCTCGGGCTTCACCGGACGTACGTACGCGGTGAACGCGTCCTTCGCCGCCGGACCCGGCACGGTCGACGGGGTGCCCGCGCACCGCTCCGTGGGCGAGATCGGCGAGCAGGTCGACCTCGCGGTCGTCGCCGTCCCCGCCGGCCGGGTGCCCGAGGTCGTCGCCGACTGCGGCGAACACGGCGTTCAGGGCCTCGTCGTCCTCTCCGCCGGCTACGCCGAACGCGGTGCGGAAGGCCGGGAGCGGCAGCGGGAACTGGTCCGGCAGGCGCGCTCGTACGGCATGCGGATCATCGGCCCGAACGCCTTCGGCATCATCAACACCTCGGAGAAGGTCCGCCTCAACGCCTCCCTCGCCCCCGAGTCGCCCCAGACCGGACGCATCGGGCTCTTCACCCAGTCCGGCGCCATCGGGATCGCCCTCCTCTCAGGCCTCCACCGCAGGGGCGCCGGACTCTCGGCCTTCATCTCCGCGGGCAACCGGGCCGATGTCTCCGGCAACGACTTCCTGCAGTACTGGTTCGAGGACCAGGACACCGATGTCGCCCTGCTGTACCTCGAATCACTGGGCAACCCACGCAAGTTCACCCGGCTCGCCCGCCGGACGGCCGCCGTGAAACCCGTGGTCGTGGTGAAGGGTGCCCGGCACAGCGGAACCAATCCACCGGGCCACGCCGTACCGGTCAGCCGGATCCCCGACGCCACGGTCTCCGCACTGATGCGGCAGGCGGGTGTGATCCGTGTCGACACCGTGACGGAGATGGTCGACGTCGGTCTGCTCCTCGCCGGCCAGCCCCTGCCGGACGGCCCCCGGGTGGCGATCCTGGGCAACTCGGAGTCGCTCGGCCTCCTCACCTACGACGCCTGCCTGGCGGAAGGGCTGCGCCCCCGGCCGCCCCGCGACCTCACCACCGAGGCGAGTCCGCAGGACTTCCGGTACGCGCTGGCCGAGGCCCTCGCCGACCGGACGTGCGACGCCGTGATCGTGACCGCGATCCCCTGGGTGGGGGAGAACGGCGAGGCGGAGACCGGCGACGGCGAGGTCCTGGCGGCCGCGCTGCGCGAGGCGGCCGCCACCGGCCCCGCCAAACCGGTGGCGGTGGTGCACGTGGAGATGGGTGGTCTGGCCCAGGCCCTGGCAGCCGCCACGAGCACAGCCACCGCAACCCGGCCTGCCGCCGCCGGGCCTGCCGTGGAGCAGCCGCCCTCGTCCCCGTCCGCCCCGTCCACGTCCGGCGCGGTCACGCCTGGTGACGGGCAGGCCGGCACCGGCCACCCCGCGCCCTCCGCCGGGCGCATCCCCGCCTACCCCGCCGCCGAGCGCGCCGTCCGCGCGCTCGCCGAGGCGGTGAAGTACGCCCAGTGGCGGCGGCAGGCGGCCACTCCCGGCAAGGTGCCGGAATTCCTGGACGACACCATCGACGAGCACGGGACCGCCGGACTGATCGAGACACTGCTCGGCCCGGGTCCCGACCCGCGCGGCCGCCCGCTCACCCACGACGAGGCCCGCGAACTGCTCGCCCGTTACGGCGTCTCCGTACGGCCGGCGCTCCCCGCCCCCGATCCGGACACCGCCGTCGCCGCCGCCGCGAAGCTCGGCTACCCGGTGGCCCTCAAGACCACCGCGCCCCACCTCCGGCACCGCGCCGACCTCGGTGGCGTCCGGCTCGATCTCGCCAACGAGAACGCCCTGCGCCGTTCCTACGACGAACTGACCGATCTGCTCGGCACACCCGCCGAACTCCGGCCCGTCGTCCAGGCCATGGCGCCCAGAGGCGTCGACACCGTCGTCCGGGCGTCCATCGACGCGGCCGCCGGCGCCGTTCTCTCCTTCGGCCTGGCCGGCGCGCCCTCCGAGCTGCTGGGCGACACGGCCCACCGCCTCGTGCCCGCCACCGACCGCGACGCAGCCGAGCTGATCCGCTCCATCAGGGCGGCTCCGGTGCTGTTCGGCTGGCGCGGCTCCGCGCCGGCGGACACCGCGGCGCTCGAAGAGCTCCTCCTGCGGGTGTCCCGGCTGGTCGACGACCACCCCGAGGTGGTCTCCGTCGCCCTGGAACCCGTGGTCGTGGCCACGCAGGGCCTGACGGTGCTCGGTGCGAGCGTCCGGCTGGCCCCGCCACCGGCCCGCAGCGATCTCGGCCCCCGCCGGCTCCCCAGCTACTGACCGCCCTCACGGACCCGCGCACGACGTCCCCGGCAGTCACCGACCCCCCGTAGGATGGTGGGCATGGCAAAGACCGGTACGACGACCCAGGGGCTGCGCGCGGCGATCGAGCGCAGCGGCTACTACCCGGCCCTCGTGGCTGAGGCGGTGGAGGCCGCCGTCGGCGGCGAACCGGTCGCTTCGTACCTGGTGCACCAGGAGACCACCTTCGACTCCAACGAGGTCCGACGCCATGTCACGGTCCTCGTTCTGACGGACACGCGCTTCATCGTCAGCCACACCGACGAGCAGGCCGCCGACACGAGCTCCCCGACGCCGTACGCCACCACCTCCACGGAGTCGGTCAAGCTCGACCGGATCTCGTCCGTGGTGGTCAGCCGCGTGGTCGCCAACCCCGAGAAGTACGTGCCCGGCACGCTGCCCCGCGAGGTCGTCCTGACCATCGGCTGGGGCGCCGTCTCCCGCATCGACCTGGAGCCCGCGGCCTGTGGTGACTCCAACTGCGAGGCCGACCACGGCTACACCGGCAGCTCCACCGCCGACGACCTGAGCCTGCGCGTCAGCGAGGCCGGGGACGGCCCCGACGCGGTGCGCCAGACCCTTGCCTTCGCCCAGTCGCTCTCCGAGGCCACGGCCGCGACCACGGCGACCGCCCGCTGATGGTCCAGCCCGCCTGGCAGGACCCCGTTCTGCTCGCCCCTGATACCGCGCCCGTCCCCGCATACGGCACCGGCTCGCTCGCCGATCTGCTGCCTACGCTCGTCGCCGGGCAGGGCGTACCCGGCTTCGAGGCGTCGATCCCTGAGCTCGCCCCCGCCGACCGTAACTGCGTCTTCCTGATCGACGGACTCGGCTGGGAACAGATCAAGGCCCACCCGGACGAGGCGCCCTTCCTGCACTCGTTGCTCCCCACCTCCCGCGGCGGCACCGGCCGGCCGATCACGGCGGGCTTCCCGTCCACGACCGCGACCTCGCTCGCCTCGGTGGGCACGGGCCTGCCCCCGGGCGAGCACGGCCTCCCCGGCTACACGGTGCGCAATCCGGAGACGGGCGCGCTCATGAACCAGCTCCGCTGGAAGCCGTGGACCGACCTCAAGGCCTGGCAGCCGTACCCGACCGTCTTCAAGCTCGCCGACGCCGCCGGCGTCCGCACGGCTCAGGTCTCCGCGCCCGACTTCGAGCAGACCCCCCTGACCAAGGTCGCGCTCAGCGGCGGCTCCTTCCTCGGCCGGCTCACCGGCGAGGACCGGATGGACCTCGCCGCCGAGCGGCTCGCCGCCGGTGACCGGTCCCTCGTCTACACGTACTACAGCGAGGTCGACGGCCAGGGACACCGCTACGGCGTCGACTCCGACGCCTGGCGTGGTCAGCTGATGTACGTCGACGGGCTCGCCCGGCGCCTCGCCGAACAGCTGCCGCCCCGTTCGGCGCTGTACATCACCGCCGACCACGGCATGATCGACATTCCGTTCGACGAGCGGTCCCGGATCGACTTCGACGAGGACTGGGAGCTGAGCGCCGGAGTGGCCCTGCTGGGCGGCGAGGGCCGTGCCCGCCACGTGTACGCGGTCCCCGGGGCCGAGGCGGACGTGCTGACCGTCTGGCGCGAGGTGCTCGGCGAGCAGTTCTGGGTGGCCGGCCGTGACGAGGCCGTCGCGGCGGGCTGGTTCGGCCCGCGGATCGACGAGCGGGTGTACGGCAGGATCGGCGACGTGGTGGCGGCCGCGCACGACGATGTGGTGATCACCGCTTCGGTCAAGGAGCCCCACGAGTCCGCGATGGTGGGAATGCACGGATCGCTGACCCCCGTGGAACAGCTGGTGCCGCTCCTCGAAGTACGCTCGTAGCCACCCGTCTCCCCTGCACCGCACCCCGAAAGGCGCTCCACTTCTCATGCCCGAGCTCGTGTTCTTCTCCGGAACGATGGATTGCGGAAAGAGCACTCTGGCGCTCCAGATCGGGCACAATCGGTCGGCGCGGGGGCTTCAGGGTGTGATCTTCACCCGGGACGACCGGGCGGGCGAGGGCAAGCTGTCCTCACGGCTGGGTCTGGTGACGGAAGCCGTCGAGGCGAACGAGGGGATGGACCTGTACGCGTACCTGGTTGCTCAGCTGACCAAGGGCGGCAGGGTCGACTACGTGATCGTGGACGAGGCGCAGTTCCTGGCTCCGGCCCAGATCGATCAGCTGGCGCGCGTCGTGGACGACCTGGAGATGGACGTCTTCGCTTTCGGTATCACGACGGACTTTCGCACGAAGCTGTTTCCTGGTTCGCAGCGACTGATCGAACTGGCGGACCGGATCGAGCAGCTCCAGGTCGAGGCTCTCTGCTGGTGTGGAGCCCGTGCCACGCACAACGCGCGGACCATAGACGGTGAGATGGTCGTCGAGGGGGCTCAGGTCGTGGTCGGCGACGTGAACCGGCCGATGGGCGAGATCGGTTACGAGGTTCTCTGCCGCCGCCACCACCGGCGTCGTATGACTGCGGCGTCCGCTCGCGTGGGCGCACTGTCCCCGGATGTTCTGCCGGTGTCGTCTGCGTGACGCCTTGGCGGATGTGGAGTCGCGCGACGTGGTGAAGCCTGTACCTGCTCGAGCGCATGGTGGGCCCGCAGATCGCCCACGCCGTCGAAGAACTGTTCGCCTACGAGCGCCGGGGCACCGTCTGGCGCCACGAAGGCCCCGTGCCTGAAGCGTGAGCGTGGTCGGTCCTCGGCCTGGCCGGCCCAGGGGAGGTCCGTTCGCAGAAATCCGTCCCGGAGCCGCCGTGCACGGTGGCAGGATGTGCGGGGCAGGTGTCATACGGTCGCGCGTCGCGAAGGGCGTTCGCCGGATCCTTGGGGGCGAAGATGGCCGAACGACGCGGCTACTGGCGTGAGCCCAGCGGTACACGGGTGACGCTGGAGGAGGCACGGACGGCCTGGGCCGTGCAGGCGTACGGCCGGCTGACCGAGGTCGCCGGTCACTACCGGGCCGTCATCACCTACAAGGAGCTCGCCGAGCACGTCCAGAGGGCATCCGGTGTGCACACGTCCGTCCAGCTGCGCCACTGGATCGGCGCAGTCCTCGGCAAGGTCGTCGCCGCGGCCCACCATCGGGGCGACCCGCCGCTCACGGCGCTGGTCGTGCACACCACCGACGGCATGGTGGGCGGTGGGTATGACGCGGTGCTCACCGTCGCGGGCCTTCCCGTCATCGAGGGGGACCTCGACCGGGAGCGGCACGCCGCCGATTCCCGGTTGAGGTGTTACCGGCGCTTCGCCGTGGACCTGCCGCCCGATGGGGGAAGTGCCTCCCTGGCCCCGGCCTTCCAGGCGACCGTCGAGCGACGGGCCGCCCGCACCGCCGGGGAACGGTCTCCGAAGGTGTGTCCGTCCTGCTTCCTGGCCCTTCCCGCCAACGGCCGTTGTGACGACTGCGGCTGACCTCCGGCGACAGCGCGCGCAACGCCCCCTCGCCCTGGTCACCGGGGACGCGTGACCACACAGCCACCGGGGCGGCGGCGACCGTGGAAGAAGTCAGCTGTCCGGCGGCCGCACGATCGTGAACACCGCGCCCTCCGGGTCCGCCACCGTGGCCAGCCTGCCGCTGGAGGCCTCTCGCGGTGCGTGCAGCACGTGCCCTCCGAGTTCCACCACGCGTGCCGCCGCCTCGTCGGTGTCGGCGACCTGGAAGTAGGTCATCCAGTGGGGGCCCCGGTCGCGCGGCAGGGCATGCCCCACACCGTGCAGGGCGGCCACCGGACGGCCCTGGACATGCAGTGTCTGGTAGTCGAAGTCGGCCGAGACGACCGCCTCGGTCCCGAAGCCGAACACGGCCTGGTAGAACTTCGCGACGGACGAGGTCTCCCGGGTCACCAGCTCGTTCCACACCGGGGTCCCCGGCGTGCCCGCCAAGGCGGTACCGAGGTGCTCGGCGGCCTGCCAGACACCGAAGACCGCGCCGCTCGGGTCCGAGGCGATCAGGAGGCGGCCCGCGTTTCCCGCGTCGAGGGGGCCGACAGCCACCGTCCCGCCGCAGGAGCGGACCGACTCGGCCGTCACATCCACGTCCTGTGAGGCGAAATAGGTCGTCCAGGCGATCGGCAGATGCCGGTCCGGTGGCAGCTGTCCGATGCCCGCGACCTCCTTGCCGCACAGCAACGCCCGGACGTACGGACCCAGCTGTTCCGGCCCGGGTCGGAACTCCCAGCCGAACAGCCGGCTGTAGAACTCCTGGGTCGCGGTCAGGCCGTGCACGATCAGACTCACCCAGCACGGTGCTCCGGGCGGGCGCCGGGTGGCAGCCTCGGTCATCTTCTTCTCTCTCCTCGTACCATCGCGGTGGCCGTACGGGGGACGGAGCCAGTACGGCGTCCAGCGGTACGGATGCGGGCGCGTACGCTTCGTGCAGATGCTCGCACCACTGGGGCTCCGAGGCACCCCGGCCCGCCGCGCTTTTCGGCTTCCGCTCGCTCCGGGGTCCGATTTGCTGCAGTACGTCCACTTCGGTGCGACGGCGCCGGGTGCGGCTCCTACGCGAAGATGGCACCCATGAAGCCCATCATCACCGCATCCGAATACATGAGCGAGTCGGCAGGGCCACGCCCGCCGGTGCTCCTGGACGTCCGCTGGCAGCTCGGCGGGCCGAACGGTCGCGCCGACTACGAGGCCGGGCACCTCCCGGGCGCGGTGTTCATCGATCTCGACTCCGAGCTCGCGGGTCCGGCGGGCATCGGCGGCCGTCACCCCCTGCCGGACCCGGAAGCCTTCGGAGCCGTCATGCGGCGGGCCGGGGTCGGCCGTGAGACCCCCGTGGTGGTCTACGACGGCGGTCAGGGCTGGGCGGCGGCCCGCGCATGGTGGCTGCTGCGCTGGACCGGGCACCCCGATGTGCGCGTACTGGACGGCGGTCTCGCCGCGTGGACGGGCGAGCTCACCACGGCCGTGCCCGAGCCTGCCGGAGGTGACTTCCGGCCCGAGCCGGGCGCGCTCGGTCTCCTGGACGCGGACGCGGCAGCGGAACTGGCACGCTCCGGTCTGCTGCTCGACGCACGGGCCGCGGAGCGCTACCGGGGGGACGTGGAACCGATCGACCGCGTCGGCGGCCACATCCCCGGCGCGGTGTCCGCCCCGACCGCGCAGAACGTCGGTGAGGACGGCCGCTTCCTGCCCGCCGGCTCGCTCGCCTCCCGGTTCTCGGCCCTGGGCGCCGACGGCGACACCGAGATCGGCGTCTACTGCGGCTCCGGTGTCTCGGGCGCCCACCAGGTGCTGGCTCTGGAGCTCGCCGGCCACAGGGCCGCCCTGTACGCCGGCTCCTGGTCGGAGTGGTCCTCGGACGGATCCCGCCCCGTCGCCACGGGACCGGACCCGCGCTGACGGGACCACCGGGCCGGAAGGCCGGACGAAGTGAGGGCCCGTACGCGGCTGCGCACGGGCCCTCCTCACGTCACGGACATCGGTCCGTTCCTCAGTCCTGCTTCTTCCGGCGTGTGCCGAAGACGATCTCGTCCCAGCTCGGGACCGCCGCCCTGCGTCCCGGACGTACGCCGTCCGCCTCCGCCTGGCGGTCCGTCGTCCCGGTCAGCCGGTCGCGGTGGCCGGCCACCGCGCGCGGCATCAGCACGTCGGCGTAAGCGGAACCCGCACCGGCGGACGCCGCCGCGGCCGGGGGCTCGTCCGCCTCGGGCTCCTGCTGCGGCGCGGGCTCGAGTGCGGGCGGTTCGGGCTGCGAGGGCCGTTCCGGGACGATCATGTCGCCACGGAAGCTGGGCACCGCCTCCAGGAGGCTGGTCAGGGAGTCGCGTTCGCCGGCGGACACACCGCTGATCCGCTCCTCCGACTCCGGCACGGAGGGAGCGGGACGCTCGATCTGGCGGTCCAGCGCGCGGTCCAGCGGCCGGTCGCGCGGCAGCCGCGCGATCCGCGGCACGAACGGGAAGCTCGGCTCCGGCGCAGCGACGTCGTCGGTCTCGCCGATCAGCGAGCGCGCCTCTTCGTCCACCGCCTGGACCAGCCGTCGCGGCGGGTCGTAGGTCCAGCTCGCGGAGTGCGGTTCGCCGGCGACGCGGTAGACGAGGAGGACCTCCCAGGTGCCGTCGTCCCGCCGCCAGGAGTCCCACTGGACCGTTTCCCTGTCGGCGCCGCGCAGCAGCAGTCGCTCCTGCACCGCCTCGCCGAGCTGGGGGCCGGTGTTCTCGCCGGGACGGCGCACGGGAGTCTTCCGGGCGCGCTCGGCCATGAACGCACGCTCCGCGAGCACAGGGCCCTCGAAGCGGCGCACCCGGTCCACCGGGATACCGGCGAACTGGGCGACCTCCTCGGCGGAGGCGCCGGCACGTATACGTGCCTGGATGTCGCGCGGGCGGAGATGGCTCTCCACCTCGATCTCGATCTGGCCGAGCCGAGCGCGGTCATTGCGCACGGCGGCACGCAGCCGCTCATCGATCGGAAGCGTGTACTCCGTGCTGTCCGCAGCCTTGAGCACCAGTCGTGTGCCGTCGTTCGAGACGGCCACGACACGCAGTTCGGGCATGGGAACCTCCCGGGTGGTGCCTGCCGACGTCACGTGCGTCGCTGCTTCCGCTAGTCGAGTGTGACCTGCCCGGGTTCAGCCTGCCACAACCTTGCCAAGTTACCCGGCGTGTCGGGCCTTGGCCCTGAACGCCACGACGACACGGCCACCTGTGTACGACGCGGAGTGACCAGGTGGTCGCTCCGCGCTGAAGGCGCCCGTGCGATGCCGCGGCGCCGCCGGTTCGAGTGCCGTCCTTCGGCCCCCTCCCGTAGGTCCCGGATTCCCGTGTGGGAGTCCGGCCCCAGGGCTCGCCACAGTACTCCATTCGGGCCACCGGAGTGGACCGGCGCGCCGCCGAAGTTCTCGCCGGGTGCGGGAGTTGAGTTACCCAGTTGTCCGCGGTATGCCCCCAATGGGTGTGCTGCTTCACAAAATCTCCAGAATCGGAACTATCTGATTCGTTCATAGGTCCCTACAAGGTGCAAGGTGGGGTAGTTGTCGAGCAGGGGCTGATCATGGTGCAGAAGCCGCACAACGATGCGGAACGCAAGGAAGGGCGCATGGACCTGAGCCTGCCGCAGGTGGCAGGCAGCGCCGTGGCGGCAGTCGCGGCAGCGGTGATGGCCTCCCAGCTCGGTGTGTACGGAACCATTGCCGGTGCGGGCGTGATGAGTGTCGTGGCCACCTGCGGGGGCTCCGTCTTCCAGCACTTCTTCCGTCGTACGGGGGAGCAGATCCGCGAAGTCACCGTTCAGGTGAAACATCCGGCGGGCCGTCAGGTCACGGTGCGCACCCGGGAGACGTCCCCCGCGCGGCAGTGGTCGGAGGACGACGCGACGAGGGTGCTGCGCACGGCGGAGCCGGACCCGGAGCCCGACCGGACCACGGTCCTTCGCCAGGTCCGGCCGGGCGACCTGGACCGTACGACGATGCTGCGTCAGGTCCGGCCCGGTGGCATGTACACCGGCGACGCCTGTCCGGACGGCGCGTTCTCCGACGCCCGTACACACGGCACCCGCGTCCGGGGCTGGAAGCGCTCGGCCCTCGCAGCCGTCGGGGTCTTCATGCTGGCCATGGGCGGCATCACCGTGTACGAAGTGGTCTCCGGCCACGATCTGGGCGGCGACGGCGGGACGACCGTCGGTTCCGTCGTCACCGGGGAGCGCGGCACGGGAGCGACCTCACCCGAACCTTCCGGCGGCACCGACGGCCCGGGCCAGGAGCAGCAGGAGCAGAACGGCGACGACGACGACCGCCGGCCGGACGGTGGCGGCGCGAGCACTCCGGGTACGGACTCCGGGGACGGAGCGGGCGTGCGGCCCGGCCCCACCGAGGGTGACGGCTCCACCTCCGGACCGGCCCCCACCCCCTCCGCGTCCGGCGGGGCCACGACACCGGAACCCACCGGCCCCACGACGCCCGGTGACGACGCAACCGCGACCGCGCCGGAGCCGGCAGCGACCGACGACGCCCCGGCACAGGAGGACGGCGCCGCCGGGACGGACGCCGGCCGCTGAAGCGGCGGTGTCAGTTGCCGAGCACCCGGCGCAGATAGCCGTTGGCGAACAGCCGGTCCGGGTCGAGCCGGTCGCGTACGGCGGTGAACTCGCCGAAGCGGGGGTAGGCCCCGGCCAGGTACCCGGAGTCCCGGGTGTGGATCTTGCCCCAGTGCGGACGGCCCTCGTATCCCGTCATGATCCGCTCGACGGCCGTGAAGTAGGCCTGGTACGGCGTGCCCCGGTACAGATGTACCGCGATGTACGCGCTCTCCCGGCCCGATGCCGTGGAGAGTGCGATGTCGTCCGCAGGTGCCGTGCGGACCTCCACCGGAAAGCTGATCCGCAGCGGCGAGCGCTCCACCATGGCCTTGAGCTCCCGCAGCGCATCGACCGCCGCCTCGCGTGGCAGGGCGTACTCCATCTCGACGAAGCGAACCCGCCGAGGGCTCGTGAAGACCTTGTACGGGATGTCGGTGTACGTACGGGCCGACAGCGCGCGGCTGGAGATCCTGGCGAGGGAGGGGATGGTCCGGGGGACCGCCCGGCCGACCGAACAGGCGACCTGGAAGAGGCCGTTCGAGAGCAGCTCGTCCTCGATCCAACCGCTGACCCGCCCGGGAGGAGCCGCCGGGCCCCCGCTGCGGTTGTTGCGCTTGGTGTTGCAGTTGCCGGTGTGTGGAAACCAGTAGAACTCGAAGTGCTCGTTCTCGGCGACAAGCTGTTCGAAATCGGTCGTGACCCGGTCGAAGGTCATCGGCTCCTCGCGGGCCCTCAGCAGGAACACCGGTTCCACCGCGAACGTGACCGCGGTGACCACGCCGAGCGCCCCGAGCCCGATCCGGGCCACCGCGAAGACGTCCGGGTGCTCGTCGGCCGAGCAGCGCAGCACCGTGCCGTCGGCCGTCACCATTTCCAGCGCGCGGATCTGCGCGGAGACGGACGCCGAGTCGCGGCCGGTGCCGTGGGTGCCCGTGGAGATGGCCCCGGCGACGGTCTGCTCCATGATGTCGCCCATGTTCGTGAGGGAGAGCCCCTCCCGGGCGAGCGCGGCGTTGAGCCTCTTCATCGGGGTGCCGGCCTCGACCGTGACGGTCATGGACGTGCGGTCGACGTCCCGGATGCCGGTGAGCAGGTCCGGGCGTATGAGTACCCCGTCGGTGGCAGCCGTCGCGGTGAACGAGTGACCGGTGCCGACCGGCTTCACCGTCAGGCCGTCCCCGGCCGCCCTGCGGAGCGCTTCGGCCAGCTCGTCGACGGAGGCGGGGGACTCCACGCGTGCCGGCCGGGCCGTGACGTTGCCCGCCCAGTTACGCCACGTGTTCGCCGTCCGTGCGTAGGTGTCGGTCATCTTCCCCGCGCCCTCCCGTAGGCGCCGGCTCCCCGAGCCGGCGGTACCCCAGGAACGCCACCGCGGCCGCGAGCGCTCCCGCCACGGCGGGCACCACGTACGCCGCCTCGGCCCCGGAGGAGTCGACCACCCAGCCCGCGGCGGAGGAGCCGAGCGCCACTCCGACCGCGAGTCCGGTGCTGGTCCAGGTCATGCCCTCGGTCAGCTGGGTGCGCGGTACGTGCCGCTCGACGAGGGCCATCGTGGTCACCATCGTCGGTGCGATGGCGAGGCCCGCGACAAAGAGCGCCACGGCCAGGAACGGCAGGCTCCCGGCCAGTTGGAGGGGGATCATACTCACGGCCATCGCGCACACCCCCACGAGCCACCTGGTGGACGGCTTCCCCCGCAGGTGCAGCAGGCCGAACACCGCTCCCGCGAGGCAGGACCCGAGGGCGTAGACGGCGAGCACGAGGCTTGCCGCCACCTTGTGGCCCCGCTCCTCGGCGAAGGCCACCGTCACCACGTCCACCGCCCCGAAGATCGCCCCGGTGGCGACGAAGGTGATCACCAGCACCTGGAGTCCGGTGGAGCGCAGGGCCGAGCCGCCCGTGTGGTGCTCCTTCGCATGCGGCCGGGGCTCGGTGGCGCGCTGGGCGGTCAGCCAGAAGACACCGATCACGAGGAACACACCGGCGAGCAGCGGGCCCGCCTCCGGGAACCACGCGGTGGACAGGCCGATGGAGATGATGGGCCCGAAGATGAAGCACACCTCGTCGACGATCGACTCCCACGCGTACGCGGTGTGCAGCTTCCGTCCGGAACCCCGGTATATCTCGGCCCAACGGGACCGGACCATCGACCCCACGCTCGGGACACAGCCGGCGCCCGCGGCGAAGACGAACAAGGTCCAGTCGGGCAGCCGCTGCTGTGCACAGATCAGCAACCCGGCGACGGACGCGGCCGCGAACAGCGTGACGGGGCGCAGCACACGGCGCTGACCGTGCCGGTCGACCAGCCGTGAGACCTGCGGCCCCATGACGGCCGCCGCCATGGCGAGCGTCGCCGAGAGCGCACCCGCCAGCCCGTAGCGGCCGGTGAGCTGGGAGACCATCGTCACCACGCCGATCCCCATCATGGACAGCGGCATCCGGCCGAAGAATCCGGCCGCCGAGAACTCCCGGCTTCCCGGGGCGGCGAAGATGGCGCGATAGGGGCTGGGCAAGGGGGGCTCCGGGAAGGCCTGTCAGGTGTGCAAGGGGCTGATACAGCTTACGTGTGCCCCTGACCCGCCGATGGCGGTTGCCGCACTGTCACAGGCGGGTGGCAGGATCGGGTGCATGTCCGATCTGCGCGATCCCGCTCCCTACGACGCTCTGCTGCTGCTCTCCTTCGGTGGCCCCGAGGGCCCTGACGACGTGGTCCCGTTCCTGGCGAACGTGACCCGTGGGCGGGGCATCCCCGAGGAACGGCTCAAAGAGGTCGGCAAGCACTACTTCCTCTTCGGTGGCGTGAGCCCGATCAACGCGCAGAACAGGGCGCTGCTCGACGCCCTGCGCGAGGACTTCGCGGACCACGGCCTCGAGCTGCCGGTGTACTGGGGCAACCGCAACTGGGCCCCGTACCTCACCGACACCCTCCGGGAGATGAGCGCCGACGGCCACCGCCGGATCGCCGTGCTCGCCACCAGCGCCTACGCCTCGTACTCCGGCTGCCGTCAGTACCGCGAGAACCTCGCGGAGTCGCTGGCCGTCCTGGACGCGGAAGGGCTCCCGGTGCCCCGGGTGGACAAGCTCCGGCACTACTTCAACCACCCCGGCTTCGTGCGGCCCATGGTGGACGGCGTGCTGGCGTCGCTGGCCGACCTCCCCCAGGACGTCAGGGAGGGGGCGCACATCGCGTTCACCACGCACTCCATCCCGACCTCGGCCGCCGACACCTCCGGGCCGGTGGAGACCCACGGCGACGGCGGCTCCTACGTGGCCGAGCACCTGGACGTCGCCCGGCTGATCTCGGAGGCCGTGCGGGAGGAGACCGGCGTGGATCACCCGTGGCAGCTCGTCTACCAGTCGCGCAGCGGCGCCCCGCACATCCCGTGGCTGGAGCCCGACATCTGCGACCACCTGGAGACACTGCACGGCGACGGTGTCCCGGCGGTCGTCATGGCCCCCATCGGCTTCGTCTCCGACCACATGGAGGTGCTGTACGACCTCGACACGGAGGCCACCGCGAAGGCCGCCGAACTCGGTCTACCGGTGCGCCGCTCCGCGACGGTCGGAGCGGACCCCCGGTTCGCCGCCGCCGTGCGTGAGCTCCTTCTGGAGCGAGCCGCCGCCGAACAGGACCGCCAGGTGACGCCCTGCGCCCTGGGCGCGCTCGGCCCTTCCCACGACCTCTGCCCGGCCGGCTGCTGCCCGGCCAGGGCCCCCAAGCCGGCCGCCGCCGGCGCCGACAGCCCGTTCTGACCGACCGCCGATCGCTCGCATGCACGCCGGAACGGACACCGACGAACCCGTCCCGGTCCGCGACACACCTCTGGAGCGTTGTGACCGACCCCCTTCTGTCCGAACTGCTCGACCTCGCTCTGGAAGCGGCCCGCCGGGCCGGAGCCCTGCTGCGGGACGGCCGCCCCGCCGACCTGGGGGTGGCCGCGACGAAGTCCAGCCCCATCGACGTCGTCACCGAGATGGACATCCGGGCGGAGAAGCTGATCACCGGCTACCTCTCGGAGCACCGTCCCGCCGACGGCTTCCTGGGCGAGGAGGGTGCCAGCGCCGAGGGCAGCAGCGGCATCCGGTGGGTCATCGACCCGCTCGACGGCACGGTGAACTACCTCTACGGGCTGCCCACCTGGTCCGTCTCCATCGCCGCCGAGCGTGACGGCGAGCGGGTCGTCGGGGTGGTCGAGGCACCGATGCGCCGGGAGACGTTTCACGCGGTGCTCGGCGGCGGTGCGTACGGCAACGGGGAGGCACTGCGCTGCCGGCCCACGGCGCCCCTCGACCAGTCCCTGGTGGCGACCGGCTTCAACTACGTCACCGAGGTCCGCGCCCACCAGGCGGCCGTCGCCCAGCAGCTGATTCCGCGGCTGCGCGACATCCGGCGCGGGGGATCCGCCGCCATCGAACTCTGCGACGTGGCGGCAGGGCGGCTCGACGGCTACTACGAGCGCGGGCTGCACCCGTGGGACGTCGCGGCCGGGGATCTCATCGCCCGAGAGGCCGGCGCCCTCACCGGCGGCAGGCCCGGTCTGCCCGCGGACGGAGACCTGACGGTCGCGGCGACGCCCGGGGTCTTCGAACCGCTGCAGGCGCTCCTCGAGGAACTGGGCGCCTGGCACGACTGACGTACGCCCTCCTGAGCCTGCTGAGGCGCCACGGAGGGCCGACGGCACAAGGAGAGGGCCCCGGAGAGCCATCACGGCTCCCGGGGCCCTCTCGTGGCGGCTCAGACGCTTGTGGCGCTGATTTCCACTCCGTGCTCGGCGGCGAGGCGGTGCAGGTCGTCCAGCTCTCCCTGCTCGACATCCGCGAGGAAGTCGTCGCCCGTCTCGCGAGCCCTCGTGAGGTCGGACTCGGTGGTCTTGATTCGTTGCAGCAGACCTGCGGTGAAAGCGTCCATGGAGCGCCCCCTCATCGTGGGTCGGTGGCACGGGGGTGTGCCCGGTGGTCCTCCGGCCGAGGGGCCGGAGTGCGGGTGATCACGCAGTCCCTCTGGAAGCAGGACGGGCTGTGGTACGCCACATGCAGGGCGTGATCGCGGGTGTGAGAGCGTCCTCCCCGCCGTCGGCCCGGGAGAAACCTCAACTGGCCCGGGGATCCGTTCAATTCCATGGAGCAGCGGCCCGTGCCGCGCCGCCTTACCGCCGGTTTATGCGTGTTGCAGGCAGGATGGACGCGCACAGTCGGTACCACTGACGTGCGGTGGGCGGCCGAAATGAGGGCCGCTCGTCGTTTTTGAGACCTAGGGAAGGACTGCGCCGTGCGCGTACTCGTCGTCGAGGACGAGCAGCTGCTCGCCGATGCGGTGGCCACCGGGCTGCGCCGGGAGGCCATGGCCGTCGACGTGGTCTACGACGGAGGGGCGGCCCTCGAGCGCGTCGGTGTCAACGACTACGACGTCGTGGTGCTGGACCGGGACCTCCCGGTGGTCCACGGGGACGACGTCTGCCGCAAGATCGTCGAGCTCGGCATGCCCACCCGGGTGCTGATGCTCACCGCGTCCGGTGACGTCAGCGACCGGGTCGAGGGCCTGGAGCTCGGCGCTGACGACTACCTGCCCAAGCCCTTCGCCTTCAGTGAGCTGACGGCACGGGTGCGCGCCCTGGGGCGCCGCACCACGGTCGCGCTGCCGCCCGTGCTGGAGCGGGCCGGGATCAAGCTCGACCCCAACCGCCGCGAGGTCTTCCGGGACGAGCAGGAGATCCAGCTCGCCCCGAAGGAGTTCGCGGTCCTGGAGGTCCTGATGCGCAGCGAGGGCGCGGTCGTCTCCGCGGAACAGCTGCTGGAGAAGGCCTGGGACGAGAACACCGACCCGTTCACCAACGTGGTGCGGGTGACGGTCATGACCCTGCGCCGCAAGCTGGGTGAGCCGCCCGTCATCGTCACCGTCCCCGGCTCCGGATACCGGATCTGAGGGCGGGATGGCAGCCTCCCCGGCACCCCTGAAGGCGCCTCCGAAGCCGACCTGGGAGCCCAAGGCGCAGGAATCCCCGTACCCGTGGCTGCGCCCGACCATCCGGATACGTCTCACGCTGCTGTACGGCGGCATGTTCCTGATCGCGGGCATCCTCCTGCTATCGATCATCTACATGCTGGCCGCCCAGGCCTTGCACGACGCGGGCGGGCCGTCCTTCCAGGTCTCCGGCACGAACTTCCAGATCTCCAGTGACACCTGTCCGCAGCTCGGCGCCGCGCAGAACAACGGCCAGCTCAACGAGGCGATCAAGAACTGCACAGCAGCCCAGCGCCAGCACGCCCTCGACTCCCTGCTGAACAGGGCGCTGCTGGCCCTCGTGGGTCTCAGCATCATCGCCTTCGCCTTCGGCTATGCCATGGCCGGCAGGGTCCTGTCCCCGTTGGGCCGGATCACCCGCACCGCACGCAGGGTGGCCGGGACGGACCTGACCCGCCGGATCGAACTGGACGGCCCGGACGACGAGCTGAAGGAGCTCGCGGACACCTTCGACGAGATGCTGGACCGCCTGGAGCGTGCCTTCACGGCACAGCAGCGGTTCGTGGGCAACGCCTCGCACGAGCTGCGTACGCCGCTCGCCATCAACCGCACGCTGCTGGAGGTCCATCTCTCCGACCCGGAGGCGCCCGTGGAGCTGCAGCAGCTCGGTAAGACGCTCCTGGCCACCAACGAGCGCAGTGAGCAGCTCGTGGAGGGCCTGCTCCTGCTCGCACGCAGCGACAACCAGATCATGGAGCGGAAACCTGTGGACCTGGCGGAGGTCGCCGACCGCGCCCTCGACCAGGCGAGGTCCGAGGCGACGGTCAAGAGGGTCGAGATCCGCGGCGAGCGCGCCCAGGCCGTCGTCCAGGGCAACGGCGTCCTCCTCGAGCGCATCGCGCTCAACCTCGTGCAGAACGCCGTGCGCTACAACGTGGCGGAGGACGGCTGGGTGGAGGTCGCCACCGGGCTCCAGCACGGACAGGCACTGCTGACCGTCTCGAACACCGGGCCCGTGGTGCCCGCCTACGAGATCGACAACCTCTTCGAGCCGTTCAGACGGCTGCGCACCGAGCGCACGGGCAGCGACAAGGGCGTCGGGCTCGGCCTGTCGATCGCGCGATCCGTCGCGCGGGCGCACGGAGGCCGTATCATCGCGGAGCCTCGTGAGGGCGGTGGTCTCGTGATGCGTGTCACCCTGCCGGTCTGAGAGGCTTCGTGATGTGAGGCCGCATTGGATCCCTCTGTTCGCTTTGGGCAGAATTTTCGAACCCAGTTCCCGTTCTGTCCCTGTGTGATCGATCACAGAAGCGAATTTCGGCCCCTCTACTCTCCGTGAGCACATCTCTGCCCGAAAGCCTGGAAACGTCCGGGTTTCCGGGGTGCGATATCACGGGAAGTACACGGGGTGGCACCCGTGAACTGCAGTAATAGGACCGTGTACGGTCCCCTTCGCCACCCAAGCTGATCGCTCACGAGGGATCCGGTTGGGTGTCGATTGAGTAACAGACCTTGATGTGAGGCAAAATCTCCGCCTCAGGTCGGGCACAAGTCCGGCCTCTCACGCGTTACGTGCGCTGAGACACCGCAGACACCCATGAGGGGGAGAGCGACATGGCAACGGATTACGACACCCCACGCAAGACCGACGACGACGTGGACCAGGACAGCCTCGAAGAGCTCAAGGCTCGTCGGAGCGACAAGACGGCATCCGCCGTCGACGTCGACGAGTTCGACGCGGCAGAAGGACTGGAGCTGCCCGGTGCAGATCTGTCCAACGAAGAGCTGGCTGTGCGGGTTCTGCCCAAGCAGGCCGATGAGTTCACCTGCATGAGCTGCTTCCTCGTGCACCACCGCAGCCAGCTGGCGCGCGAGAAGAACGGTCAGCCCATCTGCCGCGACTGCGACTGAGGCCGGCCGTCCGTGGCAGGCGACACACCGTTCCGGAAGCGGCGCTTGCGGCGCACGAAGTCGTCGGAGGCACATCAGGGCGGCGCAGGCCCGGCAGAGGGCGAAAGCCCCACTGCCGAGCACCAGGCCGCCCTGCCTGCCTCTCCCGGCAGACCTGACGACGAGCGGGGCCGTCCGGCCTCGCTCGAAGCCGTAGGGGCGACGGGCTCGTCACCCGAGCCCGGGCAGGACGGACCGGCAGCGCCCCCGAAGGGCTCCGGCCGCCTGCACACACTGAAACGAGGCGTACGCAAGAGCAGGGAGAGCGCCACCGCCGCCGTCGGCCTCGTGGCCGACCGCATCATCGACGTGGCTCCCCGTGTCCCCGTACGGGACCTCGCCACCCTGCGCAGACAGTTTCCGGGGCTCGACCCCGAAGAGCTCGCCGACAAGCTCGTCGCGGGCGCCTGCAACGCCACCGCGACCGTCGGCGCGGGCATCGGGGCGGCAGCGATGATGCCCGTACCTCCTGCCATGCTCGCCGAGCTGGCAGCCGAGATCACCGGAGTCGCCGCCGTCGAGATGAAGCTCGTCGCCGAACTCCACGAGGTCTACGGCCGGCGTCCGCCGGGCAACATCGGTCAGCGCAGCACCGCGTATCTGACGTCCTGGACGGAGGAACGCGGCATCGATGTCTCCCGCCCCACCACGCTCAACGCGGCACTGGGCGGGCAGATGAAGCGCGAACTGCGGCAGCAGATCATGAAGCGCACCGTGCGCGACCTGCCGAATCTCATCCCGTTCATGGTCGGGGCCGTCGTCGGCGCGCTGATGAACCGACGGGACACCAGGAGACTCGCCGACCGGGTCAGGAACGACCTGCGGCGCCAGCAGATCCCTTGGGACCGCCTCCCGGAGCTGCCCCCGCTCGAACAGCCCGCGAAGCCCGCGGAGGAACTCCCCGAAGGCCTGGACGACCCCGGCCGCTGACCGCTGGGGTCGGCTGCCGGCTCAGGCGCGTACGGGCGTGAGGGCCGCCACCAGGGCCTGCGGCTCCCGGGTCGACAGATAGACGTACGGCGTCGGGTCGGCCGGGTCCGTCACCTTCACCCGCACCGCCGTCGGGATGTAGCTGCGCAGCAGCATGAACGCACGGGGATCCGCCTTGTACGAGCGCCAGGCCCGCGCCTCCTCCCCGTCCAGCACCTCGGCGTCACCGAGCGCTTCCAGGGGGATGCGCGCATCGCCTGCGACGAGGGCGCCGGCCACCACCCTGATGCGCGCGGAGCCGTACGAGCTCACGCCCGCGCACGCCGCCGCCGTACCGGCGACCAGGCCGCCGAGCATGGGCAGGGCTCCGAGCGGCAGGAGAACCAGCGCGCAGGCGACGCCGATCCCGAAGGCGATGAGCCACCACGAACGGGGCGAGGTGAGACGTTCGTCGAAGGAGGGTGCGGAAGGCTGCATGAAAGCAAGCTTGGCACGGCGCGACCCGGAACCGGCCGCGCGGGTAAGGTCTGCGCCTGTGAGTGGAACATCTGCACGTCTGACACCCCCGGCCGGCGCGGTGAAGCCCGTCCGGCACCCCGACGCTCCCGCGCCCGGTGAGCCCCTCGGCTCCCACTACGAACACTGTTTCGGCTGCGGTGGCGGACAGGAGCACGGACTGCACCTCCAGGCGACGGCCGGAGAGGGTGTGAGCGTCACCGCCGAATTCACCGTGAAGCCCGCCCACCAGGGAGCTCCAGGGCTGGCGCACGGTGGTGTCCTGGCCACGGCCATGGACGAGACGCTCGGCGCGCTGAGCTGGATGCTGCGGGTCATCGCGGTGACCGGGCGGCTGGAGACCGACTACGTCCTGCCGGTGCCGGTGGGAACGGTGCTCTTTCTGGAGGCAGAGGCGACCGCCGTCCACGGCCGGAAGATCTACTGCCGTGCGACGGCACGGACCGGCGGACCCGAGGGGCCCGTCGCGGTCCGTGCGGAAGCCCTCTTCATCGAGGTCAAGGTGGACCACTTCGTCGACAACGGGCGGCCGGAGGAGATCCAGGCGGCGATGTCCGACCCGGACCAGGTCAGGCGGGCCCGTGCCTTCGAGGTGAACCCCTGATGCGCCGTCCCGTCGACGTACTCATCCGCCGGACCGACCCCGACGTGCCGATTCCCGGTTACGGACACCCGGGCGACGCCGGTGTCGATCTGGTCACCACCGAGGCCGCCGAGCTCGCCCCGGGCGAACGGGCGGTGCTCCCCACCGGGGTGTCGATCGCGCTGCCCGACGGCTACGCCGCCTTCGTGCACCCCCGTTCGGGCCTCGCGGCCCGCTGCGGAGTGGCCCTCGTGAACGCCCCAGGGACGGTTGATGCCGGGTACCGTGGGGAGATCAAGGTCATCGTGGTCAATCTCGACCCACGCGAGACCGTGAGATTCGAACGGTTCGACCGGATTGCCCAACTGGTCGTCCAGCAGGTCGAGAAGGTGCGCTTCCACGAGGTGACGGAACTCCCCGGCTCGGCGCGGGCCGAGGGGGGCTTCGGATCCACCGGCGGTCACGCCGCGGTGGACGGCGTCACGGGCGGTAACACCCAGGGTGGGAACAGCTACGCTTCGGTCGTATCCGACCGGGAAGGACGTTGACGTGTTCGGACGTCGCAAGAACAGTGGTTCCGCCAAGGACACGGCGGACGAGACGCGCGAGGCCGAGCAGGTCGCCGACGAGCTCGACGACACCGGGGCCGCGAGCGGCTCGCGCCGCACGAACCTTCCGCCGGCCCCCCGCCCCGACGGGCCGTGGGACATCTCCGAGGTGTCCCAGCCCGGCGAGGGCCGGGTGGACCTGGGCGGCATCTTCGTGCCCGGCGTCGAGGGCATGGAGCTCAGGGTGGAGGTCGCAGGCGACGCGATCGTCGCGGCCACCGTCGTGCTGCGCGACAGCGCGGTCCAGCTCCAGGCCTTCGCCGCCCCCAAGAAGGAGGGCATCTGGGGCGAGGTGCGCGAGGAGATCGCCTCGGGCATCACCCAGCAGGGCGGGGTCATCGACGAGGTCGAGGGCCCGCTGGGCTGGGAACTGCGCGCCCAGGTCCCCGTACAGCTCCCTGACGGGAAGAACGGCGTACAGATGGTGCGCTTCATCGGCGTGGACGGACCGCGCTGGTTCCTGCGCGGAGTGATCTCCGGCCAGGGCGCGGTGCAGCCGGAGGCCGCCGGGCTGCTGGAGACGATCTTCCGGGACACCGTCGTCGTCCGTGGCGAGGGCCCCATGGCTCCGCGGGACCCGATCGTCCTCAAGCTTCCCGACGATGCCCAGATGGTGCCCGAGGGCGTGCAGCAGGAGGACCAGGAGAGCTCGAAGTTCTCCGGAGGCATGGGGCAGCTCCAGCGGGGGCCCGAGATCACCGAGGTGCGCTGACCGCGCACCGGCTCGTTCCGGCCGGTGGGCCGCGTCCCGGGGAGGGGGCGCGGCCCACCGGCCTTTCCGTTGCCTCCCGGGGGCCCCACGCACATACCGGCGGCTGCTACGGGAGCGGTACGCGAGGCGGCGTACCTACGGGGAAGAGCGATGACAGGGAACACCGACTCCGGATCGGGCAAGACCACCCTGCTCGATCTCGTCGGTGGTCTCGACACACCGGACGGCGGCCGGATCACCGTCGGCGGCACCGGCCTCTCCGGGCTCGGCGAGCACGGGCTGCCGGAACTGCGCAGGGACCGGATCGGTTTCATCTTCCAGTCCTTCGGCCTGCTCCCCGTCCTGACCGCCGCCCAGAACGTCGGCGTGCCATGCGCCTGCGCAGGACCGACCCTCACGAGCGTGAGGAGCGAGTGGCGCCGCTGCTCGCGCCGGTGGGTCTCGGCGACCACGCCGAGCAGCGCCCCGCAGAGCTTTCCGGCGACCGGCAGCAGCGCGGCGCCATCGCCCGTGCCCTCGCCAACCCGCCCGCCCTCCTGATCGCCGACGAGTTCTCGTCGCCACCCACGACCCGCAGCTGCTCGGCTTCGCCGACCGGGTCCTGGAACTCAGCGACGGGCACATCGTCGAGGAGGCGTGGAGCGGCCCCGCATCAGAATTCCGTCAATACGGACCCCGCGCCCGGCCCTGACCCCATATGCCGGAAATTTTCGGGGTAGCTTCGACCACGGCTTCCCGTATCCGCGGCAGCCGGTTCAGAGAAGACAATGGGGCCATGGCACGCGGCAAGCTTCGGATCTACCTGGGTGCGGCACCCGGCGTCGGCAAGACGTACGCGATGCTGGCCGAGGCCCACCGCCGGGTGGAGCGGGGTACGGACTGCGTCGTCGCGTTCGTGGAGCACCACGGCCGGCCGCGCACCGAGGTGCTGCTGCACGGCCTGGAGCAGATCCGCCGCCGCGACATCGAACACCGCTCGGCCGTCTTCACGGAGATGGACGTCGACGCCGTCCTGGAACGGGCGCCGGCCGTCGCGCTCGTGGACGAACTCGCCCACACCAACGTCCCGGGCGCCCGTAACGCCAAGCGCTGGCAGGACGTCGAAGAACTTCTCAAGGCCGGCATCGACGTGGTGTCCACCGTCAACATCCAGCACCTGGAGTCGCTCGGCGACGTCGTGGAGTCGATAACGGGCGTACGGCAGCAGGAGACCATCCCCGACGAGGTCGCCCGGCGGGCCGACCAGATCGAGCTCGTCGACATGTCGCCCCAGGCGCTGCGCCGCCGCATGGCCCACGGCAACATCTACCAGTCCGACAAGGTCGACGCGGCGCTGTCGAACTACTTCCGCCCCGGCAACCTCACCGCCCTGCGCGAACTGGCGCTCCTGTGGGTCGCGGACCGGGTCGACGAGTACCTCCAGCAGTACCGCGGCGAACACGACATCAGCGCCCCCTGGCGGGCCCGCGAGCGCATCGTCGTCGGACTGACGGGCGGTCCCGAGGGCCGTACACTCATCCGCCGCGCCTCCCGGATGGCCGCCAAGGGCTCCGGCAGCGAGATCCTCGCGGTGTACATCGCGCGCAGCGACGGACTGACCTCCGCCTCGCCCAAGGAACTCGCCGTCCAGCGCACCCTCGTGGAGGACCTCGGGGGCACCTTCCACCACGTCATAGGCGACGACATACCCTCGGCGCTCCTCGCGTTCGCCCGGGGTGTCAACGCCACCCAGATCGTCCTCGGCTCCAGCCGCCGCAAGACCTGGCAGTACGTCTACGGCCCCGGGGTGGGCGCCACGGTCGCCCGTGAGTCGGGTCCCGACCTCGATGTGCACATCGTCACGCACGAAGAGGTCGCCAAGGGGCGCGGGCTGCCCATCGCGCGCGGGGCCCGGCTCAGCCGCGCCCGGATCATCTCGGGCTGGCTGGCCGGCGTCGGCGGACCGGCCCTCCTCACCCTGCTCCTGCACGGCATGGAGGACGGGCCGGGGCTCGCCAACGACGTCCTGCTCTTCCTCTTCATGACCGTCACCGCGGCGCTGCTCGGAGGACTGGCCCCCGCGCTCGCCTCTGCGGCGGCGGGCTCCCTGCTCCTGAACTACTGGTTCACCCCGCCCACCCACACCCTGACCGTGCAGGACCCGGAGAACTTCGTCGCCATCGTGATCTTCTTCGCGGTGGCGGTCGCGGTCGCCTCCGTCGTCGACCTGGCGGCCCGCCGCACCCACCAGGCGGCCCGGCTGCGCGCCGAGTCGGAGATCCTCTCCGCCCTCGCCGGCAGCGTCCTGCGGGGCGAGACCGCCCTGGACGCCCTGCTGGACCGGGTCCGCGAGACCTTCGCCATGGAGTCCGTCGCCCTCCTGGAGCGCCGGAGCGACGTCGATCCATGGACCTGCGCCGGGTCCGTCGGCCCCGCACCGGTGGCCCGGCCCGACGACGCGGACGTGGACATGCCCGTCGGCGACCACATGGCGCTGGCGCTCTCCGGCCGGGTGCTTCCCGCAGAGGACCGGCGGGTGCTCGGCGCCTTCGCCGTGCAGGCCGCCGTGGTGCTCGACCGGCAGCGTCTGGTGGGGGAGGCGGAGGCGGCCAGACGGCTGGCCGAGGGCAACCGGATCAGGACCGCTCTGCTCGCAGCCGTCAGCCACGACCTGCGTACCCCCCTGGCCGCCATCAAGGCCGCTGTGAGCTCCCTGCGCTCGGACGACGTGGCCTGGTCCGACGAGGACGAGGCGGAGCTCCTCGCGGCCATCGAGGACGGTGCCGACCGGCTGGACCACCTGGTCGGCAATCTGCTCGACATGTCGCGCCTCCAGACCGGCACGGTCACTCCGCTGATCCGTGAGATCGACCTCGACGAGGTCGTCCCGATGGCGCTGGGCGGCGTGCCGGAGGGCAGCGTCGACCTGGACATCCCGGAGACCCTGCCCATGGTCGCCGTCGACCCGGGTCTGCTGGAACGGGCCGTCGCCAACATCGTCGAGAACGCCGTCAAGTACAGCCCCGACCGGGCGCGCGTCGCCGTCGCCGCGAGCTCCCTGGGTGAGCGGGTCGAGCTGCGGGTGACCGACCGCGGCCGTGGGGTCCCCGATGATGCGAAGGAACGCATATTCGAACCGTTCCAGCGGTACGGTGACGCTCCACGCGGCGCCGGAGTCGGCCTCGGGCTCGCCGTCGCCCGCGGTTTCGTGGAGTCCATGGGCGGCACGCTGGACGCCGAGGACACCCCCGGAGGGGGCCTCACCATGGTCCTCACCCTCACCGCCGCGCCCGGACAGGTACGGGCCGGCCCCGTACCGCCCGCGCACCTCACCACATGAGATCCCCGGGGCGCGTTCCCGCTCCGTACACGTATTCCGGAAAGGCAGGTCCGCGATGACCCGGGTGCTCGTGGTCGACGACGAGCCGCAGATCGTACGCGCGCTGGTGATCAACCTGAAGGCGCGCAGGTACGAGGTGGACGCGGCACCCGACGGGGCGACCGCCCTGCAGCTCGCTGCGGCACGCCATCCCGACGTCGTCGTCCTCGACCTCGGGCTCCCGGACATGGACGGCGTCGAGGTGATCAAGGGACTGCGCGGCTGGACCCGGGTGCCGATCCTGGTGCTCTCCGCCCGTCACACCTCCGACGAGAAGGTCGAGGCCCTGGACGCCGGGGCCGACGACTACGTCACCAAGCCGTTCGGCATGGACGAGCTGCTGGCCCGGCTGCGCGCCGCCGTGCGGCGGGCGGAGCCGGTCGGCCAGGACGCGGGCGACGACCAGGTGATCGTCGAGACCGAGGGGTTCACCGTCGACCTGGCGGCGAAGAAGGTCCACCGTGAGGGCCGCGACGTACGGCTCACACCCACCGAGTGGCACCTGCTGGAGGTCCTCGTCCGCAACGCCGGGCGGCTCGTCAGCCAGAAGCAGCTGCTCCAGGAGGTCTGGGGGCCGTCGTACGGCACCGAGACCAACTATCTGAGGGTCTACATGGCGCAGCTGCGCCGCAAGCTGGAGACGGATCCCTCGCACCCCAGGCACTTCGTGACCGAGCCGGGCATGGGCTACCGCTTCGAGCGGGGACGGCCCGTCCCGGAGTGACCGCCCTCACTCGTTCAGGTGACACGTGTGCGGGCCGGTCCGCATCACAGGAGACCGGTACCCTTCGGGTATGAGCGCTGTACCCCGATCCGAGAAGTCCGGCAGGGCGGACAAGCCGTCCGGCCGCTTCCGTCGCATGCTCGACCGGCTGTCCAGCTCCCAGGAGGACCTCGAGTCCGAGGAGCTGCGGGAGGACACGCATGCTTCGGGCTGCACGCGCATCTCCGAGTGCACGGACCGGCAGATAGTCAAGGTCACTGGTACCTTGCGGACCGTCACCTTGCGCCCGCGGGCCGGAGTGCCCGCCCTGGAGGCGGAGCTCTTCGACGGCACCGCGCCGCTCGACGTGGTCTGGCTGGGCCGGCGTTCCATCGTCGGCATCGAGCCGGGCCGCAAGCTCATCGCGTCGGGCCGCGTGGCCATGAGCCACGGGCGCCGGGTGCTGTTCAATCCCAAATACGAACTCCGACCGCTCGGCAAGGAGTAGCCGGTGACGTCTCTCGACAAGCCGACGTCCGAAATGGACCAGCCTCACCGCACCGACCAGCAGGACGCCGACGCGAAGGCGGTCACGGAAGCCGCGCTCTTCGAGGCCTTCGGCGGCGTACGGGGCATGGTGGAGACAGTCCTGCCCGGGCTGCTCTTCGTCACGATCTTCACCATCAACAAGGATCTGAAGGCCTCGGCCGTCGCCGCCCTGGCCATCTCCCTGGTCCTCGTCGCCGTACGGCTCGTCCGCAAGGACACCGTCAAGCACGCCTTCAGCGGCGTCTTCGGCGTGGGCTTCGGCGTGGTCTTCGCGATGATGACGGGCAACGCCAAGGACTTCTACCTCCCGGGCATGATCTACACGCTCGGACTGGCCCTCGCGTACCTGGTCACGACCGTCGCAGGGGTGCCCCTGATCGGGCTGATCCTCGGCCCGGTCTTCAAGGAGAACCTCTCCTGGCGCACCAGGAACCCCGGCCGCAAGAAGGCGTACGCCAAGGCCAGTTACGCCTGGGGCCTGATCCTGCTCGCCAAGTGCGCGATCCTCTTCCCGCTGTACTGGTGGGCCGACACCACGCAGCTCGGCTGGGTGCTGGTCGCGCTCAAGATTCCGCCGTTCCTGCTCGCGGTGTATCTGACCTGGGTCTTCCTGGCCAAGGCACCGCCGCCCATCGACGTCTTCGCGGAGATGGAAGCCGAGGAGCAGGCGGAGAAGGCCCGCAAGGCGGAGCAGAGCGCCCGCGCCGCGGAGGCCCGTAGCCACGACCTCTGAGGTACTCGTACGTGAGGGGCCCCGGGCCGGGCGGGGGGGGGGCCGGGGGCCCCCCCCCCCCCCCCCGGCGCCCCCCCCCGCGGGGGGGCGGGGGGCCCCCACCCCCTACTCCCCCAT
>NZ_JBIAIP010000008.1:131968-378179 GCF_042871485.1 Streptomyces sp. NPDC005791
AGCCGGGGGGCTGGCGGTGTCGGCCCCCATCGGGGCCCACCCCGCCCGCGCCCCGGTGGCCCCTACCCCCCCCCCTCTTTGCCACGGTTGGTTGGGGGCCCCGGCCCGGGGGGGGCCGGGCCCGGGGCCCCTCACGCACGCACGGCTGCTCAGTCCTCGGCGGGCTCGCGGCGGACCGACAGCAGATCCTCCAGCTGCTCCTCGCGCGCCTGCGCGGCCACGAACAGCAGTTCGTCACCGGCCTCCAGGGTCTCCTCGGGGCTCGGCGTCAGCACCCGCGTCCCGCGGATGATCGTGACGAGCGACGTGTCCTCGGGCCAGGCCACCTCGCTCACCCGGGTGCCGGCCATCGCCGACTCCGGGGGCAGTGTCAGCTCGACCAGGTTGGCGTCGCCGTGGCTGAAGCGCAGCAGCCGGACGAGATCGCCGACGCTCACCGCCTCCTCGACCAGGGCGGACATCAGACGCGGTGTGGAGACCGCGACATCGACCCCCCAGGACTCGTTGAACAACCACTCGTTCTTCGGGTTGTTCACCCGGGCGACGACCCTCGGCACGCCGTACTCGGTCTTCGCGAGCAGCGAGACGACCAGATTCACCTTGTCGTCACCCGTCGCGGCGATCACGACGTTGCACCGCTGGAGCGCCGCCTCGTCGAGCGACGTGATCTCACAGGCGTCCGCGAGGAGCCACTCGGCCATCGGGACCCGTTCCACCGAGATGGCGGTCGGCGCCTTGTCGATCAGCAGCACCTCGTGCCCGTTCTCCAGGAGCTCGGCCGCGATGGAACGGCCCACCGCACCGGCCCCGGCAATCGCGACGCGCATCAGTGACCGCCCTCCTCGGGACCTTCGGCAAAGGCCTCCTCGACCTTCGCGATCTCGTCCGTACGCATCATCACGTGGACGAGGTCGCCCTCCTGCAGAACCGTCTGCGACGTGGGCAGTATGGCCTCACCCAACCGTGTGAGGAAGGCGACGCGGACGCCCGTCTCCTCCTGCAGCGTGCTGATCTTGTGTCCGATCCAGGACGGCGTCGTGTGCACCTCGGCGAGCTGCACACCGCCACTCGGGTCGCGCCACAGCGGCTCCGCGCCCGACGGCAGCAGCCGCCGCAGCATCTGGTCGGCCGTCCAGCGGACCGTCGCGACGGTGGGGATCCCCAGCCGCTGGTAGACCTCGGCACGCCGCGGGTCGTAGATGCGCGCCGCGACGTTCTCGATGCCGAACATCTCGCGGGCCACCCGGGCGGCGATGATGTTGGAGTTGTCGCCGCTGCTGACGGCCGCGAACGCTCCGGCCTCCTCGATCCCCGCCTCACGCAGGGTGTCCTGGTCGAAGCCGACGCCGTTGACCCGCCTGCCGCCGAAGCCGGAACCGAGGCGACGGAACGCCGTGGGGTCCTGATCGATCACGGCGACCGTGTGCCCCTGCTGCTCCAGGGTCTGCGCGAGAGCGGCTCCGACGCGCCCGCAGCCCATGATGACGATGTGCACCTCGCGCCTACCTCGCCGTCCTGGTCGTCCGGATGACCTGCGAATACACCCTGCTCACACTTCTCTCTCAGCTTGCGGGGCAAACAATGGGGCAACCACCTGCGGGGCTGCCCGTGGATGAGCTTATGCGGCGACGTACGCACCGCCTCATCCGGGCGACGCCCGCGCCGCCTCGTCCGAGTGTGCGTATCCCACCGGACGATGAGCAAAAGGGGAGCGGCCACAGCCCCGGGCCCCGCCCGCCCCGCAAAAATTTCGTTAAGGATTCCATGGACTTTTCCGGTGAGGACGGGTAACTATGAAGGTTTTCCGGGTTCCGAGGGGGTGGTGCCTCGGCGGCGTGTCCCGACAGCGCTTACGATCCTCACCGTGTCCAAACTGACCGACGTGCCCAAACGGATCCTGATCGGCCGGGCGCTGCGCAGCGACAAGCTGGGGGAAACGCTCCTCCCCAAGCGCATCGCGCTCCCCGTCTTCGCCTCCGACCCGCTGTCCTCCGTTGCGTACGCACCCGGAGAAGTCCTCCTCGTGCTGTCCATCGCGGGCGTGTCGGCGTACCACTTCAGCCCGTGGATCGCGGCCGCGGTCGTCGTCCTGATGTTCACCGTCGTCGCCTCGTACCGGCAGAACGTGCGTGCGTACCCGAGCGGCGGAGGCGACTACGAGGTCGCCAACACCAACCTCGGCCCCAAGGCCGGCCTGACCGTCGCCAGCGCCCTCCTGGTCGACTACGTCCTCACCGTCGCCGTGTCGATCTCCTCCGGCGTGGAGAACCTCGGCTCCGCCATCCCCTTCGTCATCGAGCACAAGACGTTCTGCGCCATAGGGGCCATCGTCCTGCTGACCCTGATGAACCTGCGCGGCGTCAAGGAGTCCGGCAAGCTCTTCGCCATCCCGACCTATCTCTTCGTGGCCGGGGTCTTCGCCATGATCCTCTGGGGCGCGTTCCGGGGGCTGGCCCTCGGCGAGACCATGCACGCCCCCACCTCGGACTACGAGATCAAGCCCGAGCACCAGGGTCTCGCCGGCTTCGCCCTCGTCTTCCTGCTCCTGCGCGCCTTCTCCTCCGGCTGCGCGGCCCTCACGGGCGTCGAGGCGATCAGCAACGGTGTTCCCGCCTTCCGCAAGCCGAAGAGCAGGAACGCCGCGACCACACTCGCTGCCATGGGCCTGCTGGCCGTCACCATGTTCTGCGGCATCATCGGCCTCGCCATGGCCACCGACGTGAAGATGGCCGAGAACCCGGCGAAGGACCTCATCCACAACGGTGCCGCGGTCGGCGAGAGCTTCACCCAGGACCCGGTCATCTCCCAGGTCGCCGCGGCGGTCTTCGGCGACGGAACATTCCTCTTCGTGTTCCTGGCGGCGGCCACCGCTCTCGTGCTCTTCCTCGCCGCGAACACCGCGTACAACGGCTTCCCGCTGCTCGGTTCGATCCTGGCCCAGGACCGCTACCTGCCCCGCCAGCTGCACACCCGCGGCGACCGGCTGGCCTTCTCCAACGGCATCGTGCTGCTGGCCGGAGCGGCGATCCTGCTCGTCTGGATCTACGGAGCGGACTCGACGCGGCTCATCCAGCTCTACATCGTCGGCGTCTTCGTCTCCTTCACGCTCAGCCAGACCGGCATGGTGCGGCACTGGAACCGCCATCTGCGTACCGAGAAGGACCCGGCGCAGCGCCGGCGCATGATCCGCTCCCGCGCGATCAACACCTTCGGCGCGTTCTTCACCGGCCTGGTCCTGGTCGTCGTCCTCGCGACCAAGTTCACCCACGGCGCCTGGGTCGCGTTGCTCGGCATGGTGATCTTCTTCGGCACGATGACGGCGATCCGCAAGCACTACGACCGCGTCGCGGAGGAGATCGCCGCGCCGGAGACCCGGCCCGACGACAGCATCCGGCCCTCTCGCGTCCACTCGATCGTTCTGGTCTCCAAGCTGCACCGGCCCACGCTGCGCGCCCTCGCGTACGCCAAGCTGGTGCGCTCGGACCACCTGGAGGCGCTCTCCATCAGCGTCGACCCGGAGGAGACCAAGGCCCTCAGGGACGACTGGGAACGGCGGGGCATCGACATCCCGCTGAAGATCCTCGACTCGCCCTACCGTGAGGTCACCCGCCCGGTCATCGAGTACGTGAAGGGCCTGCGCAAGGACCGTCCGCGCGATGTGATCAGTGTCTACATCCCCGAATACGTCGTCGGCCACTGGTACGAGCACCTGCTGCACAACCAGAGCGCACTGCGGCTGAAGGGCAGGCTCCTCTTCACCCCGGGCGTGATGGTGACCTCGGTGCCGTACCAGCTGGAGTCCTCCGAGGCCGCGAAGGTGCGGGCCAGGAAGCGGGCCGACTGGAACGCCCCTGGCGCGGTCCGGCGCGGGCCCGTCGAACGGCGGCATCACAAGGAAACCGGCCACAAGGGCTGACTCGGCGCTCCTCCTGTGGTAAGCGGCCGGCTTCCGTCCACGTAGACTGGTGGGCTGTTGTCCGGCCGTTCACCGGCCCCTTCTTCCTGACCTCTGGAGCCACCCCCTCATGCAGAACGAATCCACCTCGTCGCAGGCCGGGGAGCCTCAGGCAGAGTCGCAGGCAGGGGAGTCCCTGATCGGCCGGGAGTACGAGGTCGAGGTCGGCCCCGTCGCCCACGGCGGCCACTGCATCGCCCGCACGTCCGAGGGCCAGGTGCTCTTCGTGCGCCACACCCTCCCCGGCGAGAAGGTCGTCGCCCGGGTCACCGAGGGCGACAGTGACTCACGCTTCCTGCGCGCCGACGCGGTCACGGTCGTCGAGGCATCCAAGGACCGGGTCGAGGCTCCCTGCCCCTACGCCGGCCCCGGCAAGTGCGGCGGCTGCGACTGGCAGCACGCCAAGCCCGGCGCCCAGCGCCGGCTCAAGGGCGAAGTGATCGCCGAGCAGCTCCAGCGCCTCGCGGGCCTCACGCCCGAGGAGGCCGGCTGGGACGGCACGGTCATGCCGGCTGAGGGCGACAAGCTCCCGCCGGGCCAGGTCCCGGCCTGGCGTACCCGCGTCCAGTACGCGATCGACCAGGACGGCCTGGCCGGACTGCGCAAGCACCGCTCGCACGAGGTCCAGCCGATCGACCACTGCCTGATCGCCGCCCCCGGCGTCTCCGAGCTCGGCATCGAGAAGCAGGACTGGCCGCAGATGGCGGCGGTGGAGGCCATCTCCGCCACCGGCTCCCACGACCGCCAGGTCATCCTGACCCCGCGCGAGGGCGGCCGCCTCCCGCTGGTCGAGCTGGACAAGCCGGTCTCCGTGATGCGCGTGGACGAGAAGGACGGCGGCGTCCACCGCGTCCACGGCCGCGCCTTCGTGCGCGAGCGCGCCGACGACCGTACGTACCGGGTCGGCTCGGGCGGCTTCTGGCAGGTGCACCCGCAGGCGGCCGACACGCTGGTCCGCGCGGTCATGCAGGGCCTGCTGCCCCGCAAGAACGACACGGCGCTCGACCTCTACTGCGGTGTCGGCCTGTTCGCCGGCGCCATCGGCCAGCGGATCGGCGAGAAGGGCGCGGTGCTGGGCATCGAGTCCGGCAAGCGCGCGGTCGAGGACGCCCGGCACAACCTGAAGGACCTGGACCGGGTCCGTGTCGAACACGGCAAGGTCGACCAGGTGCTGCCGCGCACGGGCATCACGGAATGCGACCTGATCGTCCTGGACCCGCCCCGCGCGGGCGCGGGCAAGCAGGTCGTCAAGCAGCTCTCGACCCTCGGCGCGCGCCGCATCGCGTACGTGGCGTGCGACCCGGCGGCGCTGGCGCGGGACCTGGCGTACTTCCGGGACGGGGGGTACAAGGTGCGGACGCTGCGGGCGTTCGACCTGTTCCCGATGACGTCGCATGTTGAGTGCGTGGCCATCCTGGAGCCCGTCAAGAAGGACGCCTGACCTGCGGTTTTATGATCCAGGCGGATTGCTCGACCCGTTTCCCTCCGTGTAGCGGTCGAGCGGACGGATCGACCCTTGCAGGCTGCCTGACCTGCGAATTTATGGGGGAGACGCCCGCATCGGGGGCGCCTTCAGGGGCGCGTTCGGCGCTTCTTGACCCAGATGACGCTCGCGGCGGGGCTCTGGGCCAGCCGCCTGGCTAGAAAAACTCGAGCCATCGGAATTCCTGTTCCCGTGGCAGGTCATGATCCGGCCCAAGCGGGCGCCGGGCCCCGAGCGCGGCCTGGCTAAGGACGCCCTCAGCCAGGCCATTGTGAACGTCTCCGATGAGCGGCCGGCCCGTTGCGGGCGTGCCCTCGATCAGGAAGTGCTGCCGAGAGGGGCGAAGGCACTTGTGGCTCAGTGAAGCAAGCCCTGTGCCTCGCCATTTGTTCCTTCCGGGCGCCATGTGGCTGTCACCGTCAAGTGGGCCTGTCCGCTGCCGTTCACGATGCCGAGCTTGAGATCCTGCCCGACCTGCACCCCGAAGGTGACGGTGATCTCGCTGGGCGGCGTCGATGCAGTGCTGATCGCGTCGTGCACCCCCTGCACCAGGGGACCGAGCGGCTTGAGAGTGGCGCGCAGTGCGTTGGTGGCGAGCGCGGGGGCGGTCCGTCCCGGGCGGGACACAGGTACGGCGGGGCTCATGCCGTTGGTGACGGGGCTGATTTCCTCCTCCAGGACAAACCGGACCGCGGTCCCGTCTTCCAGGTTGAGTTGCGACTGCTGAAGGTCGGTCAAGGCAGCTCCTAGCTTGGGCGTGTGGTCAGGAACATGGCGGTTCATCAGGTGTGCCCTCAGGCAGCAGTTCTCGTTCGGCCTCGGTGTAGTCCCGCCCCACGGCGTCGCAGAGTGCACGGAACTGCACCTCGGGCCGCAGGTCGAAGTTCTGTCGCACGGTGCCCGAGTCGACGACCAGTTGGTGCCCGTCGACCTGGCCCATGCCCGTCACGGCCGGGACCGCGAGGTCGCTTCCGCGGTGGGCCGGGTCGAGAAAATGGAATCGCCCGCCACGATAGGTGACGACCACCCTGTCCGGCGTGAGCCCGGCAAGGCCATCCTCCGTCGTCCAGGGCACGCCGCGCGTGGACTGCTTCCGGTTCGGCACGTCCCAGATCCGCGCCAGAGAATCCTGGTTGACGACCGCGAGGTGCGTGCCCGACGGATTGAAGGCGAACTTCGCGCGGTACGGGCCGTCCATCAAATGCTCGGCGAAAGAAGCGACGGGGGAACCACGTAGTACGTCGACGCGTCGGGGGCCGCGCAGGTCCCACAGCAGGATCTCACCACGCTCCGCGCCTTCTGCCGTGACGACTGCGACCTGTCCGGGGTGCTTCGGCCTGGCCACGAGCCGGTGTCCACCCCAGACACCGTTCAGACTCATGTTGTCGTCCGCGGGCTGATGGACGGAGAAGGGCTGTGTTGTCACCTCTCCGTCGGCCGCGTCGATCCGCGCGATGTCGGCGTCGTCGGAGATCACGGCGACCTCACTGCCGCCGATACCAACCACGTCCCGGACCTGGTCGAAGTCCCGCAACGCGTCGTCCAGGGGAAGAGACCGTGAACCGGTGTCGCCCATCGCATACGACCGGTTCAGGCGACCGTCGCGTCCCCACAGCACGAGGTGCTGGGAGTCCGCGGTCCACGTCTGTTCCCACTCACCCGAAGGGGCCGCTTCGGGGAGGTGAACCGACCGCAATCGCTCCCGGGACGCGTCAAGAATCTCGAGCCGGTTCTCGTCGACCCGGGCCAGGAATTGCCCGTTCGGAGACAGCGCCTCATTGCCGTCCCCATAATTGGGCCCGAAGCGCTTGCCGCCGACCGGCTCGGCACGGAGCTCCAACAGATCCGACCCCACGGCCGCCAGAACCGTCAGCCCGCCGCCCTCCCTCGGGACGACTGCGACGCCCGACCCGAGCACAGACGCGTCGCCCGAGTCGGGGACGCGCGTACGGAAGGTGTGACCAGTACGTACATCGATCAGCACTTGCTCGGCGTAGCCCCCCTTTTCCTCCGCCTCGTCACTGAGGGTGGGGTACGCGACGGTGTAACGGGTAGTGGCGTCCGCGAGCTGGCCGCCGAGAACCTCGTACGGACGTCCGGGCGTCCGGCCCAGCGCCAGCGCCCTGCGTGTCTCCCCGTTGACGACGATCTCGCCGCCCGCCCGTAGCTCCGTCTCCAGACTGGGGGAAGTGGTCACCCGTCTCGAGTAGAGCCGATGCCCGGATTCCAGGTCCCGCACCTGGATGGCGGTCCCGTCACCATCGGAATGGACAATCACCGCCGAGTCCGCGTCCCGGGTGAACGCGACGTCGTTGAGGTCGTGCCTGAGCACGATTCGGTTGCTCACCCGCATCCGGTCGCCGGAGTCGGTCTCCCACATGTTGACGAAGGCCGAAGTGCATTCGCTGCCGCTAGTGGCGCACCCGTCGAAGGAGCCGATCGCCAGCAGTAGCCGCCTGCTGTCGCTGCTGAAGTCCAAGCCGACCTCGACCCGTTCGGGGAGTTCGTAAGGGCCCGGCTCAAGGACGGCCGGGCTTTTAGCGCCTCCCCCGCCCGTCCGCCACAGGTGGACACCTCCCGCGCCGTGGGCGGCAACGAAGCGCCCGTCGGGGCTCACCTCAATCTTCAGCGCGCCCTTGGGGACACCACTGAGCTCCCGCACATGGGGTGTGCCTCCGAGGGCTCCCGTGACCACGGTGAGGGTCGACTGTTCGCCGCCCGACGGCTTCGATGCCGCCACCAACGTCCGGCCGTCCTCGCTCGCGTACAGACTGCTGACGTTGCCGCGCCAGAGGGACGGATAGGTGGCGGTGACGTACTGCGCTCGCACGTATTGGTTCATGAGCGCTTGCCGGGTGTCCGGGGTATGCCCCGTGTGCCAGGCTGCGAGAGCCAGTTGCAGGGCCGCCGCCGCATCGTGGGGCGGGCGCCTGTCCGTGGCCTGGGCAAGGAGTCCGGCTGCCTGGGCACGGAGGTGTTCCTCGGCACGCTGGAGATTCTGATATGTGGTGAAAGACAGGACGACCGCGAGGACGGTCAGCACGCCCAGTGCCGCCATGGCGGCCTGCCGCAGTCGGGCTCCGCGACGGGCATGGTTCCCGCTGAGGCGGACGTACTCCCGTTCGGCCGCCGAGATGTCGTCCGGGGCAGGATGCGTCTTCAGCCAACGCTCCGCCTCGGCCAGGTCCGTGCCGCTGAGGAGACGGGCGGGCTCGCGCTGCTGGGTGTGCCAACGGGCGAGGTCGGCGCGCACCTGCTCCTGCCGGCGACGGAAGTCGCGGGATTCGGTGAGCCAGCCCAGGAGCAGAGGCCAGTGGGTTGTCAGCGCCTCGTGTGCCAGGTCGACGAGCTCTTCGCGTTCGTCGCCGCCCGGAGCGCGGGAGAGGACGACGAGCTTGCCGGGGGCGAGCCTGCGCGCGACCGCGACGAGTTCCGGGGCGAGGTCCGCCGTGGGGGTGGGCCTGCGGGTGAATGTCCCGCCTTGACCAGGGCGGGCGAGCTGGATGAAGAGCCGCTGGGCACGGCTCTGTTCCGAGCTCGGCAGCTGTTCGAAGGTCTGGTCGGCGTAGCCGACAAGGGCGCCCGCGACACCGCCCAGGTCGTCGTACGCCGCGTGTGTGAGCATGGCGCGGCTGCGACGTTGCCACAGCTCTGTCAGCGCGAACTGGACCAGCGGCATACGGCCGGGTTCGTTGCCCGCGTCGGCGACGATCCGCTCCGGCAGGCCCGCTTCGAACCACAACCCGGGTGTCGCGTCGACCGGGGCCGTCACCGCCTGCTCAAGGTTCTCCGCGGCCAGCGGCGCAAGGAACTGGACGGCGTCGCTGACGAGGTCCGATGTGCCGGCCGTGTTCAGGACGTCGAGCGAGTCGGGTCGTGCGGTCGCCACGACCCGCAGTTCCCCGCCCGCCAGGTCGGCCAGCAGGCCGAAGAGCGTACGGCCTGCGGCAGGGTCGGCGCCTACGTACTCTTCGAGCTGGTCCACGAAGAGGACGTGCCGGAAGTTACTGCTCCGGGCCAGCACCTTGGCGCGCAGTTCGGTGGTGATGCCGTCGCCCGTGTCGAGCAAGCCGACCAGTGTCTCCGCTCTGGCGAGACGTTCGATCTCACCCAGCTCCGGTTCGAGCACGCCGACCAACGCTCGCGCGACGACAGAGGTAGGGCGCGTGCCTGGAATGGGCCGCAGCTCCGTCACGTCCGCCCCGGCCGCACGCAGTCGGCGCAGTACCCCGGCATGTACGAGGGAAGACTTGCCGCACCCTGACGGCCCGGCCACCAGCGTCAGGGGACGCCTGAGCACGGCGTCGATGAGTCGTTCGGTGTCGGCGGCCCGGCCGTGGAAGAACTCGGCATCCTCCTCGGTGAACGCGGCCAGTCCCTGGAACGGGCAACGCGGCTTCAGCGTCGTCTCGTCGACCAGGTCCGCCGAGGGCAACAGGTACGCGGTGCGCTCTCCCAGGTGGGCGGTGACCGTCATGCCGACGACGCCGTTCTGCGTTTCGTCCCAGACCGGCGCACCACTGAAGCCCTCCGCGATGCGTGGGCCGGGCTCCTCGGTTTCCATCTGCAGCCAACCGGCCCCCGTCTCGGCGCGCAGCGTCCCGTACACCCAGACGCCTTGACTCGCGCCGGCCGGAAAGCCCATCGCCCGGAAGGCATGCCCCCACACCCCCGTCCCGTCGACCAGCGGCGCGGGCCGGGTGCCCTCGACCGGCTCGTCGAGCCGCAGCAGCGCGACATCGGCGCCGCCCGTACGCCAGGACTTCACGGTCGCGCGCATGCGGGGACGGCCAGGGAGCAGGGGGAAGTCGAACTCGACGGCCGACTCTGACGGTTCCTCGGCCCCGGGCAACCCAAGCGCTCTGGTGACGACGTGCGCACAGGTGCACAGCACGTCCTCGGCGACCAGAAACGCGGCCCCGACGACTTCCCCGTCGCTCGCGTGCACCCGCGCCTGCGACGCCTCCAGGACATCGATCTCCCGCACAGCGGCCACGGTCAGCCCCCGAATTCCCTGCTCGACGGCGTGCCACACATGGTGTCGCTGCCTTTCCCCGGTGTTACTTTACGCACACCATCCGCCCGCAGTACGGGCTTTGGTGGAGACCTCCGCCTTATAACCGTGGGGGCCGCCCAGATCGTGCGAGGTCCTCCCCGGGGTGCGCCCTGGTGGTGCCTTTCGGCTCCGCTCGCCCCGCCACCTCGGTCACCACCACCGACTGTGGGGCCAGCGGATTCGGCCCACACCTGCCAACGGGCCCTCTGGTCAAGGTCCGAGCCTTGCGCCGGCCTCCAACGGGTGTGCGGGTCTGCAGCAAGCACTTGTTGAGTGAGGGCTGGTAAGCCTCGGCCGTGACGCTCGTTTGACGCTCCGATCACAAGGGAGTCGTCCAGGCCGCCCGCCAAGCGGGGGAGTCGGTCCGACCTCGGCAGTGTCGTGTCGCTGTGAGCCACTACTGGCCATCGCAATGTGACGGAAGTGCTTCCGGAGTGTTCCGGGTCGGCATACTCTGCGGGAACTACCGCACGTCAGAACGCACTGGCCTGAAGCGCGGCGGAGGTGTCATGGGCGGGGACCCGTATGCGCGCTCAGCCGAAGCGTTTGCTCGGCGTTGCGCAGGAGCTGTGTCCGGCCCTCGTCCTCGGGAGGGTCGGCCGGCCTCACCGGCAGCAAGCGGCGGTGCGGGGCGCTGGTCAGGGACGGCCAGCAGGTCCGGTGCGCCGAGAGCCGCCTGGACGAAGGTGGCCGGCACTCTGTCGCACAAGAAGTCCAGGGTGTCGGCGACCACCGCTTTGGACCAGCCCGGACCGTGCAGGTGGTGGGCCTGGTCGACGAGAATGAGGCTGGTGCGGGCTCCTCCAGTGCGAGGCTGACGTGGTGTGCGTGGTCACCGACCGCCAGCCGGTCCGGCCGCAGCCGTCCTGTCACCCTCGCTCCGCCCCGATTCTCGTATGCCATGGCCAGGGCCCCTGCCCGACATAGTGCGTGCGGAACACCCTGTGCCGACTGAGGACGTTCTCCACAATCCGCTCAGCACACTCCGAAGCGCCGCAGGCGAAGCCCTGGGTCCGGGAGCCCCGCGACCCGGCCAAGTCCGTGCCTTGGGCGCATAGGCCACGGGACCAGGTGCGGGTGCCGCAGCTCGCCGACCGAGGTGATCCGCGGGCTGGTTCGGGGGAGATGGGCAGTCCATTCGCCACCCGGCCTTGGGTCAAGGCCCTACCTCTCCGTCGAGCACCGCGACGACCCGGCGGACGACAGCCCAGTCGCCGCGCTCGCCACCGATATCGCGCGCGAGGGCGGGGCGAGGCCCGTCGCGCCTAGGTCGAGGGAGTGGCCGACTTCGCCGATTTCCTGGCCGGAGACGACCAGGAAGGCATCGTCCGCCTCTGCACCCGGTTCGGTGCGCTGGTCCTGTCCCGGGCCACCAAGGGCTCCCCGCTCTCCGGGGAGATCCTCGCCGCCGCGCACGAAGCCTTGACCGAGGCGGGTTGATGGCGGGCTGATCAAGGGCGCGGTGCGGGTGCACATGACCGCGCTCGCGGGTGGCGAGGCATCACGCAGCCGGGCGAGGGCGGCTGAAGTGGCCGGGAGGGGGCGGATGGCGGCGTCAGAGGGGGCCGCGGTGACGCTCATATGACGCTCCGGCCCGGGGGTGAGCTGTTCCGGTGTGGGGAAAGGCGCTCTCACCTGCGGTTTTCTCTGGCTGAGGAATCCCGACATGCTTCCGATGACGCACCACGTGGAGTGCGTGGCGATTTTGGAGCCAGCTGAAAAGGGCGCCTGACCTGCGGTTTCGTTGTTCGGGTGGGTCGCTCGACCTGTTTTCCTCCGTGCAGCGGGTCGAGTGGACGGACGGACCCTCGAAATGCTGCTGACCTGCGGATTCATGAGGAGGACGCTTACATCGGCGATGCCTTCGAGGTGTCGTTCGGAGATTCTTGACGCTCGGATGACGTTCGAAAGGGAAGGCTCAACCTCCCGGGCCACTTCGGCTGTGGCGTGCTGACCGGACCATTGGCACGGGGGAAAGTACTCCGCTGGGCGTCCCTCTGTACCTTTCCAGTGATCACGGGAGCTGCCATCCCGGCTCGTTGGAGTCGAGAGCGTGGCCCGTCCAAGCCACAGAACAAGGCGCCGTAGTTTGAGGGTGTCCATCATATGAAGCGCGTCTGGCCGGGCATGCGCGGCTGACCGAGGATTCATCGGGGCGTGACGACGGCGGCGCAAACCGTTGCAGCAACCTCGTCATATCTATCGCACTTGAAGGAACCGCGGACCGGGGGCGGAGTGCGTAGTGTCAACGACCAAACCAACGCTGATCCGTGGTCAGGCGTCACCGATGGACCCTGCCCGCCGCCATTACCAGGCGTACGTCGCGTAGAGCCTGAAGGTCCCGCAGGGGGTCGCCCCCCGACGACCAGCAGGTCCGCGCGGTGTCCCGGGGTGAGGGTCCCGGTGTCGGTGAGGCCGAGTGCCTCGGCCGTGTGCCAGGTGGCTAAGTGGTCTGCGCCGTAAGTCCTTCGGGGGTTGATCATGCTTCTGGGGTGGCGGAGGATTCTTCTGGGTGATCGGCGGTGTCCCGGTCGAGTCTGGCCAGTAGATCGTCCAGGTCGGAGGTGGTGAACTTCCACTGGAACGGCTGTGCCGTGGCGTTGTAGCGGTCTTCGAAGGCTCGGAGCCGGTTCCTGACCTGGGCGAGGTCGGTGAAGTCGTTGGGCGAGACGACTTTGCGCTGGACGACAGAGAAGTAGATCTCCACTTGGTTCAGCCACGAAGCGTGGACCGGGGTGTGGACCATGACCGCGTTGGGGAACGCGCTGGTCAGCCGGTCGGCAGCCTTCTTGCCTCGGTGGGAGGAGCCGTTATCGACGATCCAGAACACGCGTTTCGCGCTGGCGTACGGCTCGGTGCTCATGACCTGGGCGACCAGGTTCATGAACGGGTCGATGCCGGTCTTGGGCTCGGTGCGGCCGAGCACCTTCGCGTGGTGGAAGTCGTAGGCAGCCAGGTAGGCCAGGGCGCCGCCGCGGCCGTAGGTGTGGTTGACGCGCATCGCGCGGGCCTGGCCGGGGGCGAGGGTGGGGTGGCAGCGGCAGCGGGCCTGGATGGAGGTCTTCTCGTCCGCGCTGATGACGTACTCATCGGCGTCGAGCGCCTTGCCCTGCCAGGTACGGGCGTACAGGTCGAGCACCCGCTCAGCCTTGATTCGGAAGTCGGGGTCGGTGATGAAGATCCAGGAGCGCTGCTGCCAGGGCTTGAGCGCGTCGTCGGCCAGCCAGCGGCGCACGGTGGAGGCGGAGACCGAGCCGGCGATCGCCCGAGCGACGACCTCGCGGGCCAGCTCCGGGCACGACCAGCGCGACAACGGCACCCCGGTCTCGGCCGGCAGCCGACAGGCCAGGGCCTTGACCTGGGCTGCCTACAGCGCGGTGAACGACGGCGGCCGCCCGGACCGCTCGCGGTCCCTCAGCCCGCCGAGACCGTGCTCGGCGAACCGGCCCCGCCAGCAGCGGACTGTGTCCAGGTGCAGGCCCGTTTCCCGCGCGATGCGCGCGTTGGAGTGTCCCCGTACGGCGTGCAGCACCACCTGCGCACGCGAGCGTAACCGGTACTCGGTCTTGTGGCCGTAGGCCATCTTCTTCAGCCGCTTGCGCTCGGCGGCGCGCAGGACTATCGGGCGTGCGGTGGCAACGGGCAAGGCAGGCAGGCCGATCGGGAGAAGTGGATCACGACAGGCCAGAGCCTGCCGTACCCGACGATCGGCCCCTCATGCAGGATGGACACCATGCCCACGCCTTCGGAACACACCCGGCTCTCGCTGGAGGGGCGCCTCGGCGAGCATGCCCGCACCGCCTGGCCACAGCTGGAGCAGTTGCACGTCAGCCACCGCGGCGCCTTCGCCTGCGTGGAGGCCGAACTTGCCGACGGCGAAAAGGTCAAGCTGATGCGGCTGCGCTACACCGGCGCCGTCGGCAAGTGGGGCTTCGCCCTCTACTACGCCAGCAGCGACCGCTACGAAGACTCCCTGCTACTCGGCGGCAGCGCCACAGGTACTCCCGCAGACGTACTCGACTGCGCCTGCAGCCTCTACCTCACCACCCCCGACATTTGAGCAGACGCCAGGCTCCTACAGCCACACAAACAGGCGGAATGACCCGCCGAGCTCGTGTGCCGTCTCGTCAGCGAAGGGCCTTCACCATCACCCGTTCCCTGGTCAGACCATCGGCCAACAGGTCTCCGAGCTCTTCCGCGATGATGAAGCCGTTGCGCTGATACAGCGCAATGGCCGACTCGTTGCCCGGGATCACCGCGAGTTTCAGCGTCGTAGCACCCGACTGCAGGGCCCACCCTTCGACTGCCGCTATCAACCGGTCTCCGACGCCGCGACCCCGCGCCTGGGGACTAACCCATACCGACCTCAGTTCGCATGCGCCACTGTCCCCAGGCAGGCCACTGGCCACCGCGACCGTTCGACCACCCAGCAACGCAACGATGTTGTAGGCGTCGGGCATCTCCAAGCGCTCACGCCACCGCTCCTCTCCGCCGCTGTGCCAGTCCGCAAGCCGAGCCTTGAACGCCTGCGGTGCCTCGCCCAGCGCAGCAAGGCGAACCTCCCGCCACAACGGCCACTCGCTTTTCGTAAGAACGCGCAGGTCCACCATGCCGAGGAGTCTGCCGCGACGCCCGCGGAGGTGTCCACGACAACCTCGACGCCACTCGGCCTTTCGGGAAGACGCAGTGGCGATCCGGCAAGTCGGGACACAGGCACTACACCGACTCTGCGGTCAACCCCCGAAGGACTTACGAACTCGACCACTAAGTCCAAGATCTCCGGTGGTGTGCAGCCCAGGTGGGTGAAGAACTCCAGGCTGGAGACGAAGTCGTCGAAGACCGCGCGGCTCACCCCGGCGTCCGTGCCCGTGATCAGGACGGCGCCGACGGGGGCTCGGTGAGGGGAGGAGTGACTGACTCGGCAGGTTGAGTGGACATGTGTATACCTCCGGCTCGGCGGTGGATCGGTGGGTGGCCGTACTCGTCGACGTGTCCGGAGACCGAGCTGTGTCGTCGTCACCGCCAGGCGTGCGACCGGCCGTGCCCGGTTGTGATGACGGACGCGGCGCCGGATGTCGAAGATTTCTCCTTGGTCATGCGGGGTGGTTGCGGTTCGCCCGCCGATCCGACGGTGCTCCAGGAGGACGGCTTCCCTGTCTGTCGTCATCTCCCCTCGGCGGTGAGCCGGCTGACGACCCGGATGACCTGGCGTCGGGTGGCCAGGCGGCGGGTGAGGGCGGCGGCCACCCGGTTCATACGTCCCGCGATGACGCTGGGGGGCGGGTTTCTGCGGTCCAGGGCGGCGAGTGCGGTGCGGACGACGTCGGCGGGCGAGGCGAGCTTGCTCCCTCCGGCGGCCTGCATGGTGCCCACGACGTCGAAGAACTCGGTCCGGGTGGCGCCGGGGGACAGGGCGAGCACCCGCAGCCCGGTGCCGCGTGACTCCTCCCACAGCGCTTCGGTGAGGCTCAGCACGAACGCCTTGGTCGCCCCGTAGAGGGCCATGCGCGGGTTGGGCTGGTAGGCGGCCATGCTCGCCACATTGACCAGCACTCCGCGCCCTTCCCCGCGCAGTTGCTCGATGAAGGCGCGGCTGATGTCGGCCACGGCCGTCACGTCTACGGCGATCTCCCGGCGCGTCCGTGCCGGATCCACCTCGTGGAAGGGGCCGAAAGTGGCGAACCCGGCGTTGTTGATCACGCTGGTGACGTGCAGGCCGAGCCGCCTCACCTGTGCGGCCAGCGCCTGCCCGGGGCTGTCCGTGGCCAGGTCCATCTCCACGACGTGGACCTGGACGTGGTGGTGTGCGCGCAGCTCGGAGGCCAGCTCCTCCAGGCGTTTTCTGCGGCGGGCGACCAGTACCAGATCGGAGCCGCGGGCGGCGAGCCGGCGGGCGAACTCGGCACCGAGGCCGGCGCTGGCACCGGTGATCAGTGTGGTCTGTCCGTGGTAGTCGACGGCTGTCATGGTCGCCTTCTTTCAGTCGCTGCCTTCCTGGCAGTTAATGCCATGTAGGCGTCTCCTGTCCAGAGGCGATAGCCTGATGGCCATGACGACTTTGTGGGATCGCTCGCGACAGGTAGCCGTCCAGGCGATCCTGGACACGGCGGTTCGCCTGTTCGCCGAGCAGGGCTACGAGCAGACGACGATCGCGCAGATCGCCCGGGAGGCGGGGATCTCGCAGCGGTCCCTGTTCCGCTACTTCGGTACCAAGGAGGACCTGGTCTGCGGGGATCAGGATGCGCTGGGCGAACTGCTGAAGCAGACGGTCGAGCAGCAGCCGGCCGAGATCTCCGCCTGGGATGCCCTGCGCGCAGGCTTCGAGGTCCTCCTGACGGCCAACCACACTCCCGAGCGGGCGTTGGAACTCTGCCGTCTCATTTTCGACACTCCCTCGCTGCACGCCCGCTACATCGAGAAGCGCCTGCGCTGGCAGGCCGCACTCGTCCCGGTCATCCAGGTCCGGCTGGGTGCCGCCCCCGGTCCGGCCCCCGACCCGCGTGCCAAAGCGGTCATCGCGACGGTCTTCGCCTGCGCGGACACGGCGACCGAGCTATGGGCCGGACACGACGGACGACTCGACCCGGTAGACCTCTACGACCAGTGCCTCGAGGCGGTGCGGGGCTCCGGTTGAGACGGCGTTCGGGCAGGCACGGCCGAGGCGTCTTCCCGCAGGGGGTGCACGGTGCGACCGACGAGCGTGCGCAGCACCGGCCAAAGCCGAGGGGCGGGTGCCGGCCGAGATGCCGGTGTGGTGGCAGCTCCACGATCCCTTGGGTCGGGGTGCGCGACTTGGCCGGCGACTCAGGCTGACGCCGCCGGAACTTCTCCCGGTGCGGCGCGAGGTCTCCGGCGTCCGCGCCGGCATCGGCGCGGGTACCTCGGGGTGATGCGCACAGTGAGTCACGGCGTGATGTGCTTCGAGCAGGGCGCCTCTCGGGGCCTGCATGGCCCCGTCGACGTGTGAAAACCCACCGTCTGTGCGCATTCCGAAGGAGCCGCTCGATGGACGGATTTCTGCCCCGGCGGTTCCCCGCCCCGACGTCCCGGCGCCCCGTAGGTCCAAGTCGTCTTCGCCGCCGGAGCACTGCGCGAGCGCGGTCCGTGCCTCGCCCCCTGCCGGGCCTGAGCCGCGTCTCCTCGCCCGGTCAGTCCGACTGCTTCTCCATGTGTTCCACAACGTGCTCGGAGATACGGGCCAATGTCTGGAGCTGACTTGGTGTCAGGGCATCGATGAACAGTCGGCGGACGTGCTCGACGTGCTGGCCGGCGGCCTCTTCGATCGCCTCGTAGCCGGCCGGGGTGGCGACGATGAACGCGCCGCGTCCGTCGTCGGGGCATTCCTCCCTGGCCAGGAGCCCACGTTTCGTCATTCGCGTGACCTGGTGGGACATTCGGCTCTTCTCCCACTCCACGAGTCTGGCCAGATCCAGCAAGCGCATCCGCCCGCCGCCTCTTTCGGTGAGGCCGGCCAGCACGACGTAGTCGGATGCGGACATTCCGGAGTCGGACTGGACGTGGCGGGACAACCGTCCGACGAGCTTCTCTTGCATGCGGATGAAGTTGTCCCAGGCGGCTTTCTCTTCCCCGACGAGCCAGCGCGGCGGTGCGTCCATGGGGGCAGCTTAACGAGGCCGTCTGTTGCTCATCCGCCTGCGGGGGCGGTGTGGCGACTCGGCGAGGCCGGGCCCGCCGTGTCATGGGCCCCAAGGGTCTGGGGCGGTCATCTCCCGGCGCGACCGCCGAGGGTGGCGTGATCGGCCGCTTCGTCATCCGGTGGACCAGGCGTGCCTCCACGGGCGCGGTCGCGGGGCCGTGAACAGGGTGAACTGCGAACGCGGGACAGCTAGTTGACACGTCCATCATCGCTGCTAACGTAGGTGACGCGTCAACCACTTGGGGAGCACCCCGAGCACGCGAAGGCAAGTACCCGGAAAGGGATCTCATGAGCAAGGAAACGAAGTCCGGACTGCAGGCACTGCTGACGCCCGAGGAGAGCGTCGTCGTCCTGATCGACCACCAGCCGTTCCAGTTCGCCAACCTGCACAGCCACGAACCCACGATGATCGTGAACAACGCTGTCGGCCTGGCCAAGGCCGCCAAGGTGTTCGACGTGCCCACCATCCTGACGACCGTGCTGGAGGAGCGCGGCGGCTACCTCATCCCAGGGCTGCAGGACGTGTTCCCGGAGCAGAAGCCGATCGACCGCACGTGGATCAACACCTGGCAGGACGAGCGCGTCGTCGACGCCGTCAAGGCGACCGGGCGAAAGAAGCTGATCATCGCCGGCCTCTGGACGGAGGTCTGTGTGGCGATGCCGGCGATACAGGCGGCGGGTGAGGGCTTCGAGGTCTATGTCGTCACCGACGCCTCGGGCGGCGCGTCGAAGGAGTCTCATGAGATGGCCGTACGGCGCATGGTCCAGGCGGGAGTGGTGCCGATCACCTGGCTGGCCGTGATGAGTGAGTGGCAGCGCGACTACACGCGTGAGAAGACGCTCCAGGGCCTGACCGAGGTTCTGCTCCAGCATGGGGGCGCCACCGGCGTCGCCTTCGGCTGGGAGACGCAGCTGCTCGCCTCGGGGCGTTCCGGGGACACTGTCTGACGGGGCGTCAGTGCGGCCCGGTCACGGCGCTCGTCGGTCGCGTAGCAGCTCCGAAGTGAGGCTGCCGGGCGGCGTAGCGGCCGGTTCCGTGACCGGGCCGGCAGTCGGTGGCTCCCTCGTGTGCCCCGGCAGGTGCCCCTCGAGGCGGCCGCCCACGACAACAGTCCACAAACCTGTCCGGGTGTGCGGTCGGGCCCAGGGTGCAGGTGTCGCCGCCGTGACGCGGGGTGTTGGTGACGAGCTCCGAGACGACCAGTACGACGGTGTCGGCGGTTTCGGCTGCGACGAACGGTACGAGACCTTCGAGGCGGTCCCGGGCGGTCCCGGGCGGTCCCGGGATCGTCAACGCCCTGTCCTCCGCCCGGCGCTTATGCCCCGGCCTGCGGTGCGCCAACCGCATGATGCCCCGGGCTGCGGGATGTGTCCGGCGGCTCGACCACGCAGCCGGACGGGGAGGCTGTGGCGTGCGGCGCCGGGGCCGCCGCAGCGGCGTCGGTCGGAGCAGACGGCTCCGGCCGTTGCCTGCCCGTGCGCTCCTGTAGTGGTTCAGGCGGATTATCTCTCAGGCCAGAACACGGAAATCTGTCTCGGTCGGAGTAGACATTGGAGGGCGGTGTGGTTATGGTTTCTCTCGTAGTCGAGATCGAGCAGGGCCTGGCAGGGACGAACTGCCGGGCGGTAGTACGGAGTTGCAGTTCGCAGGGCGGTGCGGTGGTGGAGTTTCGAAGCCAGGGTTGTTGCAGGACGGCGACGAGGCTGACGGCCGGACCGGGTGGCCCGCAGTGATGAGGGGCTGCCGTGAGCAGTACCGCAGTGGAAGTACCCAGCAGTGAGGTTCAGTGAGTAGCACCTCGGTAAAGGCGTCGGCTGCGGGCGCGCGTACCGGGAGGTTCGGCAGTGGGGTTCCAAGCCAGAGCAGACGCAGGACGGGCGACGGGGCTGGCTGCCGAAGAGTGGCGCTGTTCGAAGCCACCAGCGGTTCGCGGTATCAGCAGTACGCAGGCTCCGTTTGGCAAGTAGTTCATCCAGAGGGAAGGACGGAGGAGCCGAGCGCCATCAGGATCGCCCGGGCGGAATTCTTGAGCCCGGGTACCGCAGGACATCGATAGTGAGGTGGTCTCCGGTCAAGCAACCGCGATCCCCGTATCCTCGACGCCGTTCAGGTCGGGTCTGCGGAAACAGAAGGCCGGCGCAGCACGAGGGCCGGTGGATGGTGTAGCAGTTCCTTCGGGGCCCTGGTGCCATTGGTGCCAGGGCCCCTCCACGCGTTTCACAGTCAGGTGCAGTGACAGGAGACGACTCGTACGGCCGTCTCGAGGACGACGACTGCCCCGCTCACACCATGGGCCGGGCCGCCGACGTGCTCCACACCACCCAGAGCTTCCTCCGCGCCATCGGCGAAGCCTGCCTCATCACCCCGCTCCGCTCCGCAGAGGGCCCCCGCCGCTACTCCCGCTACCAGCTGCGCATCGCCGCCCGCGCCCGCGAACTCGTCGATGCCGGGACCCCCATCGAGGCCGCCTGTCGCATCGTCATCCGCGAAGACCAACTCGAAGAAGCATCGAACGGGGCTTGACCTCAGGGAGCGCACGAAAACCCGGAGATCGGCGTGTTGGCTGATGGCGGCGCCGCGGGCAGGAGGATGCCACCGGGAATGTGTGCTCTCCGAGCCGCGTGCAGCGACCGCTTCTCATGAAACCGTGCGTTCCGGGTTGCGCAATATCTGTGACCGCGAGGCCAGAGTTTAATGTGCCGTGCGGGGAGTGTTTGTACCGCAACTAACGGAGCGAAACCATTTACCGCGCCCGGGCCGTTACTTCGTGCTACTGTCGATCTCAGTTGCAGTTGTGGTTCCCATAACTTCAAGCGCCTTCGCCGGAAATGTCGGCCACTGGAGGTGCTTCTATTGCCGGTCATTTTCCGGTTGGGGCATCATCGCGGCGACCCGGGTACCCGGCATCGGGGATCCCGGCGTACTGCCCCAAAGGAGACATGGCATGGCAACAGGCACTGTGAAGTGGTTCAACGCGGCCAAGGGTTTCGGCTTCATCGAGCAGGATGGTGGCGGCGCCGACGTGTTCGCCCACTTCTCGAACATCGCCGCCCAGGGCTTCCGTGAGCTGCTCGAAGGCCAGAGGGTCGTCTTCGACATTGCGCCGGGCCAGAAGGGCCCGATGGCCGAGAACATCGTTCCGGCCTGACGCTGTCGCGTACTTCGTGGCTGGGGCCGGCATCCCTCGGGGCGCGGGCCCCAGCCACGGACATTTCCCACAGTGGTCTCCCCTGAGCGCCGCCTGTATTCCTTCTCCAGGGGTCCGTGCTTCTTCGGAGCTGAAACCGGTCGACGTCCGGGATTTCATGTCCCGTGTGACTCACTCATTTCATCGCCTTCGTGCCGCACCTGACTCACTGCACGCCAGATTCTTTTCGCATTCCATTCGGTCCGTTTCTTGTAATTCCCTGCACTGTTTTCCGTTGCGGGAATTCCTTGGTGCGTGCCGTCATCAAGGAAGGTTCTCGATGAACCCCACACGTACGAACAGCCGTTCCTCCAGCCGCAACCGGACCGACTCTCTCCCTTTCGGCTCCGACGCTGATTCGCGGCGGGGCGCACGGCTCGGCTCGTCCGCCCCGAGCCGTTCAGGGGGTCCGAGCCGGTCGAGTGGACATGGCCGGCGGCCCGCGGCGGTGCAGGGAGAGTTCGCGCTGCCGAAGACGGTCACTCCCGCGCTTCCCGCGGTCGAGGCGTTCACCGACCTCGACATGCCCGGGCAGCTGCTGGCGGCGCTGACCGCGCAGGGCGTGCGCATTCCGTTCCCGATTCAGGGTGCGACCCTGCCCAACACCCTGGCGGGCCGCGATGCCCTGGGGCGCGGGCGCACCGGCTCCGGCAAGACTCTCGCTTTCGGCCTGGCGCTGTTGGCCCGCACCGCCGGTCAGCGCGCCGAGCCCCGCCAGCCGCTGGCCCTGGTCCTTGTGCCGACGCGTGAGCTGGCTCAGCAGGTGACCGACGCGCTCACCCCCTATGCCCGCGCGGTGAGGCTGCGTCTGGCCACCGTCGTCGGCGGAGTGTCGATCGGCAGGCAGGCCAACGCGTTGCGCGGTGGCGCCGAGGTCGTCATCGCGACGCCTGGCCGGCTCAAGGACCTCATCGACCGTGGTGACTGCCGGCTGAACCAGGTCGCGATCACCGTGCTGGACGAGGCCGATCAGATGGCGGACATGGGTTTCATGCCCCAGGTCACAGCGCTTTTGGACCAGGTCGGTCCCGAGGGCCAGCGCATGCTGTTCTCCGCGACCCTGGACCGCAACGTCGACCGCCTGGTCCGCCGTTACCTCACCGACCCGGTCGTCCACTCGGTCGACCCGTCCGCAGGCGCGGTCACGACGATGGAACATCACGTGCTGCACGTCCAGGGCACCGACAAGCACCGCACGACGACGCAGATCGCGGCACGCGAAGGCCGGGTGATCATGTTCCTGGACACCAAGCGGGCCGTGGACAAGCTCACCGACCACCTGCTGGCCAGCGGGGTGCGGGCCGCCGCCCTGCACGGCGGGAAGGCGCAGTCGCAGCGCACCCGGACTCTGACTCAGTTCAAGACCGGGCATGTCACCGTGCTCGTGGCCACGAACGTCGCGGCCCGCGGCATCCACGTCGACAACCTCGATCTCGTTGTCAACGTCGACCCGCCGACCGACCACAAGGACTACCTCCACCGCGGCGGCCGTACCGCGCGGGCAGGGGAGTCCGGCAGTGTCGTCACCCTGGTCACCCCCAACCAGCGCCGCGACATGACCCGCCTCATGACCGCGGCCGGCATCGTGCCCCAGACCACCCAGGTCCGCTCCGGCGAGGAGGCACTCGGCCGGATCACCGGTGCCCGGACTCCCTCCGGCGTTCCGGTGACGATCACAGCGCCGGTGGCCGAGCGGCGTCAGCGCAGCGCGTCCTCACGCGGCCGGCGCCGCCCCGCCTCGGCGGCCCGGCGCATGACCGTGCGGCAGTCCTCCTTCGACGCGGCGGCCTGAGAACTTCGTGATCCGGAAGCTGACCCATTTCTGCAGGAGGCACCTTTTGACGCTGGTTCAGATGCAGCCCCTCCCGTCCGGTGTCACCGCCGCACGCAGGACGGTGGCCGACGTCATGGAAACCGCCGGACCGCAGGTCTGTGACGACATGACCGTCGAGGTGGCACTGGCGGTCATGACCAGTGCTCGCACCGGGCATCTGCTTGTCTGCGACGACAGCGGCCTGTGTACCGGACTGGTCAACCAGGCCCAGCTCACAGAAGCCCGTGGCAGCTCCGCGTACTCGGACAGGGTCCAGCTGCGAGACATCCTCGGCGACCGGGGGCCGTTCACCTCGCCCGTGACCACCATGGCCGAAGCCGGGCACGTGATGCGCTACAGCCACGTGGATGCCCTGCCCGTGGTCGACGAACACGGCAGTGCCTTGGGCGTCCTCGCCCTTGCCCGCTGAGTCGTCTCAACCGCAGCGGACCCACTCCCTCTTCGCTCCTCTTCCTGTGAGGCCTCATGCGCTGTGTCATCGCCCGCTTCCCGTTCGACCTCACCAGGAGCGGCGTCCTGGAATCGATGAAGGGCATCAAGCCTGAGCAGGCTTCCGGCGAGTCCGTGATCATCGGCCGACGCACCTACCCGGTCAAACAGGTCGGCCAGGTCGTCACACGCCAGGACCGCCGCGACTTCAGCGCAGGAGAAGTTCTCCGGGCCATGGCCCAGCTCGGCTTCACCTGCCGCGGCCTTCCCCCAGCCACCGTGCCCACCCGGGTTATCACCCCGATGCACCACGCGTCCGCGATGCCCGGCGCCCCTGCGGCAGCCTGACCGACGGGCAGGCGCGAGGCGCCGGCAAGCACGCGGTGGGGGTCCGACCGGGTGCGCCGGTCGGACCCCCACCGCGTGTCGAGGTGTCTCGGTGCGGCATGGGTCAGTGCTCGGTGTAGCTGAAGTCGCCCATGGTCCAGGCGCTGACGTCATCGATCGCCACTCGGTACATCCCGCCCGTCTCCGGGATCCCCACCGTGCCCTGCAGAATCCGAGCCACATGGAAGTGCAGATGGGTGGGCGGTCCGTCCTCGCGTGCCGCAGTGGTGAACACGGCGGAGAAGTCGCTCAGGTGGGTCGAGTCCGCCAGGACCTCCGATACCCGCTGCCTCCAGACGGCCTCGGGAGCCAGTCGGCCCGTGATCACTGCACCACCGGCGACCACGGTCAGAGGCATCTGATTGCTGCGCCCGGACTCCACCAGGGCGGCAACGTCAACAAGCAGCGCGTCATGCTTCGACATGGGACTGATTATATTCACCGACCGGCGTGCTGCTTTCTTGCGGTGCCGGGTTCGGGCAGGACGACGTCGAGGTCCCGCCGCTGAGGGCACGGCGGATCGTCTGCTCCTGGCCCGCCTGGGTGCTGGAGAGTGTGAGCCGTCCCCCGACCATCTCCGGGGCCGGCTGGACATGGCCGCGGCCCGGACCATGTCCGATCCGGCCGTGCCGCACGATCGGTGGACGGCCGGAGTGCGGTGTGCGACGGGGAGTCCGGTTCTGCGATGGCGAGCACGATATGCCGTTCCTCGTCCTGCGGGGGACGCAGGCTCTGCTGCGTCACGGTGGGGCTGCCGACCAGCGGGTGGTGCATCTCGTGCACCGCGGAGTCACAGGGGCTGACCTTGTGATCGGCCCACATGGCGGCGAACTCCGGGCTCTTCATGGTCAACTCGCCGACGAGTGAGGTGAGCAGCGTGTCGTCGGGGTGTCGGCCGGCCGTCATACGGAGGTTCTCGACGACAGCCCCTGCCTTCCTCGGCCAGTCGGCATACAGTGCGCGGGTGTGGGGGTCGAGGAAGACCAGGCGGGCCAGGTTGGGGCGGTTGTCTGGATCCGCCGGTGCGGCCGGGTCGATGTGGGAGGCGAACAGTGCGTGTCCCATCCGATTCCATGCCAGTACGTCACCGCGCCGCCCGCTGACGAGGGCGCACCTGCCCCGGTTGCACGGCGCCCATGCCCTGCTCGGCCCCGACAGGCCGCCCGCCGATCTCGCCCCCCGTGTGCACGAGGCTTGGATCCGGTTCGCCGCGACGGGTGATCCCGGATGGGACCCGTACGGCCCCGAGCGCCGGGCCACCATGCGTGTCGACGCCGACTGGACTCAGACCGACGACCCTCGCGGCCAGGAGCGACAGGCATGGGCCTGAGCCGGCAGGAACGAGGGTCGCCGCCACCACGGCGGCGACCCCGGGGCCGTCAACGATGTCCTCCCGGAGGGGCGGGAGAGGTCGCACCGTAGGCCGTCATCGATGCGCCCCTCCGTTCGTGGTGGGCCCCCTCAGGTGAGGGTCCAGCGTTGGTTGCTGCCGTTCGAGCAGGAGTAGAGCTGGATCAGGGTTCCGTTGGCGGTGCCGGCTGCGACGGCGTCGAGGCAGAGGCCGGACTGGACGCCGACGATGGAGCCGTCGGAGTTGACGCGCCATTTCTGGTTGTCGCCGCCCCAGCAGCTGTAGATCTGGACCTTGGATCCGTTGCCGGTGCCGGCGGCGTCCAGGCACTTGTTGCCGTAGACCCTGAGTTCGCCGGCGTCGGTGTGCGTCCACTGCTGGTTGGTGCCGCTGGAGCAGTCCCACAGGTGTAGCTGGGTGCCGTCGGTGGTGCTGGTGCCGGGCACGTCCAGGCAGCGGCCCGAACCGACGCCCTTGATCTGTCCGGAACCCGCAGGGGGCGTGGTGGAGCCGCCGTTGAGTGCGTCGAGGACGGCGGTGTAGGCGGGCTTCTTGCTTCCGTCACCGTTGAACAGCAGCGGCGTCTGCTCCGCTCGCCAGGAGTCGGTGTCGCGCACGCCCCAGACGGTGACGCCGAGGCAGCGCGGGACGGCCAGGCAGTCGTTGGTCACGGCGGCGTAGGTCGAGGCCGGGGCGCCCTGGATGTCGAGCTCGGTGATGGCCACGTCGACGCCGAGGGCGGCGAAGTTCTGCAGGGTGGTGCGGAAGTTGCTGTTGTAGGGGCTGCCGCTGTTGAAGTGCGACTGGAAGCCGACACAGTCGATCGGCACACCGCGCTGCTTGAAGTCCCGGACCATGGCGTACATGGCCTGGGTCTTGGCCCAGGTCCAGTCCTCGACGTTGTAGTCGTTGTAGCAGAGCTTGGCCGCCGGGTCGGCGGCGCGCGCGGCGCGGAAGGCGACCTCGATCCAGTCGTTGCCGCTGCGTTGCAGGTTGGAGTCCCGCCGGGCTCCCGAACTGCCGTCGGCGAAAGCCTCGTTCACGACGTCCCACTGGGTGATCTTGCCCTTGTAGTGGGCCATCACGCCGTTGATGTGGCCGATCATCGCCTGGCGCAGTGTGCTGCCGCTGAGGCTCTGCATCCAGCCGGGCTGCTGGGAGTGCCAGGCCAGGGTGTGGCCGCGCACCTGCTTGCCGTTCTGCACCGCCCAGTTGAACACGCGATCAGCGGCGGTGAAGTTGAACTGGCCCCGCTGCGGTTCGGTGGCGTCGATCTTCATCTCGTTCTCGGCCGTCACCGAGTCGAACTCACGGCCCGCGATCGTCGTGTACGTCGAGTCGCTCAGCCTGCCGGAGGCGATGGCGGTGCCGAAGTAGCGGCCGCTCTGCGCCGCTGCGGCACCGAGCGTGCTCTCGGCGGCATGTGCGGCCGGCGGTGCGACCAGTGCGGCGGCCACACCGAGGACGCCGACGACCAGCGCCAGTATCAGGCTGCGGATCTTCCCGCGGATAACGGGTCTGGGAAGGGCGTACGAGCCCATGACTGTGCCTCCAAGGTGGTCATCACGGAAGGACCGAAGCGGGGGATCGCGTCGTCCGTTCCCGCGCGCCGGATGGACGGACGGGGCCGGCCGGAGAGCCAGGGCAGCGCGCAATCACCGGGTACCGCACTCATGGGACGGGGTGATCTTCGACGCGGGCACGGGGGTACTCCCTCGCGGCTCAGCCGGGGGACCGCCACGCGGCGTCGCCTGACTCTCCGACTGCGTGAAGAGCCAGGACGCGCTGGTGCGGGCCTCACCGGAACGAAACGGGGCGGCGCAGGTGCTTCGGTGCACGGATCTGTAGTGCGGTTGTGCGGGGATCTGCCCTGGGGCAGGGATTGCCCAGGGCCGGTGCGGCTCGACGTGTCGAGCTGTGGCCGGTTTCTCAGACACGAATGATTGAGGTGTTGACGATGCATCGTCAATACTCACAACAGGAAAAGTTTCTGTTCTTTGTTCGAAACTTTCAGATCTCTGTGGGTCGGACGGCACGCTCATCGTTGTGTCAGCCGTCGGACTGGCGAGCGGCGCGGTGAACCTCCGGAGTGTTTCCGGTCGGCGCGACAGCGTGTCTAGCCGTAAGAGAAGGGACTGTTCGTGGACGGTCGGCGGGCGGCGTTTCGTGCACAGTTCCCGAGAACGTTTCGACGGCGATAGCGATACATGCGAGAGGTATTGACGCCGTCTGTCGGCTCCCTATCATTCAGGTTGCTCGACAGTTCGACCCTTGTTCGACATGTCGAACGTGTCGCGTCGCCTCCTCGCGCTGTGGGGCAACTCCGGGTCGCACCGCCCGAACGCGGAGCCGTCAGGGGTTGTGCTGCATGCGCATGTCATGACCTCGCCAATTGTAGGCCCTCGCCCCCGGGCGCTCATGCCGCCCGAAGGGTGCGCACCGCACCGCACCGACCGTCCGGGCAACCTCTGACGAGGCCGACCGGAACCGTATCGAGGTTGAGGAAGTCCCCATGCACAGGAGAAGTTTCAGCCGCAGGCATCCGTCTGCGGCGCTCGCCGCCGTGGTCGCGGCCCTGGCCGCGTTGGCGGCGATGCTCGTCGCCACCCCGGCTCAGGCGGCTGAAAATGGCACCGTGCGCGGTGTCGGTTCGGGCCGGTGCCTCGATGTGCCGGGCGCCGTGCAGACCGACGGCACGTACCTGCAGATCCACGACTGCTGGAACGGGACCAACCAGCAGTGGACGTCGACGGACGCCGACCAGCTGACCGTGTACGGCAACAAGTGCCTGGATGTTCCGGGTCACGCCACCACGGCCGGTACCCGGGTGCAGATCTGGAGCTGTTCCGGCGGCGCGAACCAGCAGTGGCGGGTGAACTCCGACGGCACGGTCGTCGGCGTGGAGTCCGGGCTGTGCCTGGAGGCCGCGGGCGCCGGAACGGCCAACGGCACGGCGGTGCGACTGTGGACGTGCAACGGCGGCAGCAACCAGAAGTGGACCGGCCCGACCGGGACGCCGCCGACGGACGGCACGTGCTCTCTTCCGTCGGCGTACCGCTGGACGTCGACGGGTGTGCTGGCGCAGCCGGCGAACGGGTGGGCCGCGGTGAAGGACTTCACCACCGTGACGCACAACGGCAGACACCTGGTCTACGCGTCGAACGTGTCGGGATCGTCGTACGGCTCGATGATGTTCGGTCCGTTCACGAACTGGTCGGGCATGGCGTCGGCCGGCCAGACCGGGATGAGCCAGGCGGCGGTGGCGCCCACGCTGTTCTACTTCGCGCCCAAGAACATCTGGGTGCTGGCGTACCAGTGGGGTGCGTGGCCCTTCATCTACCGAACCTCGAGCGACCCCACCGACCCCAACGGCTGGTCCTCCCCACAGCCACTGTTCACCGGGAGCATCTCCGGCTCCGACACCGGCCCGATCGACCAGACCCTGATCGCCGACGGCCAGAACATGTACCTGTTCTTCGCCGGTGACAACGGCAAGATCTACCGGGCGAGCATGCCGATCGGTAACTTCCCGGGCAACTTCGGCTCGTCGTACACGACGATCATGAGCGACACGAAGGCCAACCTCTTCGAGGGCGTACAGGTCTACAAGGTCCAGGGCCAGAACCAGTACCTCATGATCGTCGAGGCGATGGGCGCGAACGGGCGCTACTTCCGCTCCTTCACGGCCTCCAGCCTGAACGGGTCATGGACCCCGCAGGCCGCAAGCGAGAGCAACCCCTTCGCGGGCAAGGCCAACAGCGGTGCCACCTGGACCAATGACATCAGTCACGGTGACCTGGTCCGCAACAATCCCGACCAGACCATGACCATCGACCCCTGCAACCTGCAGTTCCTCTACCAGGGCAAGGACCCCGCCGCGGGCGGCGAATACAACCGACTGCCGTGGCGGCCGGGCGTCCTCACGCTGCAACGCTGACCTTCCCGATCCACGGTGGGGTCACCACCGCGTCGAGGAACCCCAGCCGTGCGGCGGCCGGGGTTCCTCTCACCTCTCCGTGCGGCTCCGATGACTGCCGGGGAAGCCGATGAACCGCCCCTGCCCCGTGGCTTTGCCGGACCTGCTCGGGGTGACGGCCTCGGCACTTGACCTTGCAGTCGCCATAACGCTGAAGATGCAGTCATGTTGTCGATCAGCGATTTCAGCGACATGTGCAATCTGCCGCCGCAGACACTGCGGTACTACCACTCCGAGGGTCTGCTCGTCCCGGCCGACGTCGACGAACGGACCGGCTATCGCTCATACGCGTTCGCGCAGGTCGAACAGGCCATGCTGGTCTCTGTCCTGCGGGGCACGGGGATGAGTGTGAAGCTGGTGCGACGTGCTCTCGACGAGCCGGACGCGGCCCTCACCCTGTTGCGGCAGCATACGCGGGACGTGCAGGGGCAGCGGCAGGTCCAGGACGAGGCGATCGACGACGCACGTGAGTTCTTCACCTCGCCCCCCAGGACGAGCCTGCGCCGGGTGGACAGGGTGACCGCGGTGTCGAAGCTGGTGCTGAGCCCGCCGGCCGGGCGGAACCGGTATGACTGGGGTGCGGTCGACGCCGCTGTCGCCGCAGCCGTTCAGGACGTGGTCAGGGCCGTGGAGTCGTGTGGAGCCGTGGTGTCGGGGCTGCCTTGGCGGACCTTGGCTGCCGAGACCCCGGAGCAGAAGAGCCGGATCCTCGCCGGCGAGGGGCCGCACTGGCTGGTGAAGATCCCCGTCACGGGGGACGAGGAAGTGCTGGCGTCTTTGCCCGGCGACGTCGAGGTGCAGATCTTCGAAGCCCGGGATGAACTGTCGGTCTTCATCCCGGGCAAGAGCTCGATGGCCAAGTACGCCACCGCCCTCTCGCGTCTGTTCACCCATCCTCTGGACGCCGCCTACGTCGACACCGCCCGCATGCGCCATCTGCTGCATGATGACGGCGTCGAAACCGCCACGGCGATCTGCAGGCTCGACGAGACGAACGCCGACGAATGATCCGGGAGCGGTCGCATCGACCCACGCTTCCACGCGCGGCGGGACCGGCGGGGACACAGCGCGGACAGTGCGGCTCCCGTACGAAACGGACGAGGGGTCCGCGGGCCGGTTGCATGCAGTGGGCGAGTCGAGAGGAAGGCGGGGTGCGTGTCGTCGCGTGCCTCCCCTCTGACGCACAGGCGGCGTGGTCCGTGGAAGTACGCGAGGGCCGACTCGGGTGATGGCTCGTGCAGCTCCCGCAGGGCCCTGTCGGCGTCCGATGCGACGTGCCTGGTGTGCGCCAAGCTGGAGCGCGGATGGCGGTCCCCGCTTCCATGATCCCGTACATGGGTGGCGCCCGATCCTGGTCGCGCACTAAAAGCAATTGATTTGCGTTAAGTTGGCGTAGGTCCTACGATCGACTAAAGCAATCGATTCGCGTTTACGGTGGCCGGGGGGCCTGCCCCGGTCCAGGCTCGTCGCGCGCCGCACAGACCGGAAGGACGTCATGACCAGCGAACTCACCCCCCAAGAGGCAGCCCGAGGGGCGCTGCGGGCGGGGCTGCCCCTCGGGGACGGCCGACACGACGAAGTGGCCATGACGGCCAATTACATCCACTCCGTGATCAGTACGTTGCGCGAGCTCGATTTCGGCGACACCCCTCCCGCGTCCTCCTACCGAGCCGGACAGGGGAACGCCGATGCAGCCGTTTGAGCTTTCGTTGACCGCAGCCTCCCGTGCGGTGCGCGCGCGGGAGTTGTCCCCCGTCGAACTCACCGAGTCGGTGCTCGCCCGTATCGCCGCGGTCGAAGGACGGCTGGGCGCCTACGTGACCGTCGCCGCCGACGCGGCCCTGGCCGCAGCGGTCCGCGCCGAACAGGAGATCCGCAGAAGTGGACCGCGCGGGCCGCTGCACGGGATCCCCATGGCGCTCAAGGATCTGATCGACGCCGAGGGGATGCCGACCACGGCGAGCTCGCACGTCCGGGCAGGGCACGTGGCGGAACACGACAGCCGGGTGGCCGAACGGCTGGGCGCCGCCGGGGCCGTCCTCCTGGGCAAGACGCATACGCATGAGTTCGCCTACGGCCTGACCACTCCACAGACGAACAACGCCTGGGACCACACCCGGGTCGCGGGCGGATCGAGCGGCGGCTCGGCGGTAGCTGTCGCCGGCGGCGGGGCGACGTTCGCCATGGGTACGGACACGGGCGGTTCCATCCGGGTCCCCGCGGCCCTGAACGGCGTGGTGGGCCTCAAGCCGACCTACGGCCTGGTCCCCCGCGCAGGCGTGACCTCGCTGTCCTGGTCCCTGGACCATGTGGGCCCTCTCACCCGTACCGTGCAGGACGCCGCGCTGGTGCTGTCGGCGACCGCCGGCCATGACCCGCGCGACCCGGCGAGCGTGTCCGGCCCCGTGCTGGACCGCTTCCCGGGAGGGGATGTGCGAGGGCTGAAGGTCGGCGTACCGCGCAACCACTACTTCGACCGGGTCACGCCCGAGGTCGAGGAGTCCGTACGCCGCGCGATCGAGCGGCTGGCGGAGCTGGGGGCGGAGCTCGTCGACGTCGACATCCCGATGGCGCGTTACATCCGGGCCGTCCAGTGGGGGCTGATGGTTCCCGAGGCCACCGCGTACCACGAGCGGTCGCTGCGAGCCACCCCCGACCTGTACACGGCGGACGTCCGCATCCTGCTGGAGGCCGGCGAACTCACCTCTGCGGGCGACTACCTCCGCGCCCAGCGTGCCCGCACCATGATGCGAGACGCCTGGGCTCGTATGTTCGACGGAATCGACGTCCTCGCCGCGCCGACGGTGCCGATGACCGCCGCCGAGGCGGGGCAGGACGCCGTCGAGTGGGCCGACGGCACGACCGAGGCCGTGTCGGACAGTTACGTCCGCCTCTGCGCCCCCGCCAACATCACCGGCGTCCCGGCCCTCACCCTGCCGGTCGGTCACGACAGCGCCGGACTGCCGATCGGTATGCAGCTGATGGCGCGCCCCTTCCGCGACGCGACGGTGCTCCGTGTGGGCCGGGTCTACGAGGAGTCGGTGGCCGGCGCGGGGCGGCTCGCTCCCGTCGCGGCCTGAGGGAGAGCGGACATTCCGGTCGGCATGCGGTCGCGTCGCCGCAGGGACGTCCGCCGGTGGAGTCCCGCACGGTCAGGACGGCTTGGTAGCGCTCGGGGGGTCGTGGTCTCCCACCACAGGACCTGGCCACGTCCACGACAAGAGTGTCCACAGGGTGGCCGGGGTGGATGCAGATGCCGTGATGAGAGGTCACGGTTCAGCTCCCTCAGGAGCAGGTGCAGATCAGCCCGCCGAGGCCGACGTCAGCGAGATCATCGTCCGCCCCACCGCCGGCCACGCCTGAGCCGGTCGCCCGCCCCGCCCTCACCGCTCGTGGTGGGGGCGGGGCGGCACCATGTACGACGCGGGAGTCCCGGGCGGAACGGCGGCGTTCCTGTACCGGCGTCCAGGACCGCCCTTCAGTCGACCAGATGGTCGAGGAACGGCACCGCCACGGCGAAGGCAGCGGCCCCAGCGAGGACCGCCTGCGCCGTCACCGCCCCGGAGAGGGCGGTGAGTACTCCCGCGCCGACTCCGACGAGCAGACCCACCAGCAGGATGAATGCCGAGCGCATCGGCAACAACGGATCGTTCACTTCGACTCCTCGAACGTCGGGGAGCGGCTGCTTCCTGCCGCTCCGCCGCAATCACCTTCCAGGCGGCGCGGGGTGTTGCGGAACGGAAACAGTGGCCGTTTCCGCAGGTGGCAACACTTTCCCGGCCGGTCTGTGGCCGGAGGCCGGAAAGGCGGTCACAGTGGGACGTGAGCGACGACGCTGGTCCGAGGAGGTCACATGCGCGCAGACGGAAGCCCGCCCGGTGGTGACGGTGGTCGGGAGACACCCTTCGAGGAAGCGGAGGACGTTGCCGGACTCGGCCCCCTCTCCGGCGACCTTCAGCCCGAGGTGCGTGAACTCGTGCGCGCGTTACGTGGGTTGTTCAAGGCGAGCGGGAAGACGCTCCGGCAGTTCGCGGCCTACCACCACATCAGCGCACCCTCCGTGTCCCGCTATCTGAGCGGCAGACGCATCCCGGACAAGCATGTCGTCGACGCCTTGCTGAAGTCCGCCTGCAAAGCACACGGTGTCGACCTCACCCCCGAGGTCCAGGCTCACGCCTACCGCCTGCACCGTGAAGCGCTACTCGCCCAGCAACCCGGCCGTTACCGGTTGCAGATGGCCAGTGACAAGCTCGAGGAGGCGATTCTCGAGAGGGAACAGGCCGAACTCCAGATCCGGGACCTGAGACTCAGTGTTTCCGACCAGAAACGCGAACTGACCCGTGTCGAGCGGCAGAAGCGTGAGATCGAGCGTGGTGCCGCCAAGGACCGAGGGCAGACGGCTGCGGAGATCGAGATCTACCGCGGTCGGCAACGGGACCTCGAGGAACAGTGCGATGAGCTGCGCGAGGAGATCGACCGGCTCGAGGCGGAGCTCGAGCGGGCCGAGCGCGATCGCGACGACGCACGGGACCGCTGTGTGGAACTGGAGCGAGAGATCGCCGGCGTCGAGGAGGACGCGGAGCGCGAGGCGCTCGAGGCGAAGGCCGAGGAGGCGCGGCAGGAGATGGCGGACGCCACCGAGCTCGCCGACGGGCGTCTCGCGGAGCTCCGGCACGCGGCGGAGCAGGCGGAGAGCCTCCGCGCCGAGGCGACTCGTGACGCGCAGCACAGGCGTGAGGAGGCTGACGCGCTCTTCGAGGAGACCCGCGCCAAGGCGGCCCAGGCCGCCGCGGACTTCGAGACGAACCTCGCCAAGCGCCGCGAGCAGTCGGAACGCGATCTCGCGTCCCGCCAGGCGAAGGCGGAGAAGCGTCTTGCCGAGATCGAGCACCGCGCGGAGCAGCTCCGCCTGGAGGCCGAGAAACTCCGTACGGATGCCGAGCGCCGGGCCCGCCGGACGGTGGAGGCCGCCCAGCGACAGGCCGAAGACATCGCTGCGGGAGTGACGACCTCCTCCGGCCCGGTGCCGCTCTCCCGTGTCGCACCGGCCCGCCGGACCGAGGAGGTCGTCGAGTCCTTCTGACGCACGGAGCCGGTGAGCAGGTGGTGCCTGGCGCCGACGGTGGCGGGGTCAGGGCGGAGGGTGACGCCCGAAGTCGACTTCCCCTTAATGGAAGGCGAAAGAAAAGTAGTGCCAGGGTTCTTGACCGCGCGGGCGGGGCGCGGCAGGGTCGGAGAGCGCTCTCCTATCTGTTCATTCCCAAGGAGCCCCATGATGCCCACAGTTGGCATACCCCTCACAGCGGAACCACCCCCCGGAGTTGCCCGAAAGGGACTCGTCGGGGCGGTCGTCTCCGCACTGGCCGCAGCCCTGCTCGCCCTGACACCCGCTACGGAGGCCGACGCGGCGCCCGTGCCGCTGTCACAGGGCAAGCAGGTGACGGCTTCCAGCCAGGAGCACCACGGCACACCGGCCGGCAGCGCCGTCGACGGTGACCCAGGCACCCGCTGGTCGAGCACGGCCTCCGACCCCCAGTGGCTGAGGGTCGACCTCGGTGCTGCGGCCGCCCTGGACCGGGTCGAGCTGAGCTGGGAGGCCGCCTACGCCACGACGTACCGCATCGAGCTGTCGTCCAACGGCACCGACTGGTCGACCGCCTACTCCACGACCACCGGAGCCGGCGGCACCGAGACGGTCGACGTCTCCGGAACCGCCCGCTACGTCCGTATGCTCGGAACCGCCCGGGCCACCGGATACGGCTACTCCCTCTGGGAGTTCAAGGTCTTCGGCAGCACGGACGGCGGCACGGGACCGGTGATCCCCGGTGGGGGAGACCTCGGCCCGAACGTACATGTCTTCGACCCGTCCACACCCGGTATCCAGGCCGAGCTGGACCAGGTCTTCAGGGAGCAGGAGTCGGCGCAGTTCGGCAGTGGTCGGCACGCCTTCTTCTTCAAGCCGGGCACGTACAACGACATCAACGCGCAGATCGGCTTCTACACGCAGATCGCGGGGCTCGGCCTGAAGCCGGACGACACCACGTTCAACGGTGATGTCACCGTGGACGCCGGCTGGTTCAACGGCAACGCCACCCAGAACTTCTGGCGTGCGGCCGAGAACCTCGCCCTGAACCCGGTCAGCGGCACCAACCGCTGGGCCGTCTCCCAGGCGGCGTCGTTCCGCCGCATGCACGTCAAGGGCGGACTGAACCTCGCTCCCAACGGCTACGGCTGGGCCAGCGGGGGCTACATCGCCGACAGCAAGATCGACGGCCAGGTCGGCCCGTACTCGCAGCAGCAGTGGTACACCCGCGACAGCAGCATCGGCGGCTGGACCAACGGTGTGTGGAACATGACCTTCTCGGGTGTCGAGGGCGCTCCGGCGAACAGCTTCCCCGAGCCCCGCTACACCACGCTCGACACGACCCCCGTCTCGCGCGAGAAGCCCTTCCTCTACATGGACGGCGACCAGTTCAAGGTCTTCGCACCGGCCAAGCGGACGAACGCACGTGGTACCACCTGGGCCGGCGGCACCCCGCAGGGGACGTCGATCCCGCTGAGCGAGTTCTACGTCGTCAAGCCCGGCGCCACCGCCACGACGATCAACGCCGCCCTGGAGCAGGGGCTGCACCTGCTCTTCACCCCCGGCATCTACCACGTCGACCGGACCATCGACGTGAACCGGGCCGACACCGTCGTGCTGGGCCTCGGGCTCGCCACCATCATCCCGGACAACGGTGTGACCGCCATGAGGGTCGCCGACGTCGACGGGGTGAAGCTCGCCGGCTTCCTCATCGACGCGGGGCCGGTCAACTCCCCGACGCTGCTCGAGATCGGCGGACAGGGCGCCTTGGCCGACCACGCCGCCAATCCCACCACCGTCCAGGACGTCTACGTCCGAGTCGGCGGCGCCGGCGCCGGCAAGGCCACGACCAGCATCGTCGTCAACAGTGACGACGTCATCATCGACCACACCTGGGTGTGGCGTGCCGACCACGGTGAGGGCGTGGGCTGGGAGACCAACCGCGCCGACTACGGCGTGCGGGTCAACGGCGACGACGTACTGGCGACCGGCCTGTTCGTGGAGCACTTCAACAAGTACGACGTCGAGTGGTACGGGGAGAGGGGCAGGACGATCTTCTACCAGAACGAGAAGGCGTACGACGCCCCCGACCAGGCCGCCATCCAGAACGGGAACACCAAGGGCTACGCCGCCTACCGGGTCGACGACTCCGTGAACACCCACGAGGGCTGGGGCATGGGCAGCTACTCCAACTACAACGTCGATCCGACGATCCGACAGGACCACGGCTTCAAGGCCCCGGTGAAGCCCGGCGTCAGGTTCCATAGCCTGCTGGTGGTCTCCCTCGGCGGCAACGGCCACTACAACCACGTCATCAACGACACCGGATCGCCCACCTCGGGCACGTCGACCATTCCGTCGACCGTGGTGTCCTACCCCTGATCGGCCGGCCCGCCCGGCGGTCCGTGGCGGGCCGGACGCGACGCCTTCGGGCGGGGTTCCGTCCCCACGACCCGGCCCGGAGCCCGTGACACGCACACGCACCGAACCGGACGTACCGCCCGCCCGGCGGGCGGTACGCCCCTGCCCGCACGCCGGGCCGCTCCAGCACCTCCGTACGCATGTCCCGCCACCCGGGCACCCCGACCCGCCAGGAGCAGATGTGTCGAAACCGCCCTCGCACCGCCCGCCGGTACGCCGCCGCGCCGGCGTACCCCTCCTCGCCCTCGGCGCGCTGGTCGCGTCGTCACTCACCCTCACCGCCTCTCCTCCGGCCCAGGCGGCCGAGACCCTGCTGTCGCAGGGCCGGACGGCCACGGCCTCGTCCCAGGAGGGGGAGGCGTTCGCGGCCTCCGCGGCGGTGGACGGCGATCTCACGGGAACCCGCTGGGCCAGCCTGTGGAGCGACCCGCAGTGGATCCAGGTGGACCTCGGCAGCCGGCAGGACCTGAGCCGTGTCGTCCTCACCTGGGAGGCGGCGCACGCCAAGAACTACGAACTCCAGGTCTCCGACAACGGCACCGACTGGCGCGCCCTGAAGACCGTCACCGGAAGCGACGGCGGCACCGACGACGTCGCCGTATCCGGCACCGGCCGGTACGTCCGGGTGCTCGGTACCGCACGCACCGGTGGCTACGGCTACTCGCTGTGGGAATTCCAGGTCTACGGCAACGGCGACGGTCCGCCGCCCGCCGGCGGCGCGGTCGCCGTGACCGGCTCGCAGGGCAACTGGCAGCTCACCGTCGGGGGCAAGCCCTACCAGGTCAAGGGACTCACCTGGGGTCCGTCCGTCGCTGACGCGGGCCGGTACATGCCCGACCTGAAGTCGATGGGGGTCAACACCATCCGGACCTGGGGCACCGACGGCTCCACCAAGCCCCTGCTCGACGAGGCGGCGGCCAACGGCATCCGGGTCGTCAGCGGCTTCTGGCTCCAGCCCGGCGGCGGTCCCGGCAGCGGTGGCTGCGTCGACTACGTCACCGACAGCGCGTACAAGAGCGCGTCGCTCACCGAGTTCGCCAAGTGGGTCGACGCCTACAGGAGCCACCCCGGTGTCCTGATGTGGAACGTCGGCAACGAATCGGTGCTCGGCCTCCAGAACTGCTACAGCGGCACCGAACTGGAGAACCAGCGCAACGCCTACACGTCCTTCGTGAACGACGTCGCCAAGAAGATCCACTCCATCGACCCGGACCACCCGGTCACCTCCACCGACGCGTGGACGGGAGCGTGGCCCTACTACAAGCGCAACGCCCCCGACCTCGACCTGTACTCGATGAACTCCTACGGCGACATCTGCAACGTGCGCGGCGCCTGGGAGCAGGGCGGGTACACCAAGCCCTACCTCATCACCGAGGGCGGACCGGCCGGCGAGTGGGAGGTCCCGGACGATGCCAACGGCGTCCCCGACGAGCCCACCGACGTGCAGAAGGCCGACGGCTACACCACGGCGTGGGGCTGTGTCACCGGACACCAGGGTGTGGCGCTCGGGGCCACGCTCTTCCACTACGGGCTGGAGCACGACTTCGGCGGGGTCTGGTTCAACCTGGTGCCCGACGGGCTCAAGCGCCTGTCGTACTACGCGGTGAAGAAGGCGTACGCCGGTTCCACCAGCGGGGACAACACGCCGCCCGTCATCACGGACATGGGCGTCAGCCCGGCGTCCGCGGCCCCCGCGGGCGAGGAGTTCACCGTCCGCGCGGACGTGCGCGATCCGGACGGCGACCCGGTGACGTACCGGATCTTCCTCAGCGGCAACTACGCCGGCGGCGACAAGCGCCTCGTCGAGGCCCGGTGGCGGTCCACCGGCGACGGCACCTTCGCCGTCACCGCACCCGAGAAGCTCGGCGTGTGGAAGGTGTACATCCAGGCGGAGGACGGCCACGGCAACGCCGGCATCGAAACGAAGTCGGTCAAGGTCGTCGCGCCACCCGTCGACGGCACCGACGTCGCGCTGAACAAGCCCACCACCGCGTCCTCCTTCCAGGCGTCGTACGGCGACTGCCCGTGCCCGGCCGCCCTCGCGACGGACGGGAAGCCGGAGACACGCTGGGCCAGCGACTGGAGCGACCCCCAGTCGATCCAGGTCGACCTCGGGGCGCCGACCGCGTTCCGTAAGATCCAGCTGGTCTGGGACCCGGCCTACGCCACGTCCTACGAGGTCCAGGTCTCCGACGACGGCACCGACTGGCGTACGGTCCACACCACCTCGGCGGGCAACGGGGACATCGACACGATCGACGCCCCCGCCACCGCCCGTCACGTACGTCTCCGGCTGACCGCCCGGGGCACGGCCTGGGGCTACTCGCTGCACGAGTTCGGCGTCTACAGCTGACCTCGGCGAAGCGTGCCGTACGTCCGGCAGGGCCCCGCCGTCGCCGCCACGGGACGGTCGGGCCCTGCCCTCGCACGTGGGGTGCGCCGCCGTCGGTCCGCGCACCGTCTCCGTGGCCGAGAGGACACGTGGCGGGACGAGGTGGCGCCGCTGCCCGGATGAGTGACAACCGGCGCCACGGGCACGAGGGCCGGGCCGCCCACCTCGTCTCACCCGTTCGCGGCCCGGTCCTGGAGAGTCGTCTGCCAGGCCGGGACCTGTTCCTGGGGGCCGGTCTCCTCCTGCCGGCCGCCGCGCTCGAAGAAGTCCGCGAGCGGCAGGGCGGCAGCCCCGACGGTCACGGCGTCCGGCCCCAGGGTGCCGAGGTCGATGCGCACGTGGGCGGCCGGATAGGCGAGGGCGTACGACGTGGCGTGGGCCCGCACCGCGTCGAGGAAACGGGTGCCGAGCTGGAGTCCTGCCCAGCCACCGACCAGGATGCGCTCCGGCTGGAAGAGGTTGATCAGGTCGGAGAAGCCCGCTCCGAGGTACTCCGCGGTCTCCTCCAGGACGGCCAGGGCGGTGGCGTCGGACTCGGGCCCGGCCCCGTCGTCCTGGCCCGCCGGGTACGCCGCGGCGAGCATGGCCGTGAGCGCGGTCTCCTCGTCGACGTCCGCGAGCGGCTGCCCGCCGGCCTCCCGCCAGCGTTCCAGAAGCGCCTCCGCGCCCGCGTACGCTTCGAGGCAGCCGAGCGCGCCGCAGCGGCAGCGGCGGCCGCGCACCCGTACGGTCAGATGCCCCCATTCGACGGCCCGGCCCGGGCTCATGTCGTCGGTGACCACGCAGGCGCCCACCCCGGAGCCGAAGAGCACGACCACGGCGCTCTGCGCCCCGCGCCCGGCGCCGAACCACATCTCGGCCTGACCGAGCGTCTTGGCACCGTTGTCGATGTAGTACGGCACGCTCTCGGGAAGCGGCACGGACTCACGCAGCAGGCGCTCCAGCGGCACGGCGTCCCAACCGATGGTCTGGCCGTGCACCACGGCGCCGTCCTCCGGCGACCTGGACACGATGCCGGGCACACCGACGCCGACCCCGAGGAGCCGGTCGGCCGCGATTCCCGCGCGGTCCAGGACCTCGGTGATGCCCGCGCGCAGATGCCCCGTCACGACACCGACGTCGTAGCGGTCGACGCGCCGGGGCCCGTCGGACGACAGGGGTTTCTCGACCCGTGCGAGCTCGGTGAGGGCAAGGTCGAAGAGTTCGACCCGCACCCGGGTCTCGCCGATGTCGACGCCGATCATGTACCTGCTCTGCGGTCGGATACGCAGGAGGGTGCGAGGGCGCCCGCCGGCGGAGTCGACGCTGCCGGCCTCCTCGACCAGGCCTTCGGCGACGAGTTCGGCCACCACGTTGCTCACGGATCCGGAGCTCAGCCCGGTCAGCGGTCCGAGCGAATAGCGGCTCAAGGGGCCATCGAAATACAAACGTTGCAATACGGCGGTGCGATTCTCGCGCCGCAGGTCACGGACCGTCCGGCCGCTGCGTACTTTCACCCTGCCCCCTCGTCTTGAAGCTCACCTGAGCAACATACCGCCGTGACACCCCTTGACGCGACCTTCACTTGGGGTTTAACTCACATCCTAAATTAAGCCGTGTGGGTTTGTGGGTGCGACGGGGAACTCCGCTCCGGCCCGGCCCGCGGCGGACATCCGTCACTTCTGAGAGGCCCCTGGAGTCATGCGCAGAACCCGAGCCGCGGCCGTCGGTGCCGTCACCCTCTCGCTCGTCCTCACCGCGGCTGCCTGCGGCGGTGGGTCGTCCGGGGCGAGCGGATCCAACGACCAGCCGAAGACGCTCACGTACTGGGCCTCGAACCAGGGCGCCGGCCTCGAGGTGGACAAGAAGGTCCTGCAGCCCGAACTCGACAAGTTCGAGAAGGAGACGGGCATCAAGGTCGAGCTGGAGGTGGTGCCCTGGGGGGACCTGCTCAACCGCATCCTCACCGCCACCACCTCCGGGCAGGGGCCGGACGTCCTGAACATCGGTAACACCTGGAGCGCTTCGCTGCAGGCCACCGGCGCGCTGCTGCCCTGGGACGAGAAGAACTTCGAGGCGATAGGCGGCAAGGACCGCTTCGTCGAGTCCGCCCTCGCCTCGACCGGCGTGCGGGGCGAGGCCCCGGCCGCCGTGCCGCTCTACTCCATGGCCTACGCGCTCTACTACAACAAGAAGATGTTCGCCGAGGCCGGCATCGAGAAGCCGCCCACGACGTGGGACGAAGTGACCGAGGCCGGGAAGAAGCTGTCCGAGGACGGCAAGTGGGGGCTCGGCGCGGAGGGCTCGAACCTCTCCAACAACATCCATCAGGTGTTCGTCCTCGCGAAGCAGCACGGGGCCGACTTCTTCACCGCCGACGGCACGGCGGACTTCACGTCCAAGGGTGCGGTGGCGGCCGTCAAGCAGTACGTCGACCTCATGGCCAAGGACAAGATCATCGCGCCCGGCAACGCCGAGTACGCGCAGAACCAGTCCCTGAGCGACTTCGCCAAGGACAAGACGGCGATGGTGCTGTGGCAGACGGCGGCCGCCACCTTCGAGGCCCAGGGCATGGACAAGGAGGAGTGGGGCGTGGTGCCCGCTCCGGTCCGGTCGGGCGAGCCCGGTCAGGGCAAGGGCACGAACTCCATGGTCGCAGGCATCAACATGGCCGTCTTCGCGAACACCAAGAACATCGACGGTGCCAAGAAGTTCGTGAAGTTCATGACCAGCGATGACGAGCAGACGGTCCTGAACAAGGCCTACGGGTCCATCCCGCCGGTCAAGGCCGCCCAGGAGGACGCCGCGTTCAACACCTTCGCGCTCTCGCCCCTGCGGGAGGCCCTCGCCACCAGCGCTGCCGCTCTGCCCCAGGTCCCCGAGGAGTCGCAGTTCGAGACCGTCGTCGGTACGGCGGTCAAGGAACTCTTCGCCGACGCCGCCGCCGGCCGTCCGGTGACGACCGCGTCGGTCAAGGCCAAGCTCGAGAAGGCCCAGCAGCAGATGCCCGCGAAGTGAGCACGGACACCACCATGACCACAACCGCCGCCCTCGTCCCCGGCGAGAGGACAGCAGGCAAGAACGACTCCGGAGCGGCGCCGCGCAGACGCCGCTCCGGGCGGCTGCGCAAGATCGGCCTGCCGTACCTGCTGCTGCTCCCCGCCCTGCTCCTCGAGCTGCTGGTCCACCTGGTGCCCATGATCATCGGCATCGTCGTCAGCTTCCGGCAGCTCACCCAGTTCTACATCCGGGACTGGGCCACCGCGCCGTCGGCCGGTTTCGACAACTACGCCGTCTCGGTCGACTTCGACGCCCCGGTGGGCGAGGCGCTGATGCAGTCGTTCCTGACCACGTGCCTGTTCACCCTGCTGTCGGTGGGGCTGTGCTGGTTCCTCGGAACCGCCGCCGCGGTCTTCATGCAGGAGACCTTCCGCGGCAGGGGCCTCCTGCGCACGCTCTTCCTCGTGCCGTACGCCCTGCCCGTGTACGCCGCCGTCATCACCTGGGCGTTCATGTTCCAGCGCGACAACGGCATCGTCAACCACGTCATCCATGACCAGCTCGGCCTCACCGACAGCCCGCCGTTCTGGCTCATCGGTGACAACGCCTTCGTCACCCTGCTCGTCGTCGCGGTATGGAAGGGCTGGCCCTTCGCCTTCCTCATCATGATGGCCGGTCTCCAGAACATCCCCCGGGACGTCTACGAAGCGGCGGCGCTCGACGGCGCCGGGGTGTGGCAGCAGATCCGCCGCATCACCCTGCCATCACTGCGACCCGTCAACCAGGTCCTGGTGCTCGTGCTGTTCCTCTGGACCTTCAACGACTTCAACACGCCCTTCGTCCTGTTCGGCAAGGCCGCACCGGCGTCGGCGGACCTGATCTCCATCCACATCTACCAGTCCTCCTTCCAGACCTGGAACTTCGGCACGGGTTCCGCGATGTCGGTACTGCTCCTGCTGTTCCTGCTCGCCGTGACCGGCCTCTACCTCCTGTTCACATCCCGGGGAAAGCAGGCCACCGATGCCTAGGACCGCACAGCGCAAGCCCCCCTCCCCGATGGCACCCCCGCAGTCGTTCCTGTGGGCACGGCGGATCTTCCTGACCCTTCTCACCGTCTTCGTGGTCCTGCCGGTTTTCGTCATGGTCACCAGCTCCCTCAAGCCGCTGGAAGACGTGACCGGGAAGTTCCGGTGGATTCCCTCGGGCCTGACCATCAGTCCCTACTTCGACATCTGGGACACGGTCCCGCTCGCCGACTACTTCATGAACTCGCTGATCGTCGCCGGCACGGCGACCGTCTGCTCCGTGGTGATCGCGGCCTTCGCGGCCTATGCGGTCAGCCGCTACAACTTCCGCGGCAAGCGCGTGTTCACGGTGACCGTCCTCTCGACGCAGATGTTCCCCGGCATCCTCTTCCTCCTGCCGTTGTTCCTCATCTACGTGAACATCGGTAACGCCACCGGTATCGCGTTGTTCGGGTCGCGGGGCGGCCTCATCCTCACGTACCTCACCTTCTCCCTCCCCTTCTCCATCTGGATGCTGATCGGGTACTTCGACTCGGTGCCCAGGGAGCTGGACGAGGCGGCCAAGGTGGACGGCTGCGGCCCGCTCGGTGCGCTGTTCCGGGTCATCGTCCCCGCGGCGATTCCCGGCATCGTCGCCGTCGCGGTGTACGCGTTCATGACGGCCTGGGGCGAGGTGCTCTTCGCCTCCGTCATGACCAACGACACCACCCGCACCCTCGCCGTCGGCCTGCAGGGCTACTCCACGCAGAACGACGTCTACTGGAACCAGGTCATGGCGGCCTCCCTCGTGGTGAGCCTGCCCGTCGTCGCAGGGTTCCTGCTCCTCCAGCGCTACCTCGTCACCGGCCTCACCGCCGGCGCCGTCAAGTAGCCGCACGTGGTGGCCGCTTCATCCTTCCCGGAGCAGAGGTCGCCGGTACGCCGACATCATCCGTACGCACCGTCATCCACGCCTGCCAGCAGTCGTGGAGCCCACCCCTGACGCAGGCCGTGCTGCCCGTGACAGGGGCGGTGGTCGCCGGCACCGCGTTCGCGCGGGGGTACTCCCTGGCGACGCCGCCCGCGAGGAGGTGCCCGCGCGGTGTCTCCGGAAGCATTGACAGGCTCACATCCGCGCGCCACGCTCGGGAGAGCGCTCTCCCGAGCCGCTCCGTCGTGATCGTCCGACGGCGGGGCAGGCCCCCACTCTTCCGACGAGGTCTCCCATGCAGCAGCGTTCCAGAGGCTTTTCCGCATTACTCATCTGTACGGCGTTCGTCACCACGGTCTTCGGCGTCGGTACGATCGCCGCCGCCGACCCGGGCCCGGCCTCCGGCACGGCGGGCGCGGCGCACGCCGGGCACACCGTGGCCGCTCCACCGATGCCCTCGGGCGACGACGTGGACGGTGACGGCTACATTCCGGCGAACCCGCCCGTCACGGGTGTGCAGCCGTCCGACCGGGAGCCGGCGCCCCGCTACTTCCACGAGTTCCAGGCGAACTGCGCGGTGACCCACACCGCGCCCGACGACCCGATCGTCTACCCGGCGCAGCCCGGCAGGTCCCACGACCACACGTTCATGGGCAACACGGCGACGAACGCGAACAGCACCAGCTCCTCGCTGTACGGCGGTGACACCACGTGCAAGGCCCCCGGTGACTCCTCGGCGTACTGGATGCCCTCCCTCTACAAGGGCGACAAGAAGATCCTGCCGAGCGGGCCGCAGGTCATCTACTACAAGGCCGGTGTCACGGACTACACCAGCGTGCGGCCCTTCCCCAAGGGGCTGCGGTTCGTCGTCGCCAACCCCATGCAGAGCGCCCAGGACTTCCGGAACCACCCGGGCTGGGTGGAGGGATGGGAATGCGGGGAGAGCTTCAAGAACATCGACATCCCCCAACACTGCCCGACCGGTTCGCAGCTCAACCTGCGGCTGCAGGCACCGAGTTGCTGGGACGGTCAGCACCTCGACACACCGAGTCACCAGAGCCACATGGCCTATCCCCTCGTCAAGCCGGGCACCAACAACAACGTCTGCCCGACGAGTCACCCCGTGGCGCTTCCCATGATCGAGTTCAAGATGGCCTGGCCCGTGGACGGGGACATGTCCCAGGTGGAACTGGCCGGCGGACGGGGGTACTCGTTCCACTACGACTTCTTCAACGCCTGGAACGAGCCGACGCTGCAGGCCCTTGTCGACCACTGCATCGTCGGTGGGCTGCAGTGCGACGCCCGTGGATACGACCAGAACCACCCCAGGGAGGGTGCGGCGCTGGGCGCCGACTACCGCCTGCCCTGACCGGGGCCCCGCGCGTCATCCGTCCGTCGGCCCGTTCCGCACGCATGTGCGGGGTGCGGGGCGGGCCCGCGGCCGACGGCGTCGCGGGGCGGCGCCTACGCCGACTCGCGCACCACCAGCCGCGGCTCGAAGATCACCGAGGTCGGCTCGGTGCGGGCCCCCTCGATGTGCTCCTGGAGGATGCGTGCCATCGTGGCCGCCATGTCCTCCATCGGCTGGCGGATCGTGGTCAGTCGCGGCCGGCAGACGCTTGCGGTGACGGAGTCGTCGAAACCGACGACCGCCACGTCGTCCGGTACCTGCTTGCCGTGCTCCCGCAGTATCTGGCAAGCACCCTGCGCCATCAGGTCGTTGGCGGCGAACACCCCGTCGATGCCGGGGTGCTCGGCGAGCAGGCGGGCTGTTGCCGCCGCCCCGCTGTCGAGCGTGAAACCGCCCTCCGCGACAGGGACGTACGGGTGACCCTGCCGCGCCATGGCGTCGCGGAAACCGGTGAGCCGGTCCTGGGCCGCGGGCAGGTTCAGCGGCCCGGTGACGGTGGCGATGTGCCGGCAGCCGCGGGCCAGCAGATGCTCGGCGGCCATGCGTCCACCGTCCTGGTGGGCGAGATCGACGTAGCTGACCGAGGCGGTCGTGGCAGGTCGCGCGAACAGTACGCAGGGCAGGCTCTCCGCCGCCAGGAGCGACGGCAGCGGATCCTCGGCGTGCGTGGAGAAGATCAGCGCGCCGTCCGCCCGGCCCTGCCGCAGGTAGGCCACGACCTCCTGCCGGTCTGCCTCCGACTCCGCGAACATCAGGACCGGATGCATGGATCGCGGGCGCAGGAACGTGATGACGCCATCGACCACCCGTCCGAAGAAGGGGTCCGCGAACACACGGGTCGCGAAGGCGGTCCGCTCGCTCCCGGAGTCGTTGTCGCCCACGCCCGAGACGACCAGGGCGATGGTCTCGGCACGTCGGGTCACCAGTGAGCGCGCGGCGCTGTTCGGGGTGTAGCCCGTCAGCTCGATCGCGCTGCGCACCACGTCCTGGATGGCGGGGTCGACGTTCCGGACACCATTGATGACGCGGGAGACGGTGGCGCGCGAGACGCCCGCCTTCCGTGCGACGTCCTCCAGGGTCGGCGGTTGTCTGCTGGTCATGCACGGCACCCTATCGGGTGGCAAGGGCACGATAGAGCGCTCTCCGAGCAATCTTCCTCCACGCGGGACGTGCGACGGGTGCGGGAACCGCCGGGGAGTTACCCCCTGGTCACCTCGTCGAGTGGTGCGTGGTCAGTCATTCTCGCCACACGGCCGCTCAGCCGAGTACCCCGCGGGCGCCCAGGGCGCGCTTGAGCGCCCGTATCGCGTAGAAGGTGCGGGACTTCACCGTGCCGGGGGGAATGCCCAGGAGGTGTGACACGTGGTTCACGCTGTGACCGCGGAAGTACATCCCGTGCAGGACCTCTCGCTGCTGTTCGGTGAGGTCCGTGAGGGCCTCTCTTACCACCTGGGCGGTCAGGACGCGATCCGTGCCGTCGCCGACCGGGACGACCACGTCGTCCAGCTGATGGGGGACGTCGGGGCGCACGGCTCGCGCCCGGTGTTCGTCGATCACCAGGTTCCGCAGGACCCGGAACAGCCAGGGGCGGATGCCGTCCGCGGAGAGCGGATGCGAAGGGCCGCGACGCCAGGCTCGTACGGCGGTTTCCTGCACCAGGTCCTGGGCGCGGTGCCAGTCGTTGTCCAGACGCCGGGCCGCGTAGGTCAGCAGAGCCGTCCCGTGTTCGGCGTACAGCTCGTGGACGAACCGCTCGGCGTCCGCGGCCGCGCACCCGGCGGGGGCCTGCGGGGGTGTGGAGCCGGTTCGTCCGGCGGTCGGGACAGTCGTCTGCTGGGTGGTGCTCATGGTCTCTCCCCGTGCTGGGTGGGCGTCCGCTAGCGGGAGTCGTCGCCGGGTGGGTCGGAAAGTGGATGCCGGAGGCCGGCCGCTGTGAGGCCGGCGGTGCGGCGGCTGCGATGTGATCAGCCTGGGGCATCTCCTGTCCCACCCGCGAGGCTCACCGGGCATCAGGGACGGCTGGAACGCCGAAACGGCGTTTCACCTGCGCGAACGCCGACGACTTGGGACGGTGGTCCGGGACGCGCGGACGCGGCCAGGCGGTGGCGGCGGGGACGACGCTGGGGACGGGGTGCGAGAGGGACGCCTGGGCGGCCCGCGTCGCCCCTGTCGCCTGGGGTGGGCCGCCATGGAACCAGCCCCGGAGTCAGGGGAGTCAGGGACCTCGCCGAACGGCGGGGGCGGAGCCGGCCCATGTCGAACCCGACGGGGGAGCGGGCCGTCTTCGCAGGCGGTCATGAGCAGTCCGGCACTCAGGGCGGCGGAGACGGCGAGGGTGGTGCGCAGGCGGCGGTTCATGACAGCTGTTGCTCTCGGTCGATGAGCGGGCCGGCCGCAGCGTGTTCCATGGTTACGCGCTCTCGATCAGCCTGGCGGCATGTCCGGATGGCAGGCTGCCGTCGGCCCGCGTGAGGCTCTCCCCGGCCGGCAGGCTGCCGGGAGGGCGCCGCGCGGGCCGGCGGCATCGTAGCCGGTCCGGTCCGACATGCCGGTCAGCCGTCTCCGGCACCTCGCCGTCCGTCACGCCGTGTCGTCGGCCCGATCACGCGGAACGAGCCCAGGCCTCATGCCGGTCTGTGCGCCGGGCGGTGCCGTGCCAGTCCAGTATGAGGACAGTGGCGTCGTCCTTGAGGTTTCCCCGGCAGGCGTCCATCACCGCCGCGGTCAGGGCGCGGACGGCCTCCCTGGGATGCGAGGCGCGGGTGTCGCGCACCAGCGCGGCCAGGTCGACAGCCGCCGCACCACGTTCCTGCATGCCGTCGGTGAGCAGGACCAAGCGGTCGCCGGGGTACAGCCGCAGTTCCTGCAGTTGGTAGGAGGTGGGTGCCGCCACGCCGAACGGCAGGTTGACGGTGAGCTGGACCTCCTCGACCTCGTCGGCGCCTGCCCGCAGGCGCAGGGGCCAGGGGTGCCCCGCGTTGACCAGCTCGCAGACGCCCGAGTCGAGGCGGACGCAGAGCAGTTGTCCGGTGGCCAGCCCACGACTGTGGGACAGCAGGGCCTCGTGCGCGCGCTCGGCCTGATGGAGCGCGTCGCAACCGGTGCGGCGGGCGCCGCGCAGCGCACCTGTGACCAACGTCGCCAGCAGGGCGGATTCCGTGTCGTGCCCCATGGCATCGGTGATGGACAGGTGCAGCGTGTCCTGGTCGAGCGTGTAGTCGTAGGTGTCGCCGCCGATGTCGTCCGCCGGGACCAGTCCCGCGGCGAGCGTGAACTGGGGAGCCTCGCAGCAGGAGGCCGAAGGGAGCAACTGGTGCTGGATCTCGGCGGCCAGGCTGGTCCGGGTGGTGCGCCGGCCCGCGTGGTACAGGTCGGTGAAGCGGCGGTCCGTGACGATGATGTAGGCCAGCGCGTGGGCCGCGTCGCCGATCTGTCCGAGCACGGCGTCGTCGGCGTTCTGCAAGGTCACCTCCAGCACACCGATGCAGTCGCCGCGATTGGTCACCGGTGAGATCACGCGCCGTCCGCCATGACCGTCCGGTTCCACGTGCTGGCGCTGGCTGCGGAGAACCGTGTCGTAGACGCTGTTCAGAAGGTTGATCCTCTCCGTCGTGTCCGCCCTGTCACCGTCGGCAGGCGCGGTCAGGCGGAGCAGCCGTTGCCCCAGGAGGTCGGCGAACAGAAAGGACACACTCTCCGCCCCGAAGCGCTTGCGCAGATCGTGCGCGATCACGTCGACGGACTCCCCGGGCGGCGCGGACTCCGCGGCGGCCAGAAGCTCGCCGAGTTCCAGGTCTCTGGTATTCATGGCAACCTCCCATCGTTTGTCGCCACTTATTCCCCGGGTTTCCCCGACCTCACCTGGTACGTCCGTCTCGGGCGCGCCCCCTGGAGCCGGCTGAGTGCCCGCATGGCGTCGTGTTCGATGCGGGGAGCCGGCAGCTCCTGATCGCGGGGACGGCCAGGTCCCGCGGTGATGTCAGGCCGCTGGGCACCGTGAGGGTGAAGGAGCGGTGTCGGGCGGTCATGGGGCCGCGCTCGGCTCTGGCCAGGCCGGTGAGGCCGGTCGATACGGCTCCGCCCTGCGGGCCGGTGTCCACCCGAAGGCGCCCCGTTCGTCGTACCCGTACATGGCCACGACGTGCCCGCCGAAGCGCACCTCGGTGCTGAAGTGGTCCTGCTCGATGACAGCGGCGCTCGCGGCGTCGACGTCGTCACCGAGGAGGAGGGCGCAGGCGTTCCGGGACGCGGAGGTCGCGTCCCGCCGACTTCAGGTGCTGCGGGGTGGGGGTGCGGACACGCATACGGCCCCGTCGGCCGGTGGCCGGCGGGGCCGTGCGCGGTTCCCGCGCGTCCGCGGTCCCGGATGTGACCGCCGCGGTGTCAGGTGGTCCAGACGGTCCTGCCGTTGTGCACGACGGCCACCTTGGCGTCGGCCCGGAGGACCAGTTGGGCGCCTGCGAAGTCATGGGTCTTGGAGGCCCAGATCGGACGGTCGTCGCCGTTGTGGATGACGAGGTTGCCGTCGGGCTGGAAGATCGCCCGGTGGTTCTGGCCGAAGGTCATGGACGCCCAGATGGGTTTGCCGAACTCGTTGAGGACGACGAGGTTGCCGTCGGCCTGCATGACCATGCGGATGCGGTTGGTCGTCCAGGCCTGGTTGACCTCCAGGACGCTGGGCGAGAAGACGGTCACCGTGCTCCAGTTCGGCTTCGGAGCCGGCTTGGGCTCGGGCTTGGACGAGGGCGTGGGCTTCTTCGCGGCCGGGCTGCTCTTCCTGGGCTCCGGCGCCGGAACGACGGGCTCGGGGACGACGACCTTCGGGCTCTCGACGGCCTTCGGCTTCTTCGTGGTCGGAGACGCGCTCGGCTTCCCGGCCACGTAGTCCCCGACGTCCGCGGGGGTGGAGTCCGGGTTGAGGACGGTGTCGGCGCCCCCCGCCACCGGCCGCATGGGGGTGTCGTCCTGACCCTTGTCGTTGGCGCTTCCGACCAGCAGCAGGGGTATGGCGACCAGGGCGGCGCCGACGAACACCGCCCCCGCCAGGATCGGCGTGCGCGGCCGTCCGCCGTCGACGCCGGTGGCGGTCTTGGTGCCCGGTGCCGTCCCGGCGGCCGTGGCCACGCCTATGCCCTCCTCGGGCACCGCGTTCGTCCTGGCGCCGGCCGAGGGTGTCGGCGCAGTGGCCGCGGTCTCCCCGGCCGGGGAGGTAACGGACTCCGACTCGGAAGCGGAAGCGGAAGCGGAAGCGGAAGCGGCGGCCGGGGCCGGCGTCTGCTCGGCCGGCGCCGATGACGATGACGAGATGGGGGCCGAGGCGGAGGCAGGGGCCGGGGACCCGGCCTCCTGCGTGCCGGGGGCGGCGGGAGCCGCCGCGTTCGCGCCGGGGGTGGGGTGCTGGGGGGACATGCGGTGACTCCTTAGTGGCGGAGCTGTGGTGGGCAGCGGTCGGGCGGACGCAAGCCTGCTCACCCCTGCGGGCGTCGGCGAGTGCCGCGGCGAGGTGGTCCGGTCCTCGTCGTCGAGTTCGCGTGACCCGGCGCGGTGGCGGCCTGAGACCGGTCCGACGCCTGTCCGAGCTGCGAGGCGTTCCCGTACGACCCCCGCGGACGTCCGGGCCGGGAGGCGATGCACGTCGAAGGGGCCGATGGCGTACCCAACGTAGCCCGTCGTGAGGACGACGGCCGCTTCCGCACTCCGAACACCTCGTGCGCTTTGTCCTCTCCTGCCTCACTGCTCCCGGAAAGTGCTGTGTTCGGGCAGCGACACGGGCATGGGGCCGCCCGAAACGGAACCCCCGCGAAGTCCCACGGACAGCGCCCGTATGACATCCTGTTGGCTCCCCGATCTGATCAGTGTCGGCGTGCGAACACATGCCGTTCGGCACCTGAGAGTGCGTACAGACCCAAGAGTTCAGGTGGAGATGCGGCCCGGAGAACGACAAGAGGGCTTGGACGACGCCCCGTTCGTCCGTCCTGATACCTCCGACCCGGCCCCCGGACCCGGGTCGCCGGGGACCGGAACCTCCGAGGCCGACGACATCGACGGCATACCCGAGGCCGTGAAGGACGCTGCCCGCAGGGCGCCGGGGCACTGGATCGGGGTGGTGGACCCGGAGTGGACCGAGGAGCGGACGCCGCCGGAGTGGGCGGTGCTGGGGGAGTGGCAGTCGGACGAGAGCGGGAGCGTGGGGGAGTACCGGGCCAATCCGGCGTACCGGCCCTCGGCGCGGGTACTCGGCTGGCCGGAGCCCACCGACCCGGTGGACGCCGCCGCGCAGCGTGCCGCCACCGGCTACGGCTCCGTGGGAGCCGCGATCGAGGCGCTCGCGGAGGCGGACGTCACCGTGGTGCGCGGGCCGGACGGCGGGCCGCTCCTGGCTGCCGGGCGGGACGGTGCGCCGGTGGCCCTGTTGTTCACCTCGCCCACCCATGAGTTCATGTCCGCGGCACTTCACCATGACACGTTGTCGGCACGGGAACTGGCCCGCTCGCTGAGCGGCCCGGGCGCCATGCTCATGGTCAACGCCGGGGCCGCGGCTCCGCTGCTCGTGCCGGCGGACAGCCTTCCGGGCCCGGGGCACGCCCCCGGCGCGGACCGCACCGATGCCACGGCGACGGCCTCACCCGTGGACCGGCCCCACAGCTCACCCGAATCCTGGCCCCACTCCACAGGGAGGACCCCGTGACGCGTTCGTCCCAGCCATCCCCCACCTCCTCGGGAGCTCGCGCCGAGACCTCTTCCGAAGGCGAGGAATCGGCCACGACCGCCGTGGCCGGCAGCACCACCGCGCCCGCCGCCACCCCGGCGCAGCCCGCGTTCGAGCCCGCAGAGGCGCAGACCGGCGCCGCGGCCGGAAAAGCCGGCAGCACCGGTACGAAGGCCCCGGAGACCGAGGAGGAACCCGGAGCGGCCGCGAAGAAGCCCGCAGAGGGCGAGGAGGCGCCCGGGGAGGGCCGGTCCACCGAGCCCGGGTCCGCGGCACCCGCCGGCGCCCGGTCGGAGTCCGAGGCCGCCCCCGGTGCCACCGCCGCCGCGCAGAGCCGACTGCCCGGGCTGGTACGGACCATGACCGCCACCGCGATCGGCAGGCCGCAGCAGGGCGGGCCGGTGGGCCGGCCGGGCAAGGCGGCGCTGGCCGGGGCGGCGGTCGCGGGTTCGCTGCTCCTCTCGGTGCCGTTCCTGATACTCGCGGGGAACAACGACAAGGGCCCCGAGCGGCCGTCGGTAGCGGCGGCGGGAACCGTCCTCGACGGGAGCACGCAGGAGGCACCGGGCGAGTTCGCGGTGACCACGCCCGAGAGCGGTTCCCCGGACGAGGACAGGAAGAAGGCCTCCGTCGAGCCGCCCGCGAAGCCGGTGAAGCAGGCCCCGGCGCCGGAGCCGTCCGAGGACGAGCCGCAGAAGGCCGCCCCGAAGGAGAAACCCAAGACGCAGACCGAGGAGAAGACCGAGGAGAAGACCGAGGTGAAGAAGTCCGGCGGCGCGGAGAAGCAGCAGCCGAAGGCCGCGTCGGCCCTCACCCTCAGCGCACCCGTCTCCTTCCGCAGCCATCTCTCGGGCCGTTGCATCGACGTACCGGAGCACGACTTCAGTGACGGCAAGGCGCTGCACGTGTGGGACTGCGACAACAGCGTCGCGCAGAAGTGGCAGTTCGCCTCGGACGGCACCATCCGCATCAAGGGCAAGTGCCTGGACGTGGCCGGCGCGAACTTCAGCAACGGCACCCCCATCCAGGTCGCCTGGTGCAACGGAAATGCCGCCCAGCAGTTCGCCCTGAACGGCAGCCACGACCTGGTCAACACCGTCGTCGGCATGTGCGTCGACGTCGCGGGCGCCAACCGGGGCAACGGGACAGCCCTTCAGCTGTTGACGTGCACGGGCAACGACGCCCAGAAGTGGAGCACCTGACCGCATCGCCTCGCCCCCGGGAGCACCGCTCCCGGAGCCCGTACGCACCGGGACGAGGCATGATGGCATCGTCGGCTCGCCGACACGCGCCCCCGGCGAATGGGGGAGTTCGCAGAAGACGCCGCCGTAGCAAGGAGGTTGGTGCGTGTCGCGCCAGGTACTGTCGGTCGGTCCCAAGGACCGCTATCGGACGATCGGTGAGGCACTCGCCGCAGCCCGCACCGGGGCTCTCATCAGCATCCGGCCAGGGACGTACGCGGAGAACCTGGTGGTCAACACCAGGGTCACCCTCACCGCTGCCGAAGGGCGGGGCACGGTGGAGATCCGGCCGCGCTCGGGCAGCGTGGTCGCGCTGCGTGCCGACGCGGTGATGTTCTCCGAGTTGACCCTGCGGGGCGGTGACGCCGAGCTGCCCGCCGTGGACGTGCGGCGCGGCCAGGCCGCGTTCGACGCCTGTGAGGTCGTCGGCGCCGCCTGGACCGCGATGCTGGCCGGTGGGACGGGTTCCCTCGCGCTGCGGAACTGCCGCGTGAGCAACCCGCAGGGTGCGGGCATCGTGGTGACCTCCACCACACCCACCACCGTGGAGTCCTGCACGCTCGAACACCTGGGGACCAGCGGCCTGGTCCTCGCCGAGCAGGGCGAGGCACGCATCCGTGACTGCACGGTGCGGGACGCCCGGGGCAACGGCCTGCTCGCCAACGGCGAGGCCCGTGGCAGCGTCGAGGACTGCGACATCTCGTCCACCGACAAGCCCTCCATCGCGCTGGAGCAGAACTGCTCCGTCTCGGTGGTCCGCACCGTGGTGCACGACACCAGCACCGGCGTGCACCTGAGCAGTGCGGGCCGTACGACGCTGGAGGACGTCCGTGTCACCGGCGCCTCCGGGAACGGGATCGCACTGGCCGGGGGCACCGACCCGGTGCTGCGCCGCTGCCGCGTCTCGCGCGCACGCGGGCACGGTGTGGTGGTCACGGACCGGTCGCGCGGCACCTTCGAGGACTGCTGGGTGGACGGCGCGCAGGGCGCGGCACTGCGGGTCGCCGGGGCCGCGTCCCCGGCGCTGACCGGCCTGACGGTCCGCGACTGCGACGGGCCGGGGCTGCTCCTGGAGGAGGACTCGGCGCCGGAGCTGGACCGCCTGGAGGTGATCGGCGGCTCCCCCGCGGTCGCGGTGTCCGGCGGTGCCAACCCGCTGCTGCGACGGGCCCGGCTGGTGGAGCCCGCCGGCGACGGCATCGCGACCACCAAGGAAGCACGGGGCCGCGTGGAGGACTGCGAGATCGTCCGCCCGAAGGGCGCGGGCGTACGTGTGGCCTCCGGCAGCACCCTCTATCTGGCGGGCGGAGGGGTCTCCGACACCGCCGTCAGCGGCCTGGTCGTGGAGGACGGCGGCAATGTCACCGTCCGCGACTTCCGCGTCGAGATATCCGGTGAGGAGGGCGTGGTGGTAGCCGCGGGCGGCGAGCTGACCGCCAACCGCACCGCCGTGCACGCCTCCAAGGGGCACGGCTTCCTGCTCCACGAAGGCGCACTGGCTTCGCTCAGCGGCTGTGAGGCCACCGGCGGTGCCCAGGACGGCTTCCGGGTGGAGTCCACCGCGCCGGTCTCGCTCGTCAACTGCCTCGCCCGGGAGAACGAGGGCGGTGGCCTGGTGCAGACCACGCCCGGCGAACGGCTCGCGGTGGAGGGCCTGAACAGCGTGGGCAACGGCAAGCGGGACGCCTGGGGCACCGGCAGCGCCGAGAACACCGACCCGGCAGGGTCCGGCGCCGCGGACGCGCCCCCGCCGGACCGTGCGGACGGCCCGCTCGGCGCACTCAACGCCCTGATCGGCCTCGAGAACGTCAAGCACCAGGTGCGCACCCTGGTCAACCTGACCCAGCTCGCCCAGCGTCGCGAACAACTCGGCATGTCCGCGCCGCCGATGAGCAGGCACCTCATCTTCGCCGGCCCGCCCGGCACCGGCAAGACCACCGTCGCCCGTCTCTACGGCGCGATCCTGGCCGAACTGGGCTCGCTCCGCAGCGGCCACCTGGTGGAGGTCTCACGCGCCGACCTGGTCGCCCAGATCGTCGGCGGTACCGCCATCAAGACCACCGAGACCTTCCAGCGGGCCCTCGGCGGCGTCCTGTTCATCGACGAGGCGTACACACTCACCTCCGACAGCGGCAACGGCGGCGCCGACTTCGGCCGCGAGGCGGTGGACACCCTGCTGAAACTGATGGAGGACCACCGCGACGACGTGGTGGTGGTCGCGGCCGGTTACTCCCGCGAGATGGACTCCTTCCTCGCCTCCAACCCGGGTCTGGCCTCCCGTTTCTCGCGGACCGTGGAGTTCGAGAACTACTCGGTGCCCGACCTGGTCGCGATCATGGAGAGCATGTGCGGCCAGCACCAGTACGAACTGGGTGAGGGCACCGCGGCGGCGCTGGCCGCGCACTTCGAGGCGATGCCCCGGGACGCCGGATTCGGGAACGGCCGTGCCGCGCGCGGCGTGTTCGAGGAGATGGTGGACAGACAGGCGGTCCGGCTGTCCGAGCAGTCACAGGTCAGCGAGCACGATCTGCGACTGCTGCTGCCGGACGACGTGTCCGCCACCGCTGCCGCCGCGGCCGCCGGTTCCTCCGTACCGGACGACGACCCGCTGACCCGCCTCGGCGACATGATCGGTCTGGCCGAGGTCAAGCGCGAGGTCGCGGATCTGGTCAACCTCATCACCACGGCACGCCACCGTGCCGCGGCCGGTCTGCCGGTCCCCTCGCTCAGCAACCACCTGGTCTTCACCGGCCCGCCCGGCACCGGCAAGACCACCGTCGCCCGCCTCTACGGGGAGGTCCTGACCCAGCTCGGCGTCCTGGACCGGGGGCAGCTGATCGAGGCGGCGCGCGCCGACCTGGTCGGCCGCTACATCGGCCACACCGCCCAGCTGACCCGTGAGGTCTTCGAACGGGCCCGCGGCGGCGTGCTGTTCATCGACGAGGCGTACACCCTCACCCCGCGCGGCGGTGGCGCCGACTTCGGTCAGGAAGCGGTGGACACCCTGCTGAAGCTGATGGAGGACCACCGCGACGAGGTGGTCGTCATCGTCGCCGGCTACACCGACGAGATGGAGCGCTTCCTCGGCTCCAACCCCGGCCTGTCCTCCCGTTTCCCGCGCCGGATCTCCTTCGCGGACTACTCCTCGGAGGAACTGGTCACCATCGTGCGGACACAGGCGGCGAACATGGGCTACGAGTGCGGACCCGGCACCGGCCCGCTGCTCAAGGAGTACTTCGACGCGATACCCCGCGACCGTTCCTTCGGCAACGCCCGACTGGCCCGTCAGGTGGTCGAGGCGATGGTCACCCGCCAGGCGGGACGGCTCAGTTCGGTGGCCGCACCCACCCTGGACGACCTGCGCGTCCTCCTCCCCGCAGACGTCACAGCCGCGGCACCGAAGGTGGCACCCCGATGAGGATCCGCGCACACGGCGCCGCCCGTCTGCTGTCCGGGGCCGGCGTCGCCGTCGCCCTGGTGCTGCCCATGGCGGTTCCGGCACAGGCGGCGCCCCCCTCGCGTGTCCCCGCGGCCGACGGGAAGAAGGGCCAGGAACTGCCCGGCATGCCCTCCGCCCTCGATCCCGAGGCCGACGAGGTGGTCTGCACTCCTGCGTCCGGCGAGAAGGCGAAGAAGCAGGACTGGTCGCGCCAACGCCTCGACCTGGACCGGCTGCACGGGCACAGCACCGGTGAGGGCGTGACCGTCGCGCTGATCGGCACCGGTGTCGACCCCGACGCGGCCGGCCTCGAGGGCCGGGTCACCGCCGCGGGCACGGCCGCTGACGACTGCGTCGGACACGGCACGTTCCTTGCCGGGCTGATCGCCGGGACGGGCGGGGACAGCCCTCGTCTGGCCGGGGTGGCCCCGGGCGCGAAGATCCTGGCCCTGCGCGGCACCGACCGGCGCGGGCAGGCGGACTCCGGCCTGGTCGTGGACGCGCTGCGCGAGGCGACCGAGGCCCGGGCCGGCGTGATCGCGGTCGCGGTGGCCCTGCCGCGTCAGGACGCGGCGCTGAGCCACGCGGTCGCCGAGGCCCGCCGCGCGGGCGCGGTGGTCGTCGCGGCGGCCGCCCCGGACCCGCCTTCCCGGGGCGGCGCCGACGAGGTCCCGTCCCGTACCTACTGGCCGGCCGGTGAAGCCGGCGTCCTCTCCGTCGCCGACATGCTTCCCGGCGGCGTACGCCCGGACGGCTCCCTGCCCACCGGCGGCATCGACCTGGCCGCCCCTGGCGCCGGGGTGGTCTCCGGCGGCCCGCGTGGCACAGGCCACTACCTCGGCGGCGGCGTCCCGGTGGCCACCGCTTACGCCGCAGGGGCCGCCGCGGCCGTCCGGGCCGCCCACCCCGACGACTCGCCCGACGACGTCGTGCGCCGCCTGACCGCCACCGCCTATCCCGCCGACATCCCCCAGCTGGACGCCTATGCCGCCGTCACCGCGGTCATCGGCGATTCCGCCACGTCCGTCGGCGCCGAGCGCGCCGCGGAACCCGTGACCGTCCGCGACACCTCCGGCGCCGACCGCGCCACCGGCAGGGCCACGCTCTTCGTCCTGCTCGGCTCCGCCGCCGTCCTCGCCGTCCTCTGGGCCGGCTTCGCCCTGTCCCGGGCCCGCGCCCGGGGATGGCGCCCGGCGGGAGCGGCCGGAACCGCATCACAATGAGCTGAAGTCCTCCACGACGACACCCTCCTGAGGCGTACCTCAGGAGGGTGTCGTCGTCCCGCGTCCTCTCAGTCCTGCTGCGGGTTCTCCTCCACCAGCGCCGTCTGCATCAGCCGCGGTCGGCGGCGGGCGATGTGGAGGGCCCGGCCCGGTGGGAGGTTGAGGGGCTTCGCGTCGCCGAAGAGCCGGCCTTCCGTGGGCGGGCAGGAGAGCAGGACGGCGGGGTTGTTGGCCTCGTCGAGCCGGCGGATGAGTCCGTCGCTGAGGCCGCGGCCGGCGCCCATGGCGCTGCGGGCGACGACCAGGTGCAGACCCATCTCGAAGCCGAGGGTCAGATTCTCGAAGAGGGGCTCGAAGGGACTCTGGAAGGAGTTGCCGGACACCATGTCGTAGTCGTCGACCAGGACGAACAGACGAGGCCCGGTCCACCAGTCGCACCGGCGCATACGGGCGGGTGCGATGTCGGCGCCGGGGACGCGGGCCTTCATCGCGCGGGCCGCGCCCTCGATGGTCTCCTTGAGGTTGTCCAGCGAGATCACGTGCCCGATGCGGTACTCCTCGGGGATGGCGCCCACCAGGGTGCGGCGGTAGTCCACCGCGATGATCTTCGCTTCCTCCGGGGTGTAGCGGGTGGTGATGCCCTTGGTGACGGCGCGCAGCAGGTTGGTCTTGCCGCTCTCGGTGTCGCCGACCACGATCAGGTGCGGGGTACGGCTGAAGTCGTGCCAGACAGGTTCCAGGGCGTCCTGGTCGATGCCGAGCGCGAGGCGCATGCCGCCGCCCTCGGTGGACTCGGGCGCCGGCAGTTCGGCGAGCGGGAGCCGGTGCGGCAGCATACGGACCTGCGGGGCGGGCGCGCCCGGCCAGTGCCGGGAGACTTCGGCGACCAGGTGTGTGACGCCGTCGCCGAGGTCGTCGAGGGAGCCGCTGCCGTCCAGGCGGGGCAGGCCGGCGAGGAAGTGCATCTTGCTGTCCGCGGTGATGCCGCGACCGCCGCTGCGCGGCACCGAGCGCGCCTTGCGGGTGTCGATCTCGGAGTCCATCGGGTCACCCATCCGCAGTTCGAGGCGGGTGCCCGCCTGGTCACGGACCTGGGCGGACAGCTCCACCCAGCGGGTGGTGGTGATGATCAGGTGGATGCCGTAGTTGAGTCCCCGGGCGGCGAGTTCGTTGAACTTCGGGATCAGGGCGTCGTAGTCCTGGCGGACCGTGGACCAGCCGTCGACCACCATGAACACGTCGCCGAAGGGCTCGTCCGGGAACTCCCCGGCGGCCCGGCGCCGGCGGTAGGACTGCATGGAGTCGAGGGTGTGGTCCACGAAGAACTGCTCGCGGCGGGCGAGCAGCGTCATCACCTCGGCGACGGCCCGGTGCACCCGCTCCGGGTTGAGCCGTGCCGCGACACCGCCGACGTGCGGAAGAGCGGCGAGCTGCGAGAGGCCGCCGCCGCCGAAGTCGAGGCAGTAGAACTGGATCTCCGCCGGTGTGTGGGTGAGGGCGAGAGCGGCGATCAGGGTGCGGGCGAGTGTGGACTTACCGCTCTGCGAACCGCCCGCGACGGCGACGTGGCCGCCGGCTCCGGAGAGGTCCACGACCAGCGGGTCGCGGCGCTGGTCGAAGGGCTTGTCCACGAGTCCGACCGGGACCCGCAGCCTGCCGGTGCCGGACCAGCCGGCGGCCGTGAGACCGCGCTCCGGGTCCGCGGTGATGCCGGAGAGCAGAACGTCCAGCGGGGAAGGCTCGTCCAACGGCGGCAGCCATACCTGGTGTGCGGCGGGGCCGGAGCCGCGCAGCCGGTCGAGGGCCACGTCGAGCAGGGCCTCCTCGTCGCCCGTCTCCTCGGTCTCGGGCTCCGGTTCGGTAGCGGGGTCCAAGGTACGCGGCACCACCCAGCCGCTGGTCCACGGCACCACCTGGCTGGCCACCCGGGCCTGGACCACCGCTCCGGTGCGGCGCCGGTACGTGCCGGAGGAGTAGGCGGCGCGGAACCGGGTCAGGGACTCCACACCCGACTTCAGGTAGCCGCTGCCGGGCTGTGCCGGCAGCTCGTAGGCGTCCGGGACGCCGAGCACGCCGCGGCTTTCCATGGCGGAGAAGGTGCGCAGGCCGATGCGGTACGACAGGTGGCTCTCGAGCTGGTGCATACGGCCCTCGTCCAGGCGCTGCGACGCGAGCAGCAGGTGCACACCGAGCGAACGGCCGAGGCGGCCGATCATCACGAACAGGTCCATGAATTCCCGGTGCGCCGACAGCAGTTCGCTGAACTCGTCGACCACCACGAACAGGCTGGGCAGCGGGGCGAGGTCGGTCCCCCCGGCGCGGGCCCGTTCGTATTCCAGGGCCGAGGTGTAGTTTCCGGCGGAGCGCAGGAGTTCCTGCCGGCGTATGAGTTCGCCGTGCAGCGCGTCCTGCATGCGCTCCACCAGCGCGACCTCGTCGGCGAGGTTGGTGATGACGGCGGAGGTGTGGGGGAGTTCCTCCAGGCCGAGGAAGGTGGCGCCCCCCTTGAAGTCGACCAGGATGAAGTTGAGCGTCTCGGAGGAGTTGGTCAGGGCGAGGCCGAGGACGAGGGTGCGCAGGAGCTCGCTCTTGCCGGAGCCGGTGGCACCGATGAGCATGCCGTGCGGCCCCATCCCGCCCTGCGCGGACTCCTTGATGTCGAGGTCCACCGGGCGGCCGTCGACGCCGACCGCGATCGGTACCCGCAGCCGGGAGGAACCGGTGTGCCGGTTGAAGAGGGTGTGCGGGTCGTGCCGGTGCAGGTCGGGGATGCCGAGCAGCGTGGTCAGTTCGACGTCGGTGTCCATCGGCTGCGCGATGTCGGTGCCCAGGCTCATCCGGCGGGGAGTGAGCAGCCGGGCCAGTGACTCCGCGCCGAGGAGGCCGAGCCGGTCCGGCCGGCCGAGCGGCACGGAGCGCTCCTTGCGGCTGCGGTCGGTGCGTACCAGGCTCACCTGGTCGGTGCCGACGGTCAGCCTCAGTGTGTTACGGCCCGGGCGCCAGCGCAGCGCACCGGACAGGTCTAGGGCCAAGGCGTTGCGGTAGCCGTGTCCCTCCCAGCGGTGGCCCTCGGGCACGGTGACGCCGTCCAGGACGACGATCGTGTAGGGCTCGTCACGAGCGGGGCGGGCTTCCGGGTCGAGGCCGGGGCGTTCGGCGAATTCGGCGCCGAGCAGGTCGTCGAGCTCGGTGAGGTCGGCGGTGATCCGGCGGGCCTGGCCGGCGCCGTCCTCCTCGTACGGGTCCAGCGTGTGCGGCAGCCACTTGGCCCACTCCCAGTCGGGCCGCCGTTCGTCGCTGACACAGAGAGCGATCCACAGCTCCTCGGGCGCGTGGAACACCGCGAGCTGCCCGAGCATGGCGCGTACCAAGGCGCGCACCGCTTCGGCGCCCGGACCTTCGCCCTCCTCCCCGGACGGCGTGTTGACCGGCTCGTCGGTGTCCTGGCCGGGTGTCTCCTCGGGGCGCAGCAGGATCCGGGCCGAGGAGCGCAGGTAGAGGCCGAGGGGCTGGCCCGGGATGGTGGAGTAGGCGCGGATGAAGCGGCGCAGGGCGTGCGCGCAGAGGGGTTCGAGGTCCTCCACCGGACGGGTGGAGACCGGGTTCAGGGTGAGCGCGAGCTGCTGCTCGCCGACCGCGAGGCGGACCTCGCCGAAGTCCTCGTCGGCCGGGCGGCGTTCCCACAGCCGTGAGGTGCGGGCCAGCGAGCGGAGCGACGCGGGCTCCGGGTGCCGCCAGGCGAGCGCACGCTGCTGCTCCGCGATGGTGGTGCGGACCCGCTTGCGGATCTGTGCCAGGTAACGCAGATAGTCGCGGCGTTCACCCTTCAGGCGCTGTTTGCGCTCGCTTGAGCGGCGCATCAGCTGCCCCAGCAGCATGGCACCGGCGGAGAGCGCCATGACGCCCATCGCCAGATACATGAAGACGCCGTTCCCGCCGCCGGGGCGCAGGAACATCAGCATCATCGACACCGACATCAAAGCCATCGGCAAATAGGTCCAGATTGCCGAGGTATCGGGAACCGTCTCGGCGAGGACCGGCGGTTCCTGGAGGGTCAATTGCCCTTCGGGCATCTCCGGCCCGCGCCTGCGGGCCGGGCGGCGGAACAGCACGACACTCAAGGGAACAGAACCTCCGGTTCACTGACTTTCCGGCCCGCGCCGAAATTGCGGCGCACCCGGTGTGGAAAGACCGGGCCGCGCTGATTCTCCGGGCCCCGCGAGGTGCCGTGAACGCCGGATGAATGTTTCGAGCGGATAGTGGGAGGCGGTCAACTTCCGTGATGGCCAACCACATACAGGATAAATGGAGTCCGGTCCGCAGCACGACCCGGTGGTCGTAGGCAGTAGTGTGCATTCACGGAACACGGCCTGTCCACGCGGGAGTGGTCCTCACCGGTCCCGCGGAGCCACATTCCGCGCCGGGCGCCCCGGTCCGCGGCCGCGCGGACCTTCCGTACCGTTCGCACATCCCCCTCGCGGGGAAGTCCTCCTGTCAGAGCCTTCCGGAAGACGAGAGTTCAGCTGATGACCGACAGCGCGGTGGCCGAAACGTGCCGCCTGACCGTACGTGCACCGAGCGTCAGCATCGATCTGGCGGTGCCCGCCGACGTGCCGGTCGCCGATCTGCTGCCCACACTGCTGCGTTACGTCGGCGAGGAGGCCGAGGAGGCCGGACTCGACCACGCGGGCTGGGTGCTCCAGCGGCTTGGCGACGCCCCGCTCGACGAGGAGACCACCCTGGCGCACGCCGGGCTGGCCGACGGCGCCGTGCTCCACCTGCGCCCGCACACCGAGGCGCTGCCGGAGGCACGGCTCGACGACCTGGTGGACGGGATAGCCGAGACCGTGGGCCGACGGCTGCACACCTGGTCCCCGGGGGCGGCCCGCGGCCTGCTGGTGGGCACCGCGGTGGCGACCGTGGTGACCGCCCTCGTGCTGGTCTTCTGGCCGGGGGTGACGACCGGCTCCGGCGCTTCCCGGGCGGCCTGTGCGGCCGTGGTCGGGCTGCTCCTGCTCGCGGGCGCGGGTTCCGCCAGCCGCGCGGTCGGTGACCGCCTCTCCGCGACCGCGCTCGGCCTGCTGGTCGCACCGTGCCTGGCACTGGTCGGCTGGGTGCTGCCCGGCGGAGACCTGACGGGCCCCGACGCGGGGCAGGTCGCGGGCGCCCGGCTCCTGGCGGCGGGCGCCGCCGGCGCGGGCGGCGCGGTGCTCGCGCTCGCCGCGACCGCCGTCGGGGCCCCGGCCCTGCTGGCCACCGCGATGGTCGCGGTGGCCGCCGCGATCGCCGGCGCCCTGATGGGGTACACGGGCCTGGACGTGCCGGCCGCGGTGGCGCTGGTGGCGACGGTGGTCGCACTCGCCGCCGGGGTGGTCGCACCGTTCGCCTTCAAGCTGGCCGGGATGCGGATGCCGGCGCTGCCGTCCACCGCCGGACAGCTCCAGGAGGGCATCGACCCCTACGCGGGTGACGAGGTCGCCGAACGCACCGAACTGGCCGGACGCTGGGTCACCGCGCTCTTCGCCGCCACCGGCACCATCGCCGCGGCGGCCCTGGTGGTCCTCGCCGAGAAGCCGGACCTCCCCGAGGTGCTGACGGCAGTCGCGCTGAGCCTCCTGCTGCTCCTGCACTGCCGGGATCTGGTGCACATCGGCCAGCGGCTGACCCTGGCGCTGCCCGGGGTCCTGGGGCTGCTCCTGCTGGCCCGGGCCTGGGCGGTCGACAGCGACGCCGACGGTCGCCTCGTGGTCTTCGGGGTGGTGCTCGCCGCGGCGGCCGGGCTGGTCACCGCCTCATGGACGGTGCCCGGCCGTCGGGTGCTGCCGTACTGGGGGCGGGCGGCGGAGCTGGGGCACACCCTCCTCGCGGTCGCGCTGCTGCCGCTCAGCCTGTGGGTGGCGGGCCTCTTCGGCTGGCTGCGCGGCCTGTTCGGCTGACCGCGCCTGTACGCCGTTACACGGAACACGAGTTGAGGAGAGGCTGTGCAGTCCAAGCGCGACCAGGTACAGGCCCACGGGTTCATGATGGGCAGGCTCAGCTCGGGTCTGCTGACGGCCGATCCGGACGCTCCGGAGAGCCCGCTCGGGCGGACCACCCGAGGTGTGGTCTTCGGCGTGCTGGTGACCGTCCTGATCGGCGCGGGCGCCACGGTGTACGGGCTGCTGCGCCCCGGCGGCAACGACGGCTGGCGTGACACGAGGAACCTGGTGGTCAACCGCGACACGGGTGCCCGCTACCTGTGGACCGGCACCGACGGCGTACTGCACCCTGTGCGCAACTACGCCTCGGCGCGCCTGATCGGCGGCTCCGACCTGGCGACCGTGGACGTCGCCACCGCCTCGCTGAAGGACATTCCGGTGGGGTCCCCCGCAGGCATCCCCGGCGCACCGGACGCCCTGCCGGGGCCCGGTCAGCTCGACGGCGGTGCCTGGCACATGTGTGTCACCGGGCCGGAAGGACCGGCGGCCAGCACCTCCGGCGCCGTGACGAGGGCCGGGGTGGAGAAGCCGGGGGCCACCACGTTGGTCGCCGGGGCGCCTGTGGACTCCCGCGGCGTCGGCGCTGATCGCGGGATCCTCGTGCGCGGCCCGGACCGGGTCGAGTACCTGGTGTGGCGAGGCAGCAGGCTGGCACTGGACCGGGAATCCGATGCCCGCAACGCTCTCGGCTACGGCTCCGAGCAGCCCATGCCTGTCTCGGCGGCCTTCCTGGACGCCTTGGCGCCCGGCCCCGCCCTGAAGCCGCCCGAGGTCCAGGGGCGAGGCGAGGAGGGGCCGGTACTCGGCGGGGAAGCCAGCCGGATCGGCCAGCTGTTCGAGGTCAGCGTGCCTGGTGGAGGCAGTACGTACCACCTGCTGCGGAAGGACGGCCTGGTGCCGCTGACCCGCCTCGGCGCCGCACTGGTGCTGGGCGACCCGGCCACCCAGAAGGACGCCTACGAGGGGCGGTCGCCCGAGGTGCGCGCGGTCGGCGCGGACGCGCTGCGGGAGCACAGTGCGCGGGACAAGGGAACCGCCGGGTCCGCCGAGCTGCCGGACTCGCCCCCGGTCCCGCAGTCGTCGCCGCGCGGTACCGCGCTCTGCGCGCAGGTGGACGGCGACAACGGCGGCGCGCGGATCAAGTCGGTGCTCGTCCCGCTCACCGAGCTCGCCCCGGCCGCCGTGTCGGAGGGGACAGCTCAGCCGCTGGAGGCGGCCTGTGTGAGGACGGACGTCACAGTGGTGAGGCCCGGGCGGGGAGCCCTGGTCCGGGCCCTGCACGCGAGCGGCGCCGCGCACGCGGGCACCACCTACCTGGTGGCGGAGAACGGCGTGAAGTACCGGGTTTCGGCCAAGGACTCCCTGGCGGCGCTCGGCTATGCGGAAGGAGACATCAGCTCGGTCCCCGCACCTTTGCTGGCGGCCCTCCCGACCGGTGCCGACCTCGATCCGGCCGCCGCCTCCGGTGCCGCCGAGGCCAAGGTCACGGCTCCGCGGTGCGGTACCGGGCAGGGGTCGGAAGAGGGCGAGGAGAAGGCTGAGGAGGGAAAGGCGGACCAGGTGGACCAGGCGTCCGCGGAGAGCGCGTCCCGGGCGGCCGGCTCCACGTCGTGAAGTCCCGCGAACGCCACATGCGGAGTTGAGGAAAGAGCGACGGGAGGCTCGGCGTGACTTTATGCTGAACTCTCGTCGCTCTGGGGTTGATTCGTCGTGCATCGAGTGCGATGAGAAAGCTCAGAATAAGCTCAAACTTTCACGGTCGCCGCATCCGTGGCGGCCTGGCGCGGGGTCCTGCCCGCTTCGTCGGAAACGGGTCATCCCCGCGCCCGTTTCGGCTGGTTGTCTGCCCGTTTCCTGACCGCATCGCCCGGGGTGGGGGGTTGGCGGCCCAGAGCACCGGTCGGCGGGGTGGTCAGCGTTCATTTCGTGGAAACATTTGGACAACTCCATTGCCGTGTACGGATTCCGGCGCGCCGTCCTACGCTCAAAACTTCGCTGCATACGTTGCGCCGGACAGTGGATTCTCTTTAGCCTCAGCGGGCAACGGTGCGAGGAGACTCGCCTGAACGAAGGGAGCGTGACATGGCGGACGGTTCCGGCAGGAAAGCGGACTATGCCAAGGGCTTGGGAGGTGTCTCCTCCCTGGAGTCGGCCCGGGCCGCGGTCGAGAAGATCCAGAACAACGTGGCCGAGGTCGCCGCGCGTTCGGGCGTCGGCGGTGACGAGGGCCAGGCTCTGCTGAAGCTCTTCCGCAGCTGGAACGGCGAGGCGCAGAAGGTCGTCGTCCAGATCAGCAAGATGATCGACGCGCTCCAGGAGAACGTGACCTCGGCCAACCGCCTGGCGCAGGAGAACCAGGACCTGACCGAGGTGCTCAACAGCAAGACCAGCCAGGGCGTCTTCGAAGCGCTGCGCTGACCCACACCCCCCACCCCCCACCCCCACGCGGCACCCGACCCCCTTCGGGGAGGCCGGAACCCGTGAGCTTCCCGGGCCCTTGGCGCCCGGCCCCCGAGAGGAGACGTCATGGCCGACGGCATCATCGATGTGCAGTACTCCACGGTCCGGAACGCGATTGAGGAGCTGAAGGGCCAGACCCAGCAGATCATCACGACCCTCAACAACCTCGAGGACGAGCTGAAGCCGCTCGTGATGTCCTGGGAGGGTGACGACCAGCAGATGTACCGCGGAGTCCAGGCGGAGTGGGACCAGGCCACCAAGAACATGGCCCTGCTCCTCGGCGACAGCGGTGACCTGGTCCAGAGCATCCACGACAACCACTCACGCGACGAGCGCAGGAGCGCCGACAACTGGGGCAACGTGCGGGCTCGCTGAGGCCCTCCGTCCGGATCATGCCGGGGCACGTCGCCCGCGCATGATCCGGACGGTAGGTCCCTGGGGCCGGCCGGACTCGTCTTCGTCCGGCCGGCCCGTGTTCCGTCCGGTACCGAACGGCAGGAGGACGTCCCATGGCTGGTGAGAAGGCCGACGTCAAGCATTTCGACCTCAAGCAGATGGAGAACTTCCGGGACAACGAGGTGCAGCCGGTGTACACCAAGGCGAAGAAGCACCGGGAGGACGGCGAGGCCCCCAACATCCGGCCGCTCGGTGACCTCGTCGACGGGCACACCAGCCCGGACAACCTCGTACAGGGCCAGCAGCTCCTGCGCATCGGCAAGATGGCCACCGAGGCCCTGGTCTCGGGACCCAAGCTGATCGAAGGTGTCCGGACAGCGGCCGAGGCCATCGACAAGCTGCTCGGCGACCAGATGGAGCTCTTCAAGGAGCTGCAGGAAGCGCTCACCGACACCATCGAAGAGGCCAACAAGACCAAGAACAAGAACCTGGACGCGATCGACGCCCAGACGCTGCTGCAGACCTTCGACGAGGTCGACACGCTCACCAGCGGGACCTCGGAGACGACCGAGACCTGATCCTGTGCCGTGTGTGACGACGGCGCCCGGCCGTCCGGCACACGCTCCGAGAGACACCCGGCTGCACGTCCACACGACGGGACTGTGCGTCGGCGCGGACGACAACCGACCAGAAAGGGTCCCCGGTGCCCGATAGATACGATCCCACATCCGTCGGCAACGTCGACAAGTACGAGGACGTCGGTGGAGCATCGTCCGACACCTGGGCCGGCCTGGTCACCCACATCACCGGCTATCCGGTACCGGACCGTGCCACCATCTTCGACACGCTCCGCTCCGACCACGGCGGCAAGCTCTTCCGGATGGACATCAAGGAGCGCAGCCTCAGCCTGCTCGTCAAGGACTCCGGCTTCCTGCAGAACAAGGGCGAGGACTACGACATATGGTTCTTCGACAGCGGCAAGAAGCGCTCCATCATGCAGGCCCGCATCGTCTTCGAGGGGCGGGTGAAGTCCGGTGATGAGGTCATCTTCGCCGGTGCCGACTCCGACGACGTGAACAACGTGCAAGTCCGTGAAGGCAACGAGTTCACGGACTACAACAAGGACAAGATGAGCACCATCCCGCTCGCCCAGTACATGAACGGGCCGCGGGCGGCGCTTCTCGAGCTGCTGACGGGTGACACGAAGGACGCCCGGTTCAGCAACCTCGGTGTGGCCGACGAAGCCGTGGTGGACCTGAACTCCTTCAATCGCACGGGGGAGTCCTTCGACTTCGCGGCCAAGTTCTTCAAGGACCAGGCACCGCTGCTCAAGGACTGGGAGGACCGCTTCGGCCGGGAGGACGCCAGCTGGAAGGGCGAGGCCGCGGAGGTCTTCCGCAGCCTGCTGAAGAAGGTCCGCGAGAACTACGACAGCTACGTCGAGACCTTCAACTCCTCGCCCGGCACGGGGGACGAGGCCGGAACGGGTAACACGGTCTACTCGCGGGCGCTGTCCCTGGGGCGCTCGTACCTGGTGGACGCCGCCAACACGCTGTTGGCGGCGTGGCTGGAATGGGCCAAGTCCCCGTATTACGACCCGCACCGGGTGCTGCGCTACGTCCTGGACGACCTCGCCCAGTGGGTGGACACGGAGAACGTGGCCAAGACGGAGATCAAGTCCTACACCAGCCGGTACATGACGACCGTCTCCCACAGCCCGAAGGACGGCTTCTCCCAGGTGCACCCCGACTACGGGGACCTCACCGACATCGCCAACTGGGCGAAGGTCGGCGACAAGGCGGTCGAGATCTGGAACAAGGGTGTGGACGAACACCTGGTCACGCCCGCCCGCACGGTGCAGTCGACGCTCAACAACCACTTCCTCGAGCTGGGCAAGGACTTCGCCGACAACGTACCCAAACCGAAGTCGACCAGCACGGCGTCGGAGGAGTACGAGAACAAGAAGCTCGAGGAGGAGAAGGAGGAGATCAAGAATCAGAACGAGGAGAACAAGCGGTACCAGGACGAGCTGCGCGAGGAACAGGAGCGGCAGCGGGAGGAGGACAAGCGGTACCAGGACGAGCTGCGCGAGGAACAGGAGCGGCAGCGGGAAGAGGACAAGAACCTCCAGGACGAGCTGCGGAACGAGCAGAACCAGCAGCGGGAGGAGGACAAGCGCTACCAGGACGAGTTGCGCGAGGAACAGAAGCGCGAACAGGAGGAGGCCAAGAACCTCCAGGACGAGCTGCGGAACGAGCAGAACCAGCAGCGGGAGGAGGACAAGCGCTACCAGGACGAGTTGCGCGAGGAGCAGAAGCGCGAACAGGAGGAGGCCAAGCGGGAGGCCGAGGAACAGCAGAAGATCGTCGAGGAGAGCCTCGGCGGCCTCAATGATCCGAACTCGGTCAACGCACAGAACCTCGACGACCTGTTCAACGTGCCGGTCACCGAGAGCAACGGTGATCTCGGCGACCTCAACAACCCGGGTGGCGCCGACGACCTGAACAACACGATCACCGAGGAGCTCGGCAACCTCGGCGACGTGAACAACCCCGGTGGCGAGAACCAGTCGCCCGCTGGGGTCGTACCGCCCGTCTCCCCGAACCTCGGCAACCTCACCAACGGCCCAGGCGGTACGAAGAACGCCACCGACGCGGCCAACGAGGCGATCACCCAGAACCTGGGTAACCTGGGTGATCTGAACGGTGGTTCCGGTGGTTCCCTGGAGACGCCGACCGGGGGCAGTACCCAGCTCGGTGGCAGTGGAGTGACGACGGACTTCCCGGACGGCAGCAGTACGCAGTTCGACCCGGACAGCGGTGTGCTGACCACCACGCATCCGGACGGCAGTGTCACCACGCAGGGTCTGGGCGACGGTGCACGGGTGACCAATCCGGACGGGTCGGTGACCTCGCTGGGTGACGACGGGAAGCTGACGACGACGTTCCCGGACGGTACCGAGCAGGTCGTGGACCCGGCGACCGGCCAGGCCGTCTCCACCGCCCCCGACGGCACCGTCACGACCGAGAACCTCGGCAGCCTCGGCAATCTGAACGGCGGGAGCGGCGGCCTCGGAGACCTGGGTGACATCAACTCCTCGCTGCCCACCGATTCGGTCGGTGACCTGGGCAACCTCGGTGATCTGAACGGTGGTTCCGGTGGTTCCCTGGAGACGCCGACCGGGGGCAGTACCCAGCTCGGTGGCAGTGGAGTGACGACGGACTTCCCGGACGGCAGCAGTACGCAGTTCGACCCGGACAGCGGTGTGCTGACCACCACGCATCCGGACGGCAGTGTCACCACGCAGGATCTGGGCGACCTTGGGCAGGTGAACAATCCGGACGGGTCGGTGACCTCGCTGGGTGACGACGGGAAGCTGACGACGACGTTCCCGGACGGCACCGAGCAGGTCGTGGACCCGGCGACCGGCCAGGCCGTCTCCACCGCCCCCGACGGCACCGTCACGACCGAGAACCTCGGCAGCCTCGGCAATCTGAACGGCGGGAACGGCGGCCTCGGAGACCTGGGTGACATCAACTCCTCGCTGCCCACCGATTCGGTCGGTGACCTGGGCAACCTCGGTGATCTGAACGGTGGTTCCGGTGGTTCCCTGGAGACGCCGACCGGGGGCAGTACCCAGCTCGGTGACAGTGGAGTGACGACGGACTTCCCGGACGGCAGCAGTACGCAGTTCGACCCGGACAGCGGTGTGCTGACCACCACGCATCCGGACGGCAGTGTCACCACGCAGGATCTGGGCGACCTTGGGCAGGTGAACAATCCGGACGGGTCGGTGACCTCGCTGGGTGACGACGGGAAGCTGACGACGACGTTCCCGGACGGCACCGAGCAGGTCGTGGACCCGGCGACCGGCCAGGCCGTCTCCACCGCCCCCGACGGCACCGTCACGACCGAGAACCTCGGCAGCCTCGGCAACCTGAACGGTGGGAACGGCGGCCTCGGAGACCTGGGCGGCCTGGAGACCCCGACGGGCGGGCAGACCGGACTCGTCGACGGCGACTTCGCCACGATGTTCGCGGACGGTGGCGCGGCGCGCTTCGATCCGGAGAGCGGGATGCTCACCAGCACCGGCGCGGACGGCTCCACCGTGGAGACCGACCTCACCCACGGGGCGAGGGTGAACAACCCTGACGGCTCCACGACCTTCCTGGACGACGGCCAGCTGACCACCACCTTCCCGGACGGCAGCAAGCAGGTCATCAACCCGGACACCGGCGTAGCCACTGTCACCGATGCCCAGGGCAGGACCGAGACGTTGGACCTGAAGGAGCTCAACTCGTCGATTCCCACCGATAGTTCGGGCATCTTCGACGAGCTGGGCGGACTCGGTGACCTTGGTGGCGGTGGCGGCGGTGGCGGCACCACCAGCCGTGACGTGCCGCTCTCCGAACTGGGTCTCAGCGGTGGCCAGGTGACCGCCGGTGCGTCAGGCGGCGGCATCCCGGGAGCCTCCGTGGACGGTATCGGGACGGGCCCGGTCGCGCCCCTCTCCGACAGTGTCACCGCCGGCGCGGGAACCCCACTCGCCGCAGCCGGGGGCGCCGGAGGAGCCCCCGGTGCCCCCGGCACGCCCGGCACGCCCGGCATGCCGATGGGCGGAGGCATGGGCGGCATGGGCGCCGGCGGAGAGAAGGGCAACGGCGAGCGGGTGCGTTCCGTCCTGGTCGACGCGGCCGAGGAGAGCGAGCGCCGCACCCGCCGCCGGCGCAGCCCGTGGAACCGGCAGGAGGACACCGACACCTTCCTGGCCCCGGCCTCCCGGGTGACGACCACCGGCGGAGACACCTCCGCGGAGGAGACGGAGCAGGGCCGCAGGCCCACCACGTCCGCCGACTACCTCGAGGAGGACTCGGACGTGTGGGGCACCGAGGAGGGCGGCACCCCGGCCGTCATCGGCCGGTGAACACCGCACGGGGGCGGCGGATGTCGCACGCGGACGGTGCGCACCCTGCCCCAGCTACCGCCAAAGGGCCTTCACCAGGCATGATCAGTAGAGTAGTTGGGCTCCGGGGACTGGAGCCGGACGCATGCAGAGACCGACGGAGAGAGGGGGAGCGGGCATGACGGAACCGCTGGAGAAGCGGCTGGAGAAGGCCATGGCCGAGCTGCAGGCGGCCCAGGAGGCGGTCGCACGCACCGAGCGCGAGCTGCGGACGGCGTCGTTCGCAGCGCTCTCCTCCGACCGGGCGGTCCGTGCCACAGCGGGCCCGCAGGGTGAGCTGACCGGGATCGACTTCCTGGAGAACAAGTACCGCGACATGTCTCCGCAGGAGCTGGCCGCCAGCGTCCTGGAGGCGGCGGGCGCGGCGCGCCTGAAGATGAACCGGCATGTGATGAAGGCGATGGCGCCCTTCGCCGAACCCAGCAGCAACGTGCCGGAGCTGAAGGGCTTCGAGATGGACTGGGAGCGCATCTTCGGCCCCGAAGTGCTGCGCGAGGACCCCGAGGACTCGGCACGCGCCGGTCAGGCCGCTCCCGCGTGGCGGGACGCCATCGGCGAAGAGGGAGAGGACTGACGATGGGACAGCGGTACTACGTAGACCCGCATCGCATCGAGGCCCTGGCGAAGCAGCTGGAGGAGATCGGCACCCTGACCAGGAGCATGACCGAGGAGTTCCTCGACGAGCTGGCACCCACGGTGAGCTGGCCGGGCACGGAGGGCGAGTTCGCGGAGAAGGCCAAGCCGCAGGAGCAGAAGGAACGGCAGACCACCAAGGACACCATGCTGTCCATCCGCGACGCGCTGGTCGGCATCACCGACGCCACACTCGGCAACGTCCGGATGATGAAGGACACCCGCGACCGCAACATCGAGAACGTCGAGCAGGGCACCAACCGCATCGACACCGACGGACTCGACAACGGCCCGGGCGGGCATGGGCGCCGCTGACCGACGCGCCGCAGGCCGCTCCCGCACCACGCCGGGAGCGGTCGCTCCGTCCTGCCCGCACGGGTCTCCGGGCGGTTCCCGATGAGCATCCAGGTCTCGCCCGAGGTCAACGCGATGATCTTCATCCTCACCGGGGAGAGGCTCATGGACGCCGACGAGGATCTCGCCTTCGAGAGCCGTCGGCCCTACTCCGGCCTCGGACAGAAGCTGGACAGGCTGTCCTCGCTGATCGACAAGTCGGTACACGACATCGGCGAATCCATGCCGGACGACCTCGCCAAGTCCTACGGCAAGGCGATGGGCATGCTCATCGACGACGGCGGCAAGAACTACCTGCGCGACTTCGCCGAGCAGCTCGACAAGATCGCCGAAGGCCGGCGCAAGACCTCCATGGACATCATGGAGTCCAAGTGGCAGGTCATCGCCGAGATCATCCGGCTGCTCATCGAGATCGCCATCTACCTGGCGATGTCGTTCTTCACCGGTGGCGCATCGGCCAGCCAGATCATGCTGGCCAAGATGCGCAGCCGGTTCTTCATCCTCACCACGCTCAGCCACCTGCTCCAGCGGCTGCATCTGGCGCCCTCGCTGACCGAGGCGTTCGCCGAGGCGTTCACCACCTTCGCGGTGCGGCTGGCGATGATGAACTTCGCCCCGGACGGCCGTCGTCCCGACGGCATCGACTGGAGCGACATCGGCAAGGCCGCCGCGTTCGGCGCCGCGGCGGGCTTCCTCACCAGCGTCTTCGACCAGTTCGCGCGGAGCATCGTCAGGAGCTTCGACAACAACTTCCTCAAGAACGCCCCGGATCTCGACTTCAAGAACAACCCCAACCTGAAGAACGACCCGAACCTCGACCTCGACACCTACGGCCCGAACCCCAAACCCAATCCGGACCCCGCCCCGGGCCCCGACCGTGACCGCCCGGACCCCACCCCGTACGGGAACGGCCCCAACCCCTCGAACAACCACGTCCCGGTCACCTTCCGGAACAACCCGCTCTCCTTCCGGAACAACACCGAGCTGTGGCGGAACAACCAGATCCTGCGTTTCAACGCCGACCGGCCCGGCGCTCTGGCCGGGCACTACGGGCTCAAGGGCGTGACCGACTTCCTTGCCGCCGGCTCCGGCGAGGCGCTCGCGGAGATCCTGATCAAGGGCGCGTTCGACGGCGACTGGTCCACCAGTTGGTCCACCTTCGTCGGCGCGGGCATCAGCAGCCAGGTCGAGGCCACGCTCAGCGACACCGCCGTGAACAGCGCCGCCGAGCTGCGCCACGCCATCGACAAGCTGCGCAACCCGCCGCCCACCGTCTCGGGCGGCACCACGGACTCCGACGACGGTTCGTCGCGCTCGGGCGGCGGCTCGGAGCGCACCGACGGTCCCTCGCGTCCGGACACCACCGGCGGCGACGGTCCCACGCTCACCTCAGCCCCGCCGGTCTCCCAGCAGACCACCGGACCGGGGGCCGTCAACGGCAGCCAGTCGCCTCCGCCGTACGTCTCCGAGAACCCGCCGCCGTACACGTCCCTGGACCCGCCGCCGTACTCACCGGGGCCGCTGCCCACGACAGCCACCGAGAACGCGCTGTGGCAGCAGGTGCACCAGGGCCCCGCCGAGGTCCGCGAGCAGGCGCTGCGTGACCTCGCCGCCCTGCGCGGCGCCCAGCCGCCCGGCAGTGCCGAGATCGGTGTCCGCGACAGCCTGCACAGCAACCTGTCGCAGCTGCCCGAGGTCAGGGTTGTGCCTGCCGGGGGCAGCCCCGCCAACCACGTCGACACGGACGAGGTCCGCCGCGCGCTCGACGGCTTCGGCACCCAGGTCACGGTGGACGCCCCGATCGCGGTGGACGCCACTCCCGGCACGGTGGACAGCCCTGGCACGGTGGGCGAACCCCATCCGGTGAACAGTCCCGGTACGGTCGGCGGCCCTGGCGCGGCGGACGGCCCGGGTGCGGTGAACAGTCCCGGCACCTCCGGCAACAGCCCCACCACGACCTCGGGAAACCCCGCCGCACGTCCCACCGGGGACAATGCCGGCCTCGGGGTGGACCACGGCCTGGACGCGCCGTCGGACGATGTCGCGGACGGGCCGGGTGCCGCACTCGGGCAGTCCCCGGAGAACGTCGCTGTGGACGTTCCGGCGGAATCCGCTGTGACGTCGCCGTCTCCGGAGAGCAACGTCCCGGCCGCTCCGGTGAACATTGCGCAAGGGTCTCCCGAGAGCGACACCCAGGGTGTCCCGGAGAGCAGCCTCCAGACGTCTCCCGAGGAAGCGGCGGGCCGGAACGACACCACGGCCACCGTGCCGGGGGGCCAGGCGAACCCCACCCCCGTTGCCACAGGCGGCAGCCCCACGACCTCCTCCACTCCCGGAGCGGGCAGCGGCGCACGGCCGGGTGGCGTGCCCACGGCGGGAGGCGCCCCGGCTTCCTCCGCCGCGTCCCCGCAGGGCACCCGTGCTCCGGACGGCGTAGTCCCGGTGGACGGCTCGCCGACCGCGACGGACGACTCCACGCAGACCACTCCCACGCCGGAGGCGGTCGACCCGAACGGGACCGACGTCACGCCGGACTCCGGCGGGAGCGTCACCACCCCCGTCGGCGACAGCGCCACGGGCGACACCCCCACGGCCGTCGTGACCACGGTCGACACCACCACCGCTCCGGCCGTCGACCCCACCGCCGAGACCGCTCCCCATTCCACTGCCGACACCGTCACGGCTCCGCCGAAGGTGAGCACCACCGGCTCGTTCGCCGACACCGGCGACGTACGTGATGTCAGCGGCACGGCCGACCTGAAGTCCGGCTCCACGCCCGTCGGAAACCCCGGCACCGTCCCGGCACCGCCCCTGACGATCGTGGTGTCGGAGGTGCCGCCGCCGGGGGAGGGGTCGCCGGAGGCGGCCGAGTTGCTGGACGGGGCCGGGACCGACCGGGCCGTGGTGCTGGGACCGGCGGTCACGCCCGAGGGAGCAGGACGCCCGGTACGTGCCGCGGTCGAGCTCACCCGAGAGGGGCCTGGGGCCCCGGTCCAGGTCCGTCCGCTCACCGCCCCCGCGCAGGTCGCGACGGCTGACGGCGCCACCGACACCCCGGGCACCTCGTTCCCCGGCGCGGACGTTCTGCTGCCGCTCGCCGACGCCCTCGGCCCGGCGGGCCCGCCCGCCACCCGGAGCACGGGGACGGCCGACAGCGCCCCGGTCGTCACCTCCACGGACGCCACCCCGCCGACGGCGCCCGGCTCGGACACGGCGACGCCCGTACGCGGCGACGGAGCCGTCTCGGAGTCCACGTCCGGCGTCGAGTCCGGCCCGGCCAAGATCGCCACCTTCTCGCGCCCCTGGAGCGAGACGGCCACCGATCTGCACCTGGAGTCGGGCGAAGGCGGAACAACCGGTGCCGGGGCCGCAGGACAGGACGTCGGCCCCGGCGCGGGACACGGCACCGGGAACGGAACCACGCCCCCGCCCGCTCAGGCGACACCGGAGACCTCTCCCGCGACTCCGCCCGTGGCACCTCCCCAGCCGCCCGCCCGGATCGTCGTACGCCCCGCTGACGGCGGTGTCTCCGACGTCGGCGGAAACGGGTCACAGCGCCCGGCGAGGGAGCCCGTCGTCGTCACCCTCGACGGCTTCACCGTGCCGACCGCCCAGCTGCGGCGCCTGATACCGGAAACGGCGGTACAGCCCACGCCGGGCCGAGCCGTGCGGACCCTGACCATCTCGCAGAGCACGGCCGACGACGGTACGGCACACGACGCGGGGCGCAGGGCGCTGCTCGGCCAGGACGCCTTCCGCGGCGTACGCACCGTGTCCGTCCCCGCATCCCCCTCCGCACTCCCGCCCACGGACTCCGCCGCAGGGACCGAAGTGGCGCCGTCCACCCGCCGTACCGTGTTCACCGGCCCGCCGGCCCCGCTCCCCGGTGCGGGCACCGAGCGCGGCGCCGAATACTTCGTGACACACGCCACCTCCCGCACCGTCACCCTCGGCACCGAGGACGCGGCGCGCCCCACCGTGAAGCTCAGCGGCGTGCAGTTCGGCGAGGCGCTCCGGATCTGGGCGGACGGTGACGACGACCTGGACCGGCCGCTGGTGCTGTACTCCTGCGAGGCCGGACGGCAGCCCGAGGTGGCGGGGCTGCCGGTGGGCCAGCACGTGGCGAACCGGACCCGCCGTCGGCGGGTGTACGCGCCGACCACTGAGGTGGGCACGGCCCGTGACCGGAACGGCGAGGTCCGCGCGGTGCTCACCGACGGCCCGGATGGGCCGGGACGGTGGCGGCTGTTCACTCCGGAGCCCACCGGCGCCGACCTGGACGCAGTGGCGCGCGACGCCGGCCTGCACGCGGGCCCGGAACCGGCCGACGCCTTCACCCGGGCGCGTACGCTCCAGCAGATCCGCACACTGCGCGACGCCCTCGGCCCCGACGCCGAACAGCGGCCGGAGAATCGCGAGCTGCTCGCCGGGCTCGCGTACGTGGACGGCCTGCGCTGGCTCGACCCGGACACTGCGGCCCGCTACGGCGACGGGCGGATGACCCCGGACCTGCTGCGCCGGATGACCACCGACTGGCACGCCGCCACCGGCGGCCCCGCGGCCGGTTCCACCGACGACTCCTCCGCCGACCCCACACGTGAGCAGTACGAGGCGTTCCTGCGGGCGGCGGCGGAGTTGCGGGCCGGTGCGGGCCCCGACACCACGCTCGAGGAACTGCTGCCCCCGCCGCCGCCCGAGCTGTCCCCGGCCACACCGGTCTCCCAGGAGGACGTGCGCGGGCTCTCCTACGCGCCGTCGGCGGACGTCGTCTGGTCCTTGTCGTCGAACACACCGCTGCCTCTGTCCGAGCTGGCTCTCAGCCCCGAGGACACCGCCGAGTTGGCACGCCGCCTGCACGACCCGGCGCCCGCGGCCACCCCCCAGGAGGAGAAGCCGACCCCGGCTCCCCTCGTGAGCGGTGAGGTGAACGCGTACACGGCGCGGCACGCGTACGGGATGCCGGAGAAGAATTTCAAGGGGTTCCGTGATGTGGCGCGGGACCGGAACGTGGTCATCGATGTGCGTCCGACGAATCTCCTCGCTCCGAAGTGGCTCGAGGCGGGGGCGTTGCCGAAGCCTCAGGAGATCAAGGCCAAGACGGTGAACCAGGTCGATGTTCTTCTGGGTGCTGATCCGGGGAACATCGGGCTCGTCGGGTTTTTCAAGCCGGTGATGCCTGCGGCGGAATCTGTGCCGGAGGGTGCTTCGGAGAGGGTTCTGTCGCGTTTCAATCAGCGGTCGACGGAGTTCCGTGAGCTGGGCGCGAAGATGGCGGCGTTCGAGGCGGAGAACAGGTTCGTCGTGCGGGACGGGGTGGTCTTCGGGGTGGGTGCGGACGGTGGTCGTCGTCCGATCACCGGTGATCACGATCTGTTCGACGTGTCGACGCCGGGCGGTACGCGGCTCGCGCATCCCGCGCATGACGCGCTGATCGCGCAGATGCGGGCGAAGGACCTGGCCGTGGTGCACGGCGCGCACATGTTCTGGAATCCGCCGACCGATTTCGACAAGTCCCTCTTCGACAAGATCGTCGAAAAGCACCGGGGGCCTGACGGGGAGCCGCTTCTCCGGTTCGCTCCTGGGAACGAGAACGCCCAGCTCACCTGGACCAAGCCCCTCGTGAGCGGTGAGGTGAACGCGTACACGGCGCGGCACGCGTACGGGATGCCGGAGAAGAATTTCAAGGGGTTCCGTGATGTGGCGCGGGACCGGAACGTGGTCATCGATGTGCGTCCGACGAATCTCCTCGCTCCGAAGTGGCTCGAGGCGGGGGCGTTGCCGAAGCCTCAGGAGATCAAGGCCAAGACGGTGAACCAGGTCGATGTTCTTCTGGGTGCTGATCCGGGGAACATCGGGCTCGTCGGGTTTTTCAAGCCGGTGATGCCTGCGGCGGAATCTGTGCCGGAGGGTGCTTCGGAGAGGGTTCTGTCGCGTTTCAATCAGCGGTCGACGGAGTTCCGTGAGCTGGGCGCGAAGATGGCGGCGTTCGAGGCGGAGAACAGGTTCGTCGTGCGGGACGGGGTGGTCTTCGGGGTGGGTGCGGACGGTGGTCGTCGTCCGATCACCGGTGATCACGATCTGTTCGACGTGTCGACGCCGGGCGGTACGCGGCTCGCGCATCCCGCGCATGACGCGCTGATCGCGCAGATGCGGGCGAAGGACCTGGCCGTGGTGCACGGCGCGCACATGTTCTGGAATCCGCCGACCGATTTCGACAAGTCCCTCTTCGACAAGATCGTCGAAAAGCACCGGGGGCCTGACGGGGAGCCGCTTCTCCGGTTCGCTCCCGGGAACGAGAACGCCCAGCTCACCTGGACCGGAGCGGACACGGTCGCCCCTGTCCCGCCTTCCCTGTCCGGCAAGGACCCCGGGACGACGCCCGGCCCGGCGGACCTCGTCCGGGCGGACGGTCTCGCCTTCCACCGGGTGGCCGTCCGAGGCGACGGGAACTGCCTCTTCCGGGCGTTGCTCGACAGCGCGCGGAGCAGGGACGTGCCGCCCGCCTGGGCCGCGCGGAACATCGCCGGGCTGCGCGGTCTGGTGCGGGACCGCGTCATCGGATCCGAGCTGGGCGCCGTCGCCGACATCGCCGTACCGGACCCGGTGTTCACCGTGGTGGACGACCTCCGGATGCGCGCCCTGGCCGGGGTCGACGACGTGGACGCTCTGCGCCGGATCACCGAGGAGTGGAACCGCGTCGCGCGGGAGGTCGTCACGGACGGCGACGCGGGCCGGTGGCAGGAGATCCTCGCCGACAGCGGGTATCCGCAGCTCGCCGAGGTGGCGCCCACGCCCGCCGACGCGCGTCGGCTCGGCGGGCGGGGCCTGCTCGCCGCCGCCGCGGAACGCCCAGGGCTGTGGTCGTCCCCCTTCTCCGACCTGCTCCCGGAAGCGCTGGCGCACACGCTCGACCTCGACCTGCGTCTCGTGCGGCCCGACCCGCACGGGACGGGTGAGCTCCTCGTCACCGAGCTGAATCCGGGCGGCATCGGCGGCCCCCTGCACCTGGCGTACAACGGAAGCGACCACTACGACGCCCTGGCGCCCACTCCGGAGCCGGACTCGGAGCCGGACTCGGAGTCGGACTCGGAGTCGGACTCGCGGTCGGACTCGGACTCGGAGTCGGCCCGGCCCACCGGGACACCGGTCTCTCAGGAGCCGGACGGCTCCGGCCCGTTCGGGGAGTGGCTGCGCAGCATGGCCGGGATCACCGATCTCGACGTTGCCGAGACTCCCGACCGGGGCGACCTGGTACCCCTGGAGACCCAGCTCGAACGGCACCGCCCCGCCCGTCTGCTGACCGGCGAGGACGCCCGGCCGCCGGGGCCGGCACCGCGCACGGTCGCCTTCGAGGACGGCAGCAGGCTGCCCGCCGTCCTGATCAGACCCGGCGCCGACCCGCGCGACACCGCCCCGGACGGGGCGCGGCAGGGCGCGCCCACCGGGCTGCTCGCGGGGCCCGGCGTGCTCACCCTGCGCTCACCGGAGCTGGCCGCCCGGCAGATCATGGACACGCTGCCGGCGACGCTGCGTGCGCGGTTCGACGAGGCGGAACTGCTGCGTCTGCTCACCGACCAGCCCTCGGCGTTCACCGCCCCCCGCGGCGCCCGGCTCGTGGGCCGGGAGAAGTCCGGAGTCGGCCTGGAGATGACCGTCGAGGCAGTCCCGTACCACCGGTGGGAACGCTTCTCCGACGTGGGAGGCGCCACGGTCCGCGTGGACACGACGCGGCGCGGGCAGGCGGGTACGGGCGGCGGACGCAGCGTGGGCTTCGGGCGTCGGATCGCCGCCGGTGTCGGGATGGGGCCGCCGCTCAACTGGCTCCTGAAGATAGGCACGTCCCTGGGCTGGAGTCGCCGGACGGACTACAGCCAGGGAACATCCGCGTACCACCAGGCGGAGTACCGCGCCCACGAGGGCTCGCACCTGCACCTGGACGACGTCCACTACCGGGTGCGGGTGGAGCGGGTCACCGAGGCGCCGAAGAGCACCGGTCCGGACAGCCGGACGGCCGCTCCCACCGGTCCGTCCGTGCCGGGGCCGCGTTGGCAGCGTGCCCAGGTGCACACCGCGGAGTTCGGCATGCGGGACGGGCTGAGCTGGCGGCTGCCGGACGACCTCACCGTGCCGTTCACGGGGCCCCGCCGGGCGCCGGAGACGCTGACCTTCCCGGACGGGGTGGAGCCCCGGCTCACCGACTCCGCCGGCCTGTACATGATGGCCCCGCCGGAGGACGTCGCGCTGGAGATCTCCGGTGCGCGGCCCGGCAGTTCGGCGCACCGGACACTGATCTCGTACGTCCGCCCGGGGAGGATGCTCGGGCTGTTCGGGCGGCTCACCGGGCCGGTCAGCGGGCCCGAGCTGACCCGGGGCAGCGGGCAGCACCCGCTGGGCCATCTGGTCGTGGAGCGTTCGCTGCCGCACCGTGCCGTGCTGGTCACCGAGTCGGCCAAGGCGGAGGTGCGCGACCTCACCCAGACCACGTACCAGAACCAGCGCGGCCACGTCCGCGACACGCGGTTCGGGTTCCAGGTCACCGCCGGACCGAACTACACGCTCGTCGGGCCGGAGACCGACGTACGCCTCCAGGGCGGCCCCCTGGTGCGCATGGACCTCGCCGCCGGGCGGGGCCACTACCTGGGCACCGACGCGGCCCGCAAGGTCACCGGCAGGGTCCGGAACCATCCGACGGCGCTCTACCAGGTGGAGCGCACCCTGATGGTCCGCAAGGCCGGTGAGCCGGCCTCCGCCGCCCGGCCGGTGCGGGTGGTCAGCCTGGACTGGATCGCCACCCAGGACGCCCGCCGTCTCGCGGGCTGGGACAGCCGTACGCCCGGCCGTACGGGACCGAACCCCGACGCCGAGCCGCCGGTGCCGTGGTACCTCACCCGTGAGGACCCGGTGCACCTGGGCGGCCAGGTCCGGGCGGAGGGCTTCCGCCCGCAGGCGCGCGCCCAGGCGCAGCCGCCCGTGCCCCAGCAGCCGACACCCGATGCTCTTCAGCAGACGCCCCTCCCGACCCCGCAGCCGCCCGCTCCCCAGGACGGAACCGCACCCCAGGACCCCATGCGGGTCTTCACGGACGCCGTCCTGGACACCCTGCACCGCTCGTACCCGTCGATGTTCGTGCCGCCGCTGATGCTGCGGCACCCCCGGCTGGCCCGGTTCTGGTACGGCGACGGGCGGTTGCGCACCGCGCTGCACAACGACCGTCAGGTGCGCGAGGCGCTGAACCGGCCCACCCTCACACAGAGTCTGGACCAGCTGACCACCACCGGAGTCCCGGTATCGCTGACCGAGGACGGCAAGGTGCGCCGCGGCCACCACACGCTGATCCTGCGGGCGCGGCTGGCCGACCGCCGGTTCGAGACCACCATGAGCGAGCGGTCACTGCGCAACGGGGTGATCGGCAACGAGGTCTCCGGGCAGGGGCAGCAGGAGGCGAGCACCTACTCCGCCGGTGTCGAGGTCGGTGTCTCGCCCCGCGACCACGACAAGGTGCCCGGAGCGAACCTCCCGCGCCAGACCGGGAGCGCCTCGGTGGGCGCCCGCTACGCCCGCACCTACCAGAAGGGCTCCCGGAGCACCATCACGGTCACCCACGACCACCTGGCGTTCCAGAACGGTGCCGACCTCTACAGCTACCAGGTGGAACTGGGCGCCTCCTTCGAGGGCCACCGCCGTCCGCGCGGCTGGGCCCGGCTCCTGTCGGTCGGTCTGCTCGGTGCGGGCGTCTTCGTCAGCAAGGTCGAGGAGCGACCGCTCTTCAGCCGGGGCACCGAGACCGTGGGACGCGTGGAGTTGGCCGTGCCCGCGGCGCACGGCTCCGACCGCCACGCCCCCGCCGACCCGACCGCCGGCGGTACGGCGCCCGCGCCCGCTGCCACGCCCGTGCCGCGGCGTCTCTCCGCAGCCGAGGCGGACCGGCTCCTCGACGGCACCCTCCCGCTGCCCAGGCGGGACTCGCACGGCCGACGGCTCGTCCGGCGGCTGTTGAGCGCGCCGCACGTGGTCCTCAGCGCCGAGGGCGGCCCCCAGCGGCAGCAGCTGATGCAGGACACCGCCGACCTCGCCTCGGGCAGCTCCTGGCACGTCAGCGCGCCTGGCGCACCGGTGCGCACCGCGCTGCGCCGGGCGATGGACGGCCTCGCTGTGGCCGGTCAACTCGGGCAGTATCTCGGGCCGTTCGGCACCAGGATCACCGGACTCAACGGTGCCGGACCGTTCCGGACGCACTACCTGAAGGGCGCGATCCGTGGCGAGCTGGACAACGTACGCGTCAAGAGCGATCCGAAGCCGGCCAGCCTGGAGAACACCATCGGCAACGAGCACCGGGTGGTCGGCAGCACGAGTACCGTCTCCCGCAGCACGCTCGGCGTCCAGGGCAGCTACATGCCCCTGCAGCAGCTCCCCGGCGAACAGGCGGTCGTCGGCTCCTACTCGACCGCGCTCCAGTACGCCTGGGGCAAGGGCCGCGGCGCCTCGCAGGCCCTCAGCCGAGGACGCAACACCACCTTGACCTTCGCGGGGCGGATGTACCTGGTGGTGGCCGACGCCGTGGAGACCGTGGCGGTGCGCGACCGGTGGACGGCCGCGATGGGTACGGTCGGTACCCGTGCCGGGGCACGCGTCAGCTCAGCCGCAGGGCGGCTGTCGGAGCGCCTCGGGCGCGGTCTGTCCCCCCGCCGGGCCGCCGCGGCGCTCCAGCGGATCCGTGACGCCGTCATGTTCCACCTGCCGATACAGGACGCCATCGAGGCCGGTCTCGCCCCGGACGGGCTGGGCACCACCACACCGCGCAACCTCGGCGGCGGCTACCGGGTGCCGGCGTTCCTGCGGCGCCGACGCTTCCCGACCCACCCCAGCGGCCAGCTGGACGCGAGCGGGGCGGCGCAGCAGCTCCTGCCGCGCCTGGAGAAGATCGGCGTCCCCTCGCACGACCGGGAACAGGTCCTGCAGCGGCTCTCGCCGGACTTCCTGCGCGCTCACCTGCACGAGCTGACCACCGACGGGATGAGTCTGCCGGTCCGCTACCGCGCCTGGTCCAGCCCGCACCACCTGCCGGTCGGGGGCAGTCCCGGACAGGTGAGGTTCAAGCTGACACCGGTCACCACGACCGTGGAGCGGCTGCGCACCGGGTACGAACTGGAGGACTACCGGACCATCGCCCGCGACGACACCGACAGCGCCACCCAGGACCGTGGCGCCGACCTCACCCTGAGTGCCGGTCAGCGCGCGGCGGGCGACGGCGTCCTGGTCGCCAACCCCTCGCTCCAGGGCACGGCGGCCAAGCAGCGGGCGAGCAACCGGACCGAGACCGACGGCAGCACGGCGATGCCCAACATCGCCACCACGCAGGCACACGTGGAGATCGTCACCAGCTACATCCTGTCCGTCACCATGACGGACAGGGCCGGTGACGCGCTGTCGCCGCGAGCCGTCGCGCAGGTCGGCACCCTCAACGAGATCGCCCCCGCGGGTCTGCTCACCCCCGTGGGTGACGGGGACGACGGCGCGGTGACCGAGCAGGACATACCCGAACCGGAGCGCGCGGTACGCATGCTGACGGCCGACCAGGCTCGGCCGGAGGGCGTCACCACCTGGCGCGCCTCCGGCGGCGGCACGACCGGATCCGCCTCCGACATCCTGCCCTTCGACGACCGGATCGGCTCCGGCATCCTCGCCGTGGACATCCGTGGCGCAGCCGGTGTGCACGACGCGCTGACCCTCGCCACCGCTCGCGCCGACGGCCTCGGTGACAGCGACCTCGGCACACGGCACACGGGCCGGGAGCTCACCTCCCGCGTGCGCATGGCGCGGCACACTCCGCTCACCGGCCTGGGCACGGCTCCCGCGCAGGCGCAGGAGGAGGCCACCTCCCAAGGCGGTCTGACCGCCGGATTCCGTGAGGCGCTCGGTGCGGACGGGTCCCGGCTGCCGGCCCAGTCCTCCGCCCGTCTCTTCGGCCAGTCCCACATCGCGGACTCCCGTCTCTACGCGAAGATGCACCGCCGTGGCGCGCGGCTGCTCGCCGTGGAGAGCAAGCCCCGCATGGAGGCCATGCAACGGCGCAAGGCCTCCTACGCCCTGGAGGCCGGGATCACCGACAACGTCGAGGGCGCGGTGGGCACCGCGCCGTTGGCCGGCAACAGCAACGCCGGTATGACCAATCCCGGAGGCACCGTCCCGATCGCCGGCGCGAACGACGGCACCGCGCTCAAGGGCGCCGTGGACACCACCCTCGGCACCCACGTCAAGGTCGTCACCGACCGCAGCATGCTGTTCGCGGTTCCGGTGAGCTGGCTGGCGGTGGCCGAGGTGGACCACCGGATCACCCACAGCCGCCCGCTGCGCGCGCTCGGCCCGGCCCGGCGCGGGCCGCGCGCCGCCGAGGCCGAGACCACCGCGCTGGTCTGGCTGCGTGAGGACATCGCCCGCGACTACGGCCTGCTCGACGACAGCACGTTCCCCGACGAGGTCGGCACGGCCTGGGACGACATGGCCAAGGCAGCCGCCGACCTCGCCACGGCCGAGAAGGAGTACTACGAGGCACGTGCACGGGCCCGTGAGGCGTGGCTCTCGCTGAGCCCGGCGGAGCGGACCGCGCTCGGAGACGACGACCCCCGCCTCGCGACCGTGCTGCCGCGGGACCTCGCCCAGGCCCCGGCGGTCGTGGCCTGGCAGGCGGCCCGCGACCAGGTACGGCTGTGGGAGGCGCGCACCGACGCCGCTGCCGCCGACCACCACGGGCTGCACCTCGCCGCGGCCCGCCTCACCGCACATCACCAGGGTTCGGCCTCGGTCCCGGTGCCTGACCTGCCCCAGGCGTACTCCGAGCCGGGATGGCGCTCCGAGGCGCCGGAACCGTACGCGATCACCGGCGGCGGCGACTCCGCCCCGCGCACCCTCACCTCGCCGGACGGCGCCACGGTGCGCGAGGTGCACGACGTGCCGCACGACGGCGCCTCGTTCTTCCACGCGCTGCTCGCCGGCGCCGAGGCCCGGGGCCGGTTGCCCCACCTGCTCGGCAACGACCTCGCCGCCCGCTTCGCGGGCGCCCCCGGCGACCCGGAGGTCACCGCCGAGGCCGTCGGTGCCGCCCGCGACCGCCTCGCCTGGGCCCTGGGCGAGGACGGCAACGAGGACCTGCTCGACGCCCTCGCCCTGGACGTCGCAGACACCTTCACGCAGGACGAACTGGACGCCGCGGGTGTGGTGCTGACTCCGGCCCAGCAGGCCGAGTTCGACGCCTTCGGCCGTCTCCCCCTGACGCTCTGGCTCACGCCCGGCCAGCGTGTGGCGCTGGCGACCGCCGCCCTGTTCCGCCCGTTCACGAGCGAGCCGACCGGCACCGGACAGCAGGGGGCACCGGACACGACCGAGCGCCGCGCCGGTGACAACGGCGGCGCAGACCTGCTGCCCGCCCTCGCCGCGCGCGTCCTCGGCACCCCGCTGACCGTGGTGACCGGCGAGGGCCACGATCAGCTGTTCCTCCCGCACGGCGTCGATCCGGCCGCCGTCGACCCGGCCGCCGACCCGGTGCTGTTCTCAGCCGACGGCTTCTTCCACGCAGCCCTCCCGCCGGGCACCGCGGCCCCGGTCGCCGCCCCGCTGCCGGGACCCCCGGCATCCGAAACCTCCGGCACGGACGACGGGCACGCCCCGACCGCGCACCGCAGCCACACCACCGCGCCCTGGCTGCCCACCGACAGCAGCCGGCCGCGCTACCGCCTCGCCCGGGACGGTGTCCTCACCGCGCCCGACGGTGCCACCTACACCCAGGGCACGCCCACCGGCCGCGGCAACGGGTTCTTCGGCGCACTCACCACAGCCCTGCGGCAGGCCGCAGGACAGCCCGGGCTCGACCGCCGCGAGGCGGCACGGCTGCGCACACGCGCCGAAGCGTCGCCCGCCCAGCTGATGCGTCTGAACGGCCTGCCCGGTGAGCCCGCCGAACGCGACACCCTCTTCGCACCACCGCCGATGAAGGTGCAGCCCGGCGCGCCCGCGCCGAGCCGTGAGGCCCTCGACGGTCACCTGCGCCGCCACCTCGCCGCAGCACCCTGGGGCCCCGGGGCCGACCGGGCCGCCGCCGAGTGGGCGGCCGCCACCACCGGCACCACCGTCACCCTGGTCGAGGAGAACGGCACCGCCCACACCTACCCCGGTCCGTCCGCCGACGGGACGCACCTCCGACTCCGGCGGCGCGGCGGCGACTTCGTACCCCTGCTCCAGCGCACCCCCGCGCCGCCTGTCCCGCAAGCGGCGCCGCCCGCCCCGCCCGCCCCGCAACCGGACCCGGCCGCCGTTCCGCTGCCCCCGTCACCGGACGGCAGCGACCCCGCAGGGCTCCCGGGACTGCCGGGCGAGGAAGAGGCGTACGAGCTGAGCACGCTGTCCGGTGCCGATGCCGCCAAGGTGCCGGGGACGGCGGGTACCGAGGACGGATCGTTCCCCCTGCCGTCGCGCGGGTCCGACGACAGCAGTGACACGGACAGCGAGGACGGTGCCCAGGAAGTCGATCTGGCGCAGTTCCGCTTCGTCGACGACAGCGGCGACACCGACAGCGAGGACGGTGCCCCGGACGCCCGCCAGGAGGCGTGGCTCGACCTCCTCTTCGGTGCCGCGGCCAGGCACGACCACTCGCCCGAGACACTTCTCGACACGGTGTCGTCCCTGCGCGAACTCGCCCTGAGGGAGGAGTCGTCGTCCGTGGCGACCGGCGAGCTGGACGCGTTGCACGACCTGACCAGGCGGGTGCTGGACCTAGGACCGGACGTCCCGGTGCACGGACAGCACCTGCTGCTCCTCGGCTCCCTGGCCCTGAGCGCCTCCCCTGACGAACTGTCCGACGCCGACGCCCTCGCCGACTACCTGACCCAGCACGACGCCGTCCTGAGCCAGGACACCCAGCTGGTGCCGGAGGCCGGCACCGGGCGGAACTGGACCGGCACCGGGGACCAGGCGCCGCCGCTGAACTCGTACGCGCTGGAGAGCGAGGACGGCAGTCTGGTCACCTGGACCGCACCCTGGCAGGACTCGTACGTGGTCCTCGCCCAGGAGGGTGCGGACGCCGTTCACCTGATGACGCCGCGCGGCCGGCTCACCCTGGACGACCCCGGTGAGTTCGCCCGGCTCGTCGCGAGGGACCCGGCACGGCCTCCGGGAGCCGATGTCGTCCTCGCGTTCCCCCACGGCGACATCGCGTTCCTGGCACGGCACGTCGCCGACCTGACGGGCTCCAGGGTCTGGTACTCGGAGCACGGCCCCCGGCCGTCGACGGACTGGCGGTCCGGCTCCGACCACATCACGCTGGGGCCGCTCCCTGACGGCGTCGGCACGGCATGGGCCTCCGTCGGACCGGGCGCGGACGGCACCAGCGAGGCGGACGTCGAGGACATCGTCGACCTGTACGAGAACGGGTCCGAGCCCGCTGACGGTATCGAGGCGCGCCGGCAGAAGCCGCTGACGACGAGGGACTACGGGGTCGTGGACCACCGCGGTGACGGCGTGCTCTTCCGCAAGCCCGGTGGCATCGAGGGCACCTGGCAGAGGCCGCAGGCGCTGGCCGGCACGGAGGGCGCCCCCGAGCTGGCCCTGTCCGTGCAGGGCTACTACGAGACGCTCGCCACCCAGCGGCCCCTCCTGCGGATCGCGTCGGACCGTACGCTCGCGGTCGAGAACGGCGCGTACGGACAGCAGGTCTTCGCGACGGCGGAAGCCGTCGCCCGCTCGTCGGTCGGTCTGGCGCGCGCGGGCCTCGCGATGCGTCTGCGGACCGACGAGGACCTGAGCATCCTGCTGCCCACCCCCGACGGGGGCACGAAGCGTCTGTTCCGCGTGACGCCCGACTTCCTCACCCGGTCCGGGCAGTCGTCGGAGGAGATCTGCCGGGACTTCGCCGACATGCTGGCCGACAACGCCCGCACGTCCCACATGGTCTTCCGCGATCCCCGCACCGGCCGGGTGGTCACCGCGCCGGTCAACGCCTCCGACGGGGCCGAGGTCACCGGCACGCACCACCTCGCCGACGCCCTGGGCCACGTCGCGGACGGCGACGTGGCGCCCGCCACGGTGGATCCCGCGTGGGCGTCCTCGTACGTCCGCCGGGACGACCGGCCCACCGGCGGTGACGGCGGCCCGCTGCCCGGCCACGCGTACGGCAGCGCACTCAGCCTCCACCAGCCGGAGGACCCGCGCCGCGACGCGCTGTCGGACGCCGCGAGACGGATCGGGGTCAACGAGCACGCGTGGGCCGGCGTCGGCGAGGGCTACGTCGTCCAGTCCGTCGCGACGGCCGGCGACCAGGGCCAGCCGAGCCTGGAACGCAACTACGCCAAGCCGCAATCAGGCATCAGCCGCTCGCACTTCGGCTACCACTTCGCCACCGTGGTCCTGGCCAGCGAGGACGGCAGTCACCAGATCTCCCTGGAGAACCACGCGCGGTCCTCGCAGCGGAACGCCCGGCACCGTGGGGAGGCGAAGGCGAACCTGCGGGTGCACAACCTGAAGGCTCTGCGGGAGGCCGCGGCGCGACTGCGCGGGGAGATCGAGCAGCGGCAGGAGGCCGGCGCCGACGCACACCTCACCGAGCTGCGCGCCCATCTCGACCTGACGCTGGCCCTGGTACGGGCGAAGCAGGCCCAGGCGGACATGCGCGCGGCGCCGGCCGGCTCACCGGAGCGCGCCGCGGCCGAGCGGACACTGGAGGGCGCCACCCGCGCCGCCGCGCAGCGCATCGGCCAGCTCGAACAGGTCATCCCGGGCAAGAACCAGTGGTACATGCGGATGTACTCCCAGCGGCCGGGCGAGTCGGCCCACGACATCAACGCGGAACTGCTGGAGGAGAGGCCCGCCGCCGAGGCCAACCCGCTGACCGCTGTCGTGCTCCGCGGCCAGCAGGCACTGCCGGTGACCATCTCCTTCGAGAAGGGCGCCCAGCAGACGCCCGACGGTGCGAAGCACCCTTTGCGGTACCTCGCCGGGATCGTGGCCAGGACGGCGATGTGGAACACCGCCAACGGGCTGCCGCTCCCGGACGTCAGGGTCACCGGCCGGCGCAGCGGGCTCCTGACGGGCCGGGACCTCGCGAAGGCCCGCGCCGAGGCGGTCGTGGCGTCGTTCCGGCAGGAACTCGCCGAGGCGCTCGCGACGCTCCAGGACGGAACGCCGCAACCGCACCTCACCGCCGACGTGATCACCGTCGATCCGGCCTCGGAGCGCGACCGAGGGTCCGCCACCGCCGAAGCGGGCGCCGGCGTCGTGGACATCACGGTCGACGACCACCGCGGCGGACTGCGGAAGGTGGCCACCCGCGGTCCACGCGCCCGGTCCGGAGGCCTGGCGGGCGGCTCGCCCGACGACGGTCTCGACCCGGTGGCGGAGCAGTGGCCCATCGGCCGCCCGGTCACCCTCATGCGGCCCCGCTACGGCGGCGTCGACCCGGCCTCCGTCGTGCCCGCCACCGACGTACCGGCCATCGACGCATCCGCGACGGACCTGTCCGCCGACGCCGGAACCGGGAAGGACAAGGCCCCGGCCCTTGGGACCTCGGGCGACGCGACGGTTGCCACGGGCCCTCGGCCGAACCGGTGGTTCACGTACACGCGTCCCGCCGAGTCCCGCTCGGAGCCCTTCCGTTACGAGGTCGCCGACACCGGGCACATCAGGCTTCCGGACGGGGAGGAGATCCCGCCGGCCGGGTGGACGCGGTTCGGCCACGACTTCGTCCACGAGGCGACGGGCGCGATCCTGCGGGGCGACAGCGGCTGGATCGGCCGGGTGGCCAACATGGACACCCTCGCGGTCGTCATGGCCGACCTGGACCACGACACGGCACCCCACCGGATCGTGGCGGACGCCGCGGCCCTGTACCTGGTGCCGGAGGACGGTGGCGACACGGCCCTGCGCATCCCGCTCCGGGAGACCACCGAAGCCACCGCGCCGCCCCGCGCCCACCTCGACGACCGGCCGCGCATCGTCGTGCGCTCGGCCTTCGACGTGCGGCGCTTCAGCTACGGCGGCGAGACCGTCACCGACCTCACCGTGCGGCTCGCCCTCCACCCGGGGGACGGGCAGGCCGACACCGACGCCGTCATGGCGCGGGTGCTCGAAGGGGTGGAGGAGTTCTACAACGGGCCGCGGTACACGCTGCCCAACGGCGACCGGGTGCACGTCACCGTCGAGCCGGTACAGCCGGACCAGGACCCCCACCTGACGGTCGATCTCGTCGACCGGGAACAGCAGATGAACCAGCGGGCCTGGTGGGCCGACGCCGATCCGGTGGAGTTCGCGCACGAGCTGGCGCACCAGCTCTTCCTGCGGGACGAGACGCGCGACGCGAGCAACCCCGACCGGCTCCACGCGCCGGGCAGCCTGCTCGGCCCGTTCGCCGAGCAGGCGCCCGAAGGCCTCGCGCAGAGCGGTCTGCGTCCGCGCCACCTCCACCTGTGGGCGGCGTTGGCCGGGGACATCGAGCCGCACACCCCGCCGGAGGGGACGAGCTGGGCCGACGCGCGCAGGAACGCGCCGGCGGAGATCCGGGAGCCCGCATGGGTCGACCCGGTGTCGCTTCCGTCGGCCTCCCCGCAGACCGGTCCGGACGGCGCGGTGCCGCCCCCGCTGCCCCCCGGACACACCCTGCCCACGCTGGCGGAGGACCCCGACGAGTCGGAGTCCGACTCGGACTCCGACGACGACGAGCGCCCGTTCTGGGCCGAACCCGCCTGGCTGGACACGGTGTTCGGCCCCCAGCGGGGCGGCATTCCGCGCGCCCGCCTCCGGGAGACCTCCGAGGCGCTGTACGACCTCGTCCGGGAGGAGGCGGAGGCACACCCGACGGCGCAGACGCTGCGCGACGGTCTGAGGCGCGTCACCCGGCAGGTCCTGCACATGGGCCGCGGGACCCGGCCGGGCCCCGCGGACTTCCTGGTGCTCGGTTCGCTGGCGCTCGACGCCTCCTCGGACGACCTCGCGGGAGTCGGCGACCTCGCCCTGTACTTCGTCGAGCGGCAGATCGAGACAGGGCGGGGCGCCCTGGACGACGGCACGCTGCTGCGCGACGACGAGGGGAACGCCGTCGGGCGCGACTTCACCGGGCCAGGGCTGCCGACCCCCGAGCTGGCGTCCTACGCCGTGCGCGGCCGGGGCAGGGTCATCCCACGGCCCGCTCCGTGGCAGAACCCCTACCTGGTCGCGGCCGACGCGGACGGCCGCGCCGTCGGGATCGCCGCGCCGGGGCGGGCCTTCCGGGTCAGCAGCGCCGAGGAACTGGCCATGCTCATCTCGTACGACTCCCGGAGGCCCAGCGGCGCGGACATCGTCCTGGCGCTCCCCCTGGAGTACGCCGCGACCGTCGCCTCCCTCGTCGCCGGGACGACGGGCCGCCGCGTCTGGTATCCCGAAGCGCCGGTCGGCCTGGCCACGCATCCGACGGCCGGTACCCGCCACCTCATGCTCGAACTGAGCGAGGGCAACACCGGCGCGGGCTGGGTCTCGGCCGCGCCGCCCGCCGACGGCGGGCTGCCGGGCGCCCGGGACCTCAGCGGTGAGGCCGACACCGGGAGTGCGGCCGACCCGGACGGCGAGGACGACCGGTCCGACAGCGACAGCGACGACGACGCGGACTTCGACCGCATGGTCGACCAGGCCGTGCGCGAGCGGCAGATCGAGGGGCGTCGTCCCCGCCCGCTGACGACGCGCGACTACGGCGTCATCGACAAGCGGGGCACCGGGGTCCTGTTCACCCAGCCGCTCCCGCGGTCCGTCGGGGAGGTCCGGGCCGGCACCGGACCGGACGCGCTGATCCTCCCGCGCCAGGACAGCGGGACCATCCCCATGGCCGACCGTCCGCCCCTGCACATCTCCGAGGACCGGTCGCTGGCGACGCTCGCGGCCGAGGACGGCACGACCGGCCGCAGCCGGCAGGTGTACGCCACGCGTGCGGCGATCGAGCGTTCGTCGGCGCGGCTGGCCGGGGCAGGGATCCGGCTGAAGGCCGACGAGTCGACCGGCGTCCTGCTGCCGAAGGATGACGGTTCGTACGGTGAACCGCTGTTCCGCGTGGAACCGGAGTTCCTGACGGCTTCCGGCGGTTCGGAACACGCCTTCACACGGGACTTCGCCCAGATGGTGGCCGGCGCGTCGAGCCCGCCCCTGTCCCACATCGCCTTCCGGGGCCCCACCGGCGACGTCGTCTCGACGGCCCCGGTGAACGCACTGCACGGCCGGGAGGTCACCGGAACCCATCACCTGGCCCACGCACTGACGGAGGTCGCCGAGGGCACACGCTCCGCCACCGACGTCACCCCGCGCTGGGCCGCACGCCAGGCGGGCCGGGACAAACGCTTCACCGGCGGTGTGGTGGGCGCCCCCACACCGGGCGAGCGCTACGGCCAGGCCCTGAGCCACGAGCCGCAGGACAACCCGCTGCGCACCCAGTTGGCCTCGGCCGCGCGGCGTATCGGCGTCAACGAGTACGCGTGGGCGGAAGTCGGCGAGGGCTACCTGATCCAGTCGGTCAGCACCACGAGCGACGGCGGCGCGCAGCTGTTCACGCACAACCACGCCAAGCCCGGCGACCAGGTGGGCCCGCACGCCCCGTACCACTTCGCACAGGTGGTACTGGCCAGTGAGGACGGCACCCACCAGATCACGCTGGAGAACGAGACCCACTCCGGGAGCGGGATACCGGCCGAGCTCCTCGACGACGTCATCGACGAGAACCTCGACCGCTACGGCGAGGACGAACTGACCCGGCTGGCCCGCGGCGCCGAGAAGCGGCTCGCCGAGGCGAGGGAACGCGGTGCGGACCAGGCGGAGACGGACCGCCTGGAGGGCTTCGCGCGCGTGGCGAGGGCCCTGGCCGACCTCCGCCAGGCGGAGCGAATTCCCTGGTACTTCGACGAGGACCGGCCCGAGCACGCGTTGGCGCTGCGCGAGGTGGCTCAGGCGCGCTCGCGCGCCAGGGACCTGATGCGGGACGCCGCGCCGGTGATGGACGGCAAGGACCTGTGGTTCTTCCGGGCGTACAGCAAGCGGCCGGGTGAGTCGGCGCACGAGGTCAACGCGGCGCTGCTGTCCGACTCCTCGGCCGCGGTGGCCAACCCGCTGACGACGGTGGTGCTGCACGGCCACGCGCCGCGTTGGCACCAGCTGGCCATCCGCTTCGACGAGGGGGAGCACGGCATCCCCGCCGACGCGGACGGCACGATCGACGGACTGGCCCTCTCGCTCGCACGCGCGGGGCTCTGGAACCGGGCACACGGCCTGCCGATGCCGGCGATCACCCTCACCGGGCACGGCAACCGCTCGCAGTCCAGCGGCCAGGAGCGGGCGGACGTCGTGGCCAGGGCGCTCGCGGCCAGGCTGGCCCAGGTCCTGGACACCTTCCAGGCCGGCCTGAGCGGGCCGCGCGTCGGCGTACGGGACTTCGGTCTCACCAAGGCCGCCAAGCGGGTGCGCAGCGCCACCGACCCGGCCCAGGGGCGCATGGTGACGATCGAGATCGACGATCACCGCCTGGTCCCGCCGGGGGCGTCGGGACCCGTCACGCCCGTGGGGGAACCGGCCCGCTCCGAGGAGCCCGCCCCCGCGCGGCCCTCCGGACCCGCGACCGCCGAGCCCCCGCCCGTCCCCGAGCGCGCCGTCTCCCGGCCGCCGGGCCGCTCCGCACAGCCGGGCCCCGAGCGCAGGAACAGTGGGGCACCTCCGTGGGTCCTGGCGCGTATCCGGTACGCCGAGGAGTCCGAAGCCTTCGACAGGAGGCTGGGCGAGTACCTGGCCGAACACGAGGCGGTCACCGCCGAGTTCCGGAAGATGGCGACCGCGGCGTGGACGAAGGCGCGCCAGCAGTATCCGCGCGCGCTGGCGACATTCGGCGACACCAGCAAGTTCAAGGCGGGCGCCGTCGGCACCTCCCGCGCGGCTCTCCAGGGGGTGCTGAGGAGCGGGAACCTGCGGGAGCTGGTGGCGTTCCTGTACGAGGGGATCTCCAACGACCTCGTGCCGGAGATGCTCGGCGGCGCCGAGGAGCAGCATCCGGAGATCGCCGCGGAGCGGCCGAGCCGACGTCAGCGGGAGGTCTACGCCGCGTACATGCGGCGCGCCATGGAGATCCAGGCATCGGACATGTCCGCTGCCGAGAAGGCGGCGGCGGTCAGGGAACTGCCGCATCCCGTGGCGGATCCGGCACGTCCGGACGACGCGCGTCCGCCGCTGAGCGAGGCGGAGCGCCGCATCGCGGTCGACGAGGCCGGGCTGACCTGGATGCCGGCGACGACGGTGTACGACCTCGCGATGAGTTCCGACTTCCAGGGGCGTTCCGAGGACTCCGGCGGCCTGGTGGCGACCGGCACCGCCGGGTCCACGTACCGCTTCGTACTGCACGCCGCCCGCATGCGGGACCAGTGGGGCCTCGACCTGGACCTCGGGCTGATCCGGGCCGGGATGCTGGCCATCTCGCTGACGGTGGGCCATCACACCGCCCACGAGGTGATGCGCGGGGCCCAGCTGGCACTGAACGACGTGCCCGACCACGACCCGGCCCTCGACTACACGGACAACTGGGGCCGGTACTGGAACATCTACCCGCTCGACGAGGCGGAGCTGCGGGAGAACGTGGCGCGGGACGGGCTCTTCCCCGACGAGCACGCCCAGGCTCTGCTGGACGAGCTGGAGCCGGAGCGCGTCACGGGCACCGTGACGCGTGAGGGCGGCGGCAGGGGCCGCGCCGTGCTCCCGCACCGGCCGATCCACACGCGGCCCGTCGCCACCGAGCCGAACCGCCCGGTCCCGCAGATGCCGAACGCGCCCGGCGCTCCCGCCACCGGTCAGGGGACCGCCGCCAGGCCCCAGGACGTCTCGCCCGACGACGCGGAGCAGCACCGCGAGGCGGTCCTCGACGCGCTGTACGGCCTGGGCGCCCTCAACGGCGTCGACCGGGAGCGGGCCGCCGAAGCGCTGGAGCGGCTGGACCGGCTACGGTCCACGGACCCGCAGCTCCGCGGCGGCTTCCTGGACCTGGACGCCCTGGTCCGCCGGGTGCTGCTGCTCGACCCCTCCGACACGGTGAACGCGGCGGCGCGCGGCGCCCTGGTACGGCTGGTGACAGCCCCGTTCGCCGTCGGCGCCGGCACACTTCCCGCGCTGTCCGCCCGCTACCTGGCGCACCGCGGCGCGTTCCACGCGGACTTCAGGCTCACCGACGCGCAGGGCCGACCGCGCGGCTGGAACTGGCTCGGGCAGCCCCTGCCGGCCGACTTCGACTCCGGCAGCACCGGCCGGATCTCGCGTACCCCCGACGGCACGCCCGGCCACAGCGGACCGGAGACCGCGCCCTGGCTTCCCGCACAGGGCGACCCCGACCCGTACCTCGTGATGCTCGGGGGCCGGTCCGACGCGGTCGTGGTCCGTGGGCTCGGCGGGTTCGCGCGCGCCGTACCGCCCGAGGTCTTCCACGAGCTGATGGCCCTCGACCGGAACCTGGCGGGCCGGCCGGGGCCCCTGCTGCTCCACGTCGCCCGGCCCACCGCCGCGTCCCTGGACCTGCCGCGCGGGCTCGCCGACCGGCTCGGCCGGGAGGTGTGGGCCACCACCGGCCGGTCGGGGATCGGGCGCCTCCCAGGCGCCCCGGACCGCTCGGTGGTCCTGCTGCTGGACGAGGAGCGGCAGGCGCCCCGGGGCCAGTGGTTCGCCAACACGCCCGCCACCGCGTCCACCCCGCCCGCGGACGCGGTCGACGGCCAGGTCAGTGCCCTCTCCATCGCCCATCACGGCAACCGGTCCACGGGCTACATCTCGATGGACCTCGCCGACGCGGACGACGGTGGCTGGTCGCGGACGATGACGCACAGCCGGCTGGGGACGGTCACGACCTACACGCACCAGCGCACCGCCTACGACACCAAGGGCCCCACCGCCCCCACGCCGTGGACCGCGCTCGGCCTGCCGGCACCGTACTTCCCCAACAACCACGGTCTGCCGGGCTCCGTCACGTGGCACACCCCCGAGGGGGAGCGGACCGACGACGGGCCGCAGTTCGCCCGCAGGCTCGCCCGCCGGCGCAGCCTGGCCTCGCTCGCCCCGGAACACCCCGTGGCGCTGCTCATCTGCTACGCGGCGGCGCCCCCCGGCATCGGCGAGACGCCCGGGCTGCACATCGTCGGTGCTCCGCCGTTCGTGCCCGACCCGCTCGCGGCCGTCGCGGTCGGCCAGCACACGGCCAACGAGACGGGCCGCACGGTGTTCGCCACCACCCTGATGAACGCCGCCGTCCAGCCGTCGGACGGCGACCAGGACGCGTACATCGCCCTCCAGACCGACGCGCGCGGCCGCGCCTACCCGTGGGTCATGTTCACGCCCGAGCCGGCCGGGGACGCGCTGGACCGCAGGGCCCTGGACGCCGGGCTGCACCACGGCCCCGGGCCCGCACCCGAGGCGGTGCGGGAGCGGACTCTGCGGCTGGTCCGGGCGCTGCGCCAGATCTTCGGCTCCACGGTGGACGAGAGCCCGGAGTATCCGGTGCTGCTGCGCGGTATCGGCGCGCTCGACCTGATGCACGAGGCCGATCCGAACCTGAACCGCGACGGCGCGCGCGCGTTCACCCTGGACCTGTACGAGCAGCTCATCACCCGGTACCTCGCGGGCGGGCTCCCGCAGGGGCAGAGCCCGCAGTACACGCCGGACGGACACCGGAGCCTGCTGGCGGAGGCGGCCCGCCGCTGGGAGACGGGACCGCGCGGCCCCCTGACCGACTGGATCGCGCTGCCGCACCTGGTCCACATGCTGACGGACCTCGCCGCCACCCCCCACCGCGAGGACGTCGCCCGCCGCGTCCTGGGCCTCGACGTCTCGTCGCCGGTGGGCGAGGCCGAGTGGTCGCGGCTGTTGTGGGCGTCGTTCAAGGTCGCCTCGGCGACCGGCCACGTCGATCAGGGCGCGTTCGCCGCCGCGGTGCTCCACCTGCCCGCCCCCGACCCGGCACGGTTCGGCGAAGCGGTCCTCGTGGCACGGCAGGCGGTTGCCGCCGGCCGGGACCCGTGGCAGCTGAACGAGGTGGCCGCCTACCATCTGGAGCAGCAGGGTGCGTTGGAGTCCGACCGGCTCCTGGCGGACGACGACGGCGACGCCTGGGGCAGGGCGCTGGACGGCACGTCCCGGCCACAGGGCACGTTCGACCACAGTGTCGTGACCCTGCTCGGTTACGCGCCCGACGGCTCCCTCGTGCCCGTCGGCACCGAGCCCGCGCCCTGGACGGCCGACCCGCACCGCCCGAGGCCCTTCGTGTACGTCGCCGACGGTGACGCCGGCGGGCTGCGGATGCAGGGACCGGTGCCGCCCGGCGAGTTCGGCGAACTGGTCTTCCGGGACCCGGATCTGCTGGACGAGCACGGGTACGCCGAGGTCATCGCGGTGGTGCCGCACGGCAGGCCGTCCGGCGGCATGCCCGTCGAGGGCAGCATCCCGGGCGAGGGCGCCCGGAACTCGGCCCGGAACTGGTGGGCCACCGACAGCGCCACCACGCTCCATCACGACCCGGCGACCGGTACGTACACCGTCGCGGTGCTGCCGGGCCCGGACGGACAGCCGGCCACGGCGGGCGGCTGGGGGCGGACCATGACCTCCGAGGGCGACGGCTCCGGCCCCACGGCCACGGCGGTCAACGCACGGTCGGCCCGTACGCCCGTGGAATCCGGCGCCACCACGGAGCTCGACGCCGCCTGGGACGCGCACGCGCGGGCGCTGACCGCGCTCGGCGCGGCAGCCGCAGAGGCCGCGACGACGGAGCGGATCAGCGGTGACTCGACGGCCGTGGCGGACGCCTGGACCGGGGTCGGCGCAGCCCGCGACCGGCTGGAGGACGCCGAGGCGCGGCTGTTGACCCTGGGTGTCGCTCCGGACGCGCTGGGGGCGGCCCGGAACACCGGCTCCGACCTGGACGACGCGGCCCCGGCCGTCCCGAGGGACGCCGCCGAACGCCGGTGGGTCGCGGACCAGGTGACCGAGGCGGACCTGCCGCAGGCTCCGCCGCCGCCCGCCGAGGGCGAGACCGTCAGCCTGCGGGAGCTGAACGGCGCGGGCATCACCCCCTCCGTCGGCCAGCGGACCGAGATGATGCTGCGCGGCGACGACCGGCTGCCCGCGGGTGAACTGTCGCCGCTGGACCTGATCCGGGTACGGATGGCGCGGCCCGACGTCTGGACGGACACGACGGACACGGTGGCCGCGCGCGTGTCGCGGCGGCTGTGGGCGCGGGCGTACGCCCGCTTCGCGGACACGGCACCCGAGGGCACGGACGCGGCCGACGCCACCCGTGCCTGGGACGCCGCCGTCACCCTGGTGCTGCCGGCCGAAGCGCACGCGACCCTGGCCGACTCCCGGTACGCCGGGGACGGCTTCCGCGACGCGGTGCGCCGGGTCGCCGGCCACCTGCTGGACGCGGGGGCCGGCACCGGGGCCGCACCGGCCTCCGCCACGGAGCTGGCCGACACCCTCCGCTCCGGACTCGGCCTGCGGCAGCGCTGGACCGCGCCCGCCACGGATCCGAGCCCGGCTGCCGCGCCCCTCACGGGTCCGGCGCCGGTGCCGGGGGCGCAGTCGGGGACCGACGCCGAGATGACCGACTTCGACCTGTCGACGGTGGACGGCATCGACCTGGGCACGATCGACTTCGGCGACTTCGGCGACTTCGACATGTCGGCCTGGGACGGCCTCGACGTCGGCGGCTTCGACTTCGACTTCGACTTCGGTCCGACCGGAACAGACCTCGCCGACCTGGGCCTGACGGGTCCGGACGTGACCGACGTCGACATGACCGGTCTCGAGCCCACCGGCCCGGACATGACCGCGCCGGCCACCGCCGACGGTCGGCCGGTGTTCGCCGCCCCGGTGACCGCCGCGTCCGCGCGGCCGCTCGCCCCCCTGCCCCGGCTGAGCCTCGTGACGTACGCCCAGGGCGAGACGCGTCCCTCGGCCGGCACGGAGGTGAGCGTCGAACGGCTGGCGTTCCAGGTTGCGAAGGCCGGTCTGCGCAACCTGCGTACGCGGGTGCCGCTGCCGAAGATCGACATCGCCGGGTACGGTGCCGACGCCCGCCAGGCCGGCACCGCGCAGCAGCGGGAACAGGCCGCCCGGCAGAGGGGCGACCGGCGCGCGCGGACCGCGCGTGACCTGTTCGCCGGGAAGCTCGACGACGCGCTGCGCGTCCTCCAGACGAACCTGCCGGAAGGGCGGACGCGACTGTCCGTGAGGGACTTCAAGATCACCTCACGTGGCCGTGCGCGCCTGCCCGGCCGGAGCGGCACCGCGGCCATGTCCGACGCGGTGAGCCGCGCGGACCTGGGCCGGCAGGCCACCATCGTCCTCACGTCGCCGGGGCACGCGGCGGCGGTCGAGACCCTGGACGCGCTGCGCCGTGACGACCGCACCCTGCGCGCCGGGGAGTTCGACCTGGACGCCGTCACCCGGCGCGTCCGCCGCCTCGGCCCGTCCGTGCTCGTCGACCCGGGGATGCACAGGGACCTGTACACGACGGTCGAACGGGCGCTCGCGGCCGGGCGGGCCGGCGGACTGGCCTCCCTCACGGCGTTCGCCCTGGAGGAGGAGGGCGTACTCGCCCCGGACCGCGCCCGGTACGTCACCAGCGGAGGCAGCCGGGTGGCGGGCCTGAACTGGGCCGGGTCCGAGGTCGCCGAAATGGAAGGCCTCTTCGTGGATGACCTCAAGGAGGACCAGGCAGGCGGACTGGCTCCGAGTGGAATGACGGACTTCGCCCCCTGGGCGTGGGACATGACCCCGTACACCGTCCTCGCGGAGGGCGGCCACGACACGGTGACGGCGCTGCTGCCCGACGGGACGACGCGGGACCTCGATGCCGACGAGTTCATCGAACTGGTCGCGGCCGACCCGGCGTTGCAGGGCCTGCCGGCCGTGGCCCCGATCGTGCTGGCCGTCCCGTTCGCGGGCGACCGGTATCTGGAACTGCCGCGCAAGCTCGCGGAGCGCACCGGCCGCACGGTGTGGGCGCACAGCGGCCTGGCGCGGCGCAACCCCGATCCGGCGGCGTCGAACACCGTCGCCGTGATCCAGCGGGACGGGATGCCCCACGGTTCGTGGGTCCCGGTCCGGCCCGGCCTGGCGCCCGACGCGGACGACGACGCCCCGGACTTCCATCGCGACGTGCTGTCCCAGCCCATCGTGAGCGCGCGGACCGGACAGCAGATCGGCCGCAGTCTGCACCATCCCGGCGAGCTCACCGAGTCGTCGCGCGAGGACAACTTCAACCGCCTCGACCAGATGACGCTGTACGTCCACTACAACCGCGCCACCGACACGTACTCCGCCAAGCTCCCGCTGGCCGACCCCGGCCCGAAGGACAAGGCGTACCACCTGGCGGGGCACGGGCTGCCCGGCAGCCTGGAGCTGCCCCTGGCCGGTGGCGGGTCGAGGACCGCCGACCGGCACGAGGCGGGGGAGTGGCTGCGGCGCCGCAAGAGCCTGTCGAGCCTGCCCGACGACCACTGGATCGACATGGTCGTCTGCTACTCCTCGGCCCCGCAGGACAGCGCCGTGCAGGACCTCTCGCAGGTCGGTGACTCCTTCCGCGTACCGTTCGCCGCCGATCCGCTCTCGGACGACGCCCTGTCCCTGGGACAGCACCTGGCGAACGTCACCCGGCGCACGGTCCGGCTGTCCCACGCCCTCCAGGGGGCTTTCACCTACCAGGACGACCCCGTGCGGGTGCTGTTCACCGACGCGAGCGGACAGCAGTGGTGGTGGGACACCAGCCGTCCGGAGCCCGACGAGGCCGGGCTGGACCGGCTGGCGGCGCTCGTCGGGTTCACCGGTGAGCCGTCACCGCGGAGCCGGGCCGACCTGTTGCGCCTGGTGCGGGCCCTGAAGCTGCTCCTGGGACACGACGTGGAGGACGCCGCCGACTTCGCGACCCTCATCCGCGGAGCCGGTGCGCTCGCCAACATGTGGCACTCCGATCCGGATCTCGGCGCGACCGGCCCGTTCTCGCCGGACCTGCTGCGCCGGGTGATCGCCGCCCACGCGGAGGCGGCGTCCGGGGTGGACCGTCAGGTCACCCGCCGCGTGCTGGCCGCGGCCGCACAGGCGTGGACGAGCGCGCCCCTGCTGCCGGTGAGCGGGTTCGTCGCCCTGCCGGTGCTGCACTCCGCCGCCCGGTGGCTCCAGGACCCGGCGGCGGTCGAGGAGGCGGCCGTCGCCGCCCTGCACCTCCCGGGTCCCGGCGACGTGGGCGACGCCGAGCGGGCGCGGATGTTCTGGGCGCGGGTCAAGGCCGAGGAAACGCTGGCCGGACCGGACGCCGACGCCCTCACCGCGAGGATCCGGCACCTCGATCCCGACACCGCGGTGAACGACACACTGCGCGGCGAGGCACTGACGGTCCTGACACGTGGCTTCGCGGCGGGCCGGAACATGACGGACCCGGACGTGGCCGCCGCGTACGACCTCGAGGCGCGCGGCGTCTTCGACCGGTCCTCGGTGTCCACGGCCATGGGATCCGCCGCGGGCGGCGGCCGGGACTGGGCGGACCTGTCGGGACCCCGCCCCGAACTGGGCACGTTCCGGACACCGGGCGGACTCACCGACGCCCCATGGGCCGGGCAGGACGTGTACGGCAAGGACAAGCCCGTCCCGCACCTGGTCCTGGCGGACGTGGGCTTCCAGGACGACGGCCACGTCCAGGTGAACTTCGACGGTGCCTCCTACGTCGTGACTGCCGCAGAGTTCGCCGAACTGCTCGCCGCCGACGTGGAGTTGAGTCGACAGGGGCTGACCGTCCCCGTCCTCCTGATGCTGACCGGACTCGGCGGCCCGGCACCCGGCGTCGCGGAGGTGATCGCCCAGCGGCTGGGCCGCAGCGTCTGGTGGAGCCCGTTCCCGGCGGATCTGTCCGGCAAGGACGACGCAGGCGTCGCGGTACCCACGCTCAGCGACTCGCTGACCACCCTGACCAGCCCGACGGTCGCCGACTGGCGGGAGGCACGGCCTGTCGACCGGGCCGGGATCCAGGAGGTTCCGCGCCCCGTCGAGCCGCCGCTGCCCGCGGCGCCGTCGTCCGGGAAGAGCCCCACGGCGGCGGCGACCTCCTCCACCGTGAAGGCCCGCTCCTCGGCCGGGGACCCCATGCAGGGCGTGGAGATGACCTCGGTGCCGACGCCCAGCACCCCGGTGTACACGGCCCCGGCCGCTCCGCAGGCGGCCCGGCCGCTGCCCGTCCTGCCGACGCGCGCCCTGGTGGCGTACGGGCCCGGGGAGACGGCCCCGTCGGCGCAGGGAGCGGACACCCTGCGCCGGCTGGCGTCCCAGGTGGCCGCCGCAGGGCTGCGCAACCAGCGGGCCGGCGCGTCGCTGCCGCGCGTCACCGTCACCGGTTACGGCGCCGACGCGCGCCGGACGGACGGCTCGTCGCACGTCAACGAGCAGGCCTCGGCGGGCAGACGGCGCGCGCAGGCCGCCCGCACCCTGTTCGAGCGGCTGCTGGCCCGTGCGCTGGACGACCTCCAGAAGGACGGCCCCGCCGGCGAACCCCGTCTGACCGCCGGGGACTTCTCGGTCGGGGCGAAGAGCCTGACACGGGTCCCCGGTGACTGGGTGGGCACGGGGGCGCTCGACGGTGTGACCCGGGCCGCACTCGGCCGGCAGGCCACGATCGGCATCTCCCAGTCGCCGGACGCCGCAGCGGTGCAGACGCTGGACACCCTGCGCCGCCGGGAGCCCTCGCTGCGCGACCGTCCGCTGGACGTGGACGCGCTCGCCCGCCGGGTCCTGCACCTGGACTCCGACGAGAGCGTCGGACCGGACGATCGCGCGGAACTGTTCGCGCTGGTGGAACGGGCGACGGCGGCAGGCGCGGCGACGAGCCTCGCCGCACTGGGGGCCTTCCACCTCACCGATCTGGGCGTGCTGGCGCCGGGACGCGCCCGCCACTTCACCGTCCAGGGCCGCCGCGTACCGGGCCTCAACTGGGAGGACGACGTCGTCGCGGAGCTGGACACCGCCCAGGGCGACGTACTGAAGGCCACCCCGTCCGGCTCGTACGACGTACTCGACACGGCGCGGGTCCCCTGGCCGCAGGGCGTGACCCCGTACGTCGTGGCCGCCGACGGTGCGCACGACCGGGTGGACGCACGGCTGCCGGACGACTCGACGGTCGAACTGGACGTCGACGAGTTCGTGGAACTGGTCGCGGCCGACGTGGCACGGGAAGGACTCACGCAGGGCACACCGGTCGTGCTGGCGGTCCCCTTCGCCGGGGACGGCTACCTCGACCTGCCGCGCAAGCTCGCGGACCGTACCGGTCTGACGGTGTGGGCGCACAGCGGCGAGGCGATGCTCAGCTCGGCCCCCGGCACGGCGAGCACCATCGACACCGTCCGCCGTTCCGGCGTCCCCCAGGGCGACTGGATCGCGAGCGAGCCCGGCCTGGCGCCCGACCCCGACGACGAGGCACCGGACTGGCACCGCGACGTGGTCACCCGGCCCATCGTCAGCTCGCTGAGCGGGAAGCAGATCGGCCGCGCCTCGCACCACCCCGCCGAGTACGCGAAGCACTTCGAGGACGAGGGCCGCCAGCTCGACCGGATGACGACGTTCGTGCACCACTACCCGGCCACGGACGGAATGTCCCAGGAGTACGACCTGCCGCGTCCGGGCCCCGAGGACACCGCCTACCGCCTGGACATGCACGGCGAACCCGGCGCCCTCCAGCTGGCGCTGCGGGACGGCACCGTCCGGCTGGTCGACGAGCGGGAGGCCGGGCCGTGGCTCAAGCGCCGCAAGAGCCTGGCGAACCTGCCCGAGGACCACTGGATCGACCTCGTGGTCTGCTGGAGCGGAGCGCCCAAGGACAGTGCCGTGCCGAGCCCGAACACCGCGGGCGACGCCTTCCCCGGCCCGTTCGTTGCCGACCCGCTGCGCGACGTGTCCATGGGACAGCACGTGGCGAACACCACGGGACGCACCGTTCGCCTGGCCTACAGCTCGCAGGGGACGAAGTCGGACAACGGCCGTTACACACGCACGCTGTTCGCCGACGCGCAGGGGCGCCACCGGGCCTGGGACCTGTTCCGGCCCGAGCCCGCGGGCCCCGCACTCGACCGCCTCGCCGAGGCCGCCGGATTCGGCCCGGCCGACGGACCCGTCACGGAGGAGACGCGCGAGAGGACGCTGCGCCTGGTGCGGGCACTGCGGCTCACCTTCGGGCACGACGTGGACGACGCACCCGACTACGACGGCCTGCTGCGCGGCGCGGCCGCGGTCGACCACATGTGGCGCGCGGACTCCGACTTCGACAAGGCCGGCCCGTTCACGCTGGACCTCCTGCGCCGGGTGGTCGAGGCGCACCCCGACGCCGCGTCCGGTGTGGACCAGGACGTCACCCGACGTGTACTGGCCGCGGCCGCGGAGCAGTGGAGGATGTGGCCCGGCGACCAGCTGGTGGGCTTCGTGGACCTCCCCGCCGTGGAGGAAGCCGCCCGGTGGATGCGGGACGCCGACCCCGAGGAGGAGGCTGCCACCGCCCTGGACATCGACGAGGACGCGGTCGCAGAGCCCGAGCGGTCGCGGATCTTCTGGGCCCGGGTCAAGGCCGAGGAGACGCTGGACACCCCGGGCCCGGACCGGGACGCGTTCGTCGCGCAGGTCCTCCATCTGACACCCGGCGCACGGCCGGGCCCCGACGAACTCGGGGAAGCGCTCGACCTGCTCACGCGCGCCTTCGCGGTGGGCCGCCAGGCGTCCGACCCCCACGTGGCGGCGGTGCACGACCTGGACGAGGCCAGGGTGTACGCCACGTCCGGTCTGCGCACGGTGCAGGGCGCCGCCCGCGGGCTCGGCCGCGACTTCACCGGCGGACAGCCGCAGTCCTACGTGGACCTGGCACAGTTCCGCACGTTCGCCGTGGTGGAGGACGCGCCGTGGACGCAGGGCGGGCGTACGCGGGTCCCGTACCTGGTGCGGGTCGCCCCCGACGCGTCCGACCCGGAGCTCATCCGGCTGACCTACGACGGCGAGTCGGCCGCCGTGCCCACCCGCGAGTTCGTGGAACTGCTCGCGCACGACCCCATGCTGACGCGCAGGGAACTGACCACCCCCGTCGTCCTGGCGTTCACGGGACAGCCCGACGACGCGGGCGACGTGGCCGAGCGGCTCGCCCAGCGGCTGGGCCGGGCCGTGTGGTGGACCGACTTCCCGGCGGACCTGTCCGGCACCGGCGACTCCGGGCAGCCGGTGCTGACCATGCACCTCTCGGCCGTCATGGGGGGTGCGCCGGGGGGCGGTGTCTGGCACGAGGCGCGCCCGGTCCAGTACGCCGCGCCCAAGGACGCGCCCCGCACTCTCCCCGCGCCGGTGCCCCGGTCCACGGGAGGGGGCGCCACGGCCCCGGACGCGGACGGCGGGCCGCGGGGCTCTCTCCCGACGGGCACGTCACCCTCCGGCCCCGACTGGGCCTTCGCCCCCGGTACCGACGCGGTTTCGGCCCCGGCCTCACCCGTCTCCTCCTCCGACACGTCCGGGTCGTGGTCCACCGACTCGCTTCCGTCCGCGGGCTCCGCCGACGCGGCCTCCGACCCGCTGCTGTCCGGCGACACGCTGATGAGTGACGCCCAGGGCGCTCCGCGCGGGCGCGACTGGACCGGCTCCGGCATCCGAAGCGTCGACGCCACGCGGATCCAGCTTCACGAGCGGCGGGGCGGCGAGCTGCGGAGGGTCTCCGAGGAGGCCGCCCCCTGGGGGGAAGGGGCGTACGTGGTGGCGGCCGAGGGCGGCTACGACGAGGCGCTGTTCGCCGACGGCCGGGAGCTGGACGCGCAGGCGGTGGCCGACCTGCTGGCAGCCGATCCCGTACTCGCGTCGCTGCCGCTCGACGTCCCGGTCGTGCTGGCGAGCCCGTACGCGGGTGCCCAGTACGGCCAGTTGGCACGGACGGTCGCGGAACGGCTGGGCCGCAGGGTCTGGGCGCCCAGTGGCGACGGACGTCTCATGGAAACCGGGGCCGAGGTCACGGACGCCGGGCCGGCCGTCCACGTCCTGTCACTCGTCGACTCCGACCCCGGCGACGCGTACGGCGACTGGGTGCCCTTCGACCCGCCGTCGCACGGAACGGGCCCGGCCCCGGACCGCGAGTGGGTCACGGTGGACGGCGTCCGGTTCCGGGACAGCGACGTGGACACCCGCCCGCTGGTCGGGTCGGACCACCGCTTCGAAGGCCGCGAGTCGATGCCCGACGACGGCCGCAGGCGGCTGCGGGAGCGGCGGCTGAGGCTGTACCGGGGCATGCGGGAACGCGCGCACGTCCTGCGCCTGGGCGACACCTTCCATACGGTCGGTACCGAGGAGACCGCCCCGGACCCCGAGGCGTCGGTCTACACCTTCCACGCCCACGGCGTACCCGGCGGGCTGAAGCTGGCCAGCAAGGACGGCCGGGTGCTGCTGCTCGGAGCCGAGGACGGCGGACGCTACATCGGCGGGCTGCCCGAGGTGGTCGAGCGGGCGGCCGGGGACGAACTGCACGTCGCGAGCTGCTACGGCGCCGTGGCGGGCGACCCCCTGCGCGAACAGTCCCTCATCAGGCCCGCGCCGCTCGTCGAGGACCCCCTGGAGGACGTCGCGCTCGCGCAGCACGCCGCCAACAGCAGCGGGCGCACCACCACGGCCGCCACCGGGAGGACCGGCTACAACGACACCATGCGGCTGCTCGCGGCGACGCCCGACGGCACCCTGGCACGCATGGAGAGGTTCCTGCCCGAACCGGTGGACTCGACGGCGGAGTTGACCGAGGCGGCCGGTTTGCGACCCCTCCCGCGTCGCACGGGGCTTTCCGCCTGGGACGACGAGGGGCCGCGTGCCCTGCGGCTGGTACGGGCGCTGAGGCAGGTCTTCGGCAACGAGGTCGAGGACGACCGCGGTGTACCGGGCGGCCGTTACAAGCGGCTGCTGCGCGGGATCGGCGCGCTGGAGACGCTGCGGGCGAACGACCCGGCGCTGAGCGCGCTCACCCCCCTGCGCATGGAGTTGTGGCAGCTCCTCGCGTCGCCGCCCGACGGGAGTGCCCCGGGGCCGGCCGACTTCGAGGCCGTGCTCAACCGTGCCCTGGCCACACCGGGGGACGCCGCGCTCACGGACGCATGGGACGCGCCCGCGCTGCGGGACACGCTGGACAGGATCGCCACCGGCGGCGACACCGCGGTGCGGGCGGTGCTGCGGATGCCCGCCGGTCCGCTCACGCCGCGCGAGTACGCCCGCGCACTGTGGGCGATGACCGGCGCTTCGCAACTGCTGGACGCCAGTACCCCCGCGCGGCGGGAGGAACTGGGGCGTGCGGCGCTCCACCTGCCCGCCGAGGCCGGGTGGGACGCGTCCACGGAGGCCAGGCTGAGGGAGCTGACCGAACAAGCCTTCGCCACCGGGCGGAACTCCGGCCACCCGGGAGAACTCGCCGTCTTCCACCTGGAGACGCTGGGGGCGTTCGCCGACGAGGGCCGCATCCGCACGCCCGGCGGGCCCCTCCAGGGCCGCAACTGGGGGCCCGCACAGACCCCCGGCGGGCTGGAGCCCTCCCGTCTGTACACCGACAGGACCGGCACCACCGGCTCGCTGGAGTTCGCCCCGTGGACCCAGCAGGGCGCCGCCGCACCGTATTTCGTGTACGCGGACACGAACGACGCCGGTGCGGTGGTCCTGCGGCTGCCGGGCGGCACCGTGCACATCACCCCCCGGGAGTTCTTCGCACTGCTGGAGTCCGACCCGGAGCTGCCGTTGATCGACCAGCACCGCCCCCTGGCCCTGCTGGTGCCCGGTATCGGAACAGGGCAGCTGCGCGCACAGCAGCGCTTCTCCCTCACGAACGACCGGACCGTGTGGAGCTACGACGGCGCGTTCACGGTGTCCGAGGGCGGCACGTCGCGGCCGGGCGTCGTGACGGCTCTCGCCGCGGACGCGGGGCGGCCCGGCGTCTGGCACCGGACCGTCCCGAGGATGCCGTCCGCCGAACCGTCCGTCGCTCCGGGCCCGGTGGACACCGCGCGGCCCGCCGAGTGGAACGCGACCACCGCGCCCGCCGCCGGCACGGCCCCGACGGGGCAGCAGGCCCTGCCCTATTCCGCGGACGGGCAGTTCGACGGTCGGTACGAGGAGACGCTGGAGGCGTTCCCCGTGGCCGTCGCCACCGACCGGCACACCGTGTGGGGCTACGGCCAGGACGATGCGGACTTCCACGTGTTCGTGGCCGAGATCCCGTCGCTCGGACTGCGCGGCGAGTACAACCCCGAGGGCCCGTCCGCCGGTGGTGTCACGGACATGGCCGGCCGGGTGTACCGCGACGGCCCGGCCTGGGACTGGTATCTGCCCGGCCGTGGACTCGTCGCCTCCTCCCGCCTGTTGACGGACGGTGGCGCCGAGCCCGTACCCGTCGGCTGGCCCGCCACCGGACCGGTGAGCCCGACCCCGCCCGTCGACCCGGCCGTCGTCGCGGCCGACCCGGCCGCGCTGGCAGGCAGCACGCTCCCCGACGCGCTGTGGCGTGACCACGACGGCCCGCTGTTCCGCTTCAGTCCTGACGGGCCCGAGCAGGTCTTCCGCGAGGGGCTCAAGCCGTACGGGCCCGAGATGGTGCACCTCATCGACCATGTTTACGGCGGCAGCGCCCTGGTTCCGAACACCGTCTTCGCGAGCGCGACCGCGAACCGTGACTACGTGCGCGACAGCGCCCGCGCGAACCCCATGGGTGCGGACGCGCTGCACCGCCGTTACCGCTGGCGCTACGACATGCAGGTCCCCGGCGGCATCGACGTGAACGCCACTCTGGGGCTGGCCTCGCCCTTCCCCGACCAGGAGGAGGTGCTCTTCCCCGGGGGCATCGACCGCCGGTACATCCGCGGCGTGCAGCCGATGGCGTACGGCATGCCGCTCGGGCCGTACGTCGCCAACCCGTACTTCGCGCCGCACACCGGAAGCGGGGCGTCCGTCGCGGACGCGGACTTCGCGGGTCCGCCGGCGCCCGCCGCCGGACCGGTGCTCGAATCGTTCGCGGCCCTGTCCCTGGACTCGGACCCGGACGACGATCCGCGGCCGCTGTTGTCGAGGGACGACGACTCGGACGACGACCCGGCGCCGCTGTCACGGCTGCGGGAACCGTCCTCGGACCGCGAGGGCACCCCGGTTGCCGGGGACTCCCGAGGGGGCACCGAGCCGGATGACTTCTCGGAGCCCGACGAGCAGGCCGGACAACTGGCAGCGCCCCCCTGGGCCCTGGCGCGCGTCCGTTACGCGCAGGAGGCCCTGTACTTCGAGCAGAGGCTCGCCGCGTACCTGAGCGCCAACCAGCAGATCAACGACGAGTTCGGCAAGGTCGCGCGGGCGTTCTGGGCGATCGCCCTGAACAACCGCACGGACTACCGGCTGTTCGGCAGCAGGAACGGCCTGAACGCAGGAGCCGTCGGCACCTCGTACGAGGAGCTCGCCCGGGTCGTGGAGTCCGGCAACCTGCGTGAGCGGGTGACGTTCCTGTTCAACGGCGTGGCGAAGGACCTCGTCCCGTACCTGATGGGAGGTGTCGAGCCGCAGCATCCGGTGATCGGTGTGGAGCGACGTGACCGGCACCGGACCGAGCAGCTCAAACGGTACGAGCGCGAGCGTGCCGAACTCCTCGCGGCCGGCCTGGACCCCGAGGACGAGGAGGAGGAGATGGCGGAGCTGGATGCGCTTCTGCAGACACCGCTGCTCCCCCACGAGGTCTGGCCCGCGCTGAGCCCTGCCGAACGGCGCCTGGCGGTCCGGGACGGGGTCCTGCTCTGGTCGCCCGCCGGGACGACGCACACCCTGCCGATGACCGCTGACTTCCAGGGGCGTTCCGAGGACTCCGGTGGCCTGGTGCTGACCGGCACCTCGGGCAGCGCCTACCGGATCATCACGCACGTGGCCCGGCTCACCCGGCTCGCGGGCGTGCCCGTGGACCTCGGCCTCATCAGGTCCGGGCTGGTGAGCATCATGGTCGGTGTGGGCCACCACAGCTTCCACGAGGTGATGACCGGAGCCCAGCACGCCCTGGACGAAGCCGACCGCTCGGCGGCCTCGGTCTACGTGAACAACTGGGGTCGGTACTGGGACGTCCACCCACTGACCGAGGAGGAGCTGCGGGCCTTCGTCGCACGCGAAGGCCTGTTCCCCGACGAGCACGCCCGGGCGCTGCTGGCCGAGCTTGAGGCGGCCGGGCGGGCTGAGGAGAACCGGAAGGCCGCCGGAACCGGGGCAGGGAACGACGGCCGTGCACAGGAGTGATGAGATGTCCTCGTGTCTTCCTCTGCGAGCCGGGCATCCGCGCGGCGTGACTGTATGGAGCGACCCCCATGCCGATCTCTGACGGACGGCCGGACGCCGCCCGCGGGCCGATACCCGTTCCCGGCGCGGCGCCCGCTGACGTGTCCGCGCGTCCGTCCGCACCCGTAGGGCGGGACCAGCCGGACTTCCCGGTGCCGCCCGGGGACATCGTCGCGGCGGCCCGTACCGCCCCTGAACACTGGCTGTCGGTGACGGACAAGCACTGGCTCGGCGAGACGGACGACGACCCCCCGCCCCCGTGGGCCGTACTCGGCCGCTGGCGCACCGACACACACGGCGAGATCGTCGAGTGGGAGGCCAACCCGGACTACCGTCCCTCGCCCGCCGCGCTCGGCTGGGCCGCACCGGTCAGCGACGCCGACGCCGCCGTGCACCTGGCCGCCACCGGTTACGGTCCGGACGCGGATGTCACCGAGGCCCTTGCGGAGGCAGGCACCGTGGCCGTGTGTGTGGCCGGGGACGGGGAACCGGCGTGGACGCGGGCGCCCGGTGGCGCGCTCGCGGTGTCCGTCTTCCCCGTGCCGCCCCAGGCGTCGGCGGACCGTCTGCCCCCGCATGTGCTGATGGCCCTGCCCGACCTCCTCGACCGGCTGCCCGCCGGCCGGGACGTGCTGTTCCTCAGCTCCTCCGCCCCGGCCGCCCTGCTCGTGCCGGCGGACGACCTGCGGGAACGGTGGGCGGAGGCGTCCGGGGAAGCCGCACCCGGCGCGACAACCCGAACCTCCGGGCGCCTGCGCGCCGACTCGGACAACCCCAGCAAGCGAGGACATGATGAGTGACACCGGCGCCGCCGAAACCCCCGCCGCCCCCGAGGCCCCAGCGCCACCCGAGGAGTTCGTCCAGGCCGCCAGGCTCGCACCCGACCACTGGCTCTACCTGGCCGATCCCGCGTGGCAGGGGGAGGGCCCGCCGCCGGAGTGGGCCGTGGTGGGCCAGTGGCGCTCCGACTCCGACGGCGAGATCGTCGAGTGGGAGGACAACGAGGCCTACAGGCCGTCACCCGAGGCGATGGGATGGCCCGAGCCCGCCGATGACGTGGACCGTGCCGTCCAGCTCGCCACCACCGGGTACGGCCGGGCGGAGGACGTCACCTCGGCCCTGGCCAGGACCGACGTGGCGGTACTGGTCACCGCGGACGGTGAGCCGGTGAGCGCGTCGGCGCCCGACGGCACTGCGGTGGTGCCGGTCTACACCTCCCCTCGCTACCTCCAGGCCGCCGGGCAGCTGGGGTTCGAACGTCTTGCGGTGGTGGACCTGCTCCCCCGGATCCCTCCGGGTCACGCCCTGTGCCTCAACAGCTCGGCCCAGGTCAGCATGGTGCTGAACACGGACGGGCTCGCGGACGTGCTACGGGAGACGGGGGAAGGGGAAGCCGAGTAGCAGTCGGGGACGCCTGGGAGCGGTCTGTCGGGGTCAGCCCCCGTGCGCCGTGAGTCGGTAGCCCTCGGGGCCGGTGAAGGAGAACATCGGCCCGAACGGGCTGTCCCGCAGAGGGCTGACGTCCTGCGTGCCCGCGGCCAGGAGTTGCTCGCGCAGCCCTTCGGCGTCCGCGGTGCGCAGCCACAGTGCCACGCCCAGGCCGGGGTGGGCGTCACCGTCCAGGTCGACGCCCGGCAGAGGCTCGCGGACGGCGAACGGGACCGGAGTGGTGGTGAAGACGACCGCGCCGGGAGGGGAGGAAGGGGCCCGGCGCAGTCCGAGACGCTCCTCGAAGAACGCGGCTGCGGTGGGTACGTCCCTCATCTGCAGGGCGATGAAATCAGGTCCTTCGACGGTGGCGGGCATGGTTCCTCCAGGGCTTGATGGCAGAACTGCATGTCAGAACTTTGACATGACGACCGTAGGCGTCGGCCCTTCGGCATGTCAAAATGCTGACATGGAAGATCGTGTGCCCGTGCCCCCGCCCCACTCCGCCGACGACGTCACCGAGCACGTGGGGTACCGCCTCAAACGCGCCTCGGCCGCCCTGCGCGGCGCCATGGACAAGGCGCTGCGCGACCATGACCTCACCGTCCCGCAGTACTCATGCCTCGAACTCCTCGACGAACAGCCAGGGCTGTCGAACGCCGACCTCGCTCGCGGCACCTTCGTCACCCGGCAGTCCGCCAACGTCGTCCTCCGCGGACTCAAGGAGGCGGGGCTCATCACCCGGCCGGCCGCCGCCGATCACGGCCGTGCTCTGCCCGTCCACCTCACCCCCGCCGGACGGGAGCGGCTGCACGCGGCGCGCGGTGCCGTCTACGCCGTCGAGGCGCGGATGATCAGGGCCATTCCCGCGCGGCGCCTCACCGCACTCCTCGTCGAACTCGACACCATGACGGAGTCCCTCGAGGAGTGAGCCGGACGGTGCCCGACCGTGGACGCGGGAGTTCCCGTGACCCGCGCCACACGCCGGGGCCGCCGGTCGCACACGGGCGGTGGTCGATGCCACGGCGGTCTCAGGCGGGGAGCCCTTAGGGCGTGTTTCGAAAGTAGCGCTGTCCGCCCGAAGGGCGGGCCTGGCGGCGTCTGGTGCGTGCGATCGCAAGGCGGAGGGTCGCCCCGATACTGGATGTATCGGGGTGATCCCGACAACGCGGCGAGCGTGCGTGCCAGGCGTCGCCAGGCAGGCGGGACTTTCGAAACACGCCCTAGGGGTAATTCGCTGTCGTGAGGCCGGGGCGCGGGGCAGACTCGTCCCATGGCTGACATGGGCGCGTTCCGGGCAGCGGTCACCGCGTGGGCGGCCGGTGGCCCCGGCGGCCCCGCGCGTGAGCTGGCCGCGCGGGTGCGGGTCCGGGCGGTCGTCCTGCTCGAGGGGCTGAGCGACGCCGCCGCTGTCGACGCGCTGGCCGCGAGCCGTGGCCGGGACCTGGCGGCCGAAGGGGTCTGCGTCCTGCCGATGGGCGGCGCGATGAGCGTCGGTCGCTTCGCCGGCCTGCTCGGCCCGCCCGGGCTGGACCTCCGCCTCACGGGACTGTGCGACGAGGCCGAGTGGGGTTTCTACACCCGCGGCCTGGCGAGGGTGGGCGCGACGGAACAGGGGTTCTTCGTCTGCGCGGCCGATCTGGAGGACGAGCTCGTCCGCGCCCTGGGCCCGACGCGTGTGGCAGAGGTCGTCGAGGCGGAGGGGGACCTGCGTCCCCTGCGGACCTTCTTGCACCAGCCGGCGCAGCGGGGCCGTACCGCCGAGCAGCAGTTGCGGCGTTTTCTCGGCACGAAGAAGGGCCGCAAGATCCACTACGGCCGCGTCCTCGTCGAGGCCCTCGGCCCCGGCCATGTACCCGCACCGCTCGAAGGGCTGCTGGCCGGGGTGTGAGCCGGTGGACCGGCACCGGGAGGGGGATCGGCGCCTTCACCGCGCCGTTGTGTTCAGCACTCCGGTTCCCGGACCGGGTCGCCCGAGTCGTGGGTCCTGTCGGGACGGGCCGCTCCGGCACCATCGGGAGCGGCCTGCCGAAGCGGTGACGGCGTACGGGTCTCGAGCGCGACGGCGACGTCCCGCAGCATCGAGCCCGTCGAGGGCCACAACGGGGCTCCGAGACCCCAGCGCTCGTGGTCCCACAAGAAGACCGCGCCGTGGTGCTCACCGGGCCGAAGGCCGACTACGAGGCCGTCGCCGCCAGGACTCATCGCGATCGGAACGAACTCCGGCAGGAAGCAGGCTTCCTCCTCGCCGTCCCGATCGCTCAGGAGCCTGTCCTCCTGCGCGACGAGCAGCCATGTCTCCCGTGCGTCCAGAGCCTCTTCCAGTGCCACCGGGGCGAACGGCCCGGGAATCCAGTAGTCGGCGCTGACATCGCCCAGGGCCCACCACGCCCGTACGTCGGCGGGCAGGGTCACCGCCAGCTCGGCCTCGACTGCGTCAAGGCTCCCCGCATCCGCCGCCGGCCTGATCGGAGTCGTGCGGGCGTGCCCCCTCAACTGGATGCCGATGCGGTCCCACGAGTCCCGCACTCCATGATCAACAGACATCATGGCTGACAGTCTCCCAGGTCCACTCCTGCCTGGCCCCGGGTGTGGCGCATCCCGTGCGGATGCTGTCTTCGCGGCGAAGTCGCCCGCCCGTAACCCTTGACGCCGGCCTCCGGTGAAAACTACGTTTTGGTGTGCGGAAATCAACTTCCACTTGATGGAAACCTCTGAAACCTCTCCCGGTCGCCAGGGTCCGTGGCGCGCAGCCTTCCTCGAAGTACGACAGAAGGAGCGGGCCGGCCCCCGGTCCCGCACGAAGAACAAGCTCAGAAGAGGAGGGGCATCCGTGCCCGACGTACAGCTGGTGTTGCGTTCGACGCGTGTCATCACCCCCGGAGGGACGCGCCCCGCGTCGATCGCCGTCTCCGGCGGCACCATCGTGGCGGTGCTGCCGTACGACGCCGAGGTACCGGCCGGCGCCCGCCTGGAGGACGTCGGTGACCACGTCGTACTGCCGGGACTCGTCGACACCCACGTCCATGTGAACGACCCGGGCCGCACCGAGTGGGAGGGCTTCTGGACCGCCACCCGCGCGGCCGCCGCCGGTGGCATCACCACCCTCCTCGACATGCCGCTGAACTCGCTGCCGCCGACCACCACGGTCGAGCACCTGCGGATCAAGCAGGAGGTCGCCCGCGCCAAGGCGCACGTCGACGTCGGTTTCTGGGGCGGCGCGCTGCCCGACAACGTCAAGGACCTGCGCCCGCTGTACGACGCGGGTGTCTACGGCTTCAAGTGCTTCCTCTCGCCCTCCGGAGTGGACGAGTTCCCCGAGCTCGACCAGGAGCAGTTGGCGAACTCCCTCGCGGAGATCGCGGGCTTCGGCGGCTTGATGATCGTGCACGCGGAGGACCCGCACCACCTGGCCGCGGCCCCCCGGCGCAGCGGTGGGAAGTACGCCGACTTCCTCGCCTCCCGGCCCCGCGACGCCGAGAACACGGCGATCGAGAACCTGATCGCCCAGGCCCGCCGGCTGGACGCCCGCATCCACGTACTGCACCTGTCGTCCTCGGGGGCGCTGCCGCTGATCGCGGCAGCCAAGGCGGAGGGCGTCCGGGTGACGGTCGAGTCCTGCCCGCACTTCCTCACGCTGACCGCCGAAGAAGTCCCGGACGGTGCGACCGAGTTCAAGTGCTGCCCGCCGATCCGTGAGGCGGCGAACCAGGACGCCCTGTGGGAGGGGCTCGCCGACGGGACGATCGACTGCGTCGTCTCCGACCACTCGCCCTCCACCGCCGCACTCAAGACCCCCGACTTCGCCTCCGCCTGGGGCGGCATCTCCTCCCTGCAGCTCGGGCTGCCCGCCATCTGGACCGAGGCACGCCGCCGCGGCCACGGCCTGGAGGACGTCGTGCGCTGGATGTCCGCGGGGCCCGCGCTCCTCGCCGGTCTGGAGAGGAAGGGTGCGATCGAGACGGGGCGGGACGCCGACTTCGCGGTCCTCGACCCGGAGGCGACGTTCACGGTCGACCCCGCCGAGCTGGAGCACCGTAACCGGGTCACCGCCTACGCCGGCAAGACCCTGCACGGTGTCGTCACCTCCACCTGGCTGCGCGGAGAGCGCATCCTCGACCACGGCACCCTCACCGAGCCCACCGGACGCCTCCTCGACAGGAACGGCTGACAGGTCCGCGGGGCCTCCGGCCTCAGCCGATGGACACCACCCGCGACCACCCGGGTGGCCCGGCGGCACGGCGATCCCGCGGACGCCCAGCCAGAAGGAGAGGCGGGAATACTCGAACGCGGTATCGGTGAGCATCAGCATCCACCTTGCGCGGTCGGGACCCCCCATCTGTGTACGCATGGAGTAGTCATCGGCGGGAGCGTAGCCCGAACCGGGCCATGGGAACCACACCATGCACGGAAGCGGGCCCGCCGGGGCCGGGGACGCCTGAACCAAGTTCGCAGAGCGCCGAGTTGATCCTCCTGGGGGACGCCGGGCGCGATCGAGTACCGGCCTGTGGGCCCTGTGGCCGTCGACGGGCGTGTGCGGTGTCCGGGGCCCGGGCTGCGGTCGTGAAGCCGTCCACCGGCACGCGCGGGTGTCGCACGGTGCAGCTCGATTCTCAAGTGTCATGAACCTTGTCAGTTTGATGACGGGCGCTCTATTGTCACGGGAAGAAAGCGCTTTCCCCTTCTGGGTCACCTCCGGTGGAAGCGTCCGTCGCGTCGGCCGTCGCGGCGGTCGCGCATGAGCCGCCACCGGTCCGGCCCAGGGCTTCATCCGGGACGTCGGCCGCTGCTGCGGCCGGCAACCGCGCCACATCCGGGGCCCGGCGGACATCGCCGCCCCACCGCTCGGAACGAACGTGCACAACCGGCCGACGGAAGCTGTGCGGTGTCATGCCCTCAGCTCCGCCGGTTCGCCGTTGCGACCGCGGCATGGAGCAGCAACACAGCATGTGAAGACGAATGGGGACACGAAGATGAGACGACCAGTCGCCCTGCGACTCAACGCCGCGCTGGCCACGATGGCCGTGGCGGCCGTGACCGGTGTCGTGATGTCGATGCCCGAGGCGTCCGCTGCGGTGACCGGCAGTGCCACCGGCTTCGCCACCCAGAACGGCGGGACCACCGGTGGTGCCGGCGGGAAGACGGTGCGGGCCACCACGGGCACCGCGATCCACGCGGCTCTGTGCGGGCGGGCCAGCAGCAGTACCCCGATCACCATCGAGGTCGAGGGCACGATCAACCACGGCAACACCGCGAAGGTGTCGGGCGAGAGCTGCAACACGGCCGCCGGTGTGATCGAGCTCAAGCAGATCAGCAACGTCACGCTCGTCGGCGTCGGCAGCGGGGCGGTCTTCGACCAGCTGGGCATCCACATCCGGCAGTCCAGCAACATCATCATCCAGAACGTGACGGTCAAGAACGTCAAGAAGTCCGGCTCGCCCACCTCCAACGGCGGTGACGCCATCAGCATGGAGAGCGACGTCCGCAACGTCTGGGTCGACCACACGACCCTGGAGGCGTCGGGCGGTGAGTCGGAGGGATACGACGGCCTCTTCGACATGAAGGACAACACCCAGTACGTCACGCTGTCCTACAGCACCCTGCGCAACTCCGGCCGCGGTGGCCTCATCGGGTCCAGCGAGTCCGACGTCTCGAACGGCTACGTCACCTTCCACCACAACCTGTACGAGAACCTCGACTCGCGCGCACCTCTGCTGCGGGGCGGCATCGCGCACATCTACAACAACTACTACGTGAAGCTCAACGAGTCCGGCATCAACTCCCGGGCCGGCGCCAAGGCCAAGGTGGACAACAACTACTTCAAGGACTCCAAGGACGTCCTGGGCACGTTCTACACCGACGCGGCCGGCTATTGGCAGGTCAGCGGGAACACCTTCGACAACGTGACCTGGTCGGCCCGTAGCGGCGACAACCAGCCCGCGGGGCCGAACCCGACGTCCAACACCACTGTCAGCATCCCCTACTCCTTCAAGCTCGACGGTGCGAGCTGTGTGCCGGGGATCGTGGCCGAGACGGCGGGGGCCAACAAGGGGCTGAAGGTGTCGGACGGCAACTGCTCTCCGCAGACGCCGGACCCCACCGACCCGACACCGGACCCGACGGACCCGACGCCGGACCCGACGGACCCGACGCCGGACCCGACCGACCCGCCCACCGGCTCCAACCTCAGCATCGGCGCGGGTGCCGACGGCTCCAGCAAGGCCAGTGGCACGAGCTACGGCAACGTGCGGGACGGTGACATGAGCACCTACTGGTCGCCGGCCGGCTCGACGGGTTCCGTCTCGGTCAAGTGGGGCACCGCCACCTCCGTCTCCAAGATCAACGTCCGTGAGGCGTCCGGCTCCGCCGGCAGCATCGGATCCTGGAGGATCCTCAACGGCGACACCGGTGCCGTCCTGACCTCCGGCAGCGGGGCGGGCGTCATCGCGGTGCCGCAGACCTCGCTGAAGAAGATCACGCTTCAGATCACCGGTGCGACCGGGACGCCGAAGGTCGCCGAGTTCGAGACGTACGCCGGATAGTCACGCGGTCCCGGCCCTACCCGGGACCGCGTGTCGTCCCGGAATCCTCCGGGGCGGCCATCCACGCATGAGGCAGCGACGCCGGGACCCCGGCGTCGCTGCCGCACGTTCGGAACGGGGGCCGCCGAACGCGACGGCCCCCGTTCCGTCACGGCAGAAGCCGGGCCGGGTCGCTCGTGGGGGAGGGTGATGGCTGAGCCCGGGGCAGCCTGCACCACCTGCCGGCGAACCCGATCCGCTGCCCGCGTCCGGGGCGCCGCGACAACTGACCGTGACCGGCCGCATTCCATGGGCGCCTGGCCGGTGGTCAGCGCCAGTCGGGGGCGCCCGAGGCGGGGGACAGGACGCTCTCGATCTTCGTCCGGATCTCCCGCATGACCGCCACCACCCGGGCCTCGTGCTCCTCGCTGAGCCGCGCCACCGGCACCGAGCAGCTGATGGCGTCGACGGCCGGTGAGTCGTACCGCAGGGCGAAGCCGAAGCCGGCGATGCCCGTCACCGTCTCCTCGCGGTCGATGGAGTAACCGCGATCCCGCACACCGGCGAGGTCGGTGAGCAGTGTGGCGCGCTCGACGTGCGTGTTCTTTGTGCGGGGTTCCAACGGCCCCTCGGGGAGGGGTAGTTGATAGTCCGAGCGCTCGGCGAGCAGCGCCTTGCCGAGTGCTCCGGCATGTGCCGGGATCCGGCGGCCGACCCGGCTGATGGTGCGCGGGTACTCGTGCGACTCGCGTGTCGCGAGGTAGACGACGTTGGGGCCGTCGAGTCGGGCCAGGTGGATCGTCTCGCCGAGTGCGTCCGAGGCCTCGTCCAGGTAGGGGCGCGCGGCGCGCACATGAGGATCGCTGTCGAGATAACTCGTCCCCGTGTGCAGGGCACGGATGCCGATGCCGTAGAGCGAGCCCGTCGTGTCCGTACGCACCCAGCCGCAGTCGATGAGGGTCCGCAGGAGTTGGTACATGCTGCTGCGCGGCACGCCCAGTTCCTCGGCGAGTTCGTCCAGGCGGGCCGGACGGTCGCCCCGGGCGGCGAGGAGCTCGAGCAGCGCGACCGTGCGGGACGCCGACTTCACCCCACGGACCCCGCTGTTCTCCGGCATGTTCCTCATCTTAAATCCGCGCTGTCGCACCCATTGACCCCGCTGTGTTCACCCGCCTAGCCTCCGTTCTCATACGTATACGCCATCTGCATATGGGGATGAGTTCTGTGGAGCGGTTCAGTACGGACGCCGACGACGTCACCCAGCGGCTGCGGGAGGGCATGGTGAGCGGGGTGCTGTCCTTCCCCCTCACCAGCTTCCGGGACGACGGCAGCCTCGACCTGGACTCGTACCGGGCGTATCTGGCCGCCCAGGTGGCCACCGCCCCCGGCGCCTTGTTCCCTGCCTGCGGGACGGGCGAGTTCGGCGCGTTGGACGAGGACGAGTACCGCGCGGTCGTCCGGGCCGCGGTCGAGGCCGCCGACGGCCGGCTGCCCGTGGTGGCGGGTACGGGATACGGCTGGGCGCAGGCGCTTCGCTTCGCCCGCATCGCGGAGGAGGCGGGAGCCGACGCCCTGCTGGTCATGCCCCACTACCTGGTCGCGGCCCCGCAGGACGGTCTGGTCGAGCAGTTGAGCCGAATCGCGGCCGGCACCCGGCTGCCGCTGATCGCGTACCAGCGCGGCCAGGTCACCTTCACCGCCGGGAGCGTGCGGCGGATCGCCGGCATCCCCACCGTCATCGGCCTCAAGGACGGGCACAGCGACCTCGACCGGCTCCAGCGCCTCACCCTCGCCGCACCGGACGACTTCCTCTTCTTCAACGGTGCGGCGACCGCCGAGATCCAGGCGCGCGCCTACGCCACCGTCGGCGTCCCCGCCTACTCCTCGGCCGTCCACGCGTTCGCGCCCGAGATCGCCGACGCGTTCTTCACCGCCCTGCGGGCCGGCGACGACGTGGTGACACAGAAGCTGCTGCGCGACTTCTACGTCCCGTTGGTCGAGCTGCGTGACCGGGTCCCCGGCTACGCCGTGTCCCTGGTCAAGGCCGCGGCCCGGCTGCGCGGACTGCCGGTGGGCCCCGTACGCGCCCCGCTCACCGACCCCGGCCCGGCCGACCTCGCCGACCTGGAGAAGGTCCTCGACGCCGGGCTGGACCTGGTCGGCGCCACCCGCCGCCGTACCGCCTGAACCGTGCCCCCACCGCTCGGCCGAGGCAGGCCGGCGGTTCGCCCCCACGCCCCCACGACCTCACCCCCCCCACAGCCCCAACCCACCCCCACAGTCCGACAGTTCAAAGGGGAACTGACATGCCGCTCCTCGTGGTCGGGATCAGCGTTCTGGTGCTGCTGCTCCTGATGACCCGCATGAAACTCAACGGCTTCGCCGCCCTCCTGCTCGTGGCGGTCGGTGTGGCCCTCGTCCAGGGGATCCCGGCGATCGAGATCCCCGATGTCCTCTCCGCGGGCATCGGGGACCAGATCGGCGACACCATGCTCACCATCGGCCTCGGCGCCATGGTCGGCCGGGTCATGGGCGACTCCGGAGCGGCTCAGCGGATCGCGGGCAAGCTGCTCGACGCCTTCGGGCCGCGCGGGGTCCAGCTGGCCATGGTGGTCACGTCCATGCTCATCGGCGTGACCATGTTCTACGAGGTCGCCTTCATCATCATCGTGCCCATCGCGTTCACGCTCGTCCGCGTCACCGGGGTGAACCTGCTCTGGGTCGGCCTGCCGATGTCGATCTCCCTGTCCACGATGCACAGCTTCCTGCCGCCGCATCCCGGACCCACCGCCGTGGCCGCGACCTTCCACGCGTCCGTCGGCCACACCCTCTTCTACGGCCTCTTCATCGCCGTACCGGCCGGTGCGCTCATCGCGCTCCTCTGGCCGCGCCTGCCGTTCGTCAAGGCGATGAACCCCTCCATACCCACGGGCCTGGTCAGCGAGCGCGAGTTCACCGACGAGGAGATGCCCGGCATGGGCTGGTCGCTCTTCGTGGCCCTCTTCCCGGTGGTCCTGATCGCGGGTGCGGCCGTGACCGACATGCTCACGTCCGGCGAGAGCCCGTTCCTGCACGCGGTCGCCTTCATCGGGTCGGCACCGATCGCGCTCCTGCTCGCCCTCCTCCTGGCGGCCTGGGCGTTCGGCCCCCGGATCGGCCGCAGCCTGGCCGACGTCAGCGCCTCCTGCACCTCGGCGGCCAAGGCGATGGCGATGATCCTCCTGGTCATCGGGGCGGGCGGCGCCTTCAAGAACGTCCTCGTCGAAGGCGGGATATCCGACTACATCAAGGACATCACCGAGCACTGGGCGGTCTCGCCGATCATCCTGGCCTGGCTCATCGCCGCCATCCTCCGCATCGCGCTCGGCTCCGCCACCGTCGCCGTGGTCACCGCCTCCGGTGTGGTGCTGCCGCTCCTGGCGGGAAGCGGTGTCCACCCCGAGATGATGGTGCTCGCCGTCTCCTGCGGATCGATCGCCTTCTCCCACGTCAACGACCCGGGGTTCTGGCTGTTCAAGGAGTACTTCAACCTTTCGGTCATCCAGGCGATCAAGGTCCGCACCGGCTACACGACGGTGCTCGCCGTCCTCGGTCTCGGCGGCGTCCTGGCGGCCGAATGGGCCCTCGACGTCCTGAACCTCTGAAGCCCCGCCTCTCACACCCAAGGAACCGAAGAGCATGAACCAGCCGACCATCACCCACTTCGCCGTCTATCCCGTCGCCGGCCGCGACTGCATGGAGCTGAACCTCTCCGGCGCCCACGGCCCCTTCTTCACCCGCAACATCGTCGTCCTCAAGGACTCCGAAGGACGTACGGGGCTGGGTGAGGTGCCCGGTGGCGAGAAGATCACCCGGACCCTGCGGGATGCCGAGTCGCTGGTCGTCGGAGCGAAGCTGGGCGACCACAAGCGCGTCCTGCGGGATGTCGGGCGCCGGTTCGCGGACCGCGACGCGGGCGGGCGAGGCGCCCAGACCTTCGACCTGCGGACCACCGTGCACGCCGTCACCGCCGTCGAGTCGGCCCTCCTCGACCTGCTCGGCCAGCACCTCGACGTACCGGTGGCGGAGCTGCTGGGCGACGGCCAACAGCGGGACTCCGTACGGGTGCTGGGCTACCTCTTCTACGTCGGTGACCCCGGCCGCACCGACCTGGAGTACGTACGCGAACCCGGTTCCGACGTCGACTGGTACCGCGTCCGGCACGAGGAGGCCCTCACCCCCGAGGCGATCGTCCGGCAGGCCGAGGCCGCCCACGACCTCTACGGCTTCCGTGACTTCAAGCTCAAGGGCGGAGTCCTCGCGGGCGCGGAAGAGGTCAAGGCCGTACGCGCGCTCAAGGACCGCTTCCCCGCCGCGCGCATCACCCTGGACCCCAACGGCGCCTGGTCACTGCGCGAGGCGGTGGAGCTGTGCTCGCCCCTGGTGGGCACGCTCGCCTACGCCGAGGACCCCTGCGGCGCGGAGGACGGCTACTCGGGGCGCGAGGTCCTCGCCGAGTTCCGCCGTGCGACGGGACTGCCGACCGCGACCAACATGATCGCCACCGACTGGCGGCAACTGACCCACGCCCTGGCCCTGCAGTCCGTGTCCATCCCGCTGGCAGACCCGCACTTCTGGACCATGCAGGGATCGGTGCGTGTGGCCCAGTTGTGCAACGCGATGGGCCTGACCTGGGGGTGCCACTCCAACAACCACTTCGACATCTCGCTCGCCATGATCACGCACTGCGGTGCCGCCGCCCCGGGCGAGTACAACGCCCTGGACACGCACTGGATCTGGCAGGAGGGGCTGGAGCGGCTCACCGTCAGCCCGCCGCGCGTCACCGACGGCGAGATCGCCGTCCCCGACGCCCCCGGCCTGGGTGTCGAGCTCGACATGGACCGCCTTCTGGCGGCCCACGAGCTCTACCTGGAGAAGGCCCTGGGCGCGCGGGACGACGCCGACGCCATGCAGTACCTCGTCCCCGGCTGGACGTTCGACGCCAAGCGGCCCTGCCTGGTGCGGTAGGCGCGGGCCGGTCCCTGCCCGCGCGCCGCCTGCGGTGTGGCGGGGACGCGCACCGCCTGTTGATGGCCGGCGCCCCGGGCGGGCCCGGATCCCGCCGGGTCGCCCCCCCGGTGCTGATGGGTCGTCAGGAAACGTGGTCCGCCGCCACCATGAGCCCCTTCGTCCACACGCGCACCGCCTCGGTGAGTCCGGGTGTGACGAAGGCCAGGAGCGTGTCGTCCACCGCGCCGTCGGGCCCGATCACCAGGCCGGTGCGTCCTGCCAGGCCCGGGTCGGTCGCGGCGGCCAGGGGGCCCCTCGCCGCAGAGGTGACGGGAGCCGAGACGCCCTGCTGGATCTGTTCCCAGTGGGGCCGCAGCGCCGGCGGCAGGATGTCGATGGTCATGTGTGCGGCGTTGTCGGTCGCGGCGGCGCCGGGATCCGCGGCGAGGACCGAGATGCCTCTGGGTGCGAGACGCTCGGCGAGCTCCACCGTGTGTGCGAGGTGGGCCAGTTTGGCCCGCCCCGTGGCGGCCAGACCGTAGTGGGGGCCCGGCGGTTCGGCGTCGTCGAACACGGTCTGCGCCGCGGCTATGGCGCTCGACGTGACGTTCACGATGCGGCTGGGAGCCGCGGCGGCGAGCGCGTCGAGAAGGGCCTCGGTGAGGACGTACGGCGAGAGGTGGTTGAGGGCGATGCTCGCCTCGATGCCCTCCGGACTCTCCCACCGCTCGGTCCACATGCCGCCCACGTTGTTCACCAGCAGGTCCAGGGCACCTTCGCCGGCGAGCCGCTCTCCCAGCCGCCGGGTCTCGGCGAGGGAGACCAGTTCCGCGCGGACGAACCGTCCCGCGCGGCGTCCGGCGGCCTCGTCGATGCGGGCCACCGCCGCCTCCCCACGGACCTGGTCGCGGGCGACGAGGGTGACGTCCCATCCCTGACGTGCCAGTCCGAGGGCCGTCTCCAGCCCTATGCCGCCGGTGCCGGCCGTCACCACTGCCTTCGGGGTGTGCTCAGTCATGCCGTGCTCCCGTTCGATGCTCCGTCGGCGAGCGGGTGCCGCCCTCCGTCCGTCCCTCCAGCAGACAGCCTGGGCGTCGGTCATGGAAGGTCCGATCCGGCATGGCCCGATGCCGCACCGGCATGGCACCAGGTGGCAGGATGTCCCCATGGGTGACGTGGAGATCCGGCAGGTCCACTACTTCATCGCCGTGGCGGAGGAGGGCAACTTCACCCGTGCCGCGCAACGCCTGGCGATGACGCAGCCCGCACTCTCCCGGGCGATCCTGGCCCTGGAGAGGACCATGGGCGCCGCGCTGCTGCTGCGTACCCCGAAGGGCGTCACGCTCACCGCCGCCGGTCACGCGATGCTCGAAGAGGGCAGGTCCCTGCTGGCACAGGCGGGGAACGTCACCTCGCGGGTACGCCGGGCGGCCGAGCAGCAGGCCTCGGTCACGGTGACCGGCCCCGGCTGCGACGCGGTGCTGCTGGACGGGATGATCCGGTCGTACAACGAAGCCGGCCCGCCGCACCCGGCCCGGATGACCGTCGGCACGATCGACGACCAGCTCGACCGGCTGCGCTCCGGACGGGCCGATCTCGCACTCTGGCGGGCTCCGCTGCGTGAGCAGGGGCTGGACAGTGTGGTGCTGCGCCGCGAAAGCGTCAGTGTGCTGGTCGGCGCCCGGCACCGGCTGGCCGGCAACGGCACCTTGACGGTCGCCGATCTCGCCGGTGAACCCGTGCTCGACTGGGTGGGCCCGGGGCCCCAGCTCAACGACCCGGGCCTCTGGCCGGACGGACGGCCCGGCGCGCCGGGGCCTCAGGTGAGTGACGGCCTGCAGATGCTGGCAGTCGTCAGGCTCGGACAGGCGGTCGCGCTCGCGGCATCGCTGCCGGACGGCATCGGCGCGCCCGAGGGAACCGTCAGTCTCCGCCTGGAGGACGGGCCGGCCGTGTCTCTGCGGCTGGTCTGGCCGAAGGAGCGGACCACGCTGGGCATCCGGCGCTTCGTCAGGCACACGGTCGCGTCGTTCCGGGCGTCCGAGCGGGGCGGGAGGGCGCCGGACGGGGCCCGGGAGGCCCGGCCCGCCGCGTCGGCCGGCTGAGCCGCAGGAGCTGCGGACGACGCCGCCTTCGTCGACGCGGACATCGCCCCGCACGCCGCCGTGGTCGCGGCGGCCCACAATCCCGTACTCCCGGCGCTGTTCACCGAGTTCGTCCGCGCTGCGCCGGGGGCTGACCGACCTGCTCGAGCTGCCCTCCGATGACGACCCGAATCACGGTGACGACGGCCATGCCGCACCGGTGGACGCCGTCACCCGGGGGACGGGGGCGCGGCAGGCCGCACGCCGCGCGAGGAACTGGAGCTGAGGCTCGTCAGTGCCCGTGGCCGCCGGTCCCGTGCCCGCCCGAGGAGCCGTCCGCGGACTCGCTGGGGGAAGGAGTTCCCATCGCCGTTCCGGACGGGACGGTGAACGCCGCTGTCCGGACGACCCCGTCGTGCTTGAAGTCCAGGAACAGCCGGTAGGCGGCGGAGCTGGGCGCCGTCGCGGTGAAGGAGATGTCCGGCCCCGGTTCGGTGGCGCCGTCGCCGGGTGCTCCGTCGGGATGGACGTGGAGATAGGCGAGATCGCCGGCGCGCAGGGCGACGAGATGGCCGTACGCGCCCAGATGGGGTTGCAGGTCGGAGACGGGCCGGCCGTCCTTACGTACGGTGAAGGCGATGCGCTCCGCTGTGCCGGGACGCAGGCTTCCGTTCAGGGAGACCGTGTACCCGTCGACCGAGGTCGTCAGGGCGGGCTTCGGGAGTTCCGCCGCCTTGTACGTCCCGGAGACGGCCAGATCCGCGCCCAGGGTCAGGTCGTCGGCGTTCTTGCCGGCGGGCGTGAAGTCGGCGAAGACCCGGTAGTCGCCCGCTGCGGGCAGCTCGACAGGGGTGCTCCACGTGCCGTCGGCAGCCCGGGTGGGATGCAGGTGGCGATAGGTGCGCAGGTCGCGTGAGGCGAGGATCAGATGCAGTTCCTTGTCGTGCTCGCGCTGGAACGCCGTGATCTGCCGGCCGGCCCGGTCGCGAATGGCGAAGCGCAGCTCGCTCTGCTGTTCCGCCTTCACGCGGGGGGTCTTGAGGTCGAGCGTGTAGCCACCCTCGGAGATCTGGAGCCCCCCGGCGGGAGGGTCCGTGCGGCCGTCGTCCGCATGGGGCGCGGCGCTCACCGGATGGCCGGAGCGCTCGGGGGCGCCGGTGTCGGGGTGGGGGCCGAAGGTGAGTCCGACGCCGTAGGCGCCGCCGAAGGACGCGGCGAGCGCGGCGGTGAACGCGGTGATCTTCGCGGCGGGGTTCATGACTGCTCCTGTGTCTCTGCGAGGCCGAGGTCCGACACCATGAGCGTATACCCTTAGGGGGTATGTGTACGCGCCTCTCCGGGGCTTGCGCCACATACGGGTGGGGGGTATACCTGGAGTCGAGATGAATACCCATGAGGGGTATACTGGATGCCGTTCGGACGAGGAGCAGGAAAATGATGCCCACGACATCTGGCGCCGCCCGGGTCGAGCTCGCCATCGGGGGCATGACCTGTGCCTCGTGCGCGGCGCGGATCGAGAAGAAGCTCAACCGCATGGAGGGCGTGGAGGCCACCGTCAACTACGCCACGGAGAAGGCCAGGGTCACCTTCTGCGACGACGTCTCGGTCGACGACCTCATCGCCACCGTCGAGGCCACGGGGTACACCGCTCAGCGCCCCGCCCCGCCCCGCCCGGAGCCCGGCGAAGCCGGTGCGCCCGCCGGCGGCCAGGGTGAGGACGAGCGAGCCGACGTCGAGCTGAGGACCCTGCGCCAGCGGCTCCTCACCGCCGCCCTGCTCGCCGCGCCGGTCATCGCGATGGCGATGGTCCCGGCCCTCCAGTTCGAGTACTGGCAGTGGCTCTCCCTGACGCTCGCCGCCCCGGTCGTCACCTACGCGGCCTGGCCCTTCCACCGCGCGGCCTGGACCAATGCCAGACACGGTGCGGCCACCATGGACACCCTGGTCTCGGTCGGTACGTCGGCCGCGTTCCTGTGGTCCCTGTGGGCCCTCTTCCTCGGGACCGCCGGAATGCCGGGCATGACGCACCCCTTCGCGTTCACGATCTCCCGCAGCGACGGTGCGGGCAACATCTACCTGGAGGCCGCCGCCGGTGTCACGGCCTTCATCCTGGCCGGCCGGTACTTCGAGGCCCGCTCCAAGCGCAAGGCGGGCGCCGCGCTCAAGGCGCTCCTGGAGCTGGGCGCCAAGGAAGTCACCGTGCTGCGCGAGGGCCGTGAGATCACCCTGCCCACCGCCGGTCTGAGCGTCGGGGACCGCTTCCTGGTCCGTCCCGGCGAGAAGATCGCCACGGACGGGATCGTGGTCGAGGGTGCGTCCGCCGTCGACGTCTCGATGCTCACCGGCGAGTCGGTGCCCGTCGAGGTCACCGTCGGTGACTCCGTCACGGGTGCGACCCTCAACGCCGGCGGCCGTCTGGTCGTCGAGGCCACCAGGGTCGGCGCCGACACCCAGCTGGCCCGTATGGCCGCGCTCGTGGAGGAGGCCCAGAGCGGCAAGGCCGCGGCCCAGCGCCTGGCCGACCGGATCTCCGCGGTGTTCGTGCCGGTCGTCATCGGCCTGGCGCTCGCGACACTCGGCTTCTGGCTCGGCTCGGGTGCCGGACTCACCGCGGCCTTCACCGCGGCCGTCGCCGTACTGATCATCGCCTGCCCCTGCGCCCTGGGCCTGGCCACACCCACCGCCCTGCTGGTCGGTACCGGACGAGGGGCCCAGCTCGGCATCCTGATCAAGGGGCCGGAGGTCCTGGAGACCACGCGCCGGGTCGACACCATCCTTCTCGACAAGACGGGCACCGTCACCACCGGTCGCATGGCGCTGCTGAAGGTCCACACCGCCGGGTCCACGGACGAGGCCGACGTGCTGCGGCTCGCGGGGGCCCTGGAACACGCCTCCGAGCACCCCATCGCCCGGGCCGTCGCCGAGGGCGCCGCCGGGAAGGTCGGCGTGCTGCCCACTCCCGAGGACTTCGTCAATGTCCCGGGCCTCGGTGTCCAGGGCGTCGTCGAGGGCCACGCCGTCCTCGTCGGCCGCGAGAAGCTGCTGGCCGAATGGGCCATCGAGCTTCCCGAAGAGCTCAGGGACGCCAAGGACGAGGCCGAGCGGGACGGCAGGACCGTGATCGCGGTGGCCTGGGACGGTGAGGCGCGCGCGGTCCTGGAGGTCGCCGACGCGGTCAAGGAGACCAGCGCCGAAGCCGTCCGGCGGCTGCGTGCTCTCGGGCTGACACCCGTCCTGCTGACCGGCGACAACAAGGCGGTCGCCGCGTCCGTCGCGGCCGAGGTCGGTATCGACGAGGTCATCGCCGAGGTCATGCCGCAGGACAAGGCCGACGTCGTCAGGAAGCTCCAGGCGGAGGGCCGCAGCGTCGCCATGGTCGGCGACGGTGTCAACGACGCCGCCGCACTCGCCCAGGCGGACCTCGGCCTGTCCATGGGGACCGGCACGGACGCCGCCATCGAGGCCGGAGACCTGACCCTCGTACGCGGCGACCTGCGGGTCGCGGCCGACGCGATCCGGCTCTCCCGCAGGACACTGGGCACGATCCGCTCGAATCTGTTCTGGGCCTTCGCCTACAACGTGGCAGCCCTCCCGCTCGCCGCGGCGGGCCTGCTCAACCCGATGATCGCCGGAGCGGCCATGGCCTTCTCGTCGGTCTTCGTCGTCGGCAACAGCCTGCGCCTGCGCGGCTTCCGCCCCGCCGCCTGAGGCCGATCCCGGTGCCTCGTGCCCGTGCCCGGCACCCCGTGCCCCGACGCCGCACGGCGGCGGCGGGGCGCGGCGACGGCGGGGCGCGGCGACGGCGGGGCGCGGCGACGGCGCGGCGCGTCGCGGTTTGCGTCCGGCGGGCCCGGGCGGCAGGGTTCGGGCGTGGCCACTCTGCTGATCGTCCATCACACGCCCTCGCCCAACTGCCAGGCCCTCTTCGAAGCGGTGGTCTCCGGCGCGACGACGGAGGACATCGAAGGCGTGCGGGTCGTGCGACGGGCGGCGCTCTCCGCGACGGCGTCCGACGTGCTCGCCGCCGACGGCTATGTGCTCGGTACCCCGGCGAACCTCGGGTACATGTCCGGCGCCCTGAAGCACTTCTTCGACACGGTCTACTACCCGTGCCTGGACGGGACGAAGGGCCGGCCCTTCGGCTACTACGTGCACGGCGGGAACGACGTCACCGGCGCCGTACGGGGCATCGAGACGATCACCACGGGTCTCCGATGGCGCCGTACGGCCGACGCCGTGACCGTCACCGGCGAGCCGGGCAAGGCCGACACCGAGGCCTGCTGGGAACTCGGCGCGACGCTCGCCGCCGGACTGATGGACTGAGGGGCACTATCGCGGGACGAGGGTCGCCTCGGTCGCCTTCACCCCGGTCCAGACGGGCACCCCTTCCGCCAGACCCAGTTCGGCGGCGGCCTGCGGAGTGATCTCCGCGACGAGATCGGGTGCCTCCGCGGAGGAGATCAGGACACGCAGCCGGCTGCCGCTGGCGGTGATCTCGCGGACCGTACCCGACCAGACGTTACGCGGGCTGCCGCCCGGCCTCTCGCGGTGGACGGACACGGCTTCGGGGCCGATGACCGCGAGGGCGGGAGTGCCGGGGGACAGTGGCTCGGCCGCGACGAGACGACCCCCGCCGGAAAGCCGGAGACCCTCGGCCGTGGCCGTGCCGGGCCAGGCGTTGCGGCCGAGCATCCGAGCGACCCACGGGGAGCGCGGATGACGGGTGACCTCGCCCGGCGGTGCGTCCTGCAGGGCCCGGCCCTCGTCGAGTACGAGGACGCGGTCGGCCAGCGAGACGGCCTCGACGGGATCGTGCGTGACGATCAGACAGACGCCCCCGTAGCCGTCGAGGTGGGTGCGCAGGGTGTGGCGTACCCGGGCGCGGGTGGTCTGGTCGAGGGCGGCGAGCGGCTCGTCCAGGAGCAGCAGCCGGGGACGCGCGGCCAGCGCGCGGGCGAGCGCGACCCGCTGGGCCTGGCCGCCGGAGAGCTGGGCGGGTGCACGGTCGGCGAGGTGTCCGACTCCGAGGCGGTCGAGCCACTGCCGGGCGCTGCGCCGGGCCTCGGCGCGCGGGACCCCGTGGGCGCGGAGCCCGTAGGCGGTGTTGGCCAGCGCGGAGAGGTGAGGGAAGAGCGCGCCGTCCTGCGGGACCCACGCCACGCCCCGCCGGTGCGGGGGCAGGCCGCCGGTGTCGGTGTCCCCGAGACGCAGTGCGGCGTGGGCGCGTGGCGTCAGCCCGAGGAGTGCGCGCAGCAGAGTCGTCTTGCCCGCACCGTTCGGACCGACGACGGCGATCGTCGTGCCCGGTTCCGCGTCGAGGGTGAGCCGGGTGAAACCGGTGACCTCGGCGTGCAGAGGCCAGCTCTCGCGGGGGGCCGGGGGCGCGGCGGAGGCCGGCGGGCCGTCCGCGGGCGGCTCCGTACCGGGCTCATCGGGCGTCGTGACGGGGCGGCGCGCGGCAGCGACGGCGCCGGGCGCGCCGGTCCAGCGTCCCCGCAGGGCGACCAGCACCGCCATGGCGATGGCGAGCAGCAGCAGCGAGACCGAGGTGGCCGCCTCGGGGGAGTCCTGGAGCAGCAGATACACCTGGAGGGGAAGGGTCTGCGTGGTGCCCGGCAGATTCCCGGCGAACGTGATGGTCGCGCCGAACTCACCCAGCGCCCGGGCCCAGGTCAGTGCCGCGCCCGCGGCCAGGCCGGGGGCGACCATGGGCAGGGTCACGGTGAAGAACACCCGCACCGGGGAGGCGCCCAGGGAGGCGGCCGTCTCCTCGTAGCGTGGATGCAGGCCGCCCAGGGCACCTTCGAGGCTGATGACGAGGAACGGCATCGCGACGAAGGCCGCGGCGAGGACCGCGCCCGAGGTGTGGAACGGCAGGGTGACGCCGAAGGTGGTTTCCAGCCAGGGCCCGAGGAGCCCCCGTCGGCCGAACGCCAGCAGCAGCGCCACCCCGCCGACGGTCGGCGGCAGCACCATCGGCAGCAGGACGAGTGAGCGTACGAGGGCCTTGCCGGGAAAGTCGACGCGGGCCAGCAACCAGGCCAGCGGCACTCCCAGCACGAGCGACAGCCCGAGAGCCCAGGCGGAGACGAGCAACGACAGCTTCAGGGCCTGTGTGGTGCCGGGACTCGTCAGATGCGCGCCGAGCTCACCCCAGGACGTCCGCGCCAGGACGCCGGCCAGCGGCAGCACCAGGAACACGACGGCGAGCAGGGCAGGAAGCGCCAGCACGAGCGGGGCGCGGGGGCCGGACGGGCGGCTGCGGATCGGTGTCAACGCGATTCCCTACGGTCCGGCCTGGTCACGGCTTCTGGAAGCCCGCGGCCTGAAGGATCTTCTGTGCCTCGGGCATGGACAGCCAGGACACGAAGGCGGCTGCGGCCTCACTGTTCCCGGACGACTTCAGTGTCGCGGCCGGATAGGACGCGATGGCGTTCTGTGCGTCCGGGATGTCGATCGCGTCGACCTTGTCGGTGGCGGTGGCGGCGTCCGTCCGGTAGACGAGGCCGGCGTCGGCCTCCCCGAGTGCGACCTTGCTGAGGACGGCACGGACGTTGGGCTCCTGGGAGACGGGCTTCACGTCGATCCTCCGGGCGTCCAGGATCTCCTTGCCGTAGCGGCCGACAGGCACCTCGGGTGCGGCCAGGACCACCTTGAGCGCGGGATCGGCGAGATCCGTGAGGCTCTGGACCTTCTCGGGATTTCCCTCGCCGGTGGCGATGACCAGGCGGTTCTTCGCGATGACCACCGGCTTGCCGGTGTCCGCCGTCAGCCCGTCCATCGTCCGGGTGTCGGCGGTGACCAGCGCGTCAGCGGGAGCGCCCTGCCCGACCTGGGCGGCGAGCTCCTGCGACCCGGCGAAGGAGAACGTCACCTTCGTGCCGGGATGCTCCTTCTCGTACGCGGCACCCGCGGTCGCGAAGACGTCGGTCAGCGAGGAGGCGGCCAACACGGTCAGCCCGGTCTCCGATGCCGCGGAGTCCCTGCCGTCGTCGCCGCACGCGGCCGAGGTGGCGAGCAGAGCCGCAGCCGACAGGACCGCGGCGCCGGCCCGGCGGCCGGTGGGAGTGAGGGGGAAGGGCATCGGAGGAGCTCCTCGGTAGGGCGCCGCACGCCGACGGCGGCTGCCGCGTCAGGCGCGGTCGATGTGGACGTTGGTCGACTTCACGCGGGCCGTGGCCCGCATGCCGACCTCGAGTCCCAGCTCCTCCACGGCTTCCCGGGTGAGGAGCGAGACGAGGCGGTGCGGGCCGGCCTGGATCTCGACCTGGGCCGCGACGTCTCCGAGCTTCACCGCGGTGACGATGCCCGGGAAGGCGTTGCGCGCGGAGGTGTAGGGGGCCTCCTCCTCGCCGGGGCCTGCCTGGGCGACCTCGATCGAGAAGGCGGCCAGGTCACGGCCGTTGATGAGACGGCGCCCGCCCTCGTCGCGATGGGTCGCGACCCTGCCGGCGTCCGCCCACCGGCGGGCGGTGTCCGGGCTCACGCCGAGGAGACGAGCTGCCTGGCCGATGGTGTAGGACTGCATGTGCGACACGATAGGAGGAACACGCGCGCACTTACAACGCGCAGACGCTTTTCTCCTCGCGGATGCGATGCCGGTGTGTCGAGCCGGACGCTCCCCGGGCAGGCGCGCGCCGCAGCGGCTTTGCGCCAATTCCGGGGTTGCGCGGAGCCGGGCGCCCTGGCTCCCGGAGCCGACAGGGCATGCCGGGGCGACGATCGCCGGGGGCCGGACCACCGCCGCCCGCAGGCTGATCGCCGCAGGTGACAGGGGCGCCGCGGGGCTCCGGCAACCGTTCCGTGGCGGGAGTGCGAGCATCTCGGCCATCTTTAAGTCAGCTGCTTGACCGACGAGTCGACGGCGGATTGCCTGGACGCCGCGAGACGCCTTCGGCCGAGGAGACGGCGAATGGAACGGACGGCGCGGGCCGAGCAGGTCAGCGAGACCAGGGAACGGATCCTGCACGCGGCGGAGCGGCTGTTCGCCGAGCGCGGCGTCTACGCGGTGTCCAACCGCCGGGTCAGTGAGGCCGCGCGCCAGGGCAACAACGCCGCCGTCGGCTATCACTTCGGGACGAAGGCCGACCTGGTCCGGGCGATCACCCGGAAGCACAGCCGGCAGATCGAGGAGGCCCGCGCCCGTCTGCTGGTCCGCATCGAAGGCTCCACGGACGTAGGGGAGTGGGTGGCCTGCCTGGTGCGCCCCACCACCGAGCACCTGGCCGCGCTGGGCAGCCCCAGCTGGTTCGCACGGTTCTGCTCCCAGGTCATGACCGACCCGGCGCTGCAGGACATCGTGGCCGAGGAGTCCCTCGCCTGCCCGCCGACGCTACGGGCCCTCGAAGGGCTGAACCGGTGCCTGCCCGACCTGCCGGCCGACGTCCACGTCGAGCGGGCCGCCATGTCGCGCAACCTGATCCTCCACACCTGCGCGGAGCGCGAACGCGCCCTCGCCGGGAACACCTCCACGCCCCGCACGACCTGGCACGACACCGCCACCGGTCTGATCGACGCGGTCGTCGGGCTCTGGGCGGCACCGGTCACGCCCTGCCGCTGACGGCTCTCCGACCCCGATCGGCCCCAGCCGATCCCCACCCGCGATCCGGCGCCCGCATCCACGCTGCCGGGCCGAGAACAGAGGCATCCACCATGACCCCTTCCCGCGTACTCGTGGTCGGCGCGTCCGCCGCCGGGCTGACCACCGCGGAAGCACTGCGCCGCAAGGGCTACCAGGGCGAGCTGACGCTGCTGGGCGCCGAGCGGCACCTGCCGTACGACCGCCCGCCCCTGTCCAAGCAGGTGCTGGCCGGCACCAGGACCCCTGACACCGCTCGTCTGCGTACGCCCGAAGCGCTGGCGGCCCTGGACGCCGAACTCCTCCTCGGCGACCCGGCGGCCGGCCTCGATCCGGCGAGCCGTACGGTACGCACCGCGTCGGGCCGCGAACTGAGCGCGGACGCCGTCGTCGTCGCCACCGGACTGCGGCCGAGGACCCTGCCCGGGCAGCCGGACGCCGAAGGCGTGCATGTACTGCGGACGCTCGACGACGCCCTCGCGCTGCGGGCCACGCTTCTGACGTCGCGGCGGCTCGTCGTGGTCGGGGAAGGCGTACTGGGCTCCGAGATCGCCGCCACCGCACGTTCCATGGGGCTCGACGTCACCCTGGCCGGGCCCCGGCCGGCGCCGCTGCTGGACCAGTTCGGTCCCATGGTGTCGGACCTGCTCGCCGCGCTGCACACCGGGCACGGCGTGCGTCTGCGGCTGGGCCACGCGGTCGGTGGACTGACCGTCGCCCGAGGCCGGGTGACCGGAGTCCGTCTCGACACGGAAGAGGTGCTCCCCGCCGATGTGGTCGTCGTCGCGATAGGGGGCGCGCCCGCCACCGGATGGCTGACGGGCAGTGGGCTGCGTATCGACAACGGCCTCGCCTGCGACTCCCGGTGCCGGGCGGCGGAGGGCATCTACGCCGTGGGGGACGTTGCGGCCTGGCACCACGAACTGTTCGACGCCCCCATGCGCCTGGAGAACCGTACGAACGCCACCGAGCAGGCCCTCGCCGTCGCGGACAACATCCTCGGCGCCGACCGGCCCTACACTCCCGTGCCCTACTTCTGGACCGACCAGTTCGAGGCCAGGATCCAGGCCCATGGCCGACTCGGCCCGGACGCGGGGGTGACCGTCGTGGACGGCGATCCCACGAGCGGACGGTTCGTCGTCCGCTACGAACGTGACGGCAGGGTCACCGGGGTCCTCGGCTGGAACATGCCCAAGCAGGCGCGGCTGCGCCGCCAGGAGATCGGAGGGCTTGTCCCGTACCTCGAACCGTCCGCCCCGTGACAGCGGCCGACGGCACGTCACCCCCCACCGCACGACGAAGTGAGGATGCGTTGACCAGCACCGTACGCACCGAAGAGACGCCCGCGCCCTCGGCTCCGCAATTCCCGATGGCCCGGGCAGCGGGCTGCCCGTTCGACCCTCCGCCCGCCCTGAAGGCCGAGCAGGAACAGGGGTCGCTCAGGAAAGTCAGTCTGTGGGACGGGACCACCCCCTGGCTGGTGACTCGTCACGCCGACCAGCGCGCCCTCCTCGCCGACCCGAGGGTCAGTGCCGACATCGGCCGGCCCGGCTACCCCAGTTCGGCGCCGGTGAAGGGGGCCGGCTTCAGCTTCATCCTCATGGACGACCCCGAACACGCCCGCCAACGGCGGATGGTGACGGCCCCTTTCACGATCAAGCGGGTCGAGGCGATGCGCCCAGCCGTCCAGAAGATCGTGGACGGACTGATCGACGACATGCTGTCCGGCCCCCCGCGGACCGACCTCGTCCAGGCGTTCGCCCTCCCGGTCCCCTCGCTCGTCATCTGCGAACTGCTCGGAGTGCCGTACACCGACCACGACTTCTTCCAGGAGAACAGCAGCACCATCATCAGCCGCGGCGCGGCTCCGGAGGAACGGGCCACCGCCCACGGCAACCTGCTCGGATATCTGGACGAGCTGGTGGGCCACAAGATCGCCCGGCCCGCGGACGACCTCCTGTCGGGGCTCGGTACCCGCGTCGAGGCAGGGGAACTGTCCCGCCGCGACGCGGCCGACATGGGCGTCCTTCTGCTGCTCGCCGGACACGAGACCACGGCGAACATGATCGCTCTGGGGACCCTCGCCCTGCTCGAACATCCCGGCCAGCTCGCCCTCCTGCGGGACACCGAGGACCCCAAGGTGGTCTCCGGCGCCGTCGAGGAGCTGCTGCGCTACCTCAACATCACCCACACGGGCCGCCGGCGGGTGGCCCTGGAGGACATCGAGATCGCGGGCGAGGTCATCAGGGCGGGCGAGGGGATCATCGTGCCCAACGACATCGGCAACCGTGACCCCGAGGTCTTCGCCGACCCCGACCGGCTCGACCTACGGCGCGACGCCCGGCGCCATGTGGCCTTCGGTTTCGGAGTGCACCAGTGTCTCGGCCAGCCGCTGGCGCGCATGGAACTGCAGGTCGTCTACAGCACCCTCTACCGGCGCATCCCCACGCTGCGGCTGGACGCCCCTCTGGAGGCCTTGTCGTTCAAGCACGACGGGTCCGTCTACGGCGTCCACGAACTGCCCGTGGCCTGGTGACTTCTCACCCCCGCGCCCGCTCCGCAGCGACACCGACGACCAAGGAGTCCTCATGAAGGTGATCCTCGACCAGGACAAGTGCGTGGCATCCGGACAGTGCGTCGTCGCCGCCGGCGATGTGTTCGACCAGGACGACGACGGCATCGCCGTACTGCTCGACCCCACGCCGTCCTCGGACCGGGCCGACGACGTCCAGCAGGCCGCTGCCGTCTGCCCGGCACTCGCCATCCTGATCCAGGACTGACCCGAGACCCCCGGCCCGCAGCAGCCCCGTACGGGCTGTTGCGGGCCATTTCTCTGCCGCGGCGCGACCGGACGGCCGCTCAGCGCGGCTTCCAGCTGAGCTTGCCGCCACCCACCCATCGCACGGCCTCCGGGTCGTCGAGGTCATGGACCGGAATGCCGGCGGCTGCGGCCGCGAGCAGGACATCGGTCATGGCGGTCGCACTGCCGATCACCTCGCCGTCGATCTCCACGATGCGGAAGGGCGGATCCCCGGGCTGGACGGGCAGGACGGTGATCCGGGGGACCGAGGTGTACGGGTTGTCAGTCATGGCTGCATCGGTTCCACGCGGGCGCTCCGGGTATGCCAGACAGCCTTCCCGTGAGCCTTATGCCCGATTTGCTCTGCTTTTTGAAAATAATCCCGTAATCCATAAAAGGCCATTTCATGCGACCTGACCCCTTCGGGCGGGAGCAAATCGCCCGAATCGGACTCGGTGACCAGGGTCACTTCGTGGGCCTCGGACGTGGGGGTTCGGGAGTCGGTTCCCTTCTGTGCCAACGGAAACGGTTGACGCGATGTGGGGTGGATTACATGAATTCCGGTGAATTGATCTTGCGAATGAATTGTGATCACTGCGCCAGGCTTGTTCCTTTCCCTATTTCTCGCCTACGGTCACCATCACTCCGGACGGAACGCCGAATCCTGCCGCCGCCCGGTGACCCGACTACTTCTTCGTACGGCAGGAGCGGGGGACCCAGGTAAGCGCCGATCCGGTTTCCGGAGCGGCTCGGGGTGAAGTCGCATTCGCGTGCGGCCGGGCATCTCCAGCCCGAACCCGACAGCTCACTTCGCAGGCGACGGAGAGGAATGCAGCATGCCCGAAAACGGTAAGCACCGTCGTTTCAGGACCAGTTCGCTGACCCGCGGCATCATTGCCGTGAGCACGGGTGGAGCCGCCCTGGCCCTCCCCGTGATCGGTGCGACCGGTGCCTTCGCCGCCCCGGCCCAGCCGGCCTCCGTCGAAAAGGTGGCGACGTCTACTGCGGTGTCCGGCAAGGCAATTGCCGCGCAGAAGTCGGAGAACGCCACCTATTCCGTGGTCGTGGGTGACACCCTTGCCAAGATCGCCCGCGAACATTCCGTGAGTGGTGGCTGGAAGGCCCTGTACGAGGACAACAAGAAGGTCGTCGGAGGAAATCCCGACCTGATTCGTCCGGGTCTTCAGCTGACCATCGGCGCCGAGGCCGACAACACGTCGGCGGACAAGGCAGAGACCAAGACCTCCGCCTCGTCCGACCGTGCCGAGGAGAGCGCTGACCGCGCCGACCGCTCGGAGCGTACGAGCACCACCGTCGCCGCGGAGGGCGCGCCCGCCGCCGAAGCCGTTCCCGCCGCCGAACCGGCCGCGTACACGGACGACCTCGACGGCTGGATCAAGGAGTCGCTGGCCGTCATGGCCGAGCACGGCATCCCCGGCAGCTACGACGGCATCCACCGCAACATCATCCGCGAGTCCGCGGGTGACCCGATGGCCATCAACAACTGGGACTCCAACGCCGCTGCGGGTATCCCGTCCAAGGGCCTGCTGCAGGTCATCGACCCGACCTTCGAGGCCTACCACGTGCCCGGTACGTCGACGGACAGCTACGACCCGGTCGCGAACATCACGGCCGCGTGCAACTACGCCGCGGACAAGTACGGCTCGATCGACAACGTCTTCGGGGCCTACTGAGTCCTCACCGTCCTCGCCGGGGCACAGGCGCCGGCGTACGGGCGTGTGACGGAGGGACAGCACTGACGGGTGGTACGGGTTCGGCGGAACCCGTACCACCCGTCAGCCGTTCACAGGGAGGTCGTGCAGCCGTGTGACGGCGGCCGACGCGCCGACGACAGGCCGCGCCGAGCCGGCTGACTGGTCTCGTACAGGTTCGTCGTCCATACTGCCCGCCGTGGAGCAGCGCATAGATTCGAAGACCAAGCCCGAGTTCGCCGCGGGGACAGACCCGGCGTACATCCCCGGCCTGACGGCCCCTGCCCCCGCGCGGACGGAGGCGGAAGCGGAGAAGGCGGAGCCCGAGGGCGGCCCGGAGAACGAGGCCGTGGACGCGCCCGCCGAGGGTGCCGCCGAGGAGTCGGTGGAAGCGTCCGAGGCCGCTGCCGACGCCGTCCCGGACGCCGACGCCGTCCCGGATGCCGACGCGGCTCCCGACGGCGGGGACGGCCCCGTCTTCGAGGTCAGCGACCGGCGCGGGTCCATCAGGGTGGACGCCGAGGGCGTCCGCTTCAGGCTCGACGACCAGGAAGCGGAGTTCGACTGGGCCGAGATCGGCGCGGTCGAGGTCAGGACCGGCCGCTTCGGGCGCCGGTTCACCGTGACCGTCCACCTGTCGAGCCGCCGGTGGTTCAACGCGGAGGTCGAGGCCGGCGCCCGCGGTGACCTGAAGACGTGGACGGCGGAGCTCGACGAGGCGCTGGACGCGTACTTCGAAGAGGCCTGACGCGCGTCCGCAGCCAGGGCCGCCTACCGGGCTGGACGTCGGCCCGGTACGCGGCATGCCCTGACGGTTTCAGGACCCCGCTGCGGTGTCGAGGACCACGGAGCGGGTCAGATGGCGCGGAAGGTCGGGATCGAGGCCGCGGGCGGCCGCGCGGGCGATCGCCAGCCGTTGGACCCGGACCAGGTCCGCAAGCGGGTCCAGGCCGCTCTCCACCCAGCGTGCCCCGGTCGCCTGCACCTGTTCCCGTAGCCCGTCCGGGGCGGCGCCGAACATCCAGGTCGCGGTACCGGCCGTGGCGATGCTGATGGGGCCGTGGCGGTATTCCATCGCCGGGTACGACTCGGTCCAGGACAGGGACGCCTCCTTCATCTTGAGCGCCGCCTCGTTGGCGAGCCCGACCGTCCAGCCGCGCCCCAGGAAGCTGAACTGGGTGCAGTCCAGGAGCCCTTCGGGCAGCGGCTCCGCCAGGGCGGTCTCCGCGTCCCGTACGACGTCCTCGGTGTGCAGCCCGAGGTGGGCGCGGAGCAGGGTCAGCGCGGTGGTCGCGAACCTCGTCTGGACCACGGACCGTTCGTCGGCGAAGTCGAGGACGACCACGTCGTCGGCGGCGGCCATCACGGGGGTGTGCGGATCGGCGGTCACGGCGACCGTCCGGGTGGCACCCCGCAGCCGGTTCAGCAGACCGAGCACCTCGGTCGTCGTACCCGAACGCGTCAGAGCGACGACCCGGTCGTACGCCCGCCCGAACGGGAACTCCGAGGCCGCGTACGCGTCCGTCTCGCCCTGGCCGGAGGCCTCACGGAGTGAGGCGTACGCCTGCGCCATGTAGAAGGACGTCCCGCAGCCGACGACGGCGACGCGCTCACCGGCGGCGGGCAGCGCGCCCTTCCGGCCGACGGCGACCTCCGTCGCACGGCGCCAGCACTCCGGCTGGTCTGCTGTCTCGGTCTCGACATGCGACATGTCCGCTCCGCTTCCGTTGCTGTGCGCACCTGGTGGGGTCGGGCTGGGTGATATCGATGCCCGCGTGTTCAATGCTGCATGTTAAGCGGGGTAATCGAGCAAGAACAAGCAAACAGGGTGCTTGTCTCTGGTCGGTATGACGGCGGTTCTCAGCCAAGCTCGGTGGGTAGTCGGCCCCATCCGGTTCTGTCATCCCCGTCTGGGTATCCACCGTTCGGTGGGGAACCGGTGGGTGACATTCCCGTACATCAGGCAGGAGATCCCCCGCGAGGAGTACCTGTGACAGCCACGGGCGATCGCCTACGGGCGGCAGGCGGTCCGGTCGAGGGTCGATTTCTCGCCAAGAGGCGTGCGCAGTAACCAAGTCCGAACACGCGGCCGGATCTCGGTCGGCATAATCGGCCCATGCCGAACAGGGGTGGGGACGTCGTGGACCTCGGCGAGGGGCCGTGCGCCTGGTCGCCACCGAGGCGGGGCTGCGGGCTCCCCGTGCCGCCGCACGGCGCACCGTGGAACGGCACACCGGCCCCGACGACAACAGGGACGCGGTGACGGCGTGGTGGCATGGATCGTGGCCCTGATCGCCGTCGCGGCCGCGCTGTGGTCGGCCGTCCGTGCACAGCAGGCCACGCGGGACGTGTACGCCGCCTCCGCCCGCATGGAGCTGCTCGAGCGTCAGGCCAAGGCGGCCGAGGCCCGCACCCTCGCCCTCACCGAGGAGATCCGCCAGCTCGGCCAGAAGCGGATACCCGCCGTGGCGACCGCACTCTCCCACCGGACCGCGGCCGTTCCCGGTCTCCGGGAGGCCGCCGAGATAGACGGTGACGCCGCACGTCTGCTGACCGAGGCAGTCCAGGCCGCGCGCACGGCGGTCCTGGAGGAGCGCGGACGCGTCGACGCGGCAGCGCGCTCGGCCATGCGCGGCACCTCCGCCAAGATCCAGTCACTGCTCAACCAGTCGCAGCACCTGCTGCAGGAACTCCAGCACGAGTACGACGACCCGCGGATCCTGCAGCTCGACTTCCGCAACGAACTGGCGCTGCGCCGCACCCAGGCCACAGCCGTGCTCTGCGACGCCTGGCCGGGCCTCGCCCGGCAGAAGTCCTCACTCGTCGAAGTCGTGCTCGGCGCCCAGTCCCGGGTCGCGGGGTATGAACGGATCAAGGTCGCCAACCATCTGCGCCAGGAGCGGCTCGCCCTGGTCGCCCGGGCCGCCGAACCCCTCGCGATCGCGCTCGCCGAGCTGCTGGCCAACGCGACGGCGTACTCGCACCCGGACACCGAGGTGCCGGTGACGGTCCAGCAGACAGCCGGGCGCGGGGCCCTGATCCTGGTGGACGACGCCGGGATCGGCATGGACGACGACGCGCTGAAGCGGGCCCGGGCGCTGCTGTCCGGCCCCTCCGAGGTGCTGCTCACCGAGCTGGGGGACCCGCCGCAGACCGGGTTCGCCGTGGTCGGGCGGCTCATCGCGCGGTACGGCTTCAGCTGCCACATCGAGGCGTCGCCGTACGGGGGAATGCGCACGATGCTGCGTATCCCGGCCCATCTGCTGACGGTGATGGACGACGACCGCACCCTGTCCGTGCTCGCGCCGAAGCCGGTGCACGCGCGGGGGGCCGGTGCCGAGAGCCCCGCACCCGCACCCTCGGGGCCCGACGCGCCCGCTGCCCCCGACGCCCCCGCTCCCGCCGTCCGGGACACGACGGGCACGGCGGAACTGCCCACCCGGCGGCGCAGATCCCCCCGGACAGCCCTCCCGCCTCCGCCGACGGCTCGGCAGCAGGCCCAGGAGCAGCACGCGCCCCGCACCCCCGAACAGGCCGGGGCCGCCTGGGCCGCCCTCCAGGAGGGCACCCTCAGCGGCAGGAAGGCGTCCGGGCCCCCAGCACCCTCAGCATTCCCATCGGACGACCAAGGAGACGACGAGACGTGAGCACCACCCCCACCGCCGGTGACCTCGCCTGGGTGCTGACCCCCCTGTTGGAGCTGCCCGGCGTGCAGCACGCCGTGGTCGCCACCGGTGACGGGCTCGTCGAAGGCGCGTCGCCCGGCCTGGACCGTGCGTCCGCCGAGCGCGTCGCCGCGATGACGGCCACCCTGCACGCGGCGGCCCGTGCCTTCACCACCGCCTTCACCGAGGCCGAGTCCCCACGGCTGGCCCAGACGGTCGTGGAGTCGGACCTGGGCTTCGCCGTCGTCGTCCCGGCCGGCAAGAACACCACGCTGGCCCTGTTCGCGGCCCCCGACGCCCACCTGGGCAACATCGCCTACCAGATGCAGGTGCAGGTCACCGCGCTGACCCGGGCCATGCACGCCCCCACCCGCCGACCGGACGCTGCCACCCGGCCATGACCCCCGGCCCAGGGCGCCGCCTGATCCCCGCCTACCTGGTCACCGGTGGCCGCCCCGCGCCCGCCGGCCCCGCGCTCGACCGGCTCGCCGTGCTGCTGCGCACGGACTCGGCCCTGCCGCCGGACGGCGGTTCGGAGCAGCGCAGGCTGTGCGAGCTCCTGGAGCCGGGAGCCCTCACCGTCGTCGAATGCGCCGCCCATCTGGACCTTCCGGTCAGCGCCACGGTCTTCCTGGCCACGGACCTCGTGGCCGCAGGACATCTGCACGCTCGACCACCGATCCCCAGCGCCGGTGAGATGGACCGGTCGCTCGTCGAGAGGCTGCTCGTTGGACTCCGTTCCCTCCACTGACCGAGGCGCCATCGGCTATCTGCCCAGTGCCGCCGAGACCCTGATGAAACTCGTCGTCACGGGTCCCTTCGGGGTGGGCAAGACGACCCTGATCCGCACCCTGTCGGAGATCCCGACCCTGCACACGGAGGAGGCGATGACGCAGTCCAGCACCGGACTCGACGACACCGCCGGACTTCCGGACAAGACCACGACGACGGTCGCCGTCGACTTCGGGCGGCTGACCGTCCAGGACGACCTGGTGCTCTACATGTTCGGCACCCCGGGCCAGGAGCGCTTCTTCCCCCTCTGGGAGGACATCGCGCGCGGTGCGCTCGGCGCCCTCGTCATGGTCGACACCCGTCGGCTCGAGGACTCCTTCGCCGTCATGGACATGGTGGAGGAGCACGGGATCCCGTACGCCGTCGCCGTGAACCGCTTTCCCGACGCCCCCGCCCACGCCGACGAGGTCCTGCGCAAGCACCTCGACCTCGACCCCCGCACCCCGCTCCTGCAGTGCGACGCCCGCGAACGCCGTGGCAGCATCGACGCCCTGATCGCCCTCGCCGAGCACGCGCTGACCTGCCTTCCCGCGCCCCAGGAATCGTCATGACCCCTCCCGTGCCCGGCACATCGCCCGGAACCGGCCCCTCGATCCTCGAGCCGCTCGCGCTGTACGGCGCCGGCTTCGCCGCCGATCCGCACGGCCACTACCGCAGCCTGCGGGCCCAGGGGCCGCTGGCCAGGGTGCGCATCGCCCCGGACGTCGACGCACTGCTGGTCACCGACTACCACGCGGCCGTCGACCTGCTGCGGGACACCGAGACCTTCACCAAGGACCCGCGCGCCTGGCAGGCCGGGGTACCGGCCGACTCACCGGTCCTGCCGGCACTCGGTTACCGGCCCACCGCGGCCTTCACCGACGGCGCCGTCCACGCCCGCTACCGCGACGCCATCAACGACACCCTCGCACTGATCGAACCCCACCTGCTGCGTGCGGAGGTCGCCCGGGTCGCTCAGCGGCTCATCGCCGCGTTCTCGGCCGCCGGCACCGGTGATCTGATCTCGCAGTACGCCCGCAGGCTCCCCCTGCACGTGTTCACCGCTTCCTTCGGTGTGGCGCCGCAGGACACTGAACGGGTGGTCCGGGGCATCGGCGGGATGATGGACTCCGACGGGGACGCGGCGGCCGCGTACGAGGACCTCGTCGGCGTCGTCACCGGCCTGGTCGCCGCCCGCAGGGCCCGGCCGGGCCGCGACCTCACCACCTATCTGCTCGAGCATCCGGCAGGTCTCGACGACGACGAGGCCGTGCGGCAGATCACACTCATCATGAGCGCGGGCCACGACCCCACGACCAATCTGATCGGCAACGCGCTGCTGCGCATGCTGAGCGACACCGGATACGGAAGATCCCTGCACGGCGGCGCGATGACCGCGCACGAGGCGATCGACGACGTACTCTGGCGTGATCCTCCGCTGGCCAACATGGGGGCGCACTTCCCGCGCCATGACACCGAGTTCCACGGAGTGCCGCTGCGTGCCGGACAACTGCTGCTGGTCTCCTTCGCCGCCGCCAACACCCAGTCGCCTCCCCCCACTTCGGATCCCGCGGTGCGCTCCGGCGACGGCGCCCATCTGGCATGGTCGGCCGGGCCGCACCGCTGCCCGGCCAAGCAGCCCGCCCTGTTGATGGCGACGACCGCGATCGAACAGCTCACCAGCCAGCTCTGCGATGTGGAACTGGCCGTCGAGCCCGGCGCGCTGGTCTGGCGTCCGGGCCCCTTCCACCGTGCCCCGGCGCATCTCCCGGTGCGGTTCACACCGCTCGACACGTTCCCCGAACCGCCCGTCGCGGGCGCACCGGACGACGTCGATCATGTTGCGATCCGTGTCGGTGGTACGCCGAACGGGTGAGGGACGAGAGAATTGCCCGATGAACAGCGAGCGCAGCCGGCGCACAGCCAACCGGCATACGGACGGGGTGGTTCTGTGAGCAGGTACGACAGGTACGACCGATACGACGCCACCGACGAGCAATGGGAAGGGCTCGCCCAGGTCGTACCCCTGAGGGGCCGTAACGAATGGCCCTCCCGGGTCGACCACAGGACGGTCCCGGAGCAGCGGGAGGCGGCCGAGCAGCGGCGCCTGGTCGTTCTACGGGTCCAGGTGTTCGCCGACGCGCGCGAGGTGGCCGAGTACCTCGTGGCGCAGATCCCGGTCCTGCTGGACCTGACCGGTGCCGAGAGCGATGTGGCCAAGCGGATCCTGGACTTCAGCAGCGGCGTCGTCTTCGGGCTCGGCAGCGGCATGCACCGGGTGGACCGCAACGTCTTCCTGCTCGCGCCGGTCGGCATGGAGGTCGAGGGGGTCACCGCGGCGGGCGTACCTCATACGTAGGAAGGTCGTGCGGGCGGAACGGTTCGCCGCTCACGGGCGTGCGTACGGTCCGCTCATGACAGCGATCTCCCCGGGGCGGCCGTCCGGCACGGCCCGCCCCGCCCGTCCTTTCGTCGGTGAACTCCGGCTCGACGCCTTCGCCTCGCACCGGCGCACCGTCATCCCGCTCGGGCCGCTCACGCTGCTCGCAGGGGGCAGCGGCAGCGGTAAGTCGACGGTTCTGCGTGGGTACGAGGCGCTGGCACGGCTGGCCGCCGGTGATCCTCTGGAGGACGTGTTCCCCGATCCGGCGGCCTGGGTGCCCGAAGGGGCCGGGGCCGACACACAGGGGCGGCGCGGATTCAGGCTCGGCTGCACCGTGGAGGGCCCGGCCGGCCCGGTGAGGCTGGACCTCGCCGTGCAGGCCGAGCCGGCGCTCCGAATCGTCGGCGAGCGGTTGAGGGACGGTGGCGAGACCCTGCTGAGCACGGCGCTGCGGGATCCACGGCGTTCCTCCGTCCAGGCGGCCTGGCACACCGCCGGGGCGGTTCCGGTGACCAGGGCCCCGCTCCCCGACGACCGGCTCGGCACGGCATTGCTGCCGTTGCGGGTCGCGGGGACGACCGAAGGGCAGTTGAGGGTGCTGGCCGCCGCCGAGCAGGTGGTCGTGGCCCTGCGGTCGGCCTTCGTCTGCGATCCGGAGCCTCGGCGGATGCGTGCGGCGGTGCCGGTCGGGGAAGGGCGGCTGACCTCGAGCTGCGACAACCTCGCGGAGGTTCTGCACCGCACCCGCGGCCAGTGCGCACAACGGCACGCCCGGTTGGTCGCCGGCGCGGACGCCGGGTGCGCGGGGCAGGTGACGGGACTGACCATCGAGCGTCTGCAGGACGGAACGGTGCGCGCCCTGGCCGGTCGGGGCCCGGGCCGCAGCACACCCGTCGGGCGTCTCGGCGACGGCGAACTCCGTTACCTCGCACTCGCACTGGTGCTGCTGACCGGACCTCATGTCCTGGCGGTGGATCCGGCGGCGGAGGTGCCGTCGGCCATGCAGGCCCTCACCGTGCTGGCCGACGGGATCGACCGGAGCCTGGACGCGAGGCAGACCGGAGAACTGCTGGCGCTGGCGGCGTCGGTCTGCGCGGGCGGGCACGTGCGCCTGCTGGGGACGGTCGGTGAGGCGACCGCGGTGGCGGCCCGCGGGACGGCCGGTGCGACCGTGGTAGACCTGGCACCGTGACGGAACTGGATGTGGCGCAACTGCAGCGGAGACTCGCCGACTTCGCGGCGTCCCGGGCCTGGGAGCCCTACCACACGCCGAAGAACCTCTGCGTCGCGCTGAGCGTGGAGACCTCCGAACTTCTGGAGATCTTCCAATGGCTGACCCCGGAGCAGTCGGCGCGGGTGATGGAAGATCCCGGCACGGCGTTCCGTGTGACGGACGAGGTCGCTGACGTCCTGGCGTACCTGCTGCAGTTCTGCGAGGTCCTGGGCATCGACGCGCTGGCGGCGTTGGCGGCCAAGATCGACCGGAATGAGGAACGCTTCCCCGTGGCGGACAGCGGTGAGTCGACGAATCGTCACTCTTCGGAGTGATCGACTTGTGCACAATCGACTTCCTGTCCACAGATTTCCGATTTCCTCTGGCTTTCGTGTGCCGCGACCCTCACTGTGGGTAATGAAGAGGTGAGCGGGTTTTCACACGGATGGTCACGGCGACGGGGGAATCGCATGGAAGCGGAGCGGCTGATCGCGGCGGGGCGGAGCGCACTGGCGGGAAGCCGGGGAGTTCCGGCTGTCATGGCGGAGGCGTGGCAGGCCCAAGCGCTCGCCCGGGCGGTCGGCGGGCAGCTGGTGAGAGGCGGACCGCCGGAGTTACGGACGGAGGCCCGCGAGCTCAGCGAGACCTGTGCTCTGGGCAGCGCCGTGCTCGACCACCCGCTGGTGCCGGCCGGCGGTGTGAGGGCGGCGCAGCTCACGGAAGTGGCGGATGTCCCAGGGGCGTTGGCGGCCCTCGCGCTGCTTCTCGGTGAGGCGGGCATCGCGCTGGTCGGCGTCGCCTGCGGCACGGAGGAGGAAGCTCTCTACTGGCAGTGCATCGAGGCGATAGACGCCGTCGACGAATCGGTGGACCGGATCCACGGCATGCTGCGACGCCTCGCGGAGCAGGAGCGTGAGCACGAGGCGCACCGTGAGCACGACGGTCCGTTCGGCGTGATCCACGGACCGGCCGGCTTCGTCACCGGCCAGCCCTGACGCAGGCGGCCGGGGAAGTGCCCGGCCCCGCCCGGCATGCGGGAGAGGGCCCGGGGGAGGGGCGGCGTCGTTCGGAAGGTGCAGGATGGAGGCATGGATCTTCGAATTTTCACCGAGCCCCAGCAAGGGGCGAGCTACGACACCCTGCTCACCGTCGCCAAGGCCACCGAGGACCTGGGCTTCGACGCCTTCTACCGGTCGGACCACTATCTGCGCATGGGTTCCGGCGACGGGCTGCCCGGCCCGACCGACGCGTGGATCACCCTGGCCGGCCTGGCTCGCGAGACCAAGCGGATCCGCCTCGGCACGCTGATGACCGCGGGCACCTTCCGGCTGCCCGGGGTGCTGGCCATCCAGGTCGCCCAAGTCGACCAGATGTCCGGCGGCAGGGTCGAGCTGGGCCTGGGCGCCGGCTGGTTCGAGGAGGAGCACGAGGCGTACGGCATCCCGTTTCCCAAGGAGAAGTTCGGCAGGCTGGAGGAGCAGCTGGCGATCGTGACCGGCTTGTGGGAGACCGAGACGGGTAAGACGTTCAGTTACGACGGGACGTACTACCAGCTCACCGACTCGCCGGCACTGCCCAAGCCCGCCCAGGCGAAGGTGCCGGTCCTGATCGGTGGCCACGGCGCGGTCCGTACCCCGCGGCTGGCCGCGCGGTACGCGGACGAGTTCAACATCCCCTTCGCGTCGATCGAGGACAGCGAGAAGCAGTTCGGCCGGGTCAGGGACGCCGCTGTGGCGGCCGGCCGGGCCCCTGACGATCTGGTCTACTCCAACGCCCTGGTGGTCTGTGTCGGGAAGAACGACGCGGAGGTGGCGCGGCGCGCCTCCGCGATCGGACGCGAGGTCGAGGAGATCAAGGCGAACGGACTGGCGGGCACACCTGACGAGGTGGTCGAGAAGATCGGCCGCTTCGCCGCCATCGGCTCGTCCCGCGTCTACCTGCAGGTGCTGGACCTGGACGACCTGGACCATCTGGAACTCATCTCGTCGCAGGTCCAGTCCCAGCTGGGCTGACGGAACCGCTCGACCCAACGAAAGCGCTCGACCCCGCGCAACCGGTCGACCCCGCGCCACCGCACGACCCGCGGGACCGACCGGGACCAGTTGATCTCGAAGGAGCACCTGTGCATTCCGCCCGGACACCGTACGACCCGCCCCGCCGTACGCTCGGCGACGCGCTCGCCGAGGGGACCGTACTGCTGGACGGGGGGCTCTCCAACCAACTGGAGGCACAGGGCTGTGATCTGTCCGACGCCCTGTGGTCGGCCCGGCTGCTGAGCGAAGCGCCCCAGCAGATCGAGGCGGCCCACACCGCCTATGCGCGTGCGGGTGCTCAGGTGCTCATCACCGCCAGTTACCAGGCGACCTTCGAGGGGTTCGCGCGGCGCGGGATCGGACGGGCCCGGGCGGCGGAGCTGATGGCCGGCAGTGTGGAGGCTGCGCGCCGGGCGGGAGCGACGGCCGGCCGGGAGCTCTGGGTCGCCGCCTCGGTCGGGCCGTACGGGGCGATGCTCGCGGACGGCAGCGAGTACCGCGGCCGGTACGGACTGACCGTGCGCGAACTGGCGCGCTTCCACCGGCCCAGGGCCGAAACGCTGGCCGCGGCGGGCCCCGATGTGCTGGCCTTGGAGACGGTGCCGGACATCGACGAGGCAGAGGCCCTGCTGCACGTGGTCCAGGACCTCGATGTGCCGGTCTGGCTCTCGTACAGCGTGGTGGGAGACCGGACCAGGGCCGGGCAGCCCCTGGCGGAGGCCTTCCGGCTCGTCGCCGGTATCGACCAGGTGGTCGCCGTCGGGGTCAACTGCTGCGATCCCGCCGACGCGGACCGTGCGGTGGAGGCGGCGGCCGAGACGACCGGCAAGCCCGTGGTCGTCTATCCGAACAGTGGTGAGGATTGGGACGCCGACGGCCGGGACTGGGTCGGGAGAAGCACGTTCGAACCGGGCAGGGTGCGTGACTGGCAGCGGGCGGGTGCACGGCTGGTGGGCGGCTGCTGTCGAGTCGGCCCGTCCGAAATCGCCGCGCTGGCGACGTGGCTGGACTCCACAAAAGCGTGAAATTGCCTGGTGGGGGACAGGCCACCGGACCATACTCGGACGGGTGTTCCTGACTATCAGCACGACCGGCACCCCTGAGCGTCCCGCCACTGATCTCGGTTACCTGCTGCACAAGCATCCCGACAAGGCGCAGACGTATCCGACCTCGCACGGCACCGCGCACGTCTTCTACCCCGAGGCGTCCGCGGAGCGCTGCACGGCGGCGTTGCTGCTGGAGGTGGATCCGGTGGCGCTGGTGAGGCGCGGCAAGGGCAAGGGCCGGGGCGGGGCCCCCGACGCGGCGCTCGCGCAGTACGTCAACGACCGCCCGTACGCGGCCTCGTCGCTGCTCTCGGTCGCGATGGCGACGGTGTTCAAGTCCGCGTTGAACGGGGTGTGCCGGGCGATGCCCGAGCGGGTGGAGGAGCCTCTCCCGCTGCGGATCGAGGTGCCCGCGCTGCCCGCGCGCGGTGGTGCGGGGCTGGTGCACAAGCTCTTCGCGCCGCTCGGCTGGACACGGGTGGACGCCGTGGCCGTACCGCTGGACGAGCGGTTCCCGGAGTGGGGCGACTCGCGCTACGTGCGGCTGGTGCTGGAGGGGGAGCTGCGGCTCGCCGACGCCCTGCGGCAGCTCTACGTGCTGCTGCCGGTGCTGGACGACGCCAAGCACTACTGGGTCGCACCCGACGAGGTGGACAAGCTGCTGCGCGCGGGCGAGGGGTGGCTGGCCGGTCACCCCGAGCAGAAGCTGATCACCAGCCGTTACCTCTCGCGTCGCTGGGGGCTCACGCGGCAGGCGATGGAGCGGCTCGAGCTGGTCCGGCTCGCCGAGTCGGACGACCTCGAGGTGGAGAGCGTCGACAACGCGGTGGACGAGACCACGGACACGGAGGAGAAGCCGGTCCCGCTCGCCGAGCAGCGCCGCGCGGCGGTCCTGGAGGCACTGCACGCCGCCGGGGCGGCCCGGGTGCTGGACCTGGGCTGTGGACAGGGCCAGTTGCTGCAGGCCCTGCTCAAGGACGTGCGGTTCACGGAGATCGTCGGCGTCGACGTGTCGATGCGGGCCCTGACCGTCGCCGCACGCCGGCTGAAACTGGACCGGATGGGCGAACGGCAGGCCGGGCGGATCACCCTCCGCCAGGGTGCGCTCACGTACACCGACAAGCAGCTGAAGGGGTACGACGCCGCCGTGCTGAGCGAGGTGATCGAGCACCTCGACCTGCCACGGCTGCCCGCCCTGGAGTACGCGGTGTTCGGCTCCGCGCGACCGCGGACCGTGCTGGTGACCACGCCCAACGTCGAGTACAACGTCCGCTGGGAGACGCTCCCCGCCGGACATGTCCGCCACGGTGACCACCGCTTCGAGTGGACCAGGGAGGAATTCCGGGACTGGGCGGGCCAGGTGGCCGGACGTCACGGTTACGAGGCGGCGTTCGTGTCCGTGGGGCCGGAGGATCCCGAGGTCGGCCCGCCCACACAGATGGCCGTGTTCACGATGACCACCGCCCAGGAGACGACGAAGGAGGCGAAGGCCGCATGACCGGTACCTCTCGCACGCTGCCCGTGACCGACCTGTCCCTCGTCGTGCTCATCGGTGCCAGCGGCTCGGGCAAGTCCACCTTCGCACGCAAGCACTTCAAGCCGACCGAGGTCCTCTCCTCGGACTTCTGCCGGGGCCTCGTCGCCGACGACGAGAACGACCAGAGCGCCAGCCGGGACGCCTTCGACGTCCTCCACCACATCGCGGGCAAGCGCCTCGCCGCGGGCCGGCTCACCGTCGTCGACGCCACCAACGTCCAGGCCGAGAGCCGTAAGCAGCTCGTCCAGCTGGCCCGGCAGTACGACGTGCTACCCGTCGCCATCGTGCTGGACCTTCCGGAAGAGCTCTGCCAGGCACGCAACGCGACCCGCCCCGACCGCGCCGCCATGCCCCGCCATGTCGTCCAGCGCCACCGCCGTGAGCTGCGCCGTTCGCTGCGCGGCCTGGAGCGCGAAGGGTTCCGCAAGGTACACGTCCTGCGCACCGAGGAGGAGGCCGACACCGCCGAAGTGGTCCTGGAGCGCCGCTACAACGACCTGCGGCACCTCACCGGCCCCTTCGACATCATCGGCGACATCCACGGCTGCAGCTCAGAACTGGACACCCTGCTCGGCGAACTGGGCTACAAGGACGGCACCCACCCCGAGGGCCGTACCGCTGTGTTCGTGGGCGACCTGGTGGACCGCGGCCCCGACAGCCCCGGTGTGCTGCGCCGCGTCATGTCCATGGTGGCGTCGGGCGACGCGCTGTGTGTCCCCGGCAACCACGAGAACAAGCTAGGCCGTTACCTCAAGGGGCGCAGGGTCCAGCACAGTCACGGTCTGGCGGAGACGGTCGAGCAGCTGGAGCGGGAGGACGCCGATCACCCCGAGTTCCGCAAGCAGGTCGCGGAGTTCATCGACGGCCTGGTCAGCCACTACGTCCTGGACGGGGGCAAGCTGGTCGTCTGCCACGCGGGGCTGCCCGAGAAGTACCACGGGCGCACCTCCGGGCGGGTCCGGTCGCACGCGCTGTACGGGGACACGACCGGCGAGACCGACGAGTTCGGCCTGCCCGTGCGCTACCCGTGGGCCGAGGACTACCGGGGCAGCGCCGCGGTGGTCTACGGCCACACACCGGTGCCCACCGCGTCCTGGGTGAACAACACCCTCTGCCTGGACACCGGAGCGGTCTTCGGAGGGAAGATGACCGCGCTGCGCTGGCCGGAGCGCGAGATCGTCGACGTACCGGCCGAGCGCGTCTGGTACGAGCCGGTGAAGCCGCTGGTCACCGAGGCCCCCGGAGGCCGGGAGGGCAGGCCGCTCGACCTCGCCGACGTGCAGGGCCGCCGCATCGTGGAGACCCGGCACATGGGCCGTGTCGCGGTGCGCGAGGAGAACGCGGCGGCGGCACTCGAAGTCATGAGCCGCTTCGCCGTCGACCCCAGGCTGCTGACCTATCTCCCGCCGACGATGGCGCCGACCGCGACCTCCCACGAGGAGGGTTTCCTGGAGCACCCGGCCGAGGCCTTCGCGCAGTACCGTGCGGACGGCGTTTCCGCGGTCGTCTGCGAGGAGAAGCACATGGGTTCGCGGGCGGTGGCGCTGGTCTGCCGCGACGCCGGCACCGCCCGCGAGCGCTTCGGTACCGCAGGCCCCACCGGCGCCCTGCACACCCGCACCGGGCGGCCGTTCCTGAACGACACGGCACTCACCGAGGTCCTCCTCGGCCGGCTGCGCACGGCCCTCACCGCCGCAGGACTCTGGGAGGAGTGGGACACCGACTGGGTGGTCCTCGACACCGAGCTGATGCCCTGGTCCCTCAAGGCCGCCGGGCTGCTGCGCTCGCAGTACGCGGCGGTGGGCGCCGCCGCAGGCGCGGTCCTGCCCGTGGCCGAGGACGCCCTGGCCGCGGCGGCCGCCCGTGGTGTCGACGTCGGCGGCCTCGCCGCCCGTCAGCGGGGGCGCGCGGAGGACGCCGCCGCCTTCACGGAGGCGTACCGCCGCTACTGCTGGAGTACCGAAGGGCTCGACGGCCTCCGGCTCGCGCCGTTCCAGATCCTCGCGGTGCAGGGCCGTTCGCTCGCCTCCGTACCGCACGACGAGCAGTTGGCGTGGCTCGACCGCCTCGTCGAGCACGACCCGACCGGTCTGCTCCAGGTCACCCGGCGGCTCGTCGTCGACACCGGTGACGAGGCCTCCGTGCGCTCCGGCATCGACTGGTGGCTGGAGATGACCGGCCGCGGCGGCGAGGGCATGGTCGTCAAGCCGCTCGGCGCCCTCGTCCGGGACGCGAAGGGCAGGCTCGTCCAGCCGGGCATCAAGGTGCGCGGCCGGGAGTACCTGCGGATCATCTACGGCCCCGAGTACACGCGGCCGGAGAATCTGCAGCGGCTGCGTTCCCGGTTCCTCGGCCACAAGCGGTCGCTGGCCCTGCGCGAGTACGCCCTCGGGCTCGAGGCGCTGGACCGGCTGGCCGACGGGGAACCGCTGTGGCGGATCCACGAGGCGGTCTTCGCGGTGCTCGCCCTGGAGTCGGAGCCCGTCGACCCGCGGTTGTAGGGCGTGCTCCGACGGGCACCGACCGGAATCCGTTGGCGGTTCGCAGGGTGAACGGCGCCCCGCGCGGTGAGGATGAAGGCATGGGATTCCATGTCGATTCCGAGGCCGGGCGGCTGCGCCGCGTCATCCTGCACCGCCCCGATCTGGAGCTGAAGCGGCTCACCCCCAGCAACAAGGACGCGCTCCTGTTCGACGACCTGCTGTGGGTGCGCCGTGCAAGGGAGGAGCACGACGGCTTCGCCGATGTGCTGCGCGACCGGGGTGTGGAGGTGCATTTCTTCGGAGAGCTGCTCCGTGAGGCGCTCGGCATCCCGGTGGCGAGGCGGCTCGTCCTCGACCGGGTCTTCGCGGAGAAGGAGTACGGCCCGCTCGCCACCGAGCATCTGCGCGCCGTCTTCGACGGGCTGCCCGCAGCGGAGCTGGCCGAGGCCCTGGTCGGTGGGATGACCAAGCGGGAGTTCCTGGAACGGCACACCGAGCCGACCTCCGTCCGCTTCCACGTCATGGACCTGGACGATTTCCTGCTCAGCCCCCTGCCCAACCACATCTTCACGCGCGACACCTCCGCCTGGATCTACGACGGCGTGTCCATCAACGCGATGCGCTGGCCGGCCAGACAGCGCGAGACCGTGCACTTCGAGGCGATCTACCGGCACCACCCCCTCTTCACCGGACCCGAGGCGGGCGTCTTCCACCACTGGTCGGAGGGCCAGGACGACTATCCGTCCACCATCGAGGGCGGCGACGTCCTCGTCATCGGCCACGGGGCCGTCCTGATCGGGATGAGTGAACGCACCACCCCCCAGGCCGTCGAGATGCTGGCCAGAGGGCTCTTCGACGCCGGCTCGGCCCGGACGATCGTCGCGCTCGACATGCCCAAGCGCCGGGCGTTCATGCACCTCGACACGGTGCTCACGATGATCGACGGGGACACCTTCACCAAGTACGCCGGACTCGGCATGCTGCGTTCCTACACCATCGAGCCCGGCGTCGGGCCACGTGAGCTGAAGGTCACCGATCATCCCCCGGAGCACATGCACCGGGCCATCGCTGCCGCGCTCGGCCTGGACACGATCCGGGTGCTCACCGCCACCCAGGACGTGCACGCCGCCGAGCGGGAGCAGTGGGACGACGGCTGCAACGTGCTGGCAGTGGAGCCGGGGGTCGTCGTCGCGTACGAACGCAACGCCACCACCAACACCTATCTGCGCAAGGAAGGCATCGAGGTCATCGAGATCCGGGGCAGTGAGCTGGGCCGGGGCAGGGGCGGACCGCGCTGCATGAGCTGTCCCGTGGTGCGCGATCCCGTGTGAGCAGGGGCGGAGGGCCTCCAGCAGGTCCCGTATAGCAATACGGAGTCTCGTATAGACTTCCAGGGCGCTTGTCCGTATGCCCTCAGCCCGACCCAGGAGCGTCACCATGGCCATAGACCTCACAGGCCGCCATTTCCTCAAGGAGCTGGACTTCACGGCCGAGGAGTTCCGCGGCCTGATCGCCCTGTCCGCCGAGCTCAAGGCCGCCAAGAAGGCGGGCGAGGAGGTGCAGCGGCTGCGCGGCAGGAACATCGCGCTGATCTTCGAGAAGACCTCGACGCGGACCCGCTGCGCGTTCGAGGTGGCCGCCGCGGACCAGGGAGCGTCCACGACCTACCTCGACCCTTCCGGCTCCCAGATGGGACACAAGGAGTCGGTGAAGGACACCGCACGGGTGCTCGGCCGGATGTTCGACGGCATCGAGTACCGGGGTGACAGCCAGCAGGCGGTCGAGGAGCTGGCGGCGTACGGCGGTGTGCCGGTCTTCAACGGACTCACCGACGACTGGCACCCCACACAGATGCTCGCCGACGTGCTCACGATGACCGAGCACAGTGCGAAGCCCCTGGAGGAGATCACCTTCGCCTACCTCGGCGACGCGCGCTTCAACATGGGTAACTCCTACCTGGTCACCGGTGCCCTGCTCGGTATGGACGTCCGGATCGTCGCGCCGGCCGCCTACTGGCCGGAGCAGGACGTCGTGGACCGGGCCCGCGCCCTCGCGGAGTCCAGTGGCGCGCGCATCACCCTCACCGAGGACGTCACGAAGGGTGTCCGGGGAGCGGACTTCGTCGTCACCGACGTCTGGGTCTCCATGGGCGAGCCCAAGGAGGTCTGGGACGAGCGCATCGCCTCCCTCGCGCCGTACGCCGTGACCATGGACGTCCTGCGTGCCACGGGCAATGACGACGTGAAGTTCCTGCACTGCCTCCCCGCCTTCCACGACCTCGGCACGAAGGTGGGCCGGGAGATCCACGAGCGGCACGGGCTGGCGGAGCTGGAGGTCACCGACGAGGTGTTCGAGTCCCCGCACTCCGTCGTCTTCGACGAGGCCGAGAACCGTATGCACACGATCAAGGCGGTGCTCGTCGCCACCATGGCGGGCAGCGCGCCGACCGCATGAAGCCGGCCGCATGAACATGCACCCGATTGGGTGCACATGCATGCGAGTGGCTACAATGGTGCCACTTGGTGGGGTTCGGGCTCGCACGTCCGAACCCCTTCTCATGTGCCCGGTCCGGAGCGCAGGCCAGGTGCGAGCCCCCACGGCTCATCCCCCGCACCGCCAGAGAAAGACCCCCTTCCCCCATGAGACCCGTTCCCCGCACCCCGCAAGCCCTCGCACGCATGACGGGGGCGCGCATCAAGAGCCCCGACCTGCTGCTCGCCGAGTCCGGAGCCGACCTGGAAGGGCACGGCCTGCGGCGCACCATGGGGCTGTTCCAGCTGGTGTGTTTCGGAGTCGGGGCGATCGTCGGCACCGGGATCTTCGTCGGTTTGTCCGACAGCGTCGCCGAGGCGGGCCCCGCCGTGGTGGTCTCGTTCGTCCTCGCCGCCGTCACCTGCATCTTCACCGCCTTCTCCTTCGCCGAGCTGGGCGGTGCCATCCCCGTCTCCGGCAGTTCCTACTCCTTCGCGTACGCCACGCTCGGGGAGCGGGTCGCGTTCCTCGTCGGCTGGTGCCTGCTGCTGGAGTACGGCGTCTCGGTCTCCGCCGTCGCCGTCGGGTGGAGCCAGTACGTCAACGAGCTGCTGGACAGCCTCATCGGCTGGAACCTGCCGGCCGCGCTGTCCTCCGGACCCGGCGACGGCGGTGTGATCAACCTGCCGGCGGTCGTCGTCGTCATGATGGCGGCCACCCTGCTGGTGCGCGGCATCCGGGAGAGCGCGGGGGCCACGGCGGCGATGGCGGTGCTGAAGATCGGCATCCTCATCGCCTTCTGCGCCATCGCCTTCACCGCGTTCCAGGACGGCCACCTCTCGCCGTTCGCGCCGCACGGCATGGCCGGGGTCACCGCCGGGGCGTCGGTGGCGTTCTTCTCGTACATCGGCTTCGACGCCATCACCACCGCGGGCGAGGAGGTCAGGAATCCCCGCCGGAACATCCCGATCGCCATCATGATCTGCATCGGTGTGGTCACGCTGCTCTACTGCGCGGTCGCCCTCGGTGCCATCGGCGCGCTGGGCGCGGACGCCGTGGGGGACAAGCCGGCCGCGCTCTCGCTGGTCGTCGACAAGGTCACCGAGTCGAGCGTCGGCGGTGGGATCATCGCCTTCGGCGCGGTCGTCGCCATCGCGTCCGTCGTCCTCGCGGTGATGTACGGCCAGACCCGGATCCTGATGTCCATGTCCCGTGACGGCCTGATCCCCCGGGTCTTCGAGCGGGTGTCGCCGAAGACCCGCACGCCGGTCGCCAACACCTGGATCGTCGCCGCCGTGTTCGCGGTGCCGGCCGCGTTCTCGTCCCTGGACGTGGTCGTGAACCTGACGACCATCGGCACGCTCGCCACCATGGCGGTGGTCAATGTCGCCGTCATCGCGCTGCGCCGACGCAACCCGGAGCTGAAGCGGTCCTTCCGGGTGCCGCTCTACCCCGTCAGCCCGATCCTGGGTGTCGGCTTCTGCGTGTACCTGATGTACGGCACGGGCTGGACGACCTGGCTCCAGTTCATGGCCTTCCTGGCGGTGGGCGCACTGGTGTACGCGGGGTACGGCCGCAGCCGCTCCCGGCTCGTCAGCTCTGCGGAGCCGCAGGGCCGGGCGGCGTCAGGCCCGGGCGCAGGGTGAACCAGACCGCCTTGCCGTGCTCGGTGGGGCGGTGACCGCAGGCGGAGCTGAGGGCGCGGATCAGCAGCAGTCCGCGTCCGTGCTCCTGCCACGGGTCCGGCGTACTGCCGGCCAGCAGGCGGGACAGGCCGCCGGGGGGTCCCGGGTCGTGGTCGTGGACCTCCACCTGACAGCCGGACGCCAGGAGCTCGACCACCAGCTCGATGGGTCCCGAGCCGTCGGTGTGCTCCACGGCGTTGGCCACCAGTTCGGCGGTCAACAGCTCGGCGGTGTCGCTGTCGGCGGGCGTGTCGAGTTCCGCCAGCGCCGTACGGACGAGGGCGCGGGCGATCGGCACCGCGGCCGTGGAGTGCGGCAGGGCGATACGCCAGCAGGGTGGTGGCTGCGCGGGGATGTCGGGCGGCAAGGCGGAGGTTCCGTTCGGGGGAGTGGCATCCGGCGGAGACCTTCGTTCCGGGGCGGCTGTGCCGAGGACCGCGTCCTCCGTCATCGAAGGACGCGAGGTCTGTACCAGGATTTCCTGCGCTCAACCATACGAAGCCCGCCGCCCCAGACATAGGGGCAGCCGACAGGTGCAAAAGGGACCTTCGCCACATCGGCCGCACGGCGTATCGCGTGTTCGTGACGGCAGTCACGAGCAGGTGATGACGTCGAAGGGCCTCAGCAGCAGCCCGACGGCTGGAGGGGCCCCTTCCATGATCCCGTCCACCGGCTCCGCCGCGCGCACGGAGCGCCGGCAGCAACTGCGTCTGACCACCGAAGGCGATGTGGCCGGCGTCACCCTCACCCGTCCTGAGAAGCTCAACGCACTCACCTTCTGTGTTCACGCCGACCTGCGCGATCTCCTCGCCGAGCTCTCCCGTGAACGCTCCGTGCGCGCCCTCGTCCTGGCGGTGAGGGGCGCGGGTTCTGCTCCGGCGGTGATGCCGACGAGGGCATCGGCGCCACGCTCGCGCTGGACACCGCGCAGTTCCTGGACTGCAACCGGACGACCGGACAGGTCGTACGCGCTCTGCGGGAGTGCCCCTTCCCCGTCGCCGTCTCCTGGCCGCTCCCGTACCGCGCGGGCAGCCGCACCCCGCCGACGGGCCGCACCGACGCCCCGAAGCCCCGGCTCACGCCGAGCTGAGCGTCAGACACTCGTGGCAGCGGCACGGCCTGGGATGGGGCATGACCCAGTGCGTGGCGCGGTACGCCACGGACAGCCGGCCGAGCAGGGCCGCGACCTCCTCGGCGTCCTGACGGGCCGTCCAGCAGCCACCCACGTCCGCCTCCGCGCACAGCCGCAGCATGGCGGGGCTGTGGACCGGTACGGCCCGGAAGGTGTGCAGATTGCGCGTCGCCATGTCGATCGTGATGTACGTGCCGGTGCGGCGCCCGCGCCCGATCGTGGTCAGCTGCTCGTGACCCGTCCCCGCGTAGGTCTGGATCACATGGACCTTGGAGCCGCCCCGGTAGGACTTGGTGCCCGGCCGCAGTTCCTGGCCGCCCTCCCCGTAGCGCCGCCACCGCACCACGTTCGCGGCGATCAGCCACGCCTGTGCGGCCGGTGTGTCCGGTACATCCGGGGCCTCGGCCGTCATACCGGCTCCGCGGTGATGAGCAGCCGGTCGCCGACGGCTTCGTAACCGAGGCGCGCGTACACACCGTTGCTCGTCGGATTCGCGAGGTCCGTGAAGAGCAACACCTCCCTGGCGCCCTCCTCACGTGCCACGCGGCTGACCTCCGCCGTCACCGCCGCCGCGTACCCCCGGCCCCGGTGCTCCGGCGGCGTGTAGACGGTCGCCACCCGCACCGTGTCCGCGATCATCCGGGAGACGCCCGCCATCGACACCGGCTCCCCGTCCGCCTCCCAGAGCGTCAACCCGCCGTGCGCCGTCCGCTCGTCCACGATCCGTTCGGCCCTGTCGCCCGCCTGGCCGGTCTCGGCACCGAAGGCGCGGATCCAGCCGACCAGCAGCGCCCGGTCGGCTGCCGACGCGGTCCGGGGCCGTCCTGCGGGCGCGGGAGAGGGCGGCACCAAGGTGCCCAGCCGGTACAGCCGGTGCTCCCCGTCGACCCGGTGCCGTGGCCAACGGGCGGCCAGAGCCCGCGCGTTGTCGCGGTCCGCGTCGACGCCCGGCAGAGGCAGCACGTCAGCCAGGGCACCGACCGCCTCCGGGGACGCCGTACCGAGGAGAGGCACGTACGGAGGTGTGCGCACCAGGGTCCCGCCCACCTCACCGTCCGCCCCGCGCCACCAGCCCAGCAACGGCGGTTCCGCGCCGTACGCCTGCGGCCCCCTGTCCCGCAGCGTGGCGGTGACGGTCAGCAGCAGGGTGTTCTCGGCGGGCCGGGCGGCCAGGGCTGCTCCGGCCGCGTCCAGGAAGGCGCCGACGTCATCGGTGAAGGTCCAGGTCATGCTTCATCCTGTCGCTCGGGTGGCGCCGGGTCACCCCGATTTCGGCGGCGGATCAGGCGCATTCCCGGACGAACAGGGCTCTCGCGTCCCGCAGTCGCGCGTGGAGCAGTCCGAACACCTCGGCCGGGCGCGCGCCCGGCCAGTCCTGCGGCCCGGGCAGCCCCGGGTCCGCGTACGGCAGCTGCCGCCAGGTGTCCAGCGCACGGAGGTGGTCCCGGCAGGCCTCCTCCGGATCGGGCGCCACCCCTTCGGCACGTTCCTCCCAGGACCGCAGCACCGGCTCCTGCTGCTCCAGGAAGTAGGCCCAGCGTCGGGGCGTTCGCCGTCGGCATGGCGCGTGCGGCGGTCGACGCCGGCTCGACCAGCACGTGGGCGGCACGGCAGGTTCACGCGCGCTGCGCATGCGACCAGTCGAAAGGTCGGGGGCAGCCCGTCGTGCCCAGTAGCGGTGCGCACGCTCCGGAGTGAGGCTGAAGAGGCGCGCAGTGTTTCCGCGGCGCGCGGGGAGGTGACGGCCGTGACCGACGGACGGCTACCTGGTGCCGTGAACACGTCACCTGACGGTGACGGCTTCACCGTGTGCGACGACGCGCACGGGCATCCCCGCGTCGCCGGTGCCCACGGGATGCCCGACGAGGTCCCGGAGGCGTTGCGGCATCTGCCCCTGAACGCCGACCGGGTGCTCCGGACGGAGAGGCGGCCCCGGGCGGCCGGGAGGGACTCGCCCCACGTCATGCCGTGTGACCACGGGCGCAGCGGGCAGGCGCCGTTCTGTGACCACAGCGGGACGAGCACCGACCACCACCGACGCGGACCGGAACCAGCGGGCCGGACACATCGCGGCGCGCCGGACGGGTGAACCGCGCCCAGGGATATATCTGTATTCGGTGCCCTTTGTTCCGGATCTCCTGTCGTGATCGCGCTCGTCCTCAGCCACTTCGTCCTGGCGGCGTGCGCGGTGCCGCTGGTACGGCGGCTCGGCAGGTACGCCTTCGTCGTGCTCGCGCTGCCTCCCGCTGCCACCACCGTGTGGGCGGTCACCGAGTGGAGCGGCGCGGAGGCCGGCCGGCCGGTCGACTGGTCCTGGGAGTGGATCGGTACGTACGACGTGTCGATCGCCCTGCGCCTGGACGCGCTCGCCGAGCTGATGGTGCTGCTCGCCGCCGGGGTGGGCGCGCTCGTCCTGCTGTACTGCGCGTCCTACTTCACCGACGACTCGCCCCGACTGGCGCCCTTCGCCGGGAACTTGCTGGCCTTCGCCGGTGCCATGCTCGCCCTCGTCCTCGCGGACGACCTGATCTCCCTCTACGTGTTCTGGGAACTGACCACCGTCTTCTCGTACCTGCTGATCGGGCACGGCAACGAACGCAAGAAGAACCGCCGCTCCGCTCTCCAGGCGCTCACGGTCACCACGCTGGGCGGTCTCGCCATGCTGGTCGGCTTCCTGATCCTCGGTGAGGCGGCGGGCACCTACCGGATCTCCGCGATCGTCGCCCATCCGCCGGAGCCGACCCTCGCCGTGTCCGTCGCCGTCGTCCTCGTGCTGTGCGGGGCGCTGTCCAAGTCGGCGATCTGGCCGTTCAGCCTCTGGCTGCCGAACGCGATGGCCGCGCCCACCCCTGTCAGCGCCTATCTGCACGCCGCGGCCATGGTCAAGGCCGGTGTCTACCTGGTGGCGCGGCTCGCCCCCGCCTTCGCCGACGTACCCGTGTGGCGGCCTGTCGTCCTGGTGCTGGGGGGAGCGACCATGCTCCTCGGCGGCTGGCGGGCCCTGCGCCTGAACGACCTGAAGCTCGTCCTCGCCTACGGCACCGTCAGCCAGCTCGGCTTCCTGACCGTGCTCGCCGGGGCGGGTAACCGGAACGCCGCACTCGCAGCCGTCGCGATGATCCTGGGACACGCCCTGTTCAAGGCCGCGCTGTTCCTCGTCACCGGCATCGTGGACCACGCGGCCGGCACCCGGGACCTACGGCGCCTCTCCGGCCTCGGCCGCACCATGCCGTACGTCTGCGCGGTCGCGGTGCTCGCCGCCGCGTCCATGGCGGCCCTGCCGCCGTTCCTCGGATTCGCCGCCAAGGAAGCCGCCTTCGACGCGTTGCTGCACGGCGACACCGCGGACCGCTGGGTGCTGGCCGTCACCGTCGTCGGTTCCGTGCTGACCGTCGCGTACACCCTCCGTTTCGTCTGGGGAGCGTTCGCCCGTAAACCCGGTGTCGCCGACACCCCCGTCCACCGTGTCGGCGCCGCCCTCCTGGCACCACCCGCCGTACTCGCCGTCGCCGGGCTGGTGCTCGGCCCCGGCGTCGGCTGGACGGACCGTCTGTTCGCCGCCTACGCCGACGTGTTCCCCGCCCCCGCCCACCCGTACCACCTCGCGCTCTGGCACGGCTTCGGCATGGTCCTGTGGCTGTCCGCCCTCACCTGGGCGGCCGGCGCCGCGCTCTTCGCGGGCCGAGCCACGGTGACCCGGATCTCCCGGCGCATCGCCTGGCCGACCGCCGACAGCGTCTTCGGGCACCTCCTGCTCGGCCTGGAACGGGTCGCCCTCCAGATCACCGGCTTCGTCCAGCGAGGCTCCCTGTCCGGCTACCTGGCCATCACCCTGATGGTGATGCTGGTCGGCCAGCTGGCGGTCCTGGTCACCGACCGCCCCTGGGCGGGAGCGGCCGCCCCCCGGGTGTGGGACACCCCGCTGCAGGGAGCGGTGGCCCTGCTGACCTGCGCGGCCGCGCTCTCCTGCCTGACCGTCAGCCGCCGGATGAAGGCCGTCGTCCTGGCGGGACTGACCGGGTACGGGACGGCGCTGCTCTTCGTCGTACAGGGCGCGCCCGACCTCGCACTCACCCAGTTCTGCGTGGAGACCGTGTCCATGATCGTGTTCGTGCTTGTCCTGCGCCGGATGCCGGTGCGTTTCGAGGAGTCGATCGGCACCTGGCGGCGGGCGCTACGCATCCCGGTGGCGCTGGCCGCCGCGGCGACGGTCGGCGTGGCCGTCTGGGTTGCGGGCGCCGCACGCGTCGCCGAACCGGCCGGCGCGGCGATGATCGAGGAGGTAGCCCACCACGGACTCAAGGACGTGGTGGCCACCATCCTGGTCGATCTGCGGGCCTGGGACACGATGGGGGAGTCCGCCGTCCTCGCGGCGGCGGCGATCGGCGTGACCAGCCTCATCTATCTGCACCGCCGTGGCGAGGCGACCATGAACAGACAGGAACTGCGAGGGGAGACCGCCTGGACGCTCTCGACCAGGGAGCTGAGCGGTCTGCCGCAAGGTGACGACAACGCGCCCGAACGCGACTGGCTGGCCGCCGGATCCACCCTGGCGCCCGAACACCGGTCCGTCGTGTTCGAGGTGGTCGCCCGGCTGCTCTTCCACCCCATCCTGGTGCTCTCCCTGTATCTGCTGTTCTGCGCCGAGAACATGCCGGGCGGCGGCTTCGTCGCCGGGCTCGTGGCGGGACTCGCCCTCATCACCCGTTACCTGGCGGGCGGCCGGTTCGAGCTCGCGGAGGCCGCGCCGCTGCAGCCGGGACTCTTCACGGGGTTCGGACTGTTCGTCTCCACCGCGGTCGCCCTGGGCGGCCTCGCGGAGGGGACGGTCCTGCACGCCTGGACCTACCACGGGCACCTGCCCGTGTTCGGTGACTACCACCTGAGCACCTCGGTCCTCTTCGACTTCGGCGTCTACCTCCTGGTCCTCGGGGTGGTCCTGGACATCGTGCGCGCCCTGGGCGCGAAGGTCGACCGGCAGATCGAAAGGGAGGCGGGCGCACTGACCCCCGCGCCCGGCGCCGGGGCGGGGGAGCCGAACCGATGACCATGAGCGCCTCGCTCCTCGCCACGGCCGTCGTCCTCTGCGCGGTCGGCGGAATGCTCATGCTGACCAGGCCGCTCACCCGCATCCTGCTCGGCGCGGTGATCGTGGGAAACGGCATCAACCTGCTGGTCCTCTCGGCCACCGGCCCGGCGGGCGCGGCGCCGCTCCTCTACGGGGTGCCGCATCGCCGGATCACCGACCCGCTGCCCCAGGCCATCGCGCTCACCGCCATCGTCATCACCCTCGCCACCACGGCGTTCCTGCTCGCCATGGCCTACCGCAGCTACCAGCTGACCGGCACGGACGAGGTCCACGACGACCTGGAGGACCGGCGCATCTACCTGCGCGCCGAGGTGATGGGGCAGCGTGCCGAACTCCGCGAGGAGTACCGGGCGGAGCCCGGACGTACCCGGCAGGAGCGTGCCCGCTACCGCCAGGAACACCGCCGGCTGCGCGCCCGGCTGCGGGCCGACCGCGCCCTGCAGGCCCGGGGTCGGGACGCCGGCGGGGACCTCTGGCACGACGTGCTCGGAGCCGACCCGGAGGACTACGTGAACGACAAGGACGACGACCGAGGAGCCGCCGGATGAACGCCCTCGTACCGCTGCCGGTGCTGCTGCCGCTCTGCGCAACCGGGCTGAGCCTCGCCTTCGGCACCCGGCTCGCGCGCTTCCAGCGCTTCATCAGCGTCGCCGTACTCAGCGCGGTCCTCTGCCTCTCGGTGGTGCTGATGGTCGCCGCCGACCGGCAAGGGCCCCTCTCCGTCCATCTGGGTGACTTCGCCCCACCGCTCGGCATCACGCTCGTCGCCGACCGGCTGTCCGGGCTGATGCTGACCGTCTCCTCGGCGGTCACCCTCTCCGTCCTGGTCTACTCGCTCGGTCAGGGCATGGCGGACCGGGACAAGGAGACGCCCGTCGCCGTCTTCCACCCCGCCTATCTCATCCTGGTCTCCGGGGTCTCCCTCACCTTCATCGCGGGGGACCTCGTCAACCTCTACGTCGGCTTCGAGATCATGCTGGTCGCCAGCTTCGTCCTGCTCACGCTCGGCGGCACCGGCCCGCGGATCCGGGCCGGCTCCACGTACGTGATCATCTCGCTGTTCTCCTCGATGCTCTTCCTGACGGCGATCGCCATGACCTATGCCGCCGCCGGCACGGCCAACCTCGCCCAGCTGGCCGGCCGGCTGCCCGATCTCCCCCTCGGTGTGGAGACGTTGATCCAGGCCATGCTCCTGACCGTCTTCGCCATCAAGGCCGCCGTCTTCCCCCTCGCCGCCTGGCTCCCCGACTCCTATCCGACCGCGCCCGCACCCGTCACCGCCGTCTTCGCGGGCCTGCTGACGAAGGTCGGCATCTACTGCATGCTGCGCGTGGAGACGCTGCTCTTCCCCGGGAACCGGCTCGGCGATCTGCTCATGATCGTCGCCCTCGCCTCGATGATCGTGGGGATCCTCGGTGCGGTCGCCCAGACCGACCTGAAGCGGCTTTTCTCCTTCACCCTCATCAGCCACATCGGTTACATGGTCTTCGGTATCGGCCTGGCCACCCGGGAGGCGTACGGCGGCGCGATCTTCTACGTCGCCCACCACATCACCGTCCAGACCACCCTCTTCCTCGTCGCGGGGCTCATCGAGCGCAGGGGCGGCACCAACGAGCTCACCCGGCTCGGCGGACTGGCCCGGGCGGCGCCGCTGCTCGCGGTCCTCTTCTTCGTCCCCGCGATGAACTTCGCCGGCATCCCACCGCTCTCCGGCTTCATCGGCAAGCTGGGACTCATGCGCGCAGGTGTCGCCGACGGCGGTGTGATGGCCTGGATCCTCGTCGCGGGCGCGACCGTGACGAGCCTGCTCACCCTGTACGTGATGGCCAAGATCTGGAATCTGGCCTTCTGGCGTACGGAGCCTCCGGGCCAGGCCGCCTACGGCACCGTCCTGGAGACCGCCGACGACAGCGACGAGGACGATGCCGGGCCCGACCGCATCCCCGGCACGGGGGACGAAGGAGTGGGGCCGCCCCGGGCCCCGGCCGGCCAGGCCGTGGCCGCCACCTTGCAGGGGCGGTCCGTCACCACCACGATCCGCCCGCCCGCGGCCATGACCGCCGCCACCGCCGGCGCCGTCGTGCTCGGACTCGCCTTCACCGTCCTGGCCGGTCCACTGACGGCCTACACCGACCGTTCGGCGGCGGAGCTCATCGCGCGCCGCCCCTACGTGGAGGAGGTGCTCGGCCGGTGAGGCGCCTGATCACCCTGTCGTACCGCAACCCCGATCTCCCGCCGTACAGCGTCGAGTTCGCCGGGCGCAGGCGCCGTGTGCTCGACCTTCCGCTGATCGCCTGGCTCACCCTGATCTGGGTTCTGCTGTGGTCGACCCTGACCTGGGCCAACGTCGTCACCGGCGCGGTCGTCGCGGTCGTGGTCTGCCTGGCCTTCCCGCTGCCCCAGGTCGACCTCGGGCTGCGGCTGCACCCCTGGGGCATTCTCCGGCTCGCCGGCTACCTGCTCTACGACATGTACACCTCGGGAGTGGAGGTCACCCGGCAGATCTTCGCCGACCGACCGCACCGGCCCGCCGTCATCGGCGTACCACTGCGCTGCCGCAGCGATCTGATGCTGGCCGCGACCGCCGTCACCGTGTCGAACGTACCGGGCGGTTCCGTCGTCGAGGTGCGCAGGGCCACAGCCACGCTCTTCCTGCACGTCCTGGACGCGGACCGGCCGGCGGAGCTGGAAGCGGCCCGGCGCTCCGTCTGGAAGCTGGAGGAGCTGACGGTACGGGCGTTCGGCACCCCGGAGGAGATCCGCCGGGTGGCCGGGCCGCCACCGTCGGTCGGCGGTTCCGACTCCGGTCCCGGTTCCGACTCCGACTCCGATTCCGGTGCCGGTCCCGGTGCGGGGGAGGAGGAATCGTGAGCGGCCCCGAAACCGTCGACCGGGTCCTGATGATCGCAGCCGTCGTCCTCGTCGTCGTCGCGGGCGCACTGCTGCTCGTCCGGATCAGCCGTGGCCCCTCGATGCTGGACCGGGCCATCGCGCTGGACGTCCTCGCCGCGGTGATCATCGCGGGCCTCGGTGCCAAGTCCGCCTTCGCCCGGGACGCGTTCTACTTCCCGATCATGCTGGTGCTCGCTTTCCTCGGCTTCACCGGATCGGTGGGCATCGCCCGCTTCATCGCCGTACGCGACAAGCCGCTGTCGCGCCGGAAATCAGCCGCGAAGGAGTCGCAGGAGTGAGTCTCTGGGTGCAGATCACCGATACGGCCGGGGCGGTGCTCGTGTTCTTCGGTGCCGCGATCTCCCTCCTCGGCGTGGTCGGCATGCTGAAGCTGCCCGATGTCCTGTCGCGCAGCCACGCGGCGACCAAGCCGCAGACCCTCGGGCTGCTGCTGGTGCTGGCCGGGGTCGCGCTGAGGCTGCGCGGCGGCATGGACCTGGCGACGCTGGCCCTCATCGGCTTCTTCCAGCTGATGACCGGCCCGGTGGCCGCGCACCTGGTGGCGCGGTCCGCGTACCGCACGGGGCAGATCGAACACGGTGAGCTGCTCTTCGACGACCTGGACGCACAGCTCACCGAGCCGGGGCCGGAGCCCGGTGCGGAACAGGAACCCGGCCCGGGGTCCGAGCGGACCTGAGGTCCGTCGCCCGCGCCGCGTCTCCGTATCGCCACGAGTCCCGCACTGTTTCTGCGATGATGCGGCGGGGAACCATCGGGCGCTGGGGGGCGTATGTCGAGCACGGGTACGGTGCTGCGTGAATTGCGTGGCGCGCAGAAGTCGTCCAAGGGTGTCTCGCTCTACTCGCGGTATGTGAACCGGCCGGCCGGACGCCTGCTCGCCGCGGGTGCCCACCGCGTCGGACTGACGCCCAATCAGGTCACGTCGGTCAGTGCGGGGTTCACGTTCGCCTCGATCGCGACCGTGGCGCTCGCGGAGCCGGCCTGGTGGCTCGGGGTGCTGGTCTGGGCCGGGCTGGCCGTCGGCTTCGCCTTCGACTCGGCCGACGGACAGCTCGCCCGGCTGACCGGGCGGGGCGGGCCGGACGGCGAGTGGCTCGACCATGTCGTGGACTGCGCGAAGATGATCCTCGTCCACAGCGCCGTCCTGATCTCGTTTTACCGGTACGACGGGCTGCCCGGTGAGGGCTGGCTCCTTCTGCCGCTCGGCTTCCTGTTCGTCGCCGTGCTCACCTTCTGTGCGGGGCTGCTGCGGGAACAGCTCGGCAAGGCGGCGGCCCGCACCGCACCGGCCGCGGTGGGCCCTGCCGCTGCGGCGTCCCGGGTCCGGGCCGTGGCGCTGCTGCCCGCGGACTACGGGATCTTCTGCCTGGTCTTCCTGCTGCTCGGCGCACCCGGGGCCTTCCGGGCCGGGTACGCCGTGCTCGCGGCGGTGCACGCCCTGTTCCTGGTGGCGTTCCTGGTCAAGTGGTTCAGGGAGCTGAAAGCGCTCCGGGCCGGCTGACGAGCACGTCCAGTGCCCGGCGGAGCTGGGTGCTGGACGTGTGCACCGTGTACGGGAAGTAGACGACCTCCACCCCGACCTCGGCGAAGTCCCGCTCCAGGCGCTCGCCCTTCTCCGTCCCCCGCCAGTCGTCGCCCTTGAAGATGACGTCGAAGCGGACCTGCTGCCAGGTCTCGACCTTGTCCGGAACGGTCTCGACGAACGCCGCGTCCACATGGCGCACACTGCGGACGATCTCCAGCCGCTCGGGCAGCGGGATCACCGGCTTGTGGCCCTTGGCCAGCGCGGCCATCTCGTCGGAGACGACCCCGGCCACCAGGTAGTCGCACTGACTGCGGGCGTGCCGCAGGATGTTCAGGTGGCCGACGTGGAACAGGTCGTACACCCCCGGCGCGTAACCGACCCTGTGCTGCACCATTTCTCTCCCCCCACGGCGGAACTGGTTCAACGACCTTACTGTGAAGAACACTTGTGCAACGCGTGAACGGATAAGCTCAAAGGAGAGGTTGTTCCGGGGGGAAGGCGATCATCCGTTGTCCGCTGCTGAGCATCACAGACCGTTCGCACATCGCAGACTTCTCGTGGTCTCCACCAACTACGCGCCCGAGCTGACGGGCATCGGCCCGTACGCCACACAGCTCGCCGAGCACTGGGCGGCGTCGGGCGCCAGGACCGAGGTCCTGACCGGGATGCCGCACTACCCCTCCTGGCGCGTGGACGAGCGGTACCGGGGGGTGTGGCGGAAGGAGGAGAGCCGCGAGGGGGTGCGCGTGCACCGTCGACGGCACTACGTGCCTCCTCGGCAGACAGCGCTGCGCCGGGGCGCGTTCGAGGCGTCCGTGCTCGTCCACGGGGTCCTCGCACCGCCGCCCGGCCGTTTCGACGCGGTGATCTCCCAGATGCCTAGCCTCGCGGGCGGTGTGATCGGCGCCCGGCTGGCGCGCCGCCACCGTGTACCCCACATACCCGTCGTCCAGGACCTGATGGGCGCCGCCGCCGCGCAGAGCGGCATCCGAGGGGGAGGCCGAGCGGCGGCCGTCGCCGCGAAGGCCGAGCGTCACGCGTTGCGCGGCGCGGCCCTGGTCGGCGTCATCCACGAGAGCTTCGTGGAGGGGGTCACCGCCCTCGGTGTGGACCCCGGACGCATTCGACTGGTCCCCAACTGGACCCATGTGCGCAGCCCGTCGGCCGACCGCGCCGCTACCCGCGCCCGGCTCGGCTGGGCGGAGGACACCCTGGTAGTGCTGCACTCCGGCAACATGGGTCTCAAGCAGGGCCTCGACGTCCTGGTCGGTCTGGCGCGGCTGGCCCCGGACATCCGGGTCGTCCTGATGGGTGACGGCAACCAGCGTGAAGGACTGCGCGAGCGGGCCGGGGCGCTGCCCAACATCGACGTCCTCCCGCCGGCCGACGCGGACGACTTCACCGATGTGCTCGCCGCCGCCGATGTGCTCGCGGTGACCCAGCGGGCCTCGGTGCTCGACATGAGCGTGCCGTCGAAGCTCACCTCGTACTTCGTCACCGGGCGCCCCGTCGTCGCCTCTGTCTCAGGCGAGGGCGGTACGGCGGACGAGGTGCGCCGGTCGGGTGCGGGGATCCTCGTGGCCCCCGAGGACCCGGCCGCGCTCCTCGCCGTCGTACGCCGGCTGGCCGCCGATCCGGTGGAGGCGGACGCACTGGGTGCGCACGGTCCGCGGTACGTCGCACAGCACCTGAGCCGGGAGGCGGGCCTCGCGCGCTTCGACGCCCTGCTCGTCGAGGCACTCGGGAACGTGGGAGCCGGGGACACGCGAACCGGGGACACCCAAGGGGGAGCACGCCGATGACGCATCAGATCCGTCCCCTGGACGACCAGGACGAGCCGGCGCTGCTCCGCGACCAGTTCCGCCAGCTCCTGCGCTACCGCCTGCTCCTCGCCGGAGGCGTCGCCGTGGGCCTCCTGGGCGGGGGCTTCCTCGCCCTGAGCGGCGACGACACCTACACGGCCACCGGCGAGGTGCAGGTACGCTCCGCGACCGCCGACCCGTTCGCCACCGGCGCGTCCGCCGACAAGGGCATCAACATCGGCTCCGAGCGGCAGACGGCGGTCAGCGACACCGTGGGCGACCTGGCCGCCGGGACCCTGCTCAAGAAGGGCGACGACGTCACCGCCCGGAAACTGCTCGTCGGCCTCCAGGTCACCAACCCGCCCAACACCCTCACCCTGCGCTTCTCGTACACCGGGGCCACCCCCGAGCAGGCCCGGTCCCGCGCCGAAGCCCTGGCCAACGCCTACCTCGCGCACCGCAAGGCCCGCACCGAGGAAAGCATCGACAACATGGCGAACGGCTACCGCGCGCAGCTCGACCCACTGGAGGAGAAGCGCGACCTGCTGGAGGAAAGCACCGGGGTCGATGCCGCGGACGACGTCAGCAGCGCCCGCGCCAACATCATCGTCTCCATCTCCGAGCTGAGCCGGAAGATCTCCGAGCTCCAGGCACTCGACACCACCCCCGGCTACCTCAACAAGAAGCCCGTCGCCCCCACCGAGCCCGCCGGCGCAGGCCTGCCGTTGCTCCTCGGGCTCGGCGCGGTCGTCGGTCTCGCCCTCGGACTGCTGATGTCGTGGGTGCGCCTCGTCTTCGACCCCGCCGTACGCTCCCCCCGCGAACTCGTCCGCTCCCTCGGGGCCCCGCTGCTCGGCACGCTGCCCCGGGAGCGCGCGGCCACGGACAGCCTGCTCGCGATCGGGCGCAGCGGTTCGCGGCTCGCCGAGGAATACCGTGCGGTCGCCTTCCGGCTCGCCTACGACCCGTCGTTCGCGGAGCGGCGCCGGCTCCTGGTCACCGCCCCGCGCGGGGACAACGCGGCGGCGGCCGCCGCCGCGGTCAACCTGGCTGCCGCCTTCGCCGAGATGGGCCGCGACGTCCTGCTCGTGGAAGCCGATCTGCGCACGCCGTCGCTGGCCCGTGACCTGGGGTCGGCCGCCCATGAGGTCCGGCCGCCGCGCTGGGCCGCCGAGGAGGGCGACCGCGGCTGGCCGGCCGGCGGCCGCTCCAACGTGGACGTACCGGGCTCCGGGGCCTTCGCCCTGGTGGCGGGGACCACCGCCGACAACGTGCCGCGCGCCCTGACCTCCGCGTCCGTCGCACGGACCGTCGCCGAGGCCGACCGTCCCGGCGCGGTGGTCATCGTCCTCGCCCCGCCCGTGCTGTCGTACGCCGACGCGGTCGCCCTGGTGGACCGGGTCGAGGGCGTCATGATCGTCTGCGATCCGCGCGAGGTGCACCGCGGCGACCTGGAACGCATCCGCGAGATCATCGGTGCCTCCGGCGGCTCGGTGCTCGGCGCCCTGCTCCACCCCGGCCGGGGCCGGCTGCGCCGCGCGGACCGCCGGCCCAGGTCAGGCCGGCGCCGCTCAGGCCGTGGACCGGACGGGCCGCCCCTCGAAGCGGACGCCCCGGAGGTCACCGGGAACCCCGACGAGACCATGGGGCTGCGCTCCTTCACCCTCCCGGGGGCGCGCCGGTGAGAGCCCGCACCGCGATCGTCTGCTCGGTCGCGGACCAGGGCGTGGCGGCGCTCACCAACATCCTGGTGCTCGTGGCCGCCGCCCGGCTCTCCACCGTGGCCGACTTCGCCCGCTTCTCCGCGGTCTACCTCGTCTTCACCGTGCTGCTGGGCGTCTCCGGCGCGTACACCGGGCAGCCGCTGGTCCTCCGGCGTGGCGCCGGCCAGGACACCCGGGGGGCCTGCCGCTCGGCGGTCGTGTTCACCGTCGGTGCCTCGGCGGCCCTCGGCGCACTGCTGGCCACTGTCTGCCGGCTCGTCCCGGGGGACACCGCCCGCGCGCTGCTGATGCTCGGCCTCGTCCTGCCGGTGGTGCTGGGGCAGGACGCCCTGCGCTACGCCTTCTCCACCCTCCAGCGACCCCATCTCGCGCTGGCCGCGGACCTGTTGCGACTGGTGTGCGTGCTCGGCGCCCTGGCCCCCCAGGAGTACGGCGCCACCCCCGCCCGGCTGATCGCCCTCTGGGGACTGTCCGCCCTGCCGGCTCTGCTGATGTCCGCCGTGCTGCTGCACCGCTCGACCGCCGGGGCCCCGCTGCGGATACGGCCGATGCTGAGGCGCGGCCACCTCGGGCAACGCTTCGTCGTCGAGTTCGGTGTCGGCAACGCGGCCAGTCAGCTCTCCGTCCTCGGTCTCGGCGCCGTCGGCAACCCGCTCCTGGTCGGAGCCCTGCGCGGGGCGACCACCCTGTTCGGGCCGCTCAACGTGCTGTTCACCTCCGCCACCTCCTTCGGCCCGCCGCTGCTCCGCCGCATCCGGGACGAGCGGCGCCGCGTCCGCGCGACCGCGGTCCTCGCCGCCGCACTCGCCGCGACCGCCGCCCTCTGGGCCACCGCGCTGGCCCTGCTGCCCGAGCGAGCAGGACGCGAACTGCTCGGCGACACCTGGCCGACAGCCGCCGCGCTGCTCCCGGCCACCGGCAGCCAGTACGCGGCGATGGCCGCCGGTACCTGCGGACTGCTCGCCCTTCGCATGCTCGACCCGCGTACGACGCTGAGCATCCAGGTGGTCTTCTCGCTCACCGCGGTGGCGTTCATGGCCGGCGGTTACGCCCTCGGGGGTGTCCCCGGGGCCGCCTGGGGGCTGTGCCTCGGCTCGTTCTGCAAGGCCGTCGCCACCTGGACCAGGGTGGCAGGGCTGCGCCGCCGGAGGCCGGCCGGGGAGACCGTCAGCGCCGACGCGCTGCCCTCTGCTCCCTGAACGTCGTGATCAGCACGAGGCACATGGCGCCGATCGCCAGCTTCCCCGCAGCCTGGAGCAGCGGCCCGCGCAACAGGATGAAGGTGTACCCGGCGATCAGCGGCGCCGCGATCGCCAGAACACTTCCCGGGCCGGGCCCCGCCCGGGTGACGGCCAGTGCGTACCGGCGGTCGGTGCGCGCCACCGCGTAACCGATCAGTGAGAGCCCGCCGATCACCCCGGAGGCGCCGAAGTCGACCCAGAACTCGGTCCACAGCGGGGCCGAGAGGTTGGTCATCCGCAGCCCCATCCACTGCCCGACCCGGACCCCGGTGTCCTCCGGCTTCCCGCTCCACACCGCGCGCGGCACGAAGAACAGGGCAGAGCCCGTCAGTTGGCGTCCGTAGGTGTGGCCCCGGGTGTCGACCCACGAGATGGTGTTGGCGAACATCACCATCTGGTCGTAGTCCTTGGTCACCAGCGGCTCGAAGACCGAGGCCGACTGTGCGGGCCGCTGTCCTTCGTCGTCGTACCGGAACTTGTCGGCGTACGGGAACACCACCAGTGCCCCCACCACCCCCGTCGCCAGCACCATGCGGTAGATCGCCGCACTGCTCGGGAACGCGGTGAACACGAAGGCCATCAACACCGTCAGGAACCAGTAACGGGCGTTGGAGATCGGGTTGTTCACCACAAGGTTCAACGCCATCAGCGCCACCCACACCAGCGCCGTCGACGGGGTGCGCCGGGCCCGGTAGGAGGTTGCCAGACGGCGGGTGTAGAAGAGCAGCGCCAGCAGCGCCGGGACCTGGCCGAAGCCCTTGACGAACGCCGAGCCGACATTGGACCCTTCCGAGGCCACCCCGCTCGCCGCGACGGTCTCGTTGATCTCCTGCCGGCTGGAGAAGAAGACCGAGGGCCCGCCCAGTTTGAGCACGTAGAACGCGCTCGCCGCGAACGCCAGCAGCACCAGCAGTCGCAGCCGCAGCGGATGTGCCACGGCCGGTCCTCCGCCCGGGCTCCGCGTGGAGGGCGTACGGCGCCGCAGCGGCCGGCGCGAGGCCAGCAGCGCCCCCAGGTCGAAGGCGGCACACCCCACCAGAACCATCGCGATGGCCGTGACCAGGTCCTGGCGCGGTCCCACCATCGGCGTCGGCGTCTGCCCGATCACCACCTGCGCGAACGGCGCGACACCCATGGCGATGTACACGAACATCCAGAAGACGCCCTGGAGCAGCCGCCGCCGGGTGGAGAGGATCATCGTCGCCAGCCGGGCCCCCGCATAGCAGGTCAGCACCAGCTGGAGCCAGTACGCGGTGTCCCGGACCCCGTTACCGGGCTGGGCGGCGATCACCGCGGGCAGGAAGCACACCAGACCGAGGACGAGCGGCACGGACAGGGCCCGCGACAGCATCGACCAGACGATCGGCCGCTCGGGCGGCTCCGGGACGCCGCCCCGGGCCCGTGCCCACCCCGGACGCGCGACCGCGCGGGCGGCCTGCTCCCGCGCCGATGTGCGCACCGACGTCATGCCCCCCCCAGGATCAGTGAACCGCTGAACACTCTAACGAATCAGCCCACTTGAGGGGGCGCGATGACTACCCTGTGAATTATTGGCCGCAGTCGAGGGGAACTCTGGTGAAACTCCTGCACGTTGTCACGCTCCACACTCCGGACCATGCCTTCGGCGGGCCGACCCGGGTGGCGTTCAACCTCTCCAAGGTCCAGCGGGCCAACGGCGACGACGCACGCGTCATGGCCCTCGGCGACGGCTTCCCCGACGGCGAACTGCCCAGCCACGTGGAAGGGGTTCCCGTCCACCTCTTCCAGGCACGGCATCTGCTCCCGATGTTCGAGGTCAGCGGCATCACCTCCGGCGCGCTGCTGCGCACCGCACGCCGCATGATGCGCGGCGCCGACCTCGTACACGTCCACCTGATGCGGGACCTGGTGACCCTGCCGGCGGCGCTCCTCGCGCTCGCGACCCGTACACCCCTGGTCGTCCAGACCCACGGCATGATCGACCCCACGGAGAAGAGGGTCGCCCGGCTCACCGACGTCCTCGGGGTCCGCAAGGTGCTGCGCGACGCCGACGCCGTCCTGCACCTCACCGAGAGGGAACGGGTCGATGTGAACGCCGTCGCAGCTCCCGTACCGCTCGCCCGTACCGTACGGCTGGTCAACGGTGTGCGCCCCCAGGAGCGCAAGCCCGCCCGCGACCCCGGCCGCCCGCCGACCGTGCTGTACCTCGCCCGCATCCAGGAGCGCAAGCGGCCCGAGGACTTCATCGCCGCGATGCCGCACGTCCTCGCCCGCCACCCGGACGCCCGCTTCGTGCTGGCCGGCCCGGACACCGGCGCACTGGGCGCAACCCTCGCCCTCGCCCGGAAGCTGGGCGTCACGGACTCCCTCGACCATGTGGGCCCGCTGGAGCACGACGAGGTCCTCGCCGCCGGACGCGAGGCCGATGTGTACGTGTTGCCGGCGATCGAGGAGCCGTTCCCGGTCTCGGTCCTGGAGGCGATGTCGGTCGGCACTCCGGTCGTCATCACCCGCACCTGCGGGCAGGGCCCCGATGTGTCGGGGGCCGGTGCGGGCCGGGTGATCGACAGCCGGGTCGGCGAGGACGCGGCCAACGCCCGTAAGGTCGCCGACGCGATCCTGGAGCTGCTCGAGCCGGAGGCCGCCGAACAGGCGGGCAAGGCCGCCTGGCGGCTGGTGAACGACCAGTTCACCATCGAGGCCGTCACCGCCACCCTCCGGCGGACCTACGAGGACGTGGTCCGCCGGAAGGCGTGACGCCTCACCCCGGCTGCCGCTCGCGGGACTTCAACGCGATCTGCCACCGGTAGAAGCTCATCGCGAGTGCGAAGTCCAGGCCCGCACGTCCGTCGAGGAAGCCCCGCCGGTAGACGTACATGTAGGCGAAGGACACCAGCGGTTTGAACGGTGCCTTGTGGAAGAGCTGCCCCTGACGGGACTTCACCTTCCTCACCTGCTCCTTGACCTCGGGATGGTGCTCCAGCCACGCCTCCCAGTCCGAGTAGCGGTTGTGCCGCTCGAACCAGGCGGTGACCGGGTCCAGGTCCTGGTGCTCGATGGGGTTGCTCAGCGCCTCGGCCGTCGTCGCGACCGGCTGGTAATGCCCCTCGACCTCCCCGATCCCCGGCGCGGCGAGATCGCCGACCTCCGGGTAGAAGCACTTGGTCCGGTCGGTCAGGGACCGCTTGCGGATCGTGTAGCCGTGCCGCAGCCGTTTCCCCGAGAACCAGTAACCCAGCGGAATGTCGTACGCCGCCGGCTTCGGGCCGTCCTGGTCGGCGAAGATCCGCCGCAGCTCCGCCAGCAGTCCGGGACTGATCCGCTCGTCACCGTCGAGCAGCAGGATCCAGTCCAGGTCCGTGCGGACGTTCTCCAGGCACCACTGCTTCTTGCGCGGATGTCCTCCGTCCCAGGTGTACGTGACCACTTCGGCCCCGCACTCCTCGGCGATCTTCGCCGTGTCGTCGGTGCTGTGGGAGTCCACCACGACGACCGCCTCGAAGTGCCCCAGGACCGACTTCACCGCCTCGGCGATGTTCAGACCCTCGTTCTTCGTGGGGATCGCGACGGCGATGGGCAGCTTGCGCATCAGTTGTCTCCTTGTGGCAGCCAGGCGTAGCAGCCTGTGGAGGTGAAGGTGCGGGCGGCTTTGGGGACGGTGATCTCCACCGCCTTGCCGGTGTCGGAGGAGCCCGATGCCAGCTCCTTGCCGTTCGCCCCGGTCAGCTGCCAGTCGCAGGCCTTCGTGGGGGAGGGGGCCCGGTAGTCACCGGGCCTGAGCTCCTTGCCGGTGTGTGTGCCGTCGGCGTACCCGAGCGCGGCCTCGTCGACGACGTCCTGGTGCTGCGGGCAGAGGTGCGCCGCGGCAGGCTTCGCGTCCGCGACCTCGCCGGAGACGATGGCGCCGACCGCGATGTCCCGGTCGGCCTTGACCAGATAGCGGAGCCTGTCGCAGGTCTCCTGGCCCGTCTGGAGCACCGCGGCCGGGTCCATCCCCTCGGGTACGCGGTCGGTCAGGTACTCCTTCTGCTTCTTCGTGAAGGAACCCGTGGCCGGGGTGATGTCCCCGGCGGGCGCCTTCGGCGCGGTGCTGGGCTTCGTGGCCTGCGTGCCGGAAGGGGAGACCGCCGGTCCGGCGACGGGAGGTGCGGGGGAGACCGCGGCGGACGGTGTGCTGCTGGCCGCGGCGGCCTCCCTGCCTCCGTCGCCGGACCCGTCGGACGAGCCGCAGGCGGCCAGTGCCGCCGTCGCCAGGGCGACGGCGGCACCGGCCAGGAACGGATGTCTCATTCACCCGTCCTCAGGGCGTAGTGATCGCTGATCTGGGAAGCGCTCAGCGCGGTCGGGTACACGGCAGTCTCGTCGATCTGACCGGCGAAGAAGTAGCTGGTCGGGCGGTTGGCCCAGCCGCCCACGCTGTCCCCGCCGACCCGCCAGTAGCCCGGGTAGTTCTCGTTGCCGGTGTAGAGGATGTTCGACGCGCGCAGCTGCCCGTCGACGTACAGCCTCATGCCGCCGGTGCCCTGTGTGGCGACGACATGGTGCCAGTTGCCGTCGTTGTAGGTTCCGGCCGTGGTCACCGTGCGGCGACCGCCGTTGTGGACACCGAAGACCAGCCGTCCGTCGTCGGCCATGTACACGTGCTTGTCGAAGCGGGTGCTGTTCTGCATGCTCAGATTGCCGAAGCCGATGATCTTGCCGCCCCGTGAGGTGGTGGTCCTGATCCAGGTCTCCACCGAGAAACGGGTGGGCTGGGGATGGCGCTTGTTGCTGTACGCGTACTCGCTCGCCCCGTCGAAACCGATGGCGGTCGAGTCGCCCGCGATCGCGGCCGGGGTCTGCCGGTAGGCGGGCGCGTTGCGCAGGAAGCCGTTGTTCAGGCCGCCCGTGGTGTCCGCCGCGAAGGTGGAGGCGCCCTCGTCGTAGCGCCAGTAGAGCGAGGCACCGTCGGACAGCACCCGCGCCGGGTAGCCCTGTGTGGAGGCGGCGACGGTGGCCGACTGCGCCGGGGACCTGGCGCTGGTGTTGGTGCCGTCGCTCGCGGTGATGCGGTACGAGTGCGTCTCGCCCACCGCCACATCGGTGTCCGTCCACTTCAGCTGCGGGCGGTCCCAGAAGAGCGAGTAACCCGTGACGGTGTGCACGGGCGTGGCCGCGCCGTCCTTGTAGATCCGGTAGGTCAGCTCCCCGTCGTCGGTGTCGTAACTGGTCTGCCACTGGACGTCGATCTGCCCGGCGGTGACCGTGGACAGGCTGACGTTGGGTACCCAGGGCGCCCCGGTGTCCGGTCCGTCGGCGAACCGGGTCAGCCCCTGCTGCCCGGCTCCGTTGACGGTGGTGAACTCCCCGCCGACCCACAGGTAGTGGTGGCCGCCCTTGTCCGTCTGCGTCATCACCCGGGGCCCGACCGGCTCACCGATGCCGTCGTTCGTGTCCGGGAACCAGGGCAGCAGCGTCGGGTCGTCGACGGACTGGGCCAGCAGGTGCCTGCGCGGCTGGTCGGCGAACCCGCCCATGCTGGCGCAGTCATGGGCGTGGCTACCGCTGTACAGCACGCCCGAGTGGACCAGGACGGCCTGGGTGGCGCCCAGGCAGGTGTCCCGCCACCGCTGCTGGTAGTCGTCGAGGTCGATGGCGATGCGGCCGTCGAACACCCCACCGCCCGTGCCCTCGTTGGCGGTGTACAGCCCGGTCGCGTCCGTCGTGAGGTCCTGCACCGTGGAGGTGTTGGGGATGAAGCCCGGATAGCTCTTGGTGAGCGCGCCCGTGGTGGTGTCGACGACGGCGAGCGCGTGCGAGGTGGTGCCGTTGACGGTGAAGAAGTCACCGCCGAGCGCCACGTGCTGTCCGTCGGGGGTCACCTGGACGGCCCGGGCCACCTCGTCGGCGTTCGCCGTCCACGGCAGGAGATCCGCGCCGGTGGTGACGGCGGCGAACTTGTTCCTGGTCTCGCCGCCCACGCTGTTGAAGTCACCGGCCAGATAGACGGTGTCCGCCGTGACGTCCAGGGCCCGAACCGTCGCCGAGACGGCGATCTTGAAGTCCTGGCGCGGGGTGCAGGTCGCGGTGTCGACGGCCGCGAAGTTGCTGACACCCACCCCGTTCACCGCCCCGAACTGTCCGCCCGCGTACAGGGTTTGACCGTCGGGAGAGAGCGCGAGGGCCCGCACGGTGGCCGTCCCGGAGGACATCGTGAACGACAGGTCGCAGCCCACCGGCGCGCCCGTCGCCGCGTCGAACGCCGCGAAGTTGACCGCGGGCTCCTCCGCGGTGCCCGCCGCCGCGTCCGGCGGCCTGATGGTGGAGAAGGTTCCGCCCGCGTAGACGACCCCGTCCGCCGCGGCCATCGACCAGACGATGCCGTTGGTCTGCCAGGTGGTGAGATCGTCCGCGGTGATCGACACCGGCGGTGTCAGCGCCGCCGCCGGTGAGGTCCCGGCCGCTGTCGCGGTCAGGGCTCCGGCGAACAGACAGAGCGCGGCGGACGCGGCCCGCACACGGCCGCTTCCCCCGGGTCTCCGCCCCGTACTTGTGTTCATCATTCAACTCCGAAGGTGAGGACGAGCTGCGGCCGGTAGGCCGTGGTCGCCTCGCTCGACCAGATGCGGAGACTGTCCGTCCCGTTGCTGGTCAGGGCGAGTGAGGTGGCGGAGCCGAGGGCCCCGCCCAGAGCGGAAGCGTCCAGTTCCGCCGCGTAGCCGGTGGAGACCGAGGCCGCACCGGTGATGGTCCCCAGCGCGGACGTGGAGAGCGCCGGCCGGGTGGTGTAGGTGACCGCCGATTCGGTCCACGCGCCGGTGACCGGCACGATGCTGTGGCGGTCGGCCGACCCCGCCGTGGAGTCCGACGAGGTACGGAAGGTGAGCCGTGCGCTCGTGAGTACCCGGCCGGCCGGGGCGGACGGCAGCGTGAAGCGCAGATAGCTCAGGTAGGCCGTGGTACCCCGGGAGGCGAGCTGGCTGTCGTCGTAGTTCGTGTTCGCCGCCACGCTGTTGACGTACGCGTCCTCGTCAGGGGTGAGGGTGACGGTGCTGTCCCCGGGGCCCGGCGGAGTGCCGGCCAGCGCGTGGTGCGCGGCGACCTGTGCGGCGGTCAGCGCCGACGGGTAGACCGCGGTCTCGTCGACCTGCCCGGCGAAGTAGACGCTGGTGGGGCGGTTCGGCCAGGCGCCGCTCATGGCGTCCCCGCCCACCCGCCAGAACCCGTTGTACGAGCGGTTACCGGTCGCCTGATTCGTGCCGACCGCCTCCCCGTCGACGTACAGCACCATGCCTGACGGGCCCTGGGTGGCGACGGCGTGGTGCCAGGCACCGTCGTTGTAGGAGACGGCCGAGGTGATGGTGGGCCGGGTGCTGCCGCTCTGCACGCCGAACGCCAGCCGGCCGTCGTCCGTCAGATAGAGCAGCTTGTCGGAGAGGCCGCTCGTGTGGCCGCGCTCGGTACCGATGTTGTTGCCGTAGCCGACGATCCGCCCGCCGCTCGAGGACGTGGTGCGGAACCACGTCTCGACCGAGTACGGCGTGGGGGAGGTGTAGCGGTGCAGCCGGTCGCTGTAGACGTACTCGTCCGTGCCGTTGAGGGAGAGCGCGGCCGAACCCGCCACCGCGGAGGGCGTGGCCCGGTAGGACGGCGCGTTCATGTACACCCCGCCGTTGCCGCTCGCCGACGCGTCGGCGGCGAAGGCGCCACCGGCCTCGTCGTAGCGCCAGTACAGGTCGGCCCCGTCGGCCAGCACCTTCTCCTGGTAGGGCGAGGCCGAGGACGCGGCGGTCACCGGGACGGCGGTGGAGGGCGCGCTGGTGTTGGTGCCGTCGCTCGCAGTGATCCGGTAGCTGTACGACCGGCCCGCCACCACGTTCCGGTCCGTGAAGGTCAGCTGCGGCCTGCTGAAGAACAACGAGGTGCCCGTCGCCGTGTACACCGGCGTCGCGCCGCCGTCGCGGTAGACCCTGTACGTCAGGAGGCTGTCGTCCAGGTCCAGGCTGCTGCGCCAGCGGACCTCGACCTCACCGGCCCGTGGTGCGGAGACGCTGACCGCGGGTGCCGGGGGCGCGCCGGTGTCCGGGGTGTTCGCGAACCGCGTCAGCGCCTGCTGGCCGGTCCCGTTGACCGTGGTGAACTCGCCGCCGACCCAGAGGAAGTCGCGGCCTCCCTTCGAGGACACGGTCAGGGCCCGTGGACCGACCGGCTCACCGACGCCGTCATTGGTGTCCGGGAGCCAGCCCAGCAGATCCGGGCTGTCGACGGACTGCGCGGTCAGATGCTTGCGGCCCTGGTTGGGGAAGCCGCCCATGCTCGAGCAGTCGTGCACATGACTGCCCGCGTACAGCACGCCCTCGTGGACCCGGACCGCTTGCGTCGCGCCCTGGCAGGTGTCCCGCCAGCGCTGGCCGAAGCCGTCGAGCTCCATGGCGAGCCGGCCGTCGAACGACGTGGGACCCGAGCCCTCGCCCGCCGCGTACCAGCCGTCGGAGGCCGCGTCCGTGACGATGTCCTTGATGACGGCGGACGACGGGATGAACGTCGCACCGTAGGCGTGGGTGACCGCGCCCGTGGCCGGGCTGGTCACCGCGAGCGCGTGCGAGGCGGTGCCGCCGACGGTGAAGAAGTCACCGCCGATGAGGACGCTGTCCCCGTCCGGGGTCACCCTCAGGGTGCGGCCAGGTTCGTCGGCGTCCGGATTCCAGCCGGTCAGCGCCCCCGCGGGGGTGACGGCGCCGAAGAAGCGCCGGGCCGTCCCGTTGACGGTTTGGAAGTCGCCGCCCGCGTAGACGGTGCCGTCCGCCGCGACGTCGAGGGCCCGGACCGTCGCCCCGAACTGCGGCGAGAAGCCCGTGCGCGGCCGGCAGGTCGCGGTGTCGACCGCGGTCAGCCCGTTGACGGCCGTCCCGTTCACCGCGTTGAAGTAACCGCCCACGTACAGCGTGGACTTGTCGGGCGAGACGGCGAGGGCCCGCACCGTCGCCGTGCCGCTGCTGCGGGTGAAGGAGAGCGAGCAGCCGGTGGGCGCGCCGGTCGCCGCGTCGAAGGCGGCGAAGTTCACGGCGGGGGTCGTGCCGCTCCCGGCGGGGGAACCCGCGGGCCTGATGCCCGAGAAGGTGCCGCCCGCGTAGACGACCCCGTTCGCCTCGGCGAGCGACCAGACGATGCCGTTGGTCTGGTACGTGGACAGGGCGTCGGCGGTGAAGCCGACAGGCGGGGTGAGCGCGGCGGCCGGGGGAGCGGGGAGCGCGGTGAGAGCGCCCGCGGCGAGCCCCAGCACAGCGGCGGACACGCCGGCCCGGGTCCGTCCGGGACGTCTGTCCCCGCTCACCGGTCCACCCGGACCGCGGAACCCGCGAGCTGGTCGCTCAGCAGCCGTATGTCCGCGTCCACCATGATCCGGGCCAGCTCGCGCGACCTCACCTCCGGCTTCCAGCCGAGGAGTTCCTCCGCCTTGGACGCGTCACCGATCAGCGCGTCGACCTCACTGGGACGCTCGTACTTCGGGTCGTAGCGGACGTGCTCCGCCCAGTCGAGGCCCGCGTGCTCGAAGGCGTACTCCAGGAACTGGCGGACGCTGACCCCCTCGCCGGTGGCCACCACGTAGTCGTCGGGGGTGTCGCACTGGAGCATCCGCCACATCGCCTCCACGTACTCGGGGGCGTACCCCCAGTCGCGTACGGCGTCGAGGTTGCCCAGATGCAGCCGGTCCTGCAAGCCCGCCTTGATCCTGGCCACCCCGCGGGTGATCTTCCGGGTCACGAAGGTCTCGCCGCGGCGCGGGGACTCGTGGTTGAACAGGATGCCGTTGGTGGCGAACATGCCGTAGGCCTCACGGTAGTTGACCGTCGCCCAGTACGAGTAGACCTTGGCCACGCTGTACGGGCTGCGCGGGTGGAACGGGGTCTTCTCGTTCTGCGGGGGCGGGCTCGCGCCGAACATCTCGGACGACGACGCCTGGTAGACACGGGTGTCGATGCCGCTGGCCCGGACCGCCTCCAGCAGTCGCACGGTGCCGAGCCCGGTGACGTCACCCGTGTAGAGCGGGGCGTCGAAGGACACCCGGACGTGCGACTGGGCGCCGAGGTTGTAGACCTCGTCGGGCCGTAGGTCGCGCATCAGGTTCACCAGCGCGACGCCGTCGGAGAGATCCGCGTGATGGAGCACGAAGGAACGATTCGCTTCCTCCGGCCCCTGGTAGATGTGATCGATGCGCTCGGTGTTGAAGCTCGACGAACGGCGGACCAGGCCGTGGACCGTGTAGCCCTTCTCGAGCAGCAGCTCCGAAAGGTATGAACCGTCCTGTCCGGTCACACCCGTGATGAGTGCGGTCTTCGCCATGACTCCCCCCTCTGTGTGTCGCCCGACGGGCGATGTGAATCACCGACATATCTGGATCTGGGCGCAATACCGTAAAGAGTCACCGGGGCTGCGCGCTGCTGGCACAATCCGTGCCATGACGACTGATGTCCCCGGCCCACCCCAGGAATCCGTCCGCCCCCTGCTGCCCCCCGGCGCCCGTATATTCGTCGCGGGCCACCGCGGCCTCGTCGGCTCGGCGTTGGTGCGCCGTCTCACCGCCGACGGCTACGAGGTCATCACCCGCGGCCGTGACGAGCTGGATCTCCGCCAGGCCGCGCCGACCGAGACGTTTCTGCGTGACGCCCGCCCGGACGCGGTGGTGCTCGCCGCCGCCAAGGTGGGCGGGATCATGGCCAACAGCACACGTCCGGTGCAGTTCCTCGAGGACAACCTCCGCATCCAGCTCGCCGTGATCGCGGGCGCGCACGCCGCCGGGGTCCGGCGGCTGCTCTTCCTCGGCTCCTCGTGCATCTACCCCAAGCACGCCCCGCAGCCGATCACCGAGGACGCCCTGCTCACGGGACCCCTCGAACCCACCAACGAGGCGTACGCACTGGCCAAGATCGCCGGCATCGTGCAGATCCAGTCCTACCGCCGGCAGTACGGCGCCTCGTACATCAGCGCCATGCCGACCAATCTCTACGGCCCCGGCGACAACTTCGACCTGGAGACCTCGCACGTGCTGCCGGCCCTGATCCGCCGGTTCCACGAGGCGAAGCGGGACGGCGCGGACGAGGTCACCCTCTGGGGATCCGGCAGTCCCCGCCGCGAATTCCTCCACGTCGACGATCTCGCCGCGGCCTGCGTGAGGCTCCTGGAGGTGTACGACGGCCCCGAGCCCGTCAACGTGGGCTGCGGGGAGGACCTCACCATCCGGGAACTCGCCGAGACGATCAGCGAGGTGACGGAGTATCGCGGGCGGATCGTCTGGGACACCTCGAAGCCCGACGGCACCCCGCGCAAGCTCCTCGACGTGTCCCGGCTCTCCTCCCTCGGCTTCAAGCCGCAGACACCTCTGCGGGAGGGCATCGCCCGCACCTACGCGTGGTGGCTCGGCCGGCAGGCCCCCCGAGGCTGACCGTCCGGCCTGACGGCCGTGGTACGTCCTGAGCCCGTGCACGCGACCCGTCTCGCGACGCTCCATGTGTCCCCCCATCACGTCTCAGTACGCCCCGCGGCCGTCGGTGACGGCGCGCACCGTACGGACGAGGAGCCCCATGTCCGTGGCCACCGACCAGTTGTCGACGTACCAGAGGTCGAGCGAGACCGTCTCCTGCCAGGAGAGGTCCGACCGTCCGCTGACCTGCCACAGACCGGTCAGTCCCGGGCGGACCGCCAGGCGGCGTAGCTCCCGCTCGTCGTAGCGCGACACCTCCTCCGGCAGCGGCGGACGCGGACCCACCAGGGACATGTCACCCCGCAGTACGTTGAGAAGCTGCGGCAGCTCGTCGAGGGAGGTCCGGCGCAGGGTGTGGCCGATCCGCGTCACCCGTGGATCACGACGCATCTTGAACATCGGCCCCTCACTCTCGTTCGCCGGCGAGAGGTGCTCCCTGCGGGCTTCCGCGTCCGCAACCATCGTGCGGAACTTCCACATGGTGAACGGCCTGTTGTGCCGGCCGTGGCGGGTCTGGCGGTGGAAGACGGGGCCGGGTGACGAGAACCGCACCGCCAGAGCCACCCCGAGGAGCAAGGGCGCGAGCACCAGCAGTCCGAGCGCGGCACCGGTCCGGTCCACGACGGTCTTGAGCACGCTCTGCGGGCCGCGCCGCAGCGGCGGCGCGACGTGCAGGAGCGTCAGCCCGGCCGCGGAAACCGGCCGCACCCGGTTCGCGGCGACCCCCGACAGGTCCGAGAGCACACAGAGCGCCAGTCCGCCGTCGTGCAGACCCCACGCCAGTCGGCGCAGCCGGTCGTCCTCGAGCTCCGGGCCCGGCGCGACGAGCACCAGATCCGCGTCATGGGCGAAGGCGCCCCCGAGCACCGTGGACACATCGTCATCTGCCGGTTCGGGCGCAAGCCGCCCCGGCACCGGCGTCCCGCAGTCCGGTGCCGCCGTCCCCACGGGGACCACGGCCACCGCGGTGTACGGGTGATCGTCACGGGAGTTGAGCAGACGCACCGCACGGTCCAGGCCCGCCGCCTCGCCGACCACCAGGACCCGGCGCGCACCTCGGCGCCTGGTGACCCGCCGCAGCCGGCCGACCGTCCTGGCGAGGACGGCCAGGGCGAGGCCGGGTACCAGCGCGGCGACGGCGGTCGCAGGGTCGAGACCCCTGCCCGTCACGGCCAGCAGCACGGCCAGCACTCCTGTGAGAGCCAGCCAGTCGCCGAACGGGGCGTGGGCCGCCCCGCCGGCTTCCCCCGGCAGCCGTTCGGCGTACCGGCCGCGCACCGCGCGCACACCGGCCCACACGACGGCGGCGGACACCGCGGCGGTCAGTGGCCCCGGCTGTTCACCGGCCCGCAGCACGAGCCAGGCGGGAACTCCCAGCCCCACCAGATCGGTCAGGACGAGGCGGGGCACACGCGGATCGGGCGACTTCGCCCGCGGTCTCTCCACGTGATCGCGCCCGGCGGTCGTCGGGGCTCTCCACGAGCGCCCGGGAGCCACCACGCGGTCCTCGGTCCCGGCGGCACGCGGTCGTGGTGCCCCCGCGAGCCCGACGGGACCGGATATATCCGATTCGGGTGTTTCGACATGCCCCATGAACCCCCCAGCCACAGTTGCATCCCCACAAACGGGGCGCATCCGCCGATCCCATGGACTGACGGATGCGCCCTCGCTCGGTGCACGATATCCACACACGTGCTATTTCGCTGGAGTTCCCGTGAAGTTCAGACAGGGCGGACGTTGTGATCCCTGTCGCGCCGCCCGGCCGGGACAGCCCTTTAAGGTGAGGGCATGGATCCGCTTTCCGAGGAACAGACCGGCCGACTCGTCGCGATCGTGATGGATCTGGCCCGCGAGGGTCGCACCGACGAGCTCCTGGAGTTCTTCGACCACGGGCTGCCGGTCGACGTCCAGGACCGGGAGGGCAACACGGCCCTCATGCTCGCCGCGTACCACGGGCGGACCGGGACGGTGCGGGCGCTCATCGGACGCGGCGCCGACGTCGACCGGCGCAACGGCAGGGACCAGTCACCCGTCGCGGGGGCCCTGTTCAAGGGTGAGGACGCGATCGTCGCGGCGCTCGTCGCCGCGGGCGCCGACCTCGACGCCGGGACCCCCAGCGCTCGGGCCACGGCGGAGATGTTCGGGAGGACGGCGCTGCTGGAGTAGGCGCGCCGTGGGAGGGCCGGTCGCAGCACGAGGGGCTCCGGGCGACGTGCTGTCGCCCGGAGCCCCTCGTGTACAGCGGGTCGGTCAGGCCTGCTTGGCGGCCTGCAGGGCCTCGATGGCCTTGCGGACACCCTCGCCGTAGGCCGGGTCGGCCTGCGTGCAGTGGTGGATGTGACGCTCGACGGTGGCCTGCGAGGCACCGTCGATGGCCCGGGCGGTGTTGCCGAACAGGGCGTCCTGCTCGTCCGGGGTCATCTGCCGGAAGAGGTTCCCCGGCTGCTCGAAGTAGTTGTCGTCGTCCTCGCGGTAGTCGAACCGGTCCGCCGCGGCGCCGTCGAGCGCCAGACCCGGCTCGGCGAACTGCGGCTGCTCCGCCCAGCGGCCGTAGCTGTTCGGCGTGTAGCCGGGAACGGCGCCCTGGTTGCCGTCCACCCGCAACTGGCCGTCACGGTGGTAGGTGTTGACGTTCTTCGCGCCGCGCGGCTGGTTCACCGGGATCTGGTGGTGGTTGACGCCGACGCGGTAGCGGGCCGCGTCACCGTACGAGAACAGCCGGCCCTGCAGCATGCGGTCGGGCGACGCGCCCACGCCGGGCACGAGGTTGGCCGGCGTGAAGGCGGCCTGCTCGACGTCGGCGAAGTAGTTCTCCGGGTTGCGGTTGAGCTCGAACTCGCCGACCTCGATGAGCGGGTAGTCCTTCTTGGACCAGACCTTGGTGAGGTCGAACGGGTGGTAGCGGTACGTCGCGGCGTCCGCCTCCGGCATGACCTGGATGAAGAAGGTCCACTTCGGGTGGTCACCGCGCTCGATGGCGTCGAAGAGGTCCGCCTGCGAGGACTCGCGGTCGTCGGCGACGATCGCGGCGGCCTCGGCGTCGGTCAGGTTCTTGATGCCCTGCTGCGTACGGAAGTGGAACTTCACCCAGAAGCGCTCGTTGCTCTCGTTGATGAACGAGTAGGTGTGCGAGCCGAAACCGTGCATGTGGCGGTAGCCGTCGGGGATGCCGCGGTCCGACATGACGATGGTGATCTGGTGCAGAGCCTCGGGGAGGTTGGTCCAGAAGTCCCAGTTGTTCTCCGGCGACCGCAGGTTGGTGCGCGGGTCGCGCTTCACCGCGCGGTTCAGGTCGGGGAAGTGGTGGGGGTCGCGGTGGAAGAAGACCGGCGTGTTGTTGCCGACGACGTCCCAGTTTCCCTCCTCGGTGTAGAAGCGGAGGGCGAATCCGCGGATGTCGCGCTCCGCGTCGGCCGCGCCGCGCTCACCGGCGACGGTCGAGAAGCGGGCGAAGAGCTCCGTCTGCTTGCCGACCTCGGAGAAGAGCGCCGCCCTCGAGTACCGGGTGATGTCCTGCGTCACCGTGAAGGTGCCGAAGGCGCCGGATCCCTTGGCGTGCATACGACGCTCCGGGATGACCTCTCGGCTGAAGTGGGCCAGCTTCTCCAGGAACCAGACGTCCTGGAGGAGCATCGGCCCGCGCGGGCCGGCCGTGACGGCGTTCTCGTTGTTCGCGACCGGTGCGCCGGCGGCGGTGGTCAGCGGCTTCGTGTTGTCAGAAATTGTCCTGCTCCTCAGTGATCCGCCGCGCCGGTCCGGCGTCGACGAGGGACGTGCGTACGTCGTGGACGGCTTGGGCCGAGACCGTGCCGATGCGTGTGCGTACCGGGGTGAGGAGGGTACTGACATCGGAGTGCGGGGCCTCATGGACCGACGAGGGCATGGCGACCCGGTGGTGGGTCACTCGCGATGACACTCCGCGCGGGAGGGTCCTGGCCTCGGTTTCGATCACCCACGCAGTCAACCACTTATCTGGAATGATTCCAATATAAGAACCGCGCTAAGAGCTGTGCCGTGGGCCCTGCCGTGGGCCCCGCCGTGGCGCGGCGTCCGATTTCCGCCAGCGTCGGCGTGCGTGATGTCGCACCCTTGGAGCATGACCAGCGACGACAGCAGGTACGAGGCGGTGACCAGCCGCGACGCCCGGTTCGACGGCGAGTTCTTCTTCGCCGTGTCCACGACCGGGATCTACTGCCGTCCGAGTTGTCCGGCCACCACCCCCAAGCGCCGGAACGTGACGTACTTCCCCACCGCGGCCGCCGCTCAGAGCGGCGGATTCCGGGCGTGCCGTCGTTGCCGGCCGGACGCGGTGCCCGGCTCCGCCGACTGGAACGCGCGCGCCGACCTGGTGGGCCGGGCGATGCGGCTGATCGGCGACGGGGTCGTCGACCGCGAAGGCGTGGCCGGACTGGCCGCGCGCCTCGGCTACAGCGCCCGCCAGGTGCAGCGGCAGCTGAACGCGGAGGTCGGCGCGGGACCCATCGCGCTCGCCCGCGCCCAGCGGGCCCACACCGCGCGCGTCCTGCTGCAGACCACCCCCCTGCAGGCCGCCGAGATCGCGTTCGCCTCCGGATTCTCCAGCGTCCGCCAGTTCAACGACACGATCCGGGAGATCTACGCCCTCACCCCCGGCGAGCTGCGCACCACCCGTCCCGGCCGCTCCTCCCGCTTCGGCCCCGTCGGCACCGTCGACGGGGCCGGGGGAGTACCGCTGCGGCTCGCCCACCGGGGGCCGTACGCCGCGGCCGAGATCTTCGACCACCTCGCGGCCCGCGCCCTCACCGGCGTCGAGGAGATGACCGGCGAGCCGGGTGACCGCCTCTACCGGCGTACCCTGCGCCTGCCGCACGGCACCGGCATCGCCGAGGTGCGCGAACGGACCGGCGACGGCTGGCTGGACTGCCGGCTGCACCTGGGGGATCTGCGCGACCTCACGACCGCCACCCAGCGGATGCGCCGCCTCTTCGACCTGGACGCCGACCCTCAGGCGGTCACCGAGCGCCTCGGCGCGGATCCCTCGCTCGCCCCGCTCGTGGCCCGTACACCCGGACTGCGGGCTCCCGGCACCGCCGACGTCCATGAACTGGCGGTCCGGGCGGTCCTCGGCCAGCAGGTCCCGGTCGCGGCCGGGCGAAGGCTGGGCAACGCGCTGGTGACGGCCTACGGAGCGCCCCTCCAGGTGCCCAGCGGCGCTCTCACCCGTACGTTCCCCGACCCTGGCGACCTGGCCGGAGCGGGCCTGGAGGAGCTGGGTGTGCCCGGCTCGCGGCGTGCCACCCTGCGCACCGTCGCCGCCGCTCTGGCCGACGGGCGGATCGGGCTCGACCCGGGCGCCGACCGCGACCAGGCCGAGAAGGAACTCCTGAGCCTGCGGGGCGTCGGCCCCAGGACCGCCGGCTACATCCGCATGCGGGCGCTCGGCGACCCCGATGTGCTGCTGGCCGGCGACGTGGCCGTCCGGGCGGGCATGCGGGACGCGGGCGCCGACGCGGTGGACGCCGAGGCGTGGCGCCCCTGGCGCACGTACGCCATGCACCACTACTGGAACGCGGCGGCGCACCGGCCCGGTGCGGCAGCGTGACGTCCGGATCCCGCGACGCCGCCGGCACCGCACAGTTGACGTGGACGACGAAGAACCCGGAAGGACCCCGACCATGACGCTCTACACCACGATCGACAGCCCGCTCGGTGAGCTGCTGCTGGTGGGCGAGGAGTCGGCCACCGCACAGGGCGGCACCGCCCTCGCCTCGCTCTCCGTGCCCGGCCAGAAGGGCGGCGCGACGGTCCAGGACGGATGGACGGCGAACGCGGACGCCTTCACCGTGATCACCGCCGAACTGCGTGCCTACTTCGAGGGGAGCCGGACTGGCTTCGGCATCGAGTACACCGGCGGCCGGGGCACCGACTTCCAGCGGCGCGTGTGGAAGGCCCTGGAGGACATCCCGTACGGCACCACGCTCAGCTACGGCGAGATCGCCGCCCGGATCGGCGCCTCGCGCGCGGCGGTGCGCTCGGTCGGCACCGCGATCGGAGCCAATCCGCTGCTCGTCGTACGTCCCTGCCACCGCGTGATCGGTGCGAGCGGCGCCCTGGCCGGCTACGCCGGCGGCCTCGACCGCAAACGGCAGCTCCTGGACCTGGAGAGCCGTCACCAGGCTGTCTGACCGCTCCCACCCCGCCCTCGCCCCGCGAGGTGCGGCGCACCGGGCTCGTGCGAGGGCCTCCGCGAACGCCGTTGTCAGTGGGCGCCAGTAGGTTCTGTCGTGTCCCGCCGATCCGGCGGGGACAACCCCTCAGTTGTGCATGGGAGATGGCGCGTTGTCGGATTGGGAGAGGTCGAGCACGGCACGGGTGATACCACCCGCGCGGCCGCGTAAGCTCGCCAAGGTTCCGTTCGTCGAGCTGGCGGACGGACGCCTGCAGGGCGTGGTGTCCAGCGGCTCGGACATCGGACGGGTCTACGTCTCGTCCGTCGCCGCGGGCACGTACGCGTTCGCCTGCAGCACCAACAACAACCGGCCCTGCGGCGGTGCGCACGGATCGTTCTGCAAGCACATCGGCGCCCTGATCGGCGAGGCGGTCCTGCAGTACGGCGCCGAGCGCGTCGTCCGGTACCTGAAGATCGACATCCCGGAAGGGGATGCGGACGGGGCCGCGCTGACCTCGGTCATGCGGAGCACCCGCCCGCCGGCGGACGGGACGAAGGCTGCCGCATCCGTCTTCAGCCGGTTCCTGCGTCACCTCGCCTACCTCGAACACCCCCCGGTCACCGCGCCGTTGCCCGAGATGCAGTTCTTCCCGCCGACCAGGGCGGTGGCGTGATGCGCGCCGACCTGTTGGCCGAACCCGTGGACGGGCTGGACGAAGCCCTGGAAGCCGTCGATGCCTTCGACCGCGCTCTCGTCGCAGGCCTGCTCCGTCCGCAGCCCGCCGAAGCCGCCGGCCCGACGCGGCTCGCCGACGCCGTGACGGGGACCCCACTGGCCGCCAGAGTCGCCGAGGCAGCCGCGAAGGCAGCGGCCGGCGCAGCCGGCGAGGACCACTTCGTCGCCCTGGCCGCCGCGCGGACCGCGCTGCTCGGCTCCGTCCACGACGCGCTGCTGACTCTCGTCGAGGACGCGGCAGGCCGTGCGCCCGGCGCGGAGGCCGCACCGGCGGTCGCGGGGCAGCCGACGGTGAATCTGCTGAACGCCGCCCGGGCCTGGCTCTCCGATCTGGCACGCAGCGGATGGCAGGGCCTCGACCACGAGGTGGTGTCCGGGGCCGCGGAGGTCGTCTCCGCGCTGCTTCCCGACCCGTCCCTGCGCCGCCTCGCGACCCTCCTCGACGGCTTCGCCGCCGAACTCGCCGCGTCCTGCCCCGGCGCGTCGATGGAGCGGTTCCCCGTACGCCGCTGGGCCGACCTCTGGTCGCGCGGGATGCTGCTGACGGTGCCCGGCGCGGCCGGTGCACCGGTGACCGGGACCGCCGACGGACGTCTGCTGCCCCTCGGCATCGACGTCCAGGAACACGCCACCGCCGCACAGGCGCAGGTGCACGCGGTGTTCGAGCCCGCTGACGGCTCGGCCTCCCGCCTCGTGCGCGCCAGCGTGTCGGTGCCCAAGCCCGACACGGTCGTCGGAGCCGGGATCTGGCAGCTGCTGCGTCCGCACATGTCGCTCCTCGCGGCCGCCGGGGAGGGCCTGTCCATGGACCTCACCGGTATGCCGGTCACAGCCGAGGGCGACCTGGTCTGGAGCGACGAACACGCCCGCCCCGGTGCACCGGCCGAGGCGTTCGCCACCGCCCGTGTGGCCCTGCCGACCGCGACCGCTGCGGTGACCGCCCCCTTGGACCGGCATCCGGCGCGCATCGCCGTACCCGTCTTCCTGGAGGGCTACACCGCTCGGACGGATGACGACGGCGTGCTGACCTTCACCGTCGCCGGGTCCGACCTGGTCGTCGACACCGACCGCATCCCGGCCGCCGGGCCGCTCACCCCCGAGGCCGTCGCCAGGTCCGGAGCCTGCATCGCGCTGATCCGCTGGGACGCCGGTACGTTCGGCGTGCAGCCGCTCGCCGTGGAGACCACGGTGCGCAAGAAGGTGACCGCGGTGCACGCGGGAGCGTGGGCCGGAGGCACGGCCGACAAAGCCGGGGTCAGAGCGGAGAAGGCCGCCACCGACGCCGCGAAGGTGCTGAGCGAGCGAGCGGGAAGGCTGCTGCGGAAGTGACCGGACAGCAGAACGCGCGTCCCGAAGTGCCCACAGGGGTCTCCCACGACAGCCGCCGACAGGTCCTGTACTGGCGCCTCCTCGCGAGGCTCTTCGACCCGGAGGAGCAGGCAGGCCTGGAGTCGGCGAGCCTTGCCGTGGTGGAGGACATCGGACTGCCGGCCAAGCTGCTGGATCCGCAGGCATCGGTCGACTCGGTGGTGCAGCGCCATCCCGAGCTCGCCGCGGAATTCGACGGCCTGATGGTTCCGGAGGAGAACGCCGAAGGGGGCGGGGCGACCGACGGCACACGCGACCGGGCCGCGGAGGTGCGGCGTGCCGCGCTCGCGTCGAAGGTGCTGCTGAACGTCTTCCAGAACCCTCCCGGCACCGTCACCGCGGGCCAGCTGTCGCGGTGGCAGTCCGACGCGGGCTGGCTGGAGCGTGCGCTCGGCTGCGAGCCGGGCGCGCTGCGCGGCGGCCGCGCCGGAGGCGCGGGCGTCAGCCCGACCGGCACGGGAGGCGGCGGCCGGACCCCCGACCTCAGCCGGCTCATCCCGGAGATCGGCCCGGAGCTCGGTTCCATCGAGGCCGGCCTCGTCAAGCGGATGAGGCTGCGCGAGGTGCTCGCCGATCCCCAGCTGGCCGGCCGGCTGACACCGAGCATGTCGCTGATCGAACAGCTGCTGCGCGACAAGGACAACCTCTCCGGTGTGGCCCTGGCCAACGCCAAGGCACTGATCCGCCGCTTCGTCGACGAAGTCGCCGAGGTGCTGCGTACGCAGGTGGAGAAGTCGACGGTCGGCGCACTGGACCGCTCGGTCCCGCCGAAGCGGGTGTTCCGCAACCTGGACCTCGACCGCACGATCTGGAAGAACCTCACCAACTGGAGCCCCGAAGAGGAACGGCTCTACGTCGACCGGCTCTTCTACCGCCACACCGCGCGCAAGACGACGCCCCAGCGGCTGATCGTGGTCGTCGACCAGTCGGGCTCGATGGTGGACTCGATGGTCAACTGCACCATCCTCGCCTCGATCTTCGCGGGCCTGCCCAAGGTGGACGTCCACCTCATCGCGTACGACACCCAGGCGCTCGACCTGACCCCATGGGTGCACGACCCGTTCGAGACCCTGCTGCGCACCAACCTCGGCGGCGGCACGGACGGCACGGTCGCCATGGCACTGGCCCAGCCGAAGATCGCCGAGCCCCGCAACACGGTCGTGGTGTGGATCTCCGACTTCTACGAATGGCAGACCGAGCCGCTGTTCGAGAGCATGGCCGCCATTCACCGCTCCGGGGCCAAGTTCATCCCCGTAGGGTCCGTGACCAGCTCCGGCCGCGCCAGCGTGAACCCGTGGTTCCGCGAGCGCTTCAAGGACCAGGGGACGCCGGTGCTCTCCGGCCACATCCGCAAGCTCGTCCACGAGCTCAAGACCTTCCTGACCTAGGGCGTGTTTCGAAAGTCCCGCCTGCCTGGCGACGTCTGGCACGCACGCTCGCCGCGTTGTCGGGATCACCCCGATACATCCAGTATCGGGGCGACCCTCCGCCTTGCGATCGCACGCACCAGACGCCGCCAGGCCCGCCCTTCGGGCGGACGGCGCTACTTTCGAAACACGCCCTAGGGCCGTCCCGCCCGACGCAGTAGAACCCGAAACGCTGGAAAGGCCCACACACATGTCCGACCTGTTGCGCGCCCCCGCCGAGATCAAGTACGCCGAAGAGCTCGACTGGCTGGAGTCGGTCGACGACGGCCCCAAGCCGTTCTCCTGGCGGCTGTCCCCGAAGATGGTCCGCCTGTTCATCCTGGGATCCGAGCGCTCCGACGGTCTCGACCGGGAGATCCCCCAGAAGTGGTACGGCGACCGCAGCTTCGTCGAGCGCTCCATCGTCACCCTGGCCTCCGACCGGGGCCTCCTGCTCATCGGCGACCCGGGCACGGGCAAGAGCTGGCTGGCCGAGCTGCTGTCGGCCGCCATCTCCCGTAACTCCACCCTGGTGGTCCAGGGCACGGCCGGTACCACCGAGGACCACATCAAGTACTCCTGGAACGTGTCCATGGTGATCTCCAAGGGCCAGTCACGGGAGTCGATGATCCCCTCACCGATCATGACCGCGATGGAGACGGGCGCGATCGGCCGGTTCGAGGAGCTCACACGCTCCACCAGTGACGTCCAGGACGCCCTCATCTCGATCCTGTCGGAGAAGTACATCTCGGTCCCGGAGATGGACAGCGACAACATCGTCTTCGCCAAGCCGGGCTTCTCCGTCATCGCCACGGCCAACAGCCGTGACCGGGGCGTCAACGACCTGTCCTCCGCGCTCAAGCGCCGCTTCAACTTCGTCCGCATCCCGGTGGTGACGAACAAGAAGAGCGAGGCGGAGATCGTCCGCTTCCGGACCGAGGAGCTGCTGCGGCGCCACCAGATCGAGCTGGACGTGCCGCCGACCCTGCTCGACGTGCTGCTGCAGAGCTTCGCCGATCTGCGGGCATCGGCCGCCGCGGCGGGCAGCGACGACGAGAAGCTGGAGTCCGCGCTGTCGAGCGCCGAGCAGATCGGCGTACTGGAGGACGCGATCCTCCACAGCAACTTCTTCGGCGAACGCGAGCTGACCGCCCGCACCCTCGCCTCCTCGCTCGTCGGCTCACTGGCCCGGCGCGAACCCGAGGACCTCGCCATCCTCAACAAGTACCTGCACGGCGTCGTCGAGCCGCGCAGCAAGGAACAGGGCGGCTCCTGGCCGGAGTTCCTGGAGGGCGGCCGCGACGCGATCGCCACCCTGTCATGAGCGCCCTGAACGAAGAGGCGCCCTTCGACGCGCTGCGAGGGCAACTGCAGGACGCGGCGTCGGAGTTCGCGGACGGACCGGATGCCCTGCAGGGCATCCTCCTCGGCATCGTCGACGACGTCGACCGCGCCGTGCGGGAGCCCTTGGAGATCTTCCCCGTCTGTCACCACTCGCCCGCCTCGGCGGTCGCCATGGCACGGCGGCTGCGTGAGAAGCAGCCGAAGGTGGTGTACCTGGAGCTGTGCGAGGACATGGCGCCCCTCCTGTCGGAGCTGAAGAACTGCCGGCTCCCGGTGGCCGTCCAGGCGTTCGCCAGTGAGGTCAAGGGCTTCCCCGCGGAGTGGGCACCGCTGTCGGTCGTCGCTCCGATCACCGAGGCGTCGGCCGAATACCAGGCCATCGCCTACGCCCTGGACACACCGGGTGTCGAGCTGGTCCTCGTCGACCGGTCCTCGGACCACGTGTTCCAGTGGCAGGCCGGTGCGACGGAACCGACGGACCCCGACGCGCCGCCGGCAGAGGAGGAGGCGGCGCTGCACGGCGACGCCGTCGGGGTGGAGATCGGCGACCTGCGTCCGCGCTTCGCGGAACTGGAGGAGCACCTCCTGCACCACGGCCGCGTCCGGCACTGGTCGGAATGGTGGCACCAGTACGTCGAACTGCCCCTCGGTGACAGCGACCACGACACCTACCGCCAGGTCATGCTGCTGATCGGCAGCCTGTTCCGCAGACTGGCCCCCGGGGACACGGAGCGGGTCCGCGTCGACGAGGACCGCGAGCGCTACATGTGGACCCGCATGCGCGAGCACCTCGCCACGACCGGCACGGACCCCGAGGACTGCCTCTACGTCTGCGGCGCGTTCCACGCCTCCAGCCGCGTCGAGGAGTTCGGCGTCCGCGGCAGCGACACCTTCGAGATCAGCCCGCCGAGCGAGAGCACCTGGCAGTACGGCTTGATCCCGTCCAGCCACGCGGCGATCGAGGCGCAGTTCGGCCTGGCGGCCGGGTCCGTGTCGATCGCCGCCACCCAGTGGGCGAAGAACCTCAAACGCACCCGGGTGCAGCCCTTCCGGCTCGCGGGCCAGGCGGGCGTGAAGAAGGCCGCCGGACCGAGGAAGAACGCCGCTGCGGCCGTCCCGGTGACCCCGCAGGCCCCCTCCGACAAACTCACCGGCTTTCTGCGGAGCCCGCCCGCCCTCGACCGGCTCGACGAGGCCGAACTCCTCGGCTGGTCGGTGGAGATAGTGCGCTCGGCCCGCCGTAACGGCTACCTCGCCTCCACCGCCGACGCCATCGCGGTGTTCGAGACGTCGATCCTGCTCGCCGGCATGCGGGACCGGGCCAGGCCCACCCCGTACGACTTCCAGGACGCGGCGGTCACCTGCATCGAGAAGGAGACCGTGCCGGGCAGGCGCGACGTCCGCCGTCTCGTGGAGATCCTGATGGGCGGCGACCGGATCGGCCAGGTCGGCTACGACGCGCTGCCGCCGCTGGCCCGGGACGTGCACGACCGTCTCGCACCGCTGAACCTCAAGCTCCAGCAGCGTGGGGTGCAGCGTGCGCTGCTGGACATGACGTCCCAGCCGGAACTACGGCAGTGCTCCGACGTGCTGTGGATGCTGCGCCACCTGATGCCCCACGGCGCGGCACGGCCCATCATGGGTGAGCGGGAGCTCGGCAAACAGTCGGTGCAGGAGTCCTGGGACCTGGCGCTGGGCACCCATCAGCGGGCCCTCATCGAGCTCGGTTACGAGGGCGTCAGTATCGAGCAGGTCCTGGAGCAGCGCCTGCGCCGCGCCGCGTACGCGCCGAACGCCACCACGGCGCAGGTCCTCGCGGCCGTGGAGGACGCCGTGCTGCATCTGCGCAGCGGCCGCCTCGCCGACGAGTTGGGCACCCGCGCCCTCGAGGTGCTGGCCACCGAACGCAGCGTCGACGGAGCACCTGAGGTCCTGCGCAGGGTGCGCAGGCTCCTGGCGTACTACCGGATCAGCCGGCCGGTGCTGCCGTCCTGGATCGAGTCCTTCGCCTCGACGGGCTACGCGCACTACTGCACGCTGCTGCCGACGGCGTTCACCGACGAGGACGCGACGGTCCGGCAGGTCGCCGCGATGCTGGGCTTCCTCTTCAGCATGGAGAGCCTGGCCCTGTCGCTCGGCTGCGACCGGACCCAGCTGGATCTGGCCTTCGCGCAGTCGCACCCGCGGGAGCCCGCCAGGACCGCGCTGCTGTGGGCGGCCCAGGTACAGCTCGGGCAGCTCTCCCGCGCCGAGCTGAGGGAGCGGTGTGACGGGCTGCTGGCCGACCCCCTGGTGCTGTCCTCCTATCCGCTCCACCTCAGCGGGTTCCTGCACGCCTTGGAGCCGGTGCCCCAGCTGGCCGACTTCGTCGTGGAGGCGGTCTCGAACGCCTTCGCGCGGCTGCCGGACCCGGTGCTGCTGCCCTGGCTGCCGACTCTGATCACCACCCTGCGGTCCGAGGGCGCAGACCTGGCCCCGTTGCTGATCCGCGAGGCCGGGCGCGTCTTCCCCGGTCGCCTCGCGGCACTGGACGCCTGGGTCCCACCGTGGCAGGGCGCCGTCGAGGTGCCTGCCGCCCCGGTGGCGTCCGGTGGCGGCACGGGCCGCCGAGCCGTTCTGCTCGCCGCCCACCCGGAGACGTGCGACAGCGTGGCGGAGCTGCTGGGCTGTGAGGGCACGTGGGAGACGGAGGCGCCGGCACCCTCGGGCGCGGTCCTCGTCGGCCGCCACCCGGAGACGGCGGCGGCACTGGAGGCGCTGCTGGCGGGAGTCTGACACGGTGGGGGAGTGGCCGCGGCCCACGTGGCCGCCAGGAAGGCACACGCACATGGTCGTCGGCCCTCCCCCGCACCTTCTGAGGCATGGCGAAAAGGACAACGACGATTTTCGATCTCGTCCCGCCGCCCGGACCCGCTCGCTCCCGCGACCGGAGTACGGCCGAGCGTTCCCCCGGTGAGCGTCCTCGACCTGGTGGCCCCCGAGGGAGCCGGGCTCCTCTCCGGAAGGGGAGGGAGGCGGCCGGCAGGTGATCAACCGATCCATCGAGGTCCGGGAAGGCCAGCGACGACCCGCTCCGTACGGAGCGGCCGGCAGCCGGGTTGCCCGAGTGGCGGCGCTTCGTCAACTACCCGAAGTGGCAAGGCCGGAGCTGTTTCAATGATCCGCATGATGCGTACTGATGCGATCCTGAGTGGCAAGACCGTTCTCGTCATGGGCGCGAGCAGCGGTATCGGCGCGGCGGCGGCAAGAGTGTTCAGCCGGGAGGGCGCGAAGGTCGTCCTGGTGGCCCGGCGCGAGCGGGAACTGGCGGCCATCACGCGGGCGTTGACAGACGAGGGTGCCCACGTCTCCTACGTCGTCGCCGATGTGACCGTCGCCGAGAGTGCCCGGCGGGCTGTGGAGCGGACGATGGAGCTGCACGGGCGGCTGGACGGGGCGTTCAACAACGCGGGTATAGGTGGTGACCAGAAACCTCTGCATCTCATGGACGACGATGTCTACGACGCCATCATGGCCACCAACGTGCGCGGGTTATGGAACTGCCTGCGTGGTCAGATCGGTGCCATGCTGGAGACCGGCGGCGGCTCCATCGTCAACAACAGCAGTGTCGGTGGCCTGGTGGCGATTCCGGCCGCCGCTCCTTATGTGGCCTCCAAGCACGCGGTCGTCGGATTCACCCGAGCAGCCGCGGAGGAGTACGCGCGTCAGGGGATCCGGGTCAACGCCGTGGCGCCGGGGTCGACCCGCAGTGAGATCACCGACGACTGGTACGGGCGCAATCCGGGACTCGAGGAATCGATCCACGCGGTCACCCCGCAGGGACGCACCGCGGATCCGGAGGAGATAGCAGAGGCGGCCGCCTGGCTCCTCAGCGACAGGGCCTCCTACGTCACCGGCACCGTGCTGCCGGTGGACGGAGGATATGTGAACCGCTGAACGCGGTCAGGGGGGAGGACCTGGTCCACAAGGCTCTCCCCCCTGACCATGGTTCCGGTGCGCCTGCGCTCACCGGGGACGACGTGAAGGTCGTCAGACCAGGGTCACACGGAAGGCCCTCTCACCGTCCTGGACACCTACGACCTCGACGACGGTGCGGCCGTCCCCGGTGGTGGAGATGGCCGAGGCGTCGATCCAGCAGGGGCGTCCGAAGTCGATGTAGCGGTCGAAGGAACTGGTCAGGGTACGGGGCTGCGGAGCGAGTGGGCCGCTCACGGCGTGAGCCGCCTGGTAGGACGCCTCGATCAGGACCAAGCCGGGCACGTGGTCGACGGGGTGGTCGTACAGGGCGGTGTTACGGACGTCCACGCGCAGCTCCCAGTGGTGCCGGCGGTCCGTGGGTGCCAGGACGACATCCGAGCTGTCCGCCCGTCCGACGGTACTCGGGGCCACGGGAGGCCGTACCGGCGTTTCGCCCCACGGGGCGTCCAGTTGCTCACCCCGCAGCCGTCTGTAGACCGACGGGGCTATCCAGCTGAAGTCCACAAGGGACTCCGCGACCACGTTGTGGTCGTGCAGGACGGTTTGTTTCGTGCGCATGGAGCGGCGGCCGGTGCTGTCACACTCCAGCTCCACCGACAGGTTCGTCGTTCCGCCCCGGGGCGCCAGGTGTTCCGGCACCACGGAGACGTCCATGCGCTCCATCAACGTCTGGTGCGAGAGTGGCACTCCGCGTTCGGCATGGGCGATCACCAGGCAGCTCTGCCGGATCGTCTGGGTCAGCAGTCTGGGGTCGTACGCCGTGCCTTCCGCGAGGACGGGCCAGCTCACGGTGACTTCGTAGTGGTGGCCACCGCGTGCCGACCAGCCTGTGACCAGTACGGAGTCCTCATGACGCAGATGAACGTACCTCTTGAGGGTGTCGCCGGGCGGCGGCGAGGTGGGGGTGGAGGAACGGATGTCGTGCAGGTCCGAGTGGTGAGCTGCCAGTAAAGAGTTGGGCATGATTCCCCTCAGGCGGGCCGTAGGACAGTCGGAGGCGTTACCTTCGGAATTAACATACCGGTACGCTGGTCTTTTTTTTCGGGTCCGGGCAAGAAAGAGGTAGGACACTGTGGGACGGCAATCACGTGCGCTCCGGACGCGGTTCGCGATCCTGGAAGCCGCCGCCGATGTCTTCGGTGAACGGGGGTACGAAGGGGCCACGATCACGGAGGTGTACGAGCGGGCCAGTATGACGAAGGGCGCGCTCTATTTTCATTTCCGCTCCAAGGAGGAGCTGGCGCGCGCCATCCTCGAGGTGGCCGTGACCACGGAGGGGATCCAGCCGCAGGAGCTCAAGTTCCAGGAGGTCGTGGACATTCTGCTGGTCATGGCCTACCGGCTGCCTCGGGAGCCGATGCTCAGCGCCGCCCTGAGGCTGTCCGTCGACGTCCCGTCGCGGCTGTTGTTCGGCACCCGGTGGCCGGCCTGGAGCGAACTGCTCGCCGGTCTGGTCACGGAGGCCCGGGAACGGGGCGAGGCCCTGCCCTACATCGACGCGCAGGAAGTCGGGCGCACCCTGACGAGCGCGTGGACCGGCGTACGGGTGGTGACCGAAGGGCTGCCGCACGAGTACGACCTGACCGAGGAGGTGGCCCGCCTGCTCCGGATGCTCCTGCCGGGCCTCGTCGTACCCGCGGTGCTCGCCAGGCTCGACGTCTCGGCGAAGCGCGCGGAATCCCTCTGCGAGCAGTTGCCGCCCCGCGGGCCCGAGGACGCCGAAGGCGACGCGCTGGAACTCGGCTGACAGTACGGGAGCCCGCCGGGTGGGCGAGCTCGTCGACGTCGCGGCCGCTTCCGTCACAGACCCCGGTTCACCCGGCGCCGAACGCCGCCGCGTTCTCCGCCGCCCACTGCTGGAACGTACGGCCGGGAGTTCCCGTGATCCTTTCGACGGTGTCACGCACCTCCAGCAGCTCGTCATTGACATCGCCGCCGAGCAGGTCGAGTACGGCGGCCGCGGTCTGAGCCCCCAGGTGCGGCGTCATCTGCTGGTGGGCCTCCTCTCGGCCGATCTCGTGGAACGCCAGCTCCCGGCCGATGGCCTTCGCGACGGCGGCCGTCTGCTGCCGGGCGGAAATGCGCTCGGGGCCCGTCAGTTCGTAGATCCGGCCCGCGTGGCCTGGTTCCCTCAGCACCGCCCGTGCCACATCGGCGATGTCCGCGGGGTGGATGGTGGGGAGGCCGGTGTCGGCGTAGGGGGCGTGCACAGCGGCCCGGTCGCGGACGGACCGCGACCACAGCAGCGTGTTGGAGGCGAACTGCGTCGGCCGCAGGATCGTCCACTCCATACCACTGGCGCGCAGGGAGGTCTCGACGGCCAGGTTTTCCTGCGCGGCGGGCAGGTGCGGGTGGGTCCGAACCGTGATCGACGACACGAGGACCACACGCCGTACGCCCGCCTGCCGGGCGGCGCGCACCACGGCTGCCTCGGTGCACACCCCCGTCACCAGGAACAGGTCCTCCACACCGCTGAACACGCCGCTGAGAGATGCCGGTCGGGACAGGTCTCCCCGTACCGCCTCCACACCGTCGGGGAAGTCGGCCCGCGCGGTGTCGCGGGTCAATCCCCGCACGGGCCGTACCCCGTCCCTGTGCAGCCCCTCCAGGAGAGCGCTTCCGATGTTTCCGGTCGCACCGGTTACAAGGATCATGATCGGTTCTCCTGTTGCCCGTCGCCTTGCCGAGTACTGCTCGCGGCAACAACCTAGAACCTCGACTTCGGTCGAGGTCAAAGAGGCGGGCCGGGGTTCCGGTGCTCCACGGAGCGAGCACGGCACCCGTCGGTCCGGGCCCGGTCGGCCGCGCTTCACGGCTCGGTCCCGTCGTCCCGGCCCGCTGTCCATACGACGGTCACCCGCAGCGCGGCAATCCGCCAGCCGTCTGTCGTGCGTACGGCGTCGATCTCGTAGCGGCCACCGCCGGCGAACGACACGTCGTTGCCGGTGTCGTGGGCGACATGGGCGGCGTGGACGTTCGTCCATGCCCGTGCCCGGTCTCCCGCCAGATCGACGGCGCACGTCATGGCGATGTGGTGGGTCCTGGCCCACAGCGGTTTCGGCCCGGCGCAGAACCGGGCGGCTCCGGTGATCCCCCGGTGCGAACCGCTGGGAAGGTCCAGCCGTACGTCGCCGGTGAACAGCGACCGGGCCCACGCACTGTCGCACCCGGCGGCCCGTGGTGCGTCGAGCCCCGCGAGGAACCGGTCGGTCAGCGCGGTGATCTCCGCGTGATCGGCGAGGTCGGACAGCGCCTTCGACCCGGTGATCGCCCTGCCGGGTGGGGCCATGGGGACGGCCTCCGCTCCGAGTGGCGTTCCTCCCGCGCTCACCGGCGGGAGCCGACGGCGGCCGCTGTGTCGCGGGCCAGCAGACATTCCTCCAGGAACGCCAGAGCGCGCAGATGGTAGGTGCGCGCCGCCCACCCCAGGCTGATGTTGTGGCCGGCGTGCGGCAGGTGGGCGGCCCGTGCCTGGGTCCCCGCGAGCGGTGCGAGCAGCAGGCGCACGGCTTCGGGGTCGTGCCGCCACCACTGCTCCTGCTCGGCGAAGGTGAAGTGGACCGGAACCCGCACCCGGGCGGCGAGGGCGGGGTAGAGCTCCGGCCAGAGCAGGACCTGCTCCGCCTCCCGGGCGGGCACCGGTGCCACCAGGCTGCCGCCGAGCCGGAACGCGTCCGGAGGATAGAACCGCAGGGCTCCCCAGTGGCGCCGCCATGTGCCGTTGCCCGCCGGGCCGGGCAGTTCGGCCGGGTCGACGGCGAAGAGGCTGCCGAGTCCGGAGATGTCGAGTCCCAGCAGACCGTTCTCCGGTGGATCCTCGCGGGACATGTCGGCCGCAAGACGCAGGGCCAGCTTCCCCCCGTAGGAGTGCGCGAGGACGAAGAAGCCCGCGCCGGTCGGGTGGGACCGGGCGAAGTCGGCCAGTGCCGCCCGCAACGTCACGGACTGGGCGGCGAGCGGCTGGCCCTCGGGCAGCTCCACGGCTGACGCCCCGTAGCCGGGACGGTCCACCGCGAGCACCGTGCAGCCGAGCCGGGCGCCGAGTCGCAGGAGCGAGAGGCCAGGGCGGGCACGGCTGTCGAAGTAACCGGCGCGCATACCGCCCCCGTGCACCGCGACCACCACGGCACGAGGCGGTAGCCGGGCCGGTTCGGCGAGCAGGGCGGAGAGTGTGATCCCGTCGGCGTCCAGCGTGATACCGCGGACCTCCGGCTGAAGGGACTGCGACGGTGATGTCATGACCTGCCGTTTCTGGAACCTGTGGAGGGACGGGACGCCGTGCGGTCCGGCGCTCCCGGTCAGTACCGCACAGCGCGCCGTCGCACCTCGTCCAGCAGCACCGCTTGGCGTACGGACACCCCGGCGGCGTCCGATCCGGTGCGGACCGCGCCGGCGAACGCTTCGATCGTGCGCAGGACCTGGTCGTCAGGTGGCAGCCGCACCGTCTCGGTGCCGGACCGGCGTTCCAGACGGATCGCGGGCTCATGATCGGCCGGGGGAGTGAATGCCCGGTCCACCGTGATCCGGCCCTCGCTGCCCCAGATCTCGTAGGCGGACCGGTAGGCGTGGTCGATGCCGAACGTCAGATGGGCGGCGACGCCCTCCCGGGTGGTCAGCAGCGCCGTGCCCGCGGTGTCGACCACGTGCCCCGCCGTGCTGGTGAGAGTGGCGCCCACGACCCGTAGATCCGCACCGAGGTGGTGGACGGCAGCGCGCAGCGGATAGACGCCGGTGTCGAGGAGCGCACCGCCACCGAGTTCCGGGCGGTGGCGGATGTCGTGCGCAGGCAGCCGGGGAACGGCGAACGCGGCGTGCAGGGAACGCAGCTCGCCGATCGCGCCGTCCGCGACGAGCCGGCGTACCGCCGCGTGCTGGGAGTGGTGGACGAACATGACGTTCTCCATCAGCACCAGCCCGGTGTTCCGGGCCAGTGCGGTCAGCTCCCGGGTGAGCGCGTGTTCGGTGGTCAGCGGTTTCTCGGCGAGGACGTGTTTGCCGGCGTCGAGCGCCGCCCGTGTCCACCGGGCGTGCAGGGCGGTCGGCAGCGGTACGTAGACGGCGTCGATGTCCGGACGTGCGAGAAGCGCCGCGTAACCGTGCACGGGCAGGCATCCGAAACGCTCGGACGTTTCGGATGCCGCCGCTTCCCGCCGGCTGGCGACCGCGACGACGTCGACGTCCGGACAGGCCGTCATCGCGGGCAGTATGCGGCGGCGGGCGATATCGGCGCAGCCCAGGACGCCGATGCGTACGGGTTCCATCAGAGCCACACCGCTCCCGTGGTCAGACAGGACAGCAGGGTCCTCGCCTGGACGTTGAGGTAGTGGTTGTGGCGCAGCAAGCCGGTCAGCTGGTCCGGTGTCGCCCAGCGGTAGCCGGCGGGTGGGTCGAGCGGAGCCTCACGTTCGTCGGCCTCGACGAAGAGGTAACGGCTCTGGGCGTTGAGGAAGCGGCCGCCCTCCTCCGAGTGCAGGGCCTCGTAGCGCACCGCGGACCGGTCCGCGCCGAGCACGGTGTCCAGGAAGGGCGGACGGGCGGCGCCCGTCACATGGGCGTAGTTCCCCGGCGTGTACTGGACGGTGGGTCCGAGTTCGACGGTGTCGAGGAATCCGCCCTCGACACGGGAGTGCACCAGCAGGTGCGGTACGCCCCCGAAGCGGCGGAACAGGAACGCGGTGACACCCGTTCCGCACGGCTCGATCAGCGGCTGGGTCCAGCCGCTGACCTCGCGGCTGCCCGCCTGGACGGCCACCGCGACGACGTTGAAGTACCGCCCCGCCTCGTGGCCGATGGAGTGCTCGTCGCGGACCCAGCCGGTCAGGCCCGCGAGCGGGACCCGCTCCGCCGACACGTCGTGGCGGGCGCGTTCCGAGGTGAACCAGGAGAGCAGGTCCGTGTCGGAGTGCAGCGCGTGCGTGTCCGTGGCGGGGGACGAGGCACAGGCCAGGACGGTTCGGGCGTCCATGTTGACGATGTTGTCCTGGCGCAGCAACTCGCCGATCTGCCCGAGGGTCAGCCAGCAGAAGTCGTCGTCGTACGGCACCTCGTCGAAGGCTTCGACGAGCATGTTCCGGTTGCTCTTGCGGAAGAACCACGAGCCGTGTTCGGACTGGAGCGAGTCCGACAGCACACGGCCGCGGCCGGGTTCGGTGAAGTACTCGACGTACTTCACATCGGCACCCCTGTGCGCCTTCGTGTAGTTGCTCCGCGTCGCCTGCACGGTGGGCGACAACTGGAGGAGGTTGGGGTTGCCCGGCTCCATCTTCGCCTGCATCAGGCAGTGCAGGACACCGTCGAACTCCTTGACGAGGATGCCGAGGATGCCGACCTCGGGCTGCCTGATGATCGGCTGGTGCCACTCCCGGACCGGCCCCTCGGAGACGTTCACCCGCAGGCCCTCGACGGTGAAGAACCGGCCGGTGCGGTGCCGGATGTTGCCCGTCGTCCCCTCGAACGACCAGCCCTCCAGCCGGGCGAACGGAATGCGGTCGACCTGGAAGCGATGTGCCTCGCGGCGTTCGGCGAGCCAGGCGGCGACCTCCTCGGTCGGCGGCCCCGTGCCCACGGTGGTGGCGGCGGACCCGGCGATACGCTCCCCGAGCGCAGGGTCGCGCCGGGGCCGCAGTCGCGTCGCCGCGCTCGCGACGTCCGCTGTCGCGTGCCGGGTCATGTGCGGGCCCCCACGAAGTCCTTGACGGAGGAGACGATGTAGTCGATCTGCTCCTCGCCGAGCCCGGGGTACACCCCGACCCAGAAGGTCTGCTCGGTGACGACGTCGCTGTTGGTCAGGTCCCCGGCCACCCGGTGCGGCTGGTTGATGTAGGCGGGATGCCGTGTCAGGTTGCCGGCGAAGAGCCGGCGTGTGCCGATCTTCCGGCCTTCCAGGAAGTCCACCAGTTCCGCCCGGGAGAACGGCGCCTCCGGGTCGACCGTCAGGGCGAAGCCGAACCAGCTCGGATCGCTGCGCGGGGTGGCCACCGGCAGCAGGAGGTGGGGGACATCGGCCAGCCCGTCCCGCAGTCTGCGCCAGTTGCGCCGGCGGGCCGCGCAGAAGTCGTCGAGCTTGTCGAGCTGGGTCAGCCCCAGGGCGGCCTGGATGTCCGTCGCCTTCATGTTGTAGCCGACGTGCGAGAAGATGTACTTGTGGTCGTATCCGGCCGGCAGCGTGCCCATCTGGTAGTCGAACCGCTTGAGGCACTTGTTGCTCTCACCCGGCTCGCACCAGCAGTCCCGGCCCCAGTCCCTCAGCGACTCCACGATCCGCGCCAGCGCCAGGTTGGACGTCAGGACGCAGCCGCCCTCGCCCATGGTCAGATGGTGGGCCGGGTAGAAGCTCACGGTCGTGAGGTCGCCGAAGGTCCCGGTGAGCCGGTCGTCGTACGTGGAGCCCACGGCATCGCAGTTGTCCTCGATGAGGAAGAGGTCGTGCTCCTGGGCGAGCTGGGCGATCTCGGCGACCTCGAACGGGTTGCCCAGCGCGTGGGCGATCATGATGGCGCGGGTGCGCGGGCCGATGGCCTGGGCGACCCGGTCCGCAGTGGTGTTGTAGGTGCCCAGCTCCACATCGACGAAGACGGGGATGAGCCCGTTCTGCAGGATGGGGTTGACGGTGGTCGGGAAACCGGCAGCGACGGTGATCACCTCGTCGCCCGGCCGGAGCCGCCGGTCCTCCAGGAGGTGGGAGGTGAAGGCAGTCATGGCGAGCAGGTTCGCCGACGAGCCGGAGTTGGTCAGGTGCGCCTTGCGGCGCTTGAGCCTGCGGGCGAACCGGGACTCGAACATCCGTGAGCTCGGCCCTGCCGCGATCCGCATCTCCAGGGCCGCCTCGACCAGCGCGAGCCGGTCCGCCTCGTCGAGCACCGCGCCCGCCGGCCAGATCTCGGTCGTGCCGGGGACGAAGGGCTCGTTGTCCTGGCGGTCGGAGTGGAACAGCTTGGTCTCGTCGAGGATGACACCCTTGTGGACGCTCACTGTGTGATCCCTTCCTGGTTCGCCGCGGCGGCGCCGCGCTGTTTCAACGGCTTCCACCAGCCGGGGTTGTCGCGGTACCAGGCGACCGTGTCCGCGAGGCCCTGCTCGAAGGGCACCCGCGGTGCGTAGCCGAGGGTCTCGCGGATCTTCGTCTCGTCGAGCGAGTACCGCAGGTCGTGTCCCTTGCGGTCGGGCACGTGCACCACCATGGAGCGGTCGGCCCCGCACAGTTCCAGCAGCCGTTCGGTGATGCGCAGATTGCTCTGCTCGTTCCCGCCGCCGACGTTGTACACCTCGCCCGCGGCGCCCTTGGAGAGCACCAGCGCGATGGCCCGGCAGTGGTCGTCGACGTGCACCCACTCACGGATGTTGCCGCCGTCGCCGTACAGGGGGACGGGGAGGCCCTCAAGCAGCTGGCTGACGAACAGCGGTATCAGCTTCTCCGGGTGCTGGTAGGGACCGTAGTTGTTGGAGCAGCGGGTGACCGACACATCGAGCCCGTGGGAGCGCCAGTAGGACCGGGCGATCAGATCCGACGCGGCCTTGGACGCCGCGTACGGGGAGTTGGGCAGCAGCGGCCGGTCCTCGGTCCAGGAGCCCTCGGCGATCGAGCCGTACACCTCGTCCGTCGACACGTGCACGATGCGGTCGACCCCGGTGGCGAGGCAGGCGTCCAGGAGGATCTGCGTGCCCTCGACGTTCGTCCGGATGAACTCGGACGCGGAGGTGAGGGACCGGTCGACGTGCGATTCGGCGGCGAAGTGGAGCACCGCGTCATGGCCGGGCAGCAGTCGGCGCAGCAGAGCCGGGTCGCGGATGTCGCCCCGCACGAAGTCCAGCCGGGGGTGGGAGGCGGGGAGGTTGTCGCGGTTACCCGCGTACGTGAGCTTGTCGAGGACGGTCACGCGGGCCTGCTCGTAGCCGGCGTACGCGCCGTCGAGCACCCCACGGACGAAGTGCGAACCGATGAAGCCCGCACCGCCGGTGATCAGCAGCCTCACGCCGCCACCTCGATCCGCGTGTGGTCGCCCACGACCAGGCTGTGGCAGGCGGCACCCGAACGCCCGGTGCCCACGGCGGCGTTACGGCCGATCAGGGAGTTCTGCAGACCGGGCACGTCCTGGATCCGCGCGCCGTCCATCACGATGGAGTCGCGGATCCTGGTGTTGCTCAGCACGCAGTCCCGGCCGATGGACGTGTCGGCCCCGATGTGGCAGTCCTCCAGGACCGAGCCCGCGCCGATGACGGCGGGGCCGTCGATACGGCTGCGTACCACCCGGGCGCCGGGTTCCACCAGCACCTGTCCGTTCAGCTCGCTGAAGTCGTCGACACTGCCGAGGACCTCCGGCCTCAGATCGGCCAGCAGCTTCTGGTTGCAGTCCAGGACGTCCTCGGTCCGTCCGGTGTCCTTCCAGTAGCCGTGGTACTCGCTCGCCCTGACATCGGCGCCGGTTGCCACCAGCCACTGGATGGCGTCGGTGATCTCCAGTTCGCCGCGTTCGCTGGGCTCGATCGCCGCCACGGCGCGGTGGATCGCCGGAGTGAAGAAGTAGACGCCGATCAGTGCCAGGTCGCTCCGGGGGTTCTGGGGCTTCTCGACGAGCCGGATCACCGAGCCGTCGGGTGCCGTCTCGGCGACGCCGAAGGCCCGCGGGTCAGCCACCTTGCGGACGAGGACCTGCGCGGCCGGGCGCCGTGCGCGGAACTCGCGCTCGATCTCCTCGATGCCTTCCGGGAGCATGTTGTCACCCAGATACATGAGGAAGTCGTCGTCGCCCAGGAAGTCGCGGGCCAGCGTGACGCAGTGGGCGAGGCCCAACGGCTCGTCCTGCTGGATGTAGGTGACCTGCAGACCCAGTCGGCTGCCCTGGCCCACGACGTCGAATATCTCCTGCGCCCAGTCGCCGACGATCACACCGACCTCGGTGACGCCGAGAGCACGGATGTTCTCCAGTACGTACTCCAGGACCGGCTTGTTGACGATGGGGATCAGCTGTTTGGCCATGGAGTAGCTGAATGGGCGTAGGCGGGTTCCTGACCCTCCCGACAGCACCAGAGCCTTCATGGGGTTCTCCTCGTGAGGTGGGTCCGGTATGTGTCGTGTGCGCGGGTGGCGAGGCCGGCCCGTGAGGCAACACGCCCTAGCACCGCGCCTCGACCGCCTTGCGCAGGGCCGTGGCCACGACGAGGACGTCCGAGTCGGACAGGCCGGGGTGCAGCGGCAGGCAGAGGGTCTCGCCGGAGGCCAGGTCGGACTGCGGCAGTTCCCGGCCGGTCGCCCCGTAGGCGGCCACCTTGTGCAGCGGCGCGTAGCGGAACGTCGTGTAGATGCCGGCGGCGTACAGGTCGGAGGCGACCTGGTCGCGGATGTCCGGGCTCATCTGGACCCAGTAGAAGTAGTAACTCGACTCATGCCCCTGGGGCAGGGGCGGCGGAGTCCGCACACCCTCCAGGGAGGCCAGCTCCCGGTCGTAGAGTTCGACGATCTCGCGGCGCCTGGCGACGAGTTCGGGCAGCCGGCGAAGCTGCACCGAGCCGATCGCGGCCGTCAGGTCGTTGCCGATGGAACGCCGTCCGACCTCCGGGACGTCCAGTTCCCACCAGCGGTGCGAGACCTTGGCGTGCCCGAAGCCGCTGGGCTGGGAGAGCCCGTGATAGGCGAGTCGGCGTGCGCGGGCCGCTTGCTGCGGATCCTTGGCGTAGAGCATCCCGCCGTCTCCTGTCACCATGACCTTCATGGCGTCGAAGCTCCACATGGCGAGGTCGCCGATGGTGCCGACGGCCCGCCCGTCGACGCGTGAGGCGGGTGAGCACGCGGCGTCCTCGACGAGCGGGATGCCGCGCTCGGCGCACAGGTCGGCGATGCGTACGACGTCGCCGGGGCAGCCGCCGTAGTGCAGGACGATCACGGCCTTGGTGCGCGGTGAGACCACGCGTTCGACGTCGGCCGCGGTGGGGTTGAGCGTACGGGCGTCGACATCGCAGAAGACCGGGCGGGCGCCCGTCGCGACGACGGCGTTGGCCGCTGCCACGAAGCTGAGCGACGGCAGGACCACCTCGTCGCCCTCGGCCAGGCCGAGCGTCTCCAGCGCGAGGAACAGTCCGGCCGTGCCCGAGTTGATGAAGACGACCTGTTCGGCCGAGCAGCCGATGTGTTCCGCGAAGGCGGTCTCGAACGCCTTGGTGCGCGGACCGTGGCCGAGCCACTTGCTCTCGAACACCTCTGCCACGGCCGCGAGTTCTTCTTGGCCCACCTGTGGCTGGAAGAGATCGATCATGTCTGTCTCCTGAAGGTCGGGGCGACGGGCGGTATGCGGTGCCCGTCGGCCGGAAAGGTGCGGAAACGGAGAGGTGCGCAAGCGCATGCGTGTGACCGGGCGGACGGTCGTACGCGCGTGGGTGCTCCCGGGGTGGGTCCGTACGGGGGGTTCCGGACCCACCCCGGGAGGGCGGGGGAGGGCGAGGCGTCAGCCCGCGGCCGGCGGCACGGTGACGACGCTGCCATGCAGTACGTAGCGCCTTCCGCCGATACCGCGCACTCCGGGCATGTCCTGGGTGATCCGGGTCGTCACCTGGGCCGACGGGCTGTCGAGGAAGAACTCGTGTGCCGAGTCCTCGGTGAACTCGGCGAAGTTCAGCACCCTGCCGCCGTCGAGGCTGTAGTGGAAGTGCGCGGCGATCAGACCGGGGGTCGCCGTGGTCAGCGGACCGTCGAGCAGCGCGTCGATGATTCCCCGTTGCGGGGCCCTGCCGTCGGTGTCGAACGCCGGCGCCACGAAACGGGTGGGGACGCTGCTCGGTTCGTAGACCCTGCTGCGGTAGCGCTGGAACGGTGTGGGGGCGCAGCGCTCGATGTCCGCGCCGTCCGGGCCCAGACCCCGCAGCGGCGCAGGCGGCTCCTGGGTCCCGGTCGCCCGGTAGGCGGACAGCTCCGTCCACTGTTCGTAGGTCCACACGTTCTCGCCGTCGGTGCTGACGTAGCAGCTCTGCGAGAGCAGGCCTTCGGGCCGCGGTGCTGCGGCCCATTCGGCCACGATGGCGTCCGCCACCTTCTGCTGGAGGTGCGGGGAGCCCACATAGAGAGGGCCGACCAGCGCCAGCCCGGCGTCCTTGCGGTCGACACCGGGAAGAGTGGCGGTGCCCATGGTTTTCTCCTTCGTGCGTGCGGCTGTGCGTGTGAAAGGTGTGACGGTGAGGCCGGGTCAGCGGCCCTGGTGGAGCCGGGTGCGCTGCTCCAGTTCCGGGATGATGTCCACCGGGCTGGGGATCTCCCGCATCTCCTGCCGCAGTGCGGTGGTCGCCTCCTGGAACGAGGACTCGTGGAGGATGCGCAGCAGTCCCTCGCGCATGGCCTCGATGGTGGGCTTCTCGTCCTCGATGACCAGCCCGGCGCCGCGTGAGGCCGTGTAGCGGGCGAAGTCGACGTACTCGGAGCCGCTCTTGGGCACCATCAGCTGCGGTGCCCCGTGGACGACGGCCGCCGCCCACGTCCCGGATCCGCCGAGGTGGATGATCGCGGAGCAGCTCGGCAGCAGCAGATTCAGCGGTACGTAGTCCGTGGTGCGGACGTTGTCAGGAATGGCGTCGACGCCCGTCAGCTGGGCCTCGTTGAGCGTGGCGACCAGCTCGATCGGCAGATCGGCGACCATGTCGAACACGTCCGAGATGGAGATGCCGTTCTCGGCGAACAGCTCGCGTCCGCTGGTGCCCAGGGTGAGGCACACCCTCGGCTTCTCGGGAGCGCCGTGCAGCCAGTCGGGCACCACGGCGGAGCCGTTGAACGGCACGGGACGCACCGCGACGTAGTCGAGGTCCAGCGGCAGCCGCATGGGGCTGGGCCAGGGGTCGATGCTCCACTGGCCGGTGATCAGGTCTTCGCCGAAATCGATGTCGAAGCGGTCGAGGAGCGGGCGCATCATCGCGGCCATCAGATCCGGCCGGTCGTCGCCCGCGGAGGCGCGGCCCTGCGAGTAGAGGGAGCGGAGCCAGCCGAAACGGTCGAGTCCCCACAGCAGGCGCGCGTGGGCGGCGCCGCAGGCCCGGGCGGCGATCGGGGACGGGAAGAACAGCGGGTCCCAGATGACCAGGTCCGGTTTCCAGTCCTGGGCGAAGCGGACCATCTCGTCGGTGATGCCGGCGGCCCCGGGCGCGTCCGGGTCGGCCGGGTAGTACATGGCGTACGTGGCCACCAGGTAATTGCGGATCATGGGCCAGAGGTTGCTGTCCTCCGGGTCCACGCCCGTCGTGCGGGCGATGTCCTCCAGGGCCTCGTGGCCGAAGGTGTCCTGCACGGCGGAGACGAGGTCGATCCCCTCGCCGAGGGGGACGGCCGGCAGGCCGGCCGAGGTGATCGACGCCACGGTCTCGGGGTGGTCGTGCGTGACCACCCGGACGTCGTGCCCCGCGCTCTGCAGGGCGGACGCCATCGGCGCCATGATCAGCAGATGTGAAGTAACCGGCAGGACGGTGAACATGACGCGCATAAGGATGCTCCTTCGGTTTTCTGGGGTGTCGGGCCTGTGTGGTCCCGCACGGCCGGTCGCCGGACAGCGGACCGTTGTGCGGTCACCGGTCCGCCGCGCCTTCGGTGGCGGGCACCGGGGCCGATGCGGCCTCGGTGCCTTCCTCGGTCTGCCGCCCGATCCCCCGGAGCAGGACGGCCACCGCGACGGCGAGGACGACGACGAGGGCGCAGCAGACGAGTGCGACGACGTGCAGGCTGCTCAGATAGGCTCCGCGAGCGGTCTCCAGGAGACCGTCGCCGATACGGGCCGGAAGGTCCCCCACCACCGACACGGCACCGCCCAGCGAGCCGCCGGCGGTCTCGACCGCCGCTTCGGGGACCCCGCTGAGGCTGCTGTCGTCGATACGGGCGCTGTAGACGGCGCCGCCGATGCTGCCGAGCAGCGCGAGACCCAGCGCACCGCCGAGTTCGTTGCCCGTCTCCGTCACGGCGGACGCCGCTCCGGCTTGCTCGGGCGGTGCGGCTCCGACGGCCATGTCGGTGCCGAGCACGCCCATGACGGCCAGACCCACGAACATCACCACCGTGCCGCTCACCAGCATGGCCAGGCCGGAGCCGTCGACCTGGGTGACCAGCGCGAAACCGACCGCCGCGACCAGGAGCCCGGCGGCCATGACGTAGGCGGGGCGGACGTACCGCACGAGGCTGGGGGTCAGCAGGGCCGCGGGAATGCCCGCGATGGTCATCGGAAGTGTCCACAGGCCGGCTTCGAGCGGGGAGAGCCCCACGACCAGCTGAAGGTACTGCGCCGCGAAGAAGCTGAGGCCCATGACGACGCCGGTGTTCACCGTCAGCGCCACCAGCGCGACGCTGAACCGGGCGTTGTTGAACAGCCGCAGGTCCAGCAAGGGGGCGTGGGACGAACGCTGCCTGCGCACGAAGACCCAGCCGACCAGTGCGCCGACGGCGACCAGGCCCACGGAGGTCGGCCCGACACCGTGCTCGGCGGCCTGCTTGACGCCGTAGACCACCGAGAGCACCGCCACCAGCGACAGCACCGCACTGGTGATGTCCAGCGGTCCGGTCGCCTTCTCACTGCGGTACTCGGGCAGCAGCTTGGGGCCGAAGATCAGGAGCAGGAGCATCACCGGTACGCCCATGAGGAAGACCGCACCCCACCAGAACGCGTCCAGCAGCACGCCACCGACCAGCGGACCGAGGGTGCCACCGACCATGAAGCTGGTCATCCACACACCGATGGCGCGAGAACGCTCGACGTCGTCGTGGAACATGTTGCGGATGAGCGCCATGGTCGACGGCATCAGCGTCGCACCGGCGACACCCAGGATCCCGCGTGTCACGATCAGCATCTCGGCGCTGTTGGAGAAGGCCGCCAGCACCGACGCGACGCCGAAGGCAGCGGCACCGAGGAGCAGCAGCCGGCGACGGCCGATGCGGTCTCCCAGCGTTCCGGCCGTGACGAGCCAGCCGGCGATCATGAATCCGTAGATGTCGACGATCCAGAGCAGCTGGGTGCTGGTCGGACTCAGATCCTCGCTCAGGTCCGGCACGGCCAGGTGCAGCACCGTCAGGTCCATCGAGACGAGCAGGGTCGGCAGGGCGAGCATGGCCAGCCCGATCCACTCCCGCTTGCCCGCCTTGGGCGGGGCTTGCACTCCCATGGTGAAGTCTTCCTCTCTCACGCGCGGATGACGGCCCGGTTCGGGTCGTCACCAGGCACGCTAGAACCTCAACTTCTGTTGAGGTCAAGTTCATGAGCCGCTGGACGGAGCGCTTACAGGCCTTTCCTGAGCGGCCCGAACCAGCCACTCAATGCGGTGGTGAGCTCGCCCGCGCCCGGCCCCGTCCACACCACATGGCCATCGGGGCGCAGCAGTACGGCCGCGGTGCCGGAGAAGGGGTCGTAGGACGGCAGGTCGTGGGGGGTGGCGGTGACGATGTCGACGCGGTCGCTCCAGCCCGCGGCTGTCCGGCGCAGCGCGGCGTCGTCCGCGAGATCGATGAGTACGCCCCGGGCCCCTCGCAGCAGCCGGGCTACGGTCGTCTTGCCGGTCCGGCCGGTGTCGGCCGCGTCCCGTGTGGTGATCAGCTCGATGTCGGGCATGCGCAGGCCGAGCGCCGGGTGGTCGCCCGGACCGACGTCGTACCGGATGTCCAGACCGCTGGCCTTGCCGATGAGATGGCGGTTGACGGCATCGAAGCCGATGAGCTCCGCCATCACGTCACGCAGCGGCTGCATGTCCCAGCCGCCGAAGAACAGAAGCCCCTGGGCGCGGGTCTGGGTCAGCAACTGCTGGCCCACGGGAAAGCGTTCGCTGTGATACGTGTCCAACAACCCTTCCGGCGCCCAGCCGTTGACCACCGCGCCCAGCTTCCAGCCGAGGTTCACGGAGTCCTGGATGCTGACGTTCATGCCCTGCCCGCCCGCGGGCAGGTGGACATGGGCGGCGTCCCCGGCGAGCAGCACCCGCCCACGGCGGTAGGTGGTCACCAGCCGGGCGGCATCGGTGAACGAACTGGCCCAGCGGGGAGTGCCGCGACTGATGTCCTCGCCCGTCAGGCGCATCCAGGCGGCCGCGACCTCCTCGAAGGAGACCGGTTCCGTACGCCGGCCCGGCACACCGTACTCACAGACCACGACCCGGCTCACGTCCTCTCCCAGCGGGGCGGAGAGGACGATCCCGGCCTCGGTGCGGTCGCCGGTGAAACGGGGGCGGATGTCGCAGCCGCTCACATCGGCCAGCAGGAGCTCGACCGTGGCGTCGGTTCCGGGGAAGTCGAACCCGGCCAGCTTGCGTACGGTGCTGCGCCCGCCGTCGCAGCCTACGAGGTAGGCCGCGCGCAGCCGCTCGGTACCGCCGGGGCCCCGGATCTCCACGTCGACCCCGTCGCCGTCGTCGGTGACACCGATGAGCTCGTGACCCCGCCGTACGCTCACGCCGAGGTCGGCGGCCCACGCGCCCAGCACCGCTTCGGTGTAACTCTGCGGTACACCCGACACACTGGCGTGGATCCCGTCGTCCGCGGTGAAGTCCAGTGGCAGGCTGCCGAAGTGGCCGGCTATGGACGTGGTGACGCCGCCGAACCGGTGGAGCAGGCCGCGTTGGCGGAGTACTTCCATGGTCCGTGCGGTGAACCCCATGCCCCGGGACTCAGCGGTCGGCTCGGCGAGCCTGTCCACCACGAGAACGTCGACTCCGGCGAGCCGCAGTTCTCCGGCGAGCATGAGGCCCGCCGGACCGGCACCGGCCACAACGACCGACACGTCCATAATTCTCCTTCGAGAGCAACCGCTGTTGCCGATACGGTCCTCGAATTCCGCCGCGGACTCAACGGATTCCACTACAGAGCAATGTCAAGTAGTCCCAAATCTTCGAAAAAGGACCCGAGGTGCGGCCCTCCGGGCGGTGCTTCCGGGGCATAAAGGAACTCACCGCGGCGAACGCCGCGACCCCAGGAGGAGACCATGGACGTCAGCACAGTGCCCCTGCCCGGCATGGACCAGGGTGACGGCGATGTGGTGCTCATCAGCCGCCGTTTCGTCGGCGGAAGAGAACAGCAGAAAGCGGCGGTGAATGCCGTCTCGGCCTACTGGAAGAGTCTTCCGTTGCCGTCCGGTTTCCGTTCCATGAATTGCTTCGAAAGCGTGGACGGGGAAAACATCATGACGGTCGTGCAGTGGGACGGTGAGGATTCCTGGGACCGGTTCTTCCGGTCGCATGAGCCGTTCATGATTCCCGGCGTGGAGACGGCGGACGACGCCCGCAGGCTCAGGCCGGAGCTCTACCACCGCTACCGGGGCAAGGTGGCGCGGGAGGAGGGCGAGGCGGTCTGCGTCGTGGCACCCACCTTCGACGTGGACGGCCCCGAACGCCAGCGGCGGGCCGTCGACACACTGCTCGACGGCCCGCTGAAGGGGCGCTTCCCCGGACTCAGAGCCATGCACTTCCTGCTCAGCGGCGACGGCAGCCGGGTGCTGAACTACGCGGAGTGGACCAGCCAGAGGGCCCACGAGAAGTTCCTGCGCGACGAGATGTCCCGGGACGCCTTCGAGGCCCTGCACTCCGTCGCGGGTGTCAGAGGCCTCGCCGGCAAGCGGTATCTCCTGCACGAGCGGCTCACCGGTCCGGCCGACTGACGCGCGGCCTCCGTCCGGCGGGGAGCCGGCGGCGCCACGTCCCCCGCCGGCCCACTCCTGCCGTCAGCGCTCGGGCGGCGCGAAGAACCCCGCGAGCGGTGCGGGGATGCCGCCCGCCTCGATGGCGGCCCTGACCAGCTCCTCGACGTACGCGGTGAGTTCCACGACTCCCTCCTGGCCGAGGTGCCGGTACGGCGCGGCGTCCGCACGGTCCGTCGCCTCCTCCAGGTCGGCCCGCATCGTCCGCCCCTGCCGGGTCAACGAACCGTCGGCGGCCATCAGACCGCGCCCCCGCAGCCGTTCCTCGGCAGCCCTCCAGTCCTCCTCGGTCCAGCCCCGTTTGGCCATCACGATCTCGCGGGGCATTCCCGCCTCGCTCGCGCAGTGCGAGACCAGGGCCTCCAGACCGTCCAGGTCCCTCGCCCGCAGTACCGCGACATGGCTGTCCCCGCGGTGTTCACGCAGCAGGGTCGCCCCGTACCACAGGGAAAGATGAGGTGCCGGGGGCGCAGGCATGTCCGCATGGGCCGCGTACATCGGGCGCCCGGGACGCTGCGCGCCCTCGGCGGCACGGAGCACCAGCCGGGCCGCCTCCTCCACCGGTCGGGAGCGCAGCACGTCCGGGCCCAGCAACCGGCTCAGAGTGGAGTCAGCCGCGGCCACGCGCCCGGCCCACGCCTGCTGTGGTGACACCAGGTCCCACACCGCCGGGACATGACGGGCCACCAGGTCGTGCCGGAAGCTGTAGAAGGCGGCGGTGACCACACCGGGGCCGACCCGGCCGAGGGCCGCGGCACGGCCGGCGAGATAGCAGGCCATCGGATCTCCCACTCCGAGGCCGGCCAGCTGCTTGTCGAGGTCAGGGCTGAAGTAGGTCAGGCTGTGGAACGTGTTGAGTGCGCTCTGGCAGCGCCGCGCGACATGTCCGGCGAACGGTGGCATCGGTGGCTCCTCGGAGGATGCGGGTCGGACGGGTGGCTGAGAGGTCGTGCGAGAACGGTGGGTCAATCGAGGTCGGCCGGTCCTGTCCCCGAAGTCCATACGACGTGGAACGACCAGCTCGCGAAGCGCCAGCCGTCCGCCGTCCGCGCGGCCCGGCCCGCGTAGTAGCCGCCCACCTGGAACAGCGGCCCCGGATCCCGTGCCGCCCGCCGCCGCGTATCCGGCCGGTGCACGTGCGTGGCGATCATCTGGAAACGTATGTCGGCCCGGTCGCCGTCCAGGACGATCGCGTGGTTGGAACTGAGGTGGTGCGTCGCGCTGAACTTCTGTTTGGCCGCGTCGTGGAAGGCGCCGAGGCCGGCCAGACCGTGGTGCTCACCGATCGGGAACACCAGGCGGCAGTCGTGGGTGAAGATCGACCGGGGCCAGTCGGGAGCGGTTCCGGGTTCGTCCTGGGTGTCGAGGAGAAGGGTGTAGCGGTCGATCAGTCGTGCTATCGCCGCCCGGTCGAGAAGGTCGTCGAGCTCTTGTTGCGGCCTTGCCGTACCGCCGGCCGCACCGGTCGATGTCATCGCTCCCGCCTCCGGCGCCCGCTCGCCGCCGCCGTCGCGCACGGCCGCCGGCGGGTGGGCCGCGTACGGCCTCACGGCGTGATGCTCCGCCAGCCGCTCATGGCCCGCGGCCCGGGCTCCGGACGGCTCCACCGGGCCGGCACCGTACGGGGGACCTCGGGGACGCCGGGTACCGCCAGCGCGCGGGCGAGGAGCACGGCCAGCACCGCGGCCAGTTCCACGTGGTCCGGGTCGCCCTTCTCCACCCGGCAGATCCGGTCCGTGGGGTGTTCGTCGTCGTTGCTCATGGCCATCCTGTTCGTCGGGGGAGCGGAGGCGGTCCGCTCCCGGTGCCGGGCTGGTGTCACTGCGGCGGATTGCCGTGCTTGCGCACGGGCAGGTCGGCGTGTTTCGCACGCAGCATGGCGAGCGACCTGATCAGCACGGCTCGAGTGGTGCGGGGATCGATGACGTCGTCGATGAGGCCGCGCTCGGCCGCGTAGTACGGGTGCATCAGCTCGCTCCGGTACTCGGCGATCCGCTGGTCCCTCACGGCCCCGGGGTCGTCGGCAGCCGCGATCTCCCGGCGGAAGACGACGTTCGCCGCACCCTCCGCCCCCATCACCGCGATCTCGTTGGTGGGCCACGCCAGGGCCAGGTCGGTGCCGATGGAGCGCGAGTCCATGACGATGTAGGCGCCGCCGTACGCCTTGCGCAGCACGAGGGAGATGCGCGGGACGGTGGCGTTGCAGTACGCGTACAGCAGCTTGGCGCCGCGCCGGATGACGCCGTTGTGCTCCTGGTCCACCCCGGGCAGGAAGCCGGGGACGTCCACCAGCGTGACCAGCGGGATGTTGAAGGCGTCGCAGAACTGCACGAAGCGTGCCCCCTTCTCCGACGCCTCGATGTCCAGCACCCCCGCCATGGCGGCGGGCTGGTTGGCCACCACACCGACGACGTGGCCGTCGAGCCGCGTCAGCGCGCAGACGATGTTGGGCGCCCAGGCGGCGTGCACTTCGAAGGACTCACCGTCGTCGACGATCTCCTCGATCACGTCACGGATGTCGTACGCCTGCCCCGGCCCCGCCGGAACCAGATCGAGCAGCGCCTCGGTGAGCCGGTCCGCCGGGTCGCTCCCGCCGACGGCGGGTGCCTGCTCCCGGTTGTTGGAGGGCAGCATCCCGATCAGGTAGCGGACCTCGGCGATGCAGGTCTCCTCGTCGTCGTACGCGAAGTGCGCGACGCCCGAGGTCTCGGCGTGCACGTCGGCGCCGCCGAGGCCGTTCTGGGTGATCTCCTCGCCGGTGACGGCCTTGACGACGTCCGGTCCGGTGATGAACATCTGTGAGGTCTCACGGACCATGAAGACGAAGTCGGTCAGCGCCGGGCTGTACGCGGCGCCACCGGCGCACGGGCCGAGCATCACGCTGATCTGCGGGATGACACCGGAGGCGCGGGTGTTGCGCTGGAAGATCCCGCCGTAGCCGGCGAGCGCGCTGACACCCTCCTGGATACGGGCGCCGGCCCCGTCGTTCAGCGAGACCAGCGGGGCACCGGCCGAGATGGCCATGTCCATGATCTTGTGGATCTTCGTGGCGTGCGCCTCGCCCAGCGCCCCGCCGAAGATCCGGAAGTCGTGCGCGTAGACGAAGACGGTCCGGCCCTCGACCGTGCCCCACCCGGTGATGACACCGTCCGAGTACGGTCTCCTGTCTTCCAGGCCGAAGCCCGTGGCCCGGTGGCGGCGCAGCGGCTCCACCTCGCTGAAGGAGCCCTTGTCCAGCAGCAGGTCGATGCGTTCGTGCGCGGTCAGTTTCCCCTTGGCATGCTGGCGGGCGGTGGCAGCGGGGTCCGGACCGCTGCGCGCGGAGTCCTTGATGCCGTTGAGCTCGTCGGTCCGGGAGCGGACCGTTCCCTGTGCTGCGGACATGTGCATCCAATCTCCGTCGGTCGAGGAACGTCCGGCGCCCGGGGAGTCGTAGGCGGCGGCGCGGTTCCTGAGGTCACCTTCCTTGCGCCGGCCGGGTGCGGGAACGGCCCCGCACCCGGTCGCCCCCACCGCCCCGGGCCCGTAACCAATCCCCGCCCAGGCCGCGGACGCGCACCACCGCGGGAGCGGAACCGCGTACGACGGCGGCGGCGGTGTGGGTGGCCGGGCACGGAACGTCGAGCACCGCCCAGCCGTCCGGGTGCCGGCCGGTGTCCGCGCCCAGGTAGTCCATGCCGGGGGGGCGGCTCAGCCCCGTGCCCAGCCCTTTGAGGTACGCCTCCTTGCGGGTCCAGATCCGGCCGAACAGCACGCGTCTGTCGGGCCCGTGGGCGGCGTCGAGCTCCGCGCGCTCGCAGGGGTGCAGCGAGGAGGCGCACAGCTCGACGGTCTCCTCGCGCGGCAACGCCTGGACGTCGGCCCCGACGGGTCGCGCCGCCACTGCCACGAGTGCCAGGCCACCGCTGTGGGACAAGGAGAAGTGCGGCGTACCGTGGTCCACCGCCGGACGCCCGTGCGCCGCTCCGCACCCCGGGCAGGGCTCGCGGACGAACCGCAGCGCCTGCGGCGGCACCCCCGTGTAGCGTGCGAGCAGCCGCCGCAGCGCCACATGGGCTGCGGCATACAGCAGGCCGTCGGCCGGTCGTCGGAAGGCGGCCGCGCGGAGCCGCTCCGCCGGGTCGAGTTCCGATCGGTCGAGCATGTCGGCCGCGGCGCCCCCGGGGCTGCGCAGCAGCCACAGATCGAGCCGGTTCGGCGACACCGCGAAGTCCGGGGTGTCCGCGCCGCGGCGTGCGGCCGGTGACCTGGGCACGAGGGGCGCTCAGGCCCGGTAGGGCGCCGCGGCGCGGCCTCGGCGCAGGGTGGAGGCCCACCAGCCCAGCTGGTCGAGCATGACCTCGGCGGCGCCCTCGGGCCCTGCCGGGTCCTTCGGCTCGCCTCCCTCGTCGAACCGCTCCCATGCCGAATGGAAGCTGACTCCGTCACGGACCGAGACGGCGTGCAGCTCGGCGAAGACCTGGCGCAGGTGCTCCACCGCCCGCAGACCGCCCGACACACCGCCGTAGGAGACGAAACCGACCGGCTTGGCACGCCATTGGGTGTAGTGCCAGTCGATCAGTTGCTTCAGGGCGGCGGGATAGCTGTGGTTGTACTCCGGTGTCACCACCACGTAGGCGTCCGCGGCCTCCAGCCGGGGGGACACCTCCGACAGGACGGAGAGTGCGTCGGGAGAGGGCGTGTGCGAGTGCACCGCCGGAAGCATGTGGTCCGCGAGGTCGACGACGTCCACGGTGAAGTTTTCGCGGCCCTTGGCGCGGCCGGCGAACCACCGCCCGACGACAGGACCGAAGCGCCCCTCGCGGACGCTGCTGACGATCACCGCGAGATGCAGGGTGTCCTTCGACATGGTGTTCCTGATTCGTGAGTGGTGGTTCCGGATCAGCTCGTGGGTGAGCTGCCGGACTTCTCCGGTGGGTCGGTTTCGCGGCGGCCATGGGGGCGCCGGCTGTCGTTGGTGGGTTCCGGGCTCGTCGAGGGGGTCGGACGGACGGGTCATCGGACCCCGGCCACCGCCTGCCGGCGCGGTAGGAGGCCGTGAAGTGCGACAGCGCATCCGAACAGCCCCACCCCGGTGAGGAGGAGGAGTGCGGGGCGGAAGCCCGCTGTGCTGAGCGCGGAGGTGAGCGCCACCATCACTGCAGCGCTCATCTGCACCGACGTCTGGTACAGCCCGCCCGCGGCCGCCTGGAGGCCGCTCGGCACAGAACCGGTCGCCTGGAGGTGCAGGGCGGTGAACGCGCACGTGAACGCGGCTCCGAGCAGGAGCATCGTGGGCGCCACATCGGTCAGGTACCGCACCTCGGCCGCGGGATCGGAAGGGTAGAGCACGTAGCCGAGCGTGGCGGCGGCCGCCCCGGCCGCGATCAGCCGTGCCGGGCCGAACCGCTGTGCCAGCCACCCGCCGTGCAGGGCGGTGACGACGAGCGGCAGGCCGGCCGGCAGGAAGGCGAGCGCGGTCTCCCAGGAGCTCCACCCCGCGTGCCGCTGGAGGTGCACCGTACTGAGGAGCAGCAGCCCGAGGAAGGACCCGTTGAGCGAAGCGGCGCCGAGGGCGGAGCGCACCAGGACGGCGTTGCGCAGGAGTTCGAACCGTAGAAGAGGATCAGGGGACGTCGACTCGGTACGGAGGAAGAGGGTGCCCAGCAGCGCTGCGAGCGCGAAGCCCCCGACGGTTCGCGGGTCGCTCCAGCCCGTATCGGGTACGGACACGATGCCGTACACCAGGCTCAGGACGGCCCCGGTCAGGGTGAGCGCGCCCGCCCAGTCGTAGGGGCGGGGCCGGGTCCCACCGGGTGCGTCACGGGGTATGAGCCGGAGCCCGGCCAGGAACAGCAGCAGGGCCACCGGGGCCGGTGCGGCCAACGCCCAGCGCCAGCCCGCCTCGGTGGTGAGCGCCCCGGACACCAGCAGTCCCGCGGACAGGCCGCAGGCGCCGAACAGCGCGTACACCGAGATCGCCCGGCGACGGGCCGGCCCTTCGGGGAAGACGGACACGATGATCGCGAGGCCGGTCGGCGCGGTCAGCGCCGCGCAGAAGCCCTTCAGCACACGGGTGGCGATCAACGGGGCCGCGCTGTCCATGAGGGCGCCCGCCAGCGAGGCGGCGGCGAAGACCATGAGCGCGGCGAGGTACACCGGACGGCGGCCGATGCCGGCCACCAGCCGCCCGCCGAAGAGCAGCAGACCGCCGAAACCGGCGGCGAAGCCACTGACCACCCACTGTGCGGTGGGCAGGTCCAGCGCCAGCGCGGCTCCGAGCGCCGGCAGGGCCACGAGGGCGAGCGACACTTCGAGCGAGTCGATCAGCATGTTGCCGGCCAGGACGAACAGCAGGCCCCACAGAGCGGGACTCCACCGGCCGTCGGGCTCGGCACGGGCAAGGCTCTCGGAAGGCTCCGACGGCATCGTGGTTCCCTTCCCCCGGCGAGTGGGGCGCTGAGGCGGTGTGTGGGCGTGTCCCGGCGCAGTGGGGAGGTCCGGGCCGCGGCCCGGCCGGTCCGCCGCGATCCCGGCCCGGGCGTGGTGGTGCGGCGCGGTTCAGCCGAGCAGCGTGCCGCCGGTGGCGTCCACGAAGGAGCCGGTGATCCAGCGGGCCTCGTCGGTGGCGAGGAAGGCCACGACGTCGGCGACGTCCTGCGGCTCGCCGACCCGGTTGAAGGCCGACATCCCGGCCATCTGCTCCACGGCTTCGGGGATGTCGAAGACCGGGTTGCCGTTACGCGTGATGCCCGGCGCGACGCTGTTGACCGTGATGCCCCGCGGGCCCAGGTGCTTCGCGAAGTGCAGGGCGAGTTGCTCGACGGCGCCTTTGGTCATGGCGTACGCGATCTCGTCCGGGTTGGCGAAACGGGTCAACCCGGAGGAGATGTTGATGATGCGTCCACCGTCGGGCATGTTCCGCAGGGCGCGCTGGATGATGAAGAACGGGGCTTTCGCGTTGACCCGGTAGAGCTCGTCGAACTGCTCAGGCGTCGTCTCCTCGGCCTTCACACCACCCATCACACCGGCGTTGTTGACCAGGATGTGCAGGTCGGTGCTGCCGGTCCGCTCCTTCAGACCGGCCTCCAGTCCGAGGAAGAGTTCGTGGACGTCCCCGGCGACGCCGAGCCTGGCCCGTACGGCGAACGCGCGTCCGCCGTCCTTCTCTATCGTCGCGACGACCTCGTTCGCGGCCTCCTCACTGCTGCCGTAGTGGACGGCGACCAGCGCGCCCTCGGCCGCCAGACGCACGGCGGTAGCCCGCCCCATGCCCCGGCTCGCCCCTGTGACGAGTGCGGTCCTGCCCGTGAGCCTGTCCATGTCGGTTCTCCCGTTCCGTGCTGTCGGTGGGGCCGAAGCCCGTCGAGTGACCGGGCGGGCCCGCGAGGCACCGTCCGTGTGCTGGGTCCGCAGGGCCGTCGGGCCGTCGGACGCGGCAGAGGTCCGGGGCCCGGGGGCGCCGAACCAGCGCTCCAGGGCCTGGGTGAGGTCCGTACCGTCGCCGGCGGCCCATACGACGCAGCCGTCGGGCCGGACCAGGAGCGCGGTGTCCGGTCCTACGGCACCGGGCACGGACGGGGTGGTGACCGTGCGCACCCGCTCCGCCCACGGGGCGGCCTGGGAGCACGGATCCTCTCGGCCCCGGGCCCCGCCGTCCGGCACGAGCAGCAGCCCGCGCCCGGAGTTCAGTGACGAGGTGCTGGTGAAGGGATTCTGAGGGGTGCCGAGTCGCCAGTGCGGCAGCCGGCGGCCGAGCAGGGGATGGGTGCCGGGACCGACGTCGTAGCGGATGTCGAGACCTGAGATCATCCCCGCCAGATGCGCGCGGACGGGCTCCTCATCCATCAGTTCGGCGAGAACGGCACGGGAGGCGTCGACCTCCGGGCCTCCCAGCAGGAGCAGGGCCTGCGCGCGGATGTTGGCCAGTACCCGTCGGCCGACGGCGTGCCGTTCCGCGTGGTAACTGTCGAGCAGCCCCTCCGGTGCCGTACCCGCCACCTCCGCGCCGAGCTTCCAGCCCAGATTGACGGCGTCCTGGAGGCCCAGGTTGAGGGCCTGCCCGCCGATCGGCATCTGCTGGTGGGCCGCGTCACCCGCCAGCAGCACCCGGCGGTCCCGCAACGCCGTCACCTGCCGTGAGCCGTCGTGGAAGGCGTTGACCCACAGCGGGGTCCCGCCGCTGATGTCTTCGCCCGTGACACGTGCCCAGGCGCCTGTGATGTCATCGAACCGAGGAGTGCCGCAGCCGGGTGGCGCCCCGAACTCGTGCACCATCACCCGTGTCACCCCGTCAGGGCGCCGGGCGGCGACGGCGAGCCCACCCGGCAGCCGCTGGAAGCGGCGGCCGGGTATCTCGAGACCGGCCACGTCCGCCCGCAGCAGTCTGCGCGAGGCGTCGGTGCCCACGAAGGCGAAGCCGCCCAGGCGCCGTACCGTGCTGGTCTCGCCGTCGCAGCCGACGACGTAGGCGGCACGGAAGTGGCGCGTCGCCCCGTCCTCTCCACGCGCCGTGACCATCACGGCATCTGGTCCGGCGTCGAGACCGGTGAGGACGTGCCCGCGCCGGACGTCCGCCCCGAGCTCCCGGGCCCAGGTACCCAGTTGTTCCTCCAGCCGGATCTGGGTGACTTTCCACTGCCCGGGATACCGCCCGGGCAGGGTGAGATCGAGCGGGATCCCCCCGAAGTGGCCCATGTGCTCGCCCGGTATCTCACCGAACGGCTCGAGCAGCCCCCGCGCGGCGAGGATCTCCATGGTCCGCGCGTGCAGGGTGGACGCCCGTGACTCACCGGTCGGCTCCGTGAGCCGTTCGAGAACGAGTACCTCCGCACCGGCCAGGCGCAGTTCACCGGCGAGCATGAGGCCCACCGGGCCGGCGCCGACGACGATCACCCGTGTTCCGGAGTGGTCCCGGCCCATCGTCAGGCCCTGGCTTCCGCGTACTCCTTGGCGTGGGCCATGGTCGCGCGGCTGTTGGTGGACAGTGCCGTCCTGACGTACTCCTCGGCATCGCCCACCGTCGCGGTCCCGCCCAGGATCCGTGCGATGTTCGCCGTGTTGAGGGTGACGGTGTGCTGCGAGGTGACCACGACGCCTCCGTCGCGCTCCTCGAAGGTCCAGCAGCCGGTGTGCAGGGTCATCAGCGCCGGCAGGGTGACCTGTTTGTAGGCGATCCTGTGGTGCGGGAAGGTGACGCGGTACGACTTGGTGGTGTGCACCGAGCCGTCCTTGGCCCGGGTGTCCATCTCCAGGCTCTGCAGGCCGGGGCTGTCCTCGGAGAAGCGGACGGTGGCGACGTGCGGCAGGCGCTCCGGCCACCGGTTCGCCTCGTCGATGAAGGCGTAGGCGTCCTTCGCGGAGCCGGCGATCCGGACCGAGTCCTCGAAGGAGAAGGTCAGACCGGCGGACGCGTGGGCGAGTTCGACGTTCGTCTTCAACGCCGCCAGCTCGGCGCGCGAGTTGCGGTCGACCGCCTCGTCGATCCAGGCCATGTTCTCCGGGGCGTCGTCGACGGCCCGGTAGTCGTGCAGCAACCGGACCCTCGAGGTGTCCACGGTGAGCGGCTCGATGATCCACGTCCCGCTCATGGCGGCGACCGGGTGGGTGGATATCTCCTGGCGGAAGGTGATGCGCAGGCCCTCGGGGTCCAGGGTGCGGCGCGAGGTCCAGTTCTTCGGCTCACCGTTGGCGGTGGCCCAGATCCGGATGCGCTCCTCCTCCCTGCTGTGCTCCAGCCGTTCCACATGAATGGTGGGGGGGAAGATCCGTGGCCAGTGGTGCACCTCGGCGATCAGGCGGTAGACGTCGGTGGCCGGAGCCGAGACGGTGATCTCGTGCTCCACCTCACGCGAGCCGGACTGAGACATGCTGGCAACTCCTCTCCATCGGGTGCGGGGGTCGGTCGGGCCGGCTCAGAAGTTGCCGAGCCCGCCGCAGACGTTGAGCGCCTGCGAGGTGATGGACCCGGCGGTGTCGGAGGCGAGATAGCCCACCAGGCCGGCGACCTCCTCCGGGGTGGAGTAGCGGCCGAGCGGGATCTTGGCCCGGAACTTCTCGAGGACGGCCTCCTCGGTGGTGTCGTACGCGGCCGCATAGCCCTGCCGCACACGCTGGGCCATCGGGGTCTCCACGTACCCCGGGCAGACGGCGTTGACGGTGATACCGGTCGGTGCCAGCTCGTTGCCGAGCGCCTTGGTGAAGCCGACCACGCCGTGCTTGGACGCCGAGTACGGGGCACCGAGGACGACACCCTGCTTTCCCGCGGTGGAGGCGATGTTGATGATCCGGCCGCGCTTCCTGTCCCGCATGCCGCCGGTGGTCAGTACCTCACGGGAGACCCGGAACACGCTGTTCAGGTTGGTGTCGATCACGTCGTGCCACAGCTCGTCGTCGATCTCGGCCGTGACGCCTCCGCCGCTGCGGCCCGCGTTGTTCACCACGACGTCGACAGTGCCGAAGGCGTCCACCGCGGCCTGAACCCACGCACGCACCTCGGTGCCCGAGCGCACGTCGAGGGCGGCGCCGTCTACCTCGTGACCTTCCTCCCGCAACTGCTTGACGGTCGCTGAGACCCGTTCGGCGTCGCGCGCGCCGATGAAGACCCGGTGGCCCTGAACCGCCAGGACCCGGGCCGAGGCCAGACCGATACCACTGGTCGCACCCGTGACGAGGGCGACCCGCTTGTCCTGCTCAGACATCCTTCTTCTCCATGGGTAGACGGGTTCCGGTGCCGGTCGCGGCACCAGGGCCTCTCGTGCGGATCACGCCGGACACGGCGTGCCCTGGTGTCGCACCTCGCGGCGTCGCCGTCGGACGGCGGCTCATCCCGAGGTCTCAAGGGCGAGGGCGTCGTCGAGGTACCGGTTGACCGCCGCCACCAGGGCCTGGGGCGTGCGGTGATCGGTGAAGACGTCGTCGTCCAGGGCTATGCCGTACTCGCGCTCTATGCGGCTTCCGGTCTCCAGCAGGGCGAGCGACTCGTAGCCCAGTTCCTCGAAATCGGTGGTGAGGATGTCGCCGTCCAGGTCGACGCCCTCACCGGCGCCGGCTCCCTCCAGCAGGATCTTCTTGAGGTCCTCGACGGTGAACGCATTGCGGGACATGGGGGTCCTTTCCGCGATGTACGCGCCGGCCTGCCCGGCGCGCGTGTGACGGGTTCCTGTCGTGCCTGCGCGCCGGCGGCCGGCGGCGTGGGGAGGTCAGTCGCCGGACCGCACGACCACCGCGGAGTTGTAACCTCCGTAGCCGCGTGCGAGGACCAGCGCGGTGCGCACCGACGTGGTGCGCGCCTGTCCGACGACCAGGTCGAGGGCGTACTCGGGTGACAGCTCCACCTGGGTGGTGGGCGGGATCAAGCCTTCTCGCATGGCCAGGACGGCGCTGACCACATCCACCGGGGCAGCCCCGGAGTAGAGCCTGCCGATCATGGTCTTCGGCGCGGTGACCGGCACGGCGTACGGTCCGAAGACGGCCGTGATGGCGTCCGCCTCCTCCCGGTCGAGCCGGGGCGTGCCCGCGGCGTCGGCGAACACCACGTCGACCTCGTCGGGGGACGTCCCGGCGTCGGCGAGCGCCCTCTCGACGGCCCGGCGCAGCCCCGGCTCCCGCCCGCTGCCCGGCCGGGGGTCGAACGTCGCCCCGTAGCCGGCGATCTCTCCGTACACGTTGTCCGCTCCGCGCTCGTGTGCAGACCGCTCCGATTCCAGGATGAGCAGGGCGCCGCCCTCGCCCGGCACGTAACCGTTGGCGTCCGCGTCGAAGGGCAGGTAGGCGCGCTCCGGATCGGTCCTCGTGGACAGCCGGCCGCCGGCGATCTGCGCGACCCAGCCCCAGGGGCAGATCGACGCGTCGAACCCGCCGGAGAAGATCAGCCTGCTGCCCTTGCGGATCTGGCGGCGTGCCTGGGCGATCGCGTCCAGTCCGCCGGCCTGGTCGCTCACCACGACCCCGCTGGGGCCGCGCATGCCGTTGCGGATCGAGATCTGGCCGCTGTTGACCGCGTAGAACCAGGCGAACGACTGGTACGCGCTGACGTACTGACTGCCCTGGCTCCACAGCCTCTGCAGCTCGTTCTGGCCGAACTCGAACCCGCCGGACGTGGAGGCGGTGACCACACCCATGTCGAACTCGGCGATGTCACCCGGTCGTACGCCCGCGTCCTCGAAGGCGCAGTCCGCGGCGACCAGGGCCAGTCTGGTCATCCGGTCCGTCTGCGGCAGGAGCCTGCTCGGCAGGTGGTCCTCAGCCGTGAAGGAGCGGATCTCGCCCGCCAGTCGCGCCGGGTAGGCACTCGCGTCGAAGCGGGTGACGGGTCCGATGGCGTTCTTGCCGATCCGGGTGGCCGACCAGAAGTCCTCCACGCCCATGCCGTTGGGCGTCGCGACACCGATTCCGGTGATCACTGCCTTGTCGCTCATGCCGCACTCCTGTCGTGCCGGGCAAGGACCATCGCACTCTGGAACCCGCCGAATCCGCTGCCCACCGTCAGAACCGTGTCGGTGCGGTGCTCCCGCGCGGTGACCGGCACGTAGTCGAGGTCGCACTCCGGGTCGGGTGTACGCAGGTTCGCGGTGGGGGGCACCACGTGGTGCGCCATGGCCAGCACCGAAGCGGCGATCTCGATCGAGCCGATCGCGCCCAGCGAATGCCCGACCATGGACTTGATGGAGCTGACGGGGACGCGGCGGGCGTGCTCTTTCAGGCTGAGCTTGAAGGCCGCGGTCTCGTGGCGGTCGTTCTGCTTGGTGCCCGAGCCGTGGGCGTTGACGTAGTCGATCCGGTCCGGGCTCATCCGCGCTTCGGCGAGCGCCACGTCGATCGCCTCGGCCATCTCGCGCCCGTCGGGGCGCAGCCCGGTCATGTGGAAGGCGTTGCAGCGGGAGGCGTAGCCGGCGATCTCGGCGTAGATGTGTGCGCCGCGCCGTTCGGCGTTGCCCAGCTCCTCCAGGACGAAGACGGCGGAGCCCTCTCCGAGCACGAAGCCGTTGCGCGTGCCGTCGAAGGGGCGCGACGCGTGTTCGGGGTCGTCGTTGCGCGGGGTGGTCGCCTTGATGGCGTCGAAGCAGGCCAATGTGATGGGCGAGATCGGGGCGTCGGTGGCCCCGGCGATCATGACGTCGGTGGTGCCTTCCCGGATCAGCTCGACGGCGTGGCCGACCGCGTCGATACCCGAGGTGCATCCGGTGGACACCACGGTGGCGGGTCCCTCGGCGCCGACGGCCCACGCCACCTCGGCCGAGAACGAGCTGGGGACGAAGTAGTTGTAGAGGTGCTGCGGCGAGTAGGTGTGGTCCACCAGGTCGAGCCGGCCGTTGTCGCTGACCACCCGGTACTCGTCGTCGAGTCCGGTGGTGGCGCCGACCGCGCTGCCGATGGAGACCCCGGTGGCGTGGGGGTCGAGGCCGGCGAGGTCCAGGCCGCTGTCCGCCAGTGCCTCGCGTGCCGTGACCACACCGAACTGGGCGGCCCGGTCCATCCGGCGGATCTCGTGCGGGGTGAGCCCGTGCGACTCGGGGTGGAAATCGATCTCGGCGGCCACGCGGGAACGGAACGAGGACGGGTCGAAGAAGGTGATGCCCCGCGTCGCCGTGCGTCCTTCGCTCAGCAGACTCCAGAAGCTCTTGACGCCTGTACCGCCCGGCGCCAGTACCCCTACCCCAGTGATCACTACACGACGGCTCACGGCTACCGGACTCCCCTCGTATCGGTGTGACGGCGGGTCATTCCGCGTCCGTCCAGTCGTAGAAGCGGGTTGCCATCGCGTCGGCCGGGGACCGCCAGGTGAGCGGGTCGTAGGCCTGGACGAAAGGCTTGAGGTCGTTACTGATGCCGACGAACCGCGGGTCGGACCTGGCCTCCTCGATCCGTGCGCCGCCGTTGTCCGCGGCGAAGTCCTGGAGGTGGAAGTACAGGCCCTTGTAGGCGAACAGCTGGCGGCGGCGCGTGCCCATGCGGTGCGGCATCTCGCTCCGGTCGAAATCGGCGAAGAGGTCGGCGACCTGGGCCTTCGCGTCGATGTCCATCCGGGCCACGATCAGGGTGCTGTGCATGCTCTCTCCTCTTGTCGGTAGTGCGGTGGCGGGTCGGGACGCCACCGCCGAAGCCGTCGTCAGCCCTGGTCAGAGGGCATAGGGGCGCCCGAACCAGCGCTCCAGGGCCATGGGCAGGTCATGGTGGGATCCGGGTGCCGCCCACGCGACGTACCCGTCGGGGCGGATCAGGACCGCCGACGTCGTCGCGAGGCCGTCGGCGTTCGACGGGGCGTGCGGTTCCGCGGTGACGATGTCCACGCGGTCGGCCCAAGCTGCGGCGCGGGCCCGCAGACGCGGGTTGTCCTGGAGGTCGAGCAGCACACCGCGAGCGGGATGCAGCAGCTCCGTGCTGCTGGTCTTGCGGTGTTCGCCGACGAGCTCGAGGTGTGGCATCCGCTTGCCGAGCAGCGGATGCGTGCCCGTGCCGACCTCGTAGGTGATCTCCAGTCCGCTGACCATCGCCGCGAGGTGCCGACTGACCTCCTCGTACCCGATGAGCTCGGTCAGCACATCGCGCAGTGGCTGTACTTCGGGTCCGCTGAGGAACAGCAGGCCTTGGGCGCGGGTGTTCATCAGCAACCGTTTCCCGACGGCGTGCCGCTCGCTGTGGTAGGTGTCCAGCAGGTCGATCGGCGCCCGGCCCTTGACCACCGCGGCGATCTTCCAGCCGAGGTTCACCGCGTCCTGGATGCTCGTGTTCATCCCCTGCCCGCCGGCGGGCAGGTGGATGTGGGCCGCGTCGCCGGCCAGGACGACGCGGCCGCGGCGGTACTCGGTGACCTGCCGGGTGGCGTCACCGAAGGCACTGACCCAGACCGGTTCCGCGTGGGCGATGCTCTCACCGGTCAGCCGCTGCCAGGCGGCGGCGACCTCCTCGAACGCCGGCGGGGCCTCGCGGTGGCGGGGCGGTGTACCGCGCTCGCACACGATGATGCGGGTGACGCCACCGGGCAGCGGGCCGACCATCACCATGCCGCCGGGCAGCGTCTCGCCGATCATGCGCGGTGCGAGGTCGATCCCCTTCAGGTCGGCCAGATACATCTCCATGGTCGCGGCGGTCCCCGGGAAGTCGAAGCCGGCGGCCTTGCGGATGGTGCTGCGTCCGCCGTCGCACCCCACCAGGTAGCCGGTGCGCAGTTTCTCGACGCCACCCGGGCCTCGGACCTCGATGTCGACCCCGTCGCCGTCGTCCGTCAGGGTCACGACCTCGTGACCTCGGCGGATGTCGGCCCCCAGCCCGGCGGCCCACGCCTCCAGGTGTGTCTCGGTGACGGACTGCGGGACGCTCTTGGCAGCCTGCCACGCGCCCTCCAGGACGGCGAAGTCGATGGGCAGCCCACCGAAATGGCCTTGGTTGCTGGTCTCGATCTCACCGAAGCGGGGAAGGATCCCGCGCTGGTCGAAGACCTCCATCGTGCGGGCGGTGAAGCCTAGTCCGCGGGACTCACCGCTGCGCTCCGCCAGGCGCTCGAGGACGATGACCTCGACTCCCGCGAGCCGCAGTTCACCGGCCAGCATCAAACCGGCCGGCCCCGCGCCCACGACAACCACTGCAGCGTCCATATGCCTCTCCTCGGCCATCTCACGGTTTCCTTCACAAGGGTCGGATCATCGGCGTACCTGTGGTTGTGCCTGTGAACGTCCCGGCCCTGGAACAGCGGCGAAGACCGGTGATCAGCCTCTTCTGAGGCAGGACGGAATTCAAGGGAGTCCGATGCAGGGAACTGTGACGTTTGGTCATGTGCAGGCACCTGTTGAACGGGCAGGTGAGAGAAAGGTCAGAAGAACGTAAAATCAGCCGCCGAAGAATCCGCGACAGCCCTTGGTCGGGGGAGTGGCCGAGCCGTTCAGGGGAGATCCGGGGCGCGGCGGGTGCGCGCGCGGAGCCGGAATCCGAGATGCCCGCGCGGCCGACGGGTGATTCCGTCGGCCGCGCGGGCATGGGATGGTTCCGCCTCCTGGCGCGTGTTCGCGGTGGATGGAGGTCCTTCGAAGACCTCACGTTCGGCGGGCGGCCTACGGTGCCGGCCTCGGCCTCGGGCGCACCTGCATGTTGTGCTGACCTGCCACCCGCGCGCTCTGCCCGGCAGTGCGGCGGAGGGCGGAGGTGAAAAGGGATGCCGGGCCCGGGCGCCCTCTCGAGGGACCGCGAAAAGCAGGACGGGAAAGGAGGAGGGGGTGAGCGCTCTGTTCAAAGAATTGAGATTCGGCGCGTCGTTCCGGTCAAGCCTTTCAATACGTCGAATTCGGGCCGCGCGTGGGCTGAAAAGAGGCCGGTTACGGCTGGCCCAGCCGGAATCCGACTCCTCGGACCGTGATGATCCAGTCATTGGAGCCGAGCTTGTTCCGCAGGCTGCTGACGTGGGTGTCGATGGTCCGCCCAGGGCGCGACCAGGAATCGTCCCACACCAGGGTCATCAGCTGTCTACGTGAGACCACGGTGCCCGGATGCGAGGCCAACAGGTGGAGCAGACCGAACTCCTTGCGCGTCAGCTCCACCGGCCGGCCCTGTACAGCGGCCTCCCGGGTGCCCGCGTCGATACGGAGCTGGCCGTGGATGATCACGTTCTGGAGTGGTTGTTGCGGCCGGACCCGGCGCATCACCGCTTCGATACGGGCCATGAGTTCGCGGAACCCGTAAGGCTTGACCAGGTAGTCGTCCGCCCCTGCCTGCAGCCCCAGTACCCTGTCGAGCTCGCTGTCGCGGGCGGTGACGGCGATGAGTGGCGTCGCCCCGGCGCCGCGGATACTGCGGCAGACCTCCAGACCGTCCAGGTCGGGCAGATCGAGGTCGAGGAGCAGCAGGTCGGCACTTCGGTAGGCACGCAGGGCCTCGGCTCCGGTGCCGACGCTGCCGGCCGAGTGGCCGTGACGGCGCAGCCCCTGGATGAGGGAGTCGGCGGAGGAGGCGTCGCTCTCGACGACCAGGACTTTCAGGGCGTCGTTCCGTGCGGTGCCCAGCGACGAGGGCCGTACGTCGTGCAGTCGCTGGATCGGATGCTGGTCGGTGGAGAAGTCGCGCGGTATATGAGGTTCCAGAAGGTCCGTGGCCTGCCGCTTCATCTGATGCTCCCCTGCACGTTTGAAGGATGCGCACTCACGAGTAGACCGATGCTCAGCAACTTACAAACCGGCAAGCCTGTTTGTCAAAGCTCATTAGTGTACGGCGACCTCCGGCCACGTTTTCGCGATACTGCCCCTGAGGTGACATTGCTACAGAAAACACCCACGAAGCAGGAGGGTTTCAGCCGCAGGAGGCATTGATGGGGCTTTAGTGACAAGCTTTGACTGGAAAGAAAACCGGCATCCTGGTTTGATACGGGGATGGAGCCGTCTCGAGCCCTTTCACGGGGACTGAACACCTCGCCCCGCCCCGACGCGGAACGCCTCGCCGCAGCCACAGCGAGGGTCGGGAGCCCCGAATGACCAAACAGGAAAGGTCCGAGCGCACCCGGAATGCCCTGATCCACTCTGCGGCCGACCTGTTCGACCGGCACGGTTACGTCCAGGCCGGTCTGAGCGGGATCAGCGCGGGAGCGGGAGTGAGCCCTGGTGCTCTGCACTTCCACTTCAAGAACAAGTCGGCTCTGGCCGACGCGGTGGAGTGGGCCGCCTGTCAGTGCCTGCGCCGAGCCGCGCGGCGAGTGCACCGCAAGGAGGGCGGCGCGCTCCAGACGCTCACGGACATCTCGCACGTCTTCGCTGTGCTGATCCGTGAGAACGTGGTCATCCGCGCGGGAGTCCGGCTCAACGGCGACACGGACCGGACCTCCGCCGTCGAACTGCGCGAGGAATGGCAGCACTACGTGCAGCGTCTGCTGACGCGGGCGGTGGGTGAGGGAAACCTGCGGTCGGAGTTTCCGCCGGACTGCTTCTCCTCGATGGTGGTGGCGGCCAGTGTCGGGCTCGAAGTCCTCGGCAGGACCAACGAGATGTGGCTGTCCCGCTCCACGGTCACCATGTTCTGGCAGCTGATGCTGCCGAGGATGGCTGCGGAGCACGTCCTCCCCTCGGTGGATCCCGCGGGCAGGGACGACGCCGTCCACTTCGCGCTCATGGCGCCGCCGCACGGGATGAGCTCTCCGCCTCCCTGAGCGGAGTTGCCGCCACCGGGCCCTCGCCTCGGCGGCCGAACTGTCCGCCGGGGCGTCGGCCGGTGCGAGACCCGGGCCAGGGATATCTTCCGCCGGCGCGGGTGAGCGCTTCCGCGTGGCCGCTGACCGCGTGACGTGACGAGCCGTCGGACCGGAAGGGCGCGGCCTGTCAGCCGTGCGCCCTCAGCCCGTCGACGACGATGGTGAGCATGCGGTCGAGTTGGGCACGCTGCTCGGGTGCCCCGGCCACCGAAAGCAGGCCGGCGAGGACGCCTCCGACGTCGGCCGCATCGATGCCGTCGCGTAGTTCCCCTGCCTCGGAGCCGGCCGTGAGCAGCATCCCCAGGATGCGCTGCACCTCGTCGCAGACCGGTCCGGTGCCGAAGCGGCCGGAAGCGCTCATGGCGACCAGGGCTTCGCAGATGCCGCGCCGTTCGCCCGCCCACTCGGCGAAGTCGCACATCCAGGTGTGGAGGGCCTGCGCGGGCTGCTCGGTGGCGAGGAGGGCCTGCGCGTCGTCGCGCAGCGGGCGGATCTGGTCGCGATAGATCTCCTCGACCAGGTCCTCGCGGGTGGGGAAGTGCCGGTAAAGGGTGCCGCTCCCCACGCCCGCCCGTTTGGCGATCGCGTCCAGCGAGACCGTCCGCCCGGAGGCGAAAGCCTCAGCGGCCGTGGCGATCAGATGTTCGCGGTTGCGTTGGGCATCAGCTCGCAGGGTCCTTCGTGGAGATGTCATGGCCTTCGCGATCGGGAGAGTCGGGTCGGGGTGCACAGACGAATCGGGGATGTCTCCGGTTAGTGTACGGTGACGCAAGCGGGGACCTCTCCGCTTAGTGTCGACTCCAGCCTCCCTCCTCGACGAAAGGCCCGACTTGCCCACAGCACTCGTCACCGGTGGCACGACCGGAATCGGCAGAGCGGCCGCCGACCTGTCGCACGCCGGCGGATACCAGGTCGCCGTGGCGGACGCACGCGTACTGGCCCACACCGACGCTCTCCTGACAACGGTGTCCGAACGTTTCAGGTCTCTCGACCTGCTGTTCGTCCACGCCGGGATCTTCCGCCCCGCGCCGGTCGCCGACGTGACGGAGGAGTTGTGGCGGCGACGCGGGGAGCCCTGCTGGCGATGCTGCCCTCGCTGGCGCTCGAACTGGCTCCATGCGGGATCCGTGTCAATGCCGTGAGCCCTGGGGCGACCGAGCCGCGATCTCCTGGCTGGATCCGAAGCGATCGAACGGGATCTTCGTGCGCATGGCGTCCCGGCCGCTGCGTGGAACTCCCAGCCTGTCGAACAGCGGGGTGAAGTCGTCGCCTTCCTCGCCTCGGACGCCGCCAGTTACGTCACCGGGCAGGACGTCACCGTGGCCGGCGGATACGGACTCGGCGTCTGAAGGCCGGGCGGGCCGGCCACCGGTCCACGCTCTCGAACACCACGACCCACATCAACAGGAGTACACGATGCCACTCACTCTCGACACCTACCGGCTGCTTGGCCGTTCCGGGCTGCGGGTCTCACCGCTGGCCCTGGGCGCGGCGACCTTCGGCACCGAGTGGGGCTGGGGCGCCGAGCGCGAGGAGGCGCGCAAGCTGTTCGACCGCTACACCGAACTGGGCGGCAACTTCTTCGACACCGCCAGCACCTACACCAACGGCAGTTCCGAGCGCATGCTGGGCGAGTTCGCCCGCGCCGATCGCGAGCGCCTGGTGCTGGCGACGAAGTACTCGACACTGCGCCGGCCCGGTGACCCCAATTCCGGTGGCACGCACCGCAAGAGCATGCTGGCGTCGGTGGAAGCCAGTCTGCGGCAGCTCGGCACGGACTACATCGATCTGCTCTATCTGAACGTCTGGGACTTCAGGACGCCGGTGGAGGAGATCCTGCGCGGCCTGGACGACCTGGTGCGGCAGGGCAAGGTCCTGTACGTGGCGGTCTCCAGCGCACCGGCCTGGCAGGTGTCGCGCATGCAGACGATCGCCGACCTGCGCGGCTGGTCACCGCTGGTCGCGCTGGAGATCGAGTACAGCCTGATCGAGCGTACCGGGGAGCGCGACCTCATCCCCATGGCACGCGAGATGGGACTGGGCGTGGTCCCTTTCTCCCCGTTGGGCGGCGGGCTGCTCACCGGCAAGTACGGCCGGGACGACCTGAACCCGGCGGGCCCCGTCGCCGGCGAGACGGCCGGCAGCCGCAGGAGCCTCAACGCCGCCCTGGGCATGGTCACCGAACGCACCCTCGCCATCGCCGATGTGGTGAAGGAAGTGGCCACGGAGCTGGGCCACACACCCGCCCAGGTCGCACTGGCCTGGATCCTGAACGCCCCGGGCGTGGCGGCACCGATCATCGGCGCTCGTACGGTCGCGCAGCTCGAGGACAACCTGGGTGCCCTCCAAGTCGACCTCACTCCCTCCCAGCTCGCCCGGCTCGACGAGGTCAGCGCCATCGGCCTCGGAAATCCGCACGACCTGCTCGCCGGCGACCACATCCGCACGGTCATCTCGGGTGACATGGAGATCGAGACCCGCCGCTGACGCGTCCCGTGAACGGCGATATTCAGCAGGGGTAAGTACAGCGACAAGAACGCCGCAATCACGGGTGGCAGCAGCGGCATGGGACTCGCGGTGGCGGAGCTGCTGGTGCGAGACGGAGCCCGCGTGGTGATAACCGGCCGCCCCAGGCCAAGCTCGACGCGGCACGCGAGCGGCTCGGCACGAATGCCGGGGCCGTCCGGGCCGATGTGGCCTCACTGGCCGACCTGGACACGCTCGCCGACCGGGTGAAGAGCGACCTCGGCTCGGTCGAGGCCCTCTTCGTCAACGCCGGCGTCTCACCCCTCACGCCCCTCGACTCCACGACCGAGGAGATGTACGGAGAGCTGTTCGCAGTTGCCCGTACGGGCCGTCTAAGGGCAGCTCTCCTCGTACTTCACCGCAGTGAACTCGACGGGCTGTCCGGTGAGGGCGGCTCCGGGGGAGGGCGACTGGGTGCACACCTGCCAGTTACTTTCCAACAGAACCATGCGGCCTTCTGCCGCATCGGTCGTTGTGATCGACGTACCGGAGTCCAGGGCGCCGCGGGCCGCCTTGACTGATTGCCCGACCAGGTTCGGCATCTTCTCGCCCGCCGCCTCGGGGGTCGTGGCATCGCGGGACGGGCAGGTCTCCTCGAGCTTCACCGTGCCGAAGTCCAGCTCCGTGTCGGTCGGCACCGTCTTGCCTGCCTTGACGTTCTGGGAGCAGACCTTCCAGTTCCGGTCGAGGGTCTGGAGTCTGTCGCGGCCGGAACTGTCGTGGGACGTCAGCAGGTAGAACCCTTCGGCCTGCGCCTTGTCCTGTGCGGACTGGAGTCCCATGCCGACGAAGTCGAGGACCGCCTTGGACTCGGCGGGCTTCATTTTCTCCTCGGACGGTGTTGCCGCGGGAGGCGTTGTGGGCTCGGTGGAGACTGGCGCTGCGGGCTTCGGGTCCGTGGCGGCCGGGTCGCAGCCGACCAACGTTACGGCTGCAAGACACGTGACGGCAGCGGCAAGAGTGCGGGTGTTCAAGTCGTCCCCCAAGAGCGGTTCGTGAGGACATGACCGTAGCCGCGCGGTGTGCAGCAGGGGAGCGGGATGTTCCGGTAGTGACGGAGTTGTGACCGAACCGTGGGGATAGGTGAAAGTGCCTTGCTGTGCGGTGGGGTGCCGAACGCCCTGTTTCCGATCGCTCTCGTAGCCCGCTCGACCTGCTCCCACCCGCTGCCACAGCGCTGAAAGCGGTACGAGAACCGGACGCGGGGAACGGCCCGCGTCAGGTTCTGCGCAGCGCCCGGTGGGAGCCGGCTGTCCGGGCCCTGCCGCGAGAGGCGTTCCTCGACGACGGCTAATTCGAGTACACGGACGATGGCTGGTACGGCCGGCATTCCTCGACGGCCGACGCGGCGGCGGCCTGGACCGGGTCTACGGTCGCGGTCGTGCACCTCCACGCCACCACGTGGCAGGCCGAAGTCAGCCGGTCGCCGCGACCCCGGCTTTGGCGATGAGCATGTCCAGAAGCGAGAGCAGCGCACCGCGCGCGTCGTCACGGGAGCGGGCATCGAGCAAGTGGATGGGTGTGTTCGGGTCACGCAGATGCAGCGCCGCCCTGATCTCCTGGGCGGTGTAAGGCTGTTCACCGTGGAAGCAGTTCGCGGCGACCACGAACGGAAGCCCCCGGTTCTCGAAGAAGTCGACGGCCGGGAAACTGCGGTCGAGGCGTCGTGTGTCGACAAGGACAATCGCCCCGAGTGCCCCGTTCAGCAGGTCGTCCCACATGAACCAGAAGCGCTCCTGGCCAGGTGTGCCGAACAGGTAGAGCACGACCTGTGCGTCGGTGAGGGTGATGCGGCCGAAGTCCATCGCGACGGTGGTGACCGCCTTGGACTCGATGCCGTCGAGGTCATCGACGCCGACGCCCGCGCTCGTCAGCCGCTCCTCGGTGCGCAACGGCTCGATCTCGGAGACCGTCTCGACGAAGGTCGTCTTGCCGACGCCGAATCCCCCAGCGATGAGGATCTTGACGGGGTCCGCTTCCTGGGCAGGGGTGTCATATCCGTGCAAGGTTGTCCCTGATTCTCATGAGCAGGTGGACATCGGTTGTCTCGGCCCCTTCCAGGGGTGGCCGGTGTTCGATCAGCCCTCGATCCGCGAGTTCGCCGAGAAGAAGCGTCATGGGAGTGAGGCGGATGTGCATGCGCGCCGCTATCTCGGCGACCGCCAGGCCGCCCGGAGGCGAGCACATCGCGAGGATGGCCTGCCACTCGCTGGGCAGGCCGCCGTGGCCGTCCGCGACGGCCACCGCCGTGATCGTGGCGTCCATGGTGAAAGCGGTGTGCGCAGCCGCCGTACGTCCATCGGTCAGCGCGTACAGCCGCGTCCGGCGGTGGCCTCCCTCTCGCGGCCCCGGCTCGTCCGCCATTACGACGGCTGCGCCTGGCCGCGATCAGGCGTACTCAGCCACTCACCGAGCGCCTGGGCGGTGCGCACGGCTTCACCGCCCAGCTCCCCCAGCCGCGCCTTGCGGGAGGTCACCACGATGAGCGTGCTGCCCTCCCCGCACCCGACGATGCAGAGATAGCAGTCGTCCATCTCGACCAGCTGGCGGATCACCCGGCCGCCGTCGACCTCCCTGGATATCGCCTTCATCGTGGAAGCGATGCCGGAGGACGCTGCGGCTATGCGCTCCGCCTGGTCCCGTTCCAGCTCGTACGAGCTGAGCTTGATCCCGTCGTTGGACAGTAGTACGGCTCCCTGGATGCCGGCGATCCTGCTCAGGTTGTTGTCCAAGACGCTGTAGATCATGTCGTTCGTTGTCGTCATGGCTGATCCTGTCGGAGTTCTTCTTCCACTGTCTGAGTCCCGTGTTCGTAGTCCGCCCAGGCGTCGGCCACTTCCTCAGGTGTCGCCGCATCCTGATGGACGGCAGTCTCCGGTGCGTGTGGCGCGCGGAGCTGCTCGGCGATGTGAGCCTGGGGGACCCGCTCGGGGAGGGCAGGCTTCGCGTCACCGTCCCGTGTCAGGGAAGGAACCGACGGCTTACTCTCCACCGGCCGCTGGGGCAAGCGCTCCGGCGTCCTACGGCCGGCCGACACGGTCTTCGCGTGCAGGACCAGCTCGGGCTTGCGTTCGTCGGACGGGCCCGGTGCCGGGGCGGGCCTCGCCGCCGCGCGCGGCGCTTCCTTTCCCGCCCGGACCGGTTCGGTCGGCACAAGGAGTTCCTTGGGAAGGATCACCACGGCCGACGTCCCCCCGTATACCGAGCGGCGCAGCGTCACTGTGGCCCCGAGCTGTTCGGCGATGTGGCCGACCACGAAGAGTCCGAGCCGGTGAGCGTTTTCCGCCAGGACGGAATACGGCGGGGCCGAGTGCAGACGTCCGTTCATCTCCTCGTAGGTTGTGGCGGTCACCCGAGGCCCGCGGTCCTCGATGTCGACCAACAGCCCGTCTGTCACCAGTTCGGCACGGACGACCACCTTCGACTGCGGCGGGGAGAACCGGGTGGCGTTGTCGAGGAGTTCTGCCAGGAGGTGGCTGATCTCGCTGATCACCCGCGGTACCACGCTGATCTCGTCCAGGGCCTGGCGCTCGATCCGCCGGAAGTCCTCCACTTCCGCGGCGGCTTCGCGCAGCAGGTCGGCGACGCGCATGGGCTCGGTGTGCGGATCGGGGATGTCCCCACCCGCCAGGATGAGCAAGTTCTCGATCTGCCGCCGCATACCCACCGTCAACTGGTCGGACCGCATCAACCGGGCGAGAAGCTCCTCGTCGTGCCCGAAGGCGTCCTGCAGTTCGTCGATGAGGGTCAACTGGCGGCTGACCAGGTTTCCGGTGCGCGAGGCGATGCCCGCGGCGAACATACCGAAACCCTGACGCTCGGCCGCGAGCCGCGCATGCCCGTCGACGGATACGGAGACGACCCGGGCGAACGCGTCGCTGATACGTCCGACCTCGTCCCGGTCTCCGCTCACCGCGGGCAGCGCCTCGTCGTCGACGGGCTGCCCGCGCTGGAGCCGGCCAACGACATCCGGCAGCGTGTCCTCAGCGATGGTCACCGTACGTTGGTGAAGACCGCGCAGGCGGCGGAGCACGGAGCGCGTGGTGAGCACGATGACGGCCGCGACCGCGAAGACGGCTGCGCCGTTTCCGACGATCAGCCAGATGACCCCGTTCTCCAGTTGCGTGGCCTTGGCGTCGGCGTGCACGAGTAGTGCTCGCCCCTGTTTCGCGTTGAGCGCGGCAAGGCGCGCCGCGAACTCGTCATACGCGGCCTGCCAGGCGTCGGCTTCCTTGGGTAGCCCGATGCCGGACGCGGTGTTCTGGTGGTCGGAGATGACCGCGTCCTCGATGCGAACCTTCGTCTTCCAGCCGTCCGAGGCGAAGACCTGGTCGTAGGCCGCTTTGTCCTCGGCCGTCAGATACGGCGCGACCCACTCGTCGTACTGGTACCGCTGGGACCCGACGGAGTTGACGAATTCGGCGAACGCGGAAGGGCTCAGACGCCTGGACGGCCCGGCCATGGCAAGGATGGTGGTCTCGCGTGCCACCATCTCGGACACCGTGAACACCGTGACGACCAGGCCGCTCTCCTGGATGAGCTCGGCGTCTTCCGCATGGCTGAACTCGTTCTGGTACACCCGGATGATGCGGTCGACGAGGTCGGAGTAGTAGCCGATCGTCCGATCCGCGTCCCCGCTGCGGGCGTCCGCGCGCTCGCGGAACGCGGCCAGATCCGCGAGGCTGCGCTTCAGCTCCGCGACGTAGTGATCGTCCTCCCGCCCGGTCGCCGCCAGAGCTCCGTCCGCCGCCCGACGGAACTCGTCCGCGGCCCGGTCCGTGGCCGCGCGCCGCTCGCGCAGCTCCCTCCCGGACACGGAGCCGCTCGCCCACCGTGTGGCGGTCATCGCCCGCTCAGCCTGCAGTTCGACCATCAGCCTGGTCAGGGGTACATCGGTCCGCTCACCGACTGCCACATCAGCGCGCAGTTGCTTTGACTGGTGTACCAGCGGCTGTGCGGTCATGACCACTTGGGTACTCATCGCCAGAATGGGGACGATTGCCAGCCAAATGAGCAGCGTACGCAGGCGCAGAGTACGCCGCCGACGAGTCGCCGGCTGCCCTCGTGTGCCTTCGGGTTCTATGGGAGACATCAGTCCTCGGAGAGCGGGGAACCAGGGGGGACGGCCCGACTGCCGAGACCAGACGCAGTCCTGGGTTCAGGACTGGGGGAAGTCCGGTTCGGCTTTGACGCGACGTGAGGGACCGATCATAACCAGCCGAACCGGAGAAACGGAGAGATGACTTCCGTTAGCCACATGTGGTAGTGGCGACGAAGCAGACCCATCCTCTCGCATGGCAATGAGAGCAGCGGGCGGCTACTTGCTCTGCACGTTGATCCGTACGCACCTCTGACATGTCGTGGCGGGTTCCGGCGCGCCGCCCCGCTCGGTCGCTGAGGACTCGGCCGCCGGCTGCGCGAGGGAGGGGTAGGGGCGGACGCCGATCATGCCGATGGCGGTGAGGGCCGCCGCCACGGCGGCGGCGATGGCGCAGACGAGGAACGCGGTGCTGAAGCCGCTGCCCAGTGCGTCGAGGGCGAGGTCGTGCGCCGCGGATCCGGGAGCGCCGGGTGGCAGGCTGTTCACGGCGATGGGTCCTCCCTCCGCGGCGATGCCCTGCGCCGCCCCTAGGCCATGTATCGAAAGTGGGCCTGTAGCCGACTGCCGAACCCGGATGAGCGCCCGGGGGCGCCCATCCGGGAGGTATCAGAGCTGACGGAAGTAGACAGTGAGTGGGAGAGGTGTGCACCCGAGCGCCTCGTAGAGAGCTCGGGCCGGAGCGTGGAACTGGTCTCCTCCGGTGCCGATCTCGACGACCCCGGCGCCGAGCGCCCGCATCTCTTCGAAAGCGTACTCGCACAGTGCACGGCCCACGTGGTGTCGTCGATGCTGGGCAGAGACGGCGAGGATCGTGATCTCACCCTTCCTGTGGACCGGGGCGACGCTCCATGCCACGTAGCCCACGATGGTGCCGTCAGCTTCGGCGACGGCGACGTACGTGTGCCGTTCGGGGGCGTGGAATTCGGCGACCTGTTTGCGGTAGTCGTTACGCCAGTTGCCGTGCTGAACGGCGAAGACGGCCTCGCCCATCAGTGGGCGGAAGGAGTCCTCGTAGAACGGCCGGAACGTGTCGATGGTCAGTTCGGTGAGTGGTGCCAGGTCCTGCTGGGTGAACGCGCGGATGAGCATGGAAGTGTGCCTCTCAGGCTGAGGGCTTGATACCCGGGCGGAACAAGGGCATCGGTCGGCCCGCTCCCGGCCACAGGATTGGCGGTGAGCAGGGCCTCAGTGACGTGTACGAGAGGCGGGAAAACACTCCATGGTCCGCATCGTAGTGCCCGGCACGCATAGCGAATACTTCGATTACAGCCACTCGTTGACGGCCGCGACGAGGACGGTCGCTTCGTAGCGGACGGCGAGCTTGTCGTATCGCGTGGCGACAGCGCGGTGTCTCTTGAGTCGGTTGATCCCGCACTCGACCGCATGACGCTCGCGGTAGTCGGCCGGGTCGAAGTGCGGTGGTCGGCCACCCTGGGAGCCGAGCTTCTGGCGGTTGCGGGCCTGGTCGGCCTTGTCGGGGATGGTGCAGCGGATTCCGCGGCGGCGCAGATAAGCACGGTTCCCGCGGGAGGCGTACGCCTTGTCCGCGCGGACCCGGTGGGGACGGACGCGTGGCCTGCCAGGCCCGATGCGGGGCACGCGGACCTTCTCCAGCACGGGTTCGAACTGCGGAGAGTCTCCGCGCTGTCCTGCCGTGATCACGATCGACATTGGCTTTTGGCCCTGCTCGACGGCCAGGTGCAGCTTGGTGGTGAACCCGCCGCGTGAGCGTTCGAGCCCATGATCTCCAGGCTCGGTGAACACACCGCCCGGCGGCTCCTTCTGCAGGTCGCCCTGCCTGCGGGCCCCGGCCGCATGCTGATGGGCTCGGCAGACCGTGGAGTCGACGCTCAGGTCCCAGGTGATCGCACCCTGCGCGTCGGCCAGGGACTGGAGCCGGGTGAGGATCTGGTGCCATGCGCCGTTCCGCTGCCACCGGCGGAACAAGTCGTAGACCCGGCCCCACGGCCCGTACTCAACGGGCACGTCCCGCCAGGGCACCCCGGTCGGACCCGGAAACGTATGCCGTCGATCAGTCGCCGCCGAGGCCAAACAGGTGGCCGACCCGCCTTCGTGCCCTTCGGCAGCAGCGGTTCCAGCACCGCCCACTGCTCGTCTGTGAGATCTCCCCGACCCATGAACCGTGATCATCCACAGTCCAAGATCTACTTTCGACACACGGCCTAGTAGGGCTTGGTCATGTTGGTGCGGGGTCTGGCATGTCGCGGTGACAGGTGGGGCAGGCGCCGGTCCAGGTCGCGAGGAGTGTTTGCAGCTC